>NZ_CP010796.1:0-600000 GCF_001483965.1 Carnobacterium sp. CP1
GAACAAGGACTTTTTAACGTGGTTCCTCTAGGCGGATGGATCCTTATGTTGTTTCGGCACAACGGTTCACATTGCAGACAGCAAAGGGAGATTACCTTGTGTTTCATCTTCTGTGCCGCCGCATCTTTTGAGAGGGAAAGATGGACAAGCAGGGAAACCGGAAATAGGCGATATCCTTTTTGATGCAGGTTTTGATTCTAAAGAAGAAGCGAAGCTTTTGGTGTTCGACCTGGCGATACTATCGTGCCGATGTTGAAACGGTTAAGATGGCCAAACGGCAAAAAAATACTTGGGAAAGCTTGGGATAATCGTTATGGAACGACTGTCGTGATAGAAGCGCTCAAAGAGTTGATGGTGAAGAATTGCCAAATACTTTGATTGCTGGAGCAAACGTTCAAGAGGAAGTCGGCTTACGAGGAACTAAAGGAGCGGTTCATCAATTCAAACCTGATTTATTTTTTGCTGTTGATTGTTCTGCTGCCGATGACTTGACGGGTGATAAAGCGAATTTTGGACATTTAGGCGAAGGATTTTTACTGAGAATCCAAGATCCAGGTATGATCACGTTGAAAGGTATGCGTGAATTTTTATTGGATACAGCTGAGACTCACAATATTCCTTATCAATTTTGTTTCTAAAGGCGGAACAGATGCTGGTGGGCGGCTCATGTTATGAATAATGGAGTTCCCAGCGCAGTAATTGGTGTGTGTGCACGTTATATCCATACTCATCAAACGGTTTTTCATATTGATGACTATGCTGCAGCTAAAGAAATGGTTCTTCAAATTGCCCGTACGTTGGATCGCAGTACATTTGAAATTATGAAAACAATTAAATCAATAAAAGGAGTGCGAAAATGAAAAAATTAGCAACCGTTGAAGAATTTGATTTGCTTACACAAGCCGATAAAGTGGTATTCTTTTTCACGGCAGACTGGTGTGGCGATTGTACATTTATAAAACCAGTCATGCCAGAAATTGTTGAAAGCTATCCTGAGGTTCAGTTTATTGAAGTGGATCGAGACCGTTTTATTGATTTGTGTGGAGAATTAGCTATTTTTGGTATTCCCAGTTTTGTAGCTTTTGAAAAGGGCAAGAAGTTGGACGCTTTGTCAGCAAAGATCGTAAAACAAAAGAGGAAATTGAAGCTTTTATCGAAACATTGTAATATACTAAGCTTATCTAGCACCATATAAATTATAAGGAGATGAGGATATGTTACAAGATACTCAACAATACGCTCATATTTTAGTTGCTGTTGATGGAAGCGATTCTGCTAAAGAAGCTTTTGAACAAGCTGTTGAAATCGCTAAACGAAATCATAGTGAGTTAGTTATTGCACATGTCATTGATACGCGTTCTTATAATATGGGGATTGAAAGCGCCAGTTTTGACGTTCTTGAATTTGATCTAACTGAAATGGAAAAGCTGTTGAAAGAATATGGCGATAAAGCTAAAGCAGCAGGTTTAGATAAAGTAACGACGGAACTTGTAAAAGGGTCTCCGAAAATAGAGTTAGCAAAAGATATCCCTGAACGACACCGTAGTGATTTGATCGTTGTTGGAAAAACAGGGTTGAATATGGTTGAGCGCTGGATGATTGGAAGCGTTAGTGAATACATTATTCGACAAGCTCCATGCGATGTCTTAGTAATAAGAAATACAGAAAAAGGATGAGAAAATTACATGATAATAAGCAGTTACAATAGGGATGGCATAGGGGACACATTAATCTTAATGACAGGAAAAAGTGTGTTTGCAGAACAAGGATTTGAAACAAAAGAAAATATTACACGCATCTTTAATCAGAAACAGGCGAAACGATTGGCTTTAACTTCTTCCAAGTGTCAGATGTGCTTCAACTTGAAGGGAAAGGGCCTGTGACATTAACAACGGAACAAGTGGATCAATTAAATAACTGCTTATCAAAAGCCGGTTTTAATGAACAGCTAGTAGCGGACACAACTCCTAAGTTTGTGGTTGGTGAAGTAAAAGAATGTGTGCCTCATCCAGATTCTGATCACCTTTCTATTACACAAATAGAAGTAGATCAAGAACAAGTGATTCAAATTGTTTGCGGCGCAGCGAATATTGCTAAAGGGCAAAAGGTCGTTGTGGCTAAAGTAGGTGCTATGATGCCAAATGGTTTGATTATTTGGGATGGCGAGTTAAGGGGAGAACCAAGTCACGGTATGGTTTGTTCAGCTAAAGAACTAGGCATAGAAAACCCGGAAGCGACAAAAGGTATTTTAGTTTTACCTGGATCAGCTGTAACAGGAGAAGCATTTCAAATGAACTAAATAAATGAAATAAGATAAGACAGTAGTGCAATAATGACTACTGTCTTATTTCGTTTTCATATTTATTCTAAACAAATGAGTAAGATTAGCCCTACAATGCCTTTGATATTTGTGTTAAACTAAGACACGAAACTACAGAGAGGAAAGGAGCGTCATCATGCCAAAATATGATGGACCAAGTTATCAAAAGGGCCAGAAACGGTCACATAAAACCAAGTTTCCTTTCTATCGTGACTCTGAAACGTAGCGAAGAAAGAGAGCCTTTTTACTCGTACAAAAAATAGCCAACTTGAACAACCCATAAAATTAACCGCGAACTGCCTACGAAAGGGTCGGAAATGCTTTTTTCTGAGTTGATTAGTCAAAACAATCTAGAACGAAAACAGCGAACGGAAAAATCTAAAGTTATCGCTACTCAAAATCCCAATTAAAAAAGAAAAGAAGCTATGGGAAATCGAATAAGAAACCATGAAAAAGCCAAAGAAGCTTTGAAAAATGACGATATGCCGTTTCAAACTGGACGGAGTTCGACTCCTTTTAAAGTTCAAAAAATACCTTCGCCTTATTATGGATTTCAAGAGAATGATAAAAAGAGAAAAAAAAGATTGATTATAAAAGATAGCACAAAGAATTAAAAAAGAAGCCAATGAATTTATTTTATTGGTTGATCATTTGTCTGCAAAAATGGAAAGTTTATTTAAAGAAGAACATGCTGTACCTTTTAGCAACGACACCAGAGGAGCCTGTTGTTTTAGAGAATCCGGAAGAAGAAAAACAATCTAGTTCTTTTAATCAGCGCAAAAGAACGTTAAGGCGTTCATTAGCAGGAATGATCGAAGAGGATCAAGATACCCGTCTAAATAATGGAAAAAATGTATCAGGGTATTTTAATGAAAAAGGTACCGACAATGAAATTGTTATGCCTGAAGACCCGAAATACTTGTTCCAAATGAAACCTTAAGAGTATCTGAAGAACCTAAAGAAACGGACCTTGCCGTTAATTTAGAACCATTGCCGACCTTAGAAAAAGAGTCAGCGATAGAAGAAGCGAATGAATCAATCGAAGAGAGCCAAGAGAATAAAGCTGCGGTGCCAGACAATGAGATTCAATCAACTGTTATTGATGCAGATGCTTCGCACCAAAAGAAGACGAAACCAGTGCAGCAATGGATGCAGACTTGTCTGAAAGCACGGAAGCTTCTTTAGCTGAATCAACAACTGAAGAACTGACAGCTGAAGAAATGAAATGTTGGAATTTAAAGCAGCAATGAGTCGTCTGCATTATTTAGATAAACAAACCTTTAAAGAACAAGAACCGGACATTCTTGAAGAAAAGAACTACCCCAAAAGAAACTAGAGGAACAATTAAACAGAGAGCTTCAAAAAGAATTGCCGGATCGTCATGGGGATGAAAAGCAGATCAGACTATCTCGTCAGCAGCACCGATCATCCTAACAGAGAACGGAGCTGAGCTGCCTCATAAGGAGTCATTAAATGAGGAGCCAGCTACACTTTCAGTATCGGAAACAGCCATGACAGCAGAAAAACCAACGAATGATTTGCCTCATCAAGAAAAAACTTTTGTTTCTGCGAGAAATGAATTATCAAATGAGAACAACACTCAACAACTGAAAAAATGAAAAACAGCCATTAGTTGCCACAGAAATTAGAAGAGGATTAGAAGAAAAGTAGAGTTAAGTGCTTACCAGTTCCTTCATTAGAATTGTTAAATCCACCGGTTGAATTTAAAAGCAATGCTGTGGATGATTGGGTATTAGGTCAAGCCGAGTTACTAAATGAGACGTTAGAGCATTTAATATCAACGCTCAAGTAGTAGGGTGGACAGTTGGTCCTGCGTTACCCAATTCGAATTGCAACTGGGTCGAGGTGTAAAAGTAAATAAAATCACTAATTTATCCGATGATCTGAAATTGGCTCTAGCAGCGAAAGATATCCGTATCGAAGCTCCTATTCCTGGGAAAAGTACGGTAGGGGTTGAAATACCAAATAAAAATTCAAGACCTTTATGCTTTCAGAAGTAATGGCGAGTGAGGATTCAAAAACAATCCTTCTCCGTTAACAGTTGCGATCGGTGTCAATTTAGCTGGTGATGCAGTGGTTTCAACGATTGATAAAATGCCGCATGGTTTAATTGCCGGCGCAACAGGATCAGGGAAAAGTGTATTTATCAACTCTATCTTAGTCAGCTTGTTGTATAAGGCTAAGCCAAGCGAAGTTAAACTGATTTTAATTGATCCGAAAGCTGTTGAGTTAGCACCTTATAATGCGATACCACATCTTTTGTCACCGGTTATTCAGAACCTAAAGCAGCGAGTGAAGCATTGAAATGGGCTGTTAATGAAATGGAAGAGCGGTATCAAAAATTAGCAGCTGCTGGGGTAAGAAACATTCAGCGCTTTAATGAAAAAGCTGAAGAGCATGGAGATTATGGCTTGAGGTTGCCTTACATTGTGATTGTTATTGATGAATTAGCCGATTTGATGATGGTTGCAAGCAGCGATGTTCAAGATTCTATTGTGCGTATTACACAAAAAGCACGAGCTGCAGCATTCATCTTTAGTAGCGACACAACGGCCGAGTGTTGATGTTATTACTGGAACGATTAAAAATAATATTCCTACACGAGTTGCTTTCATGGTTTCTAGTCAAGTGGATTCCCGTACTATTATGGACAGTGGAGGGGCAGAAAAATTATTAGGACGAGGCGATATGCTATTCTTGGAGAATGGAGCCAGTCAGCCGATCCGAATTCAAGGACTTATGTAGAAAAGGAAATTGATTCTATTGTAAAACATGTAAAAGATCAACGGAAAACCAATTATCTTTTTGAACCTGAAACCCTTTGGCTAGAGTGGAAGCTGTTGAAAATAAAGATGAATTATTTGGTGAAATTTTGCCGTTTATTATTGATGAAGGTCAAGTCTCAGCGTCTTCTTTACAACGCAAGTTTAAAATTGGGTTTAATCGAGCATCTAATTTAATTGAATCGCTGAAAGTGAGAACTTGATTTCTGCTAATAAAGGCTCAAAACCACGTGATGTTTTATCACTAAAGCCGACTATGAAGAAAATACCTATAAAACATACTAACTGAGACATTTGGTCTCAGCTTTTTTGGTATTGGTAAGCCAAATAAAGGTATTTATCTTCTACGATTTTGAAATTCCGGCAGAAATTCATTTCCCCTAAGAATTCCCAACACGATTTGTCTATGAATCTTTTTTTATACCGCTAACTTTATTAGTATTAAGTATCCATTAGTCTATTTAGATGAGAAATTGGTTTCATTTATTACATGTATTCGCTGCCAATATTTGGTTTAAATTAAGATTCAAGCAGAAGCTTATTATTGGTAGGCTAAAAAAAAAAATCATGGTATACTGTATTCGTTGTATTTTGCAAAGGATATTTTTGAAAAAAACAATTAACAAAGCAATGAATTTAATTGATTCCCGCCTTAAGCAGATGGTGCTGATAGGACAAAAGATTTTTTTGAAACCCATTCAGTCATCAAAAAGAAACAAAACAAGCTTTAGAGCAGGGTTACTTAGTCTAATAACAAACAAAATGTAGCTAAATAATGGAGGCTTTATAAAAATGAATAATGAAACAATCTATCATTTCGTTGGATTAAAGGTTCAGGCATGAGTGCATTAGCTTTGATCCTTCATGATAAAGGTTTTAAGGTCCAAGGTTCTGATGTAGACAAGTACTTCTTTACACAAAAAAACATTGAAGAAGCCGGTATTCCTATTCTGGCTTTTGATAAAAAAATATTCGTAATGGCTTGACCATTATCGCCGGAAATGCTTTTCCGGATTCACATGAAGAAATTGTTGCTGCTAAAGAACTGGGATTATCAGTAATACGTTACCAGGATTTCCTTGGTGATTTACTGAAACACTATACTAGTATCACGATTACAGGTTCACATGGAAAAACGAGTACGACAGGACTTCTGGCTCATGTCATGAGTACAATTGTAGATACGAGTTATTTGATCGGCGATGGTACCGGGCATGGTGTTCCCGATGCAGATTTCTTTGTACTGGAAGCGTGCGAATACCGTCGTCATTTCTTAGCGTATCATCCTGATTATGCTATTATTACCAACATTGATTACGATCATCCAGATTATTTTACTAGTTTGGAAGATGTAGTGGACGCCTTTAGTGTGATGGCTCAACAGGTTCAAAAAGCCATTATTGCTTGTGGAGATGACGAGCAATTGGTGAAATTGCATGCGAATGTTCCTGTTGTGTATTATGGTTTCGGAGATCACAACGATTTCCAAGCTAAAAACTTGAGTCGTTCAATCACCGGTTCAAGTTTTGACGTTTACATTAGAAATGAATTTTATGGCCACTTTGTAATTCCAACATATGGCAAACACAACATTCTAAATGCTTTAGCGGTCATTGCCATCTGTCATTATGAAAATATTGATAAAGACAAAGTGGCAGCTAATCTTAGAACATTTGCTGGTGTTAAACGCCGTTTCAGTGAAAAATTGATGGCAGATATGGTCATTATTGATGATTATGCTCATCATCCTTCAGAAATACGGGCAACTATTGATGCTGCTCGACAAAAGTATCCTGATAAAGAAATCATTGCAATTTTCCAACCACATACGTTCACTCGGACTGTAGCTATGTTAAGTGAATTTGCAGAAGCTCTTAATTTAGCCGATTCGGTTTATCTATGTGATATCTTTGGTTCAGCACGTGAGCAACAAGGTGATGTAACAATCGAAGACCTAGCTGAAAAAATCGATACAGGTGCTTTGATCTTGAAAGAAGAGAACATGTCACCTTTATTGGAACACCACGATGCAGTTGCTATTTTTATGGGTGCAGGAGATGTTCAAAAATTCGAATTGGCTTATGAAACCTTATTAAGCCGTTCCACATTAAGCAAATAAATAACAAAATGGAGACTGGGGGAAAAAGTGGCAAAGACACTTTTTCCCCCAGTCTTTGTGAGTCTAGTCGTCTTTTACCAGATTCGCTATCTAAAGGTTTTTTTGGTAAAATATTAATGAAGAAAAGGGGCATATCGATCGGTTCATTTCATAAGATGAACGGGAGAAATAATCCTTATAGAACTGAAAACAAAGGAGCTTTTTTATGACTCAAAAAAATAAATTATTATTAATCGATGGGAATAGTGTTGCATTCCGAGCTTTTTTGCTTTGCACCAGCAGCTTGAACGGTTTAAAAATAAAAGTGGTTTACACACGAATGCTCTTTATGGGTTTCATAGTATGATCGAAAATGTCTTGACTAAAGAAAAGCCTACTCATGTTTTAGTTGCTTTCGATGCCGGAAAAACGACGTTTAGAAATGCTTTTTTTGAAGAGTATAAAGGCGGAAGATCAAAAACACCGAGTGAATTTTCGGAACAAATGCCTTATTTGCGCGAGTTGTTAAATGGCTTCGGTATCAAGCATTATGAATTAGACAATTATGAAGCGGACGATATTATAGGAACCTTGTCAGCACAAGCAAATCCTGCTGAATTTGATGTGGTCGTCGTTTCGGGCGACCGAGATCTCACACAACTAGCTAAAGAAAATGTACGGGTGGATATCACTGTCAAAGGCGTTAGCGAACTGAAAGAATACACCGTTGAGTCTATTCAAGCAGAGATGGGAATTTCCCCGATGCAAATTATTGACATGAAGGGTCTCGCTGGGGACGCTTCGGATAATATACCAGGGGTAACTAAAATCGGTGAAAAAACAGCGTTAAAATTATTAAAAGAATACGGCTCAGTTGAAAATATTTACAATCACGTTAACGAGATGAAGAAAAGCAAAATGAAAGAAAATTTGATCAATGAAAAAGAAACGGCGTTCTTAAGCAAACGCTTAGCCACCATTGATCAAGATTCGCCTATCACCATTAAGATAGAAGATCTAGCTTATACCGGACCAAATACGGAAAAATTGATTGATTTTTATAAAGAAATGGATTTCAAAACACATTTAAGCCGATTAGATACAACAGAACATGATGCTGAAAACGAAGCTAACCGCGAAGCAATCGTCTATGAAACTGTAACGGAAATTTCACCAGAGATGTTCAGCGATAAAATGGCTCTCTATGTTGAAATGCTGACCGACAATTACCATACAGCGGATATCGTTAGTATCAGTTGGGGAAATGTTGATCATATCTATGTTGGGGAACCGGAATTGGTCTTAAATTCAAAAGATTTTCAAGATTGGGCTAAAAATCCGAAGTTTAGCAAACAAGTTTTCGATGCTAAACGTACTTTTGTGGTATTGAAACGGTATGGTATCGATGTTGAAAATATACAATTCGATATTTTGCTGGCTTCTTATATATTGAATACTAAAGACAATAGCAAAGATTTATCAGAAGTAGCAACAGAACATCATTACTTTGAAGTAGCTTCGGACGAAAGTGTCTATGGTAAAGGGCTAAAATTCATCTGCCGGAAGATCCGGCGGTGATGCAAGATCATTTAGCGCGGAAAGTCAAAGCAATTTTAGTTTTAAGTGCTCAACTTGAACAGCATTTAGCTGAAAACAACCAAAGCGAATTGTTTTACGATATGGAATTACCGTTGGCGATGGTTTTAGCAGAGATGGAAATCACAGGAATAAAGGTGGATGCTCAACGATTGCGAGAAATGAAAGTTGAGTTTGCAGAGCGTTTGTTAGCTATTGAAAAGCGAGTTTACGAGCAAGCGGGAGAAGAATTTAATTTGAATTCGCCTAAGCAGCTAGGCGTCATCTTGTTTGAAAAAATGGGTTATCCAGTTATCAAAAAAACTAAAACAGGGTATTCAACAGCTGTAGACGTTCTTGAACAACTACGAGACCAAGCACCCATCGTGGCAGATATTTTAGAATACCGTCAAATCGCTAAACTTCAGTCAACGTATATTGAAGGTTTATTAAAAGTCATCCATGGACACAATGGTAAGATCCATACACGGTACATGCAAACTATTGCACAAACAGGGCGTTTAAGTTCTATTGATCCAAATCTGCAAAATATACCTATTCGTTTAGAAGAAGGACGAAAGATCAGACAAGCTTTTGTTCCCAGCCATAAAGGGTGGAAAATATTTGCTTCTGACTATTCGCAAATTGAATTACGCGTTCTGGCGCATATTTCTGATGACGAACATTTAAAAGCTGCCTTTATTGAAGGTCAAGATATCCATGCCAGTACAGCCATGCGTGTTTTTGGAATTGAAAAGCAAGAAGATGTGTCTTCTGAGATGCGCCGTCGTGCTAAAGCAGTTAACTTTGGCATTGTATACGGCATTAGTGATTATGGTTTATCAAAAAATTTAGAAATCAGCCGTAAAGAAGCTCAGAACTTTATAGATACGTATTTTATTAAATACCCAGGGTTAAAACCTATATGGAAGAAATCGTTCGTGAAGCCAAAGATAAAGAGTACGTTGAAACACTTTTCCATCGACGTCGTTATTTACCAGATATCAATTCACGTAATTTTAATTTACGTTCATTTGCTGAACGCACAGCAATGAACACTCCAATTCAAGGCAGTGCTGCAGATATCATTAAAGTGGCAATGATTGAAATGGATAAGCGGTTGAAAGAAGAAAAATTAGAAGCAACAATGTTATTGCAAGTACACGATGAGCTGATTTTTGAAGCGCCTGAAGCTGAAATTCCAATCCTTGAGAAATTGGTTGCTGAAGTGATGGAAAATGCAGTAGATTTGAATGTACCGTTAAAGGTAGAAAGCGACAGCGGCGACAATTGGTACGAAGCGAAATAAAACAAGCTAGGATGAAAAGGAGTTGCTAAAAGATTGCCAGAATTACCAGAAGTGGAAACGGTCAGAAAAGGTTTGGCCCAACTTGTCGAAGGCAGGACCATTGTAGGGGTTGATGTATATTGGGACCGGATTATTTCTGGACCCATTCACAGTGAAGAATTTGCAAACCAGCTGATTGGAGAAAAGTTGGTTGGTTTCGAACGAAGAGGGAAATACTTGATTTTTCTCTTCACTCACTGGGCGATGGTATCCCATTTACGGATGGAAGGGAAATACGAAGTAGAAGCGAAAGAAACTCCGCTAAAGAAACACACTCATGTGGTCTTTCATTTAGATGATGGCTGGGACCTGCGTTACCTGGATGTTCGGAAATTTGGCCGAATGACTCTTGTTCCATTAGGAGAACAAGAAAGTGTTGCTGGTTTGAAAACATTAGGTCCTGAGCCTGTACCAGAAACGTTTAAGCTTGCTTCTTTTCAAAAAACACTCAAACAAAAAACGCGGGCAATCAAGCCTTTGTTGTTAGACCAAAAAGTTGTAGCAGGGTTAGGAAATATCTACGTAGACGAAGCCCTTTTTAAAGCTAAAATCCACCCGCTAAGACCGGCTAATACCTTAAAACTATCAGAAACCAAACGCCTCCACGAAGCAATCATACAAGTGCTAGGGGAAGCTGTGGAAGCTGGCGGGACTACTATTAGAACTTATAAAAATGCTCTAGGAGAAGCCGGTAGTTTCCAAGTGAAGCTGCATGTTTACGGAAAGACAAATGAACCCTGCATTTACTGTGGAACACCTATTCAAAAGTTGAAAGTGGCTCAAAGAGGCACCCACATTTGCCCGAGCTGTCAAAAGTAACAGGAGACAAAGCGGATTACAGGATGAAAAAAGAGGTGAAGCAGATGACATTTGTTTTAGGATTAACAGGAGGCATTGCCACGGGGAAAACAACTGTTAGCGAAATTTTTAAAGAAAAAGGTATACCAGTTGTAGATGCAGATATTGGAGCACGAGTAGTGGTTGAGCCAGGAACAGATGGTTTAAAAGATATTCAAGAGCATTTTGGTGAGGAAGTGCTTCGACCGGATGGTTCTTTAGACCGTAAAGCATTAGGAACGATTGTTTTTGCAGACAGCCAACAACGAGAAACGCTAAACTTGCTTTTAGGAAAACACATCCGTAGATGGATCAGAGAACAAAAAACGCATTATTTATTAACAAATCCGCCGCTGATCATCTTAGATATTCCTTTATTGTTTGAAAGCAATTATTCAACAGAAGTGGATCAAGTTATGGTAGTTGCCTTATCAGAAAAGACACAACTTACCAGACTGATGGAGCGGGATACTTTGACGCGTGAAACAGCTGAACAGAGGATCGCTGCCCAATTGCCTATTGCTGAAAAAATAAAAAGAGCGGATGTAGTGATCGATAATAATGGCACACGTCAAGAAACTAAAAAACAAGTAATGGAATGGTTGGATCATTTTTTTGAAGAAACCGCTGCTCTAAATTAACTAAAAGATTTTTAGATGAAAGAATGAGTGTAAAGTAGACTCATTCTTTTTATCGTATCAAGAACCATCCGTATTAGCGGGGCTTTTCTGGTGTTTCACCTCGGTACTACCTGTGGTATAATAGGGTATAATCGTGGCGAGTGTAATAAAAAAATGCGAGAAATCATAAAAAAAAGGATGATGAATAGTGCAATGTCCTCGTTGTCAAAATAATGGTTCTAGAGTTGTCGATAGCCGTCCTGCAGATGATGGACGTGCTATTCGCAGAAGAAGAGAATGTGAAGCATGTAGTTTCCGATTTACAACGTTTGAACGAGTAGAGCAAGCACCATTACTGGTGATAAAGAAAAATGGCACACGCGAAGAATTTAACCGTGAAAAGATTTTGCGGGGCATCATTCGCTCTTGTGAAAAAAGACCCGTTGCAGTGGAACAAGTTGAGAAAATAGTTGACGACGTTGAAAATAAAATCCGCAGTTTAGGAGAAAATGAAATTTCATCCGCTATTATTGGAGAATACATCATGGAAAAACTAGCAGAAGTTGATGATGTTGCTTATATTCGTTTTGCAAGTGTGTACCGACAATTCAAAGATATGAGCGTTTTCTTAAAAGAACTGCAAGAATTTGAAAAAAAGAAATCAGAAAAGAATTAATGGAATCAGAAAGGTGTGACGGCATTTGAGTTATCCTTGGAAAAACATGAGTCCAAAAGACGGATTCATGGTCCGACAAAATGCCTTGCTTTCGGATATGGATCAAAAAATCCTGACTTTTTTATATCAGCCTCTCATTGGGGCAACAGCTTATAGTTTGTATATGACGTTATGGACCGAAATTGGGGAAGAATCTTATTGGAGCGAAGGGATTTTACATTCAGAATTGTTGACATTGCTGAATGTAGGCATCCCCGAACTCTATCAAGCAAGAATTAAATTAGAAGCTATCGGATTATTAAAAAGTTATCTTCAAACGGATCCAGAGAAGCTGTATGTTTATGAACTACTGGCACCTCAATCTAGTGCGGTGTTTTTTAACGATGACTTGCTAAGTTTGCTTCTCTTTGAAACGATCGGAGAACGAAAATTTAGAAACCTAAGAAGCCGTTTTGTAGTGGCCCCTCTTAATAAAGAAAAATTTCAAGATGTTACAAAGTCGTTTTTAGATGTCTATCGTTTTGATGCAGAATTATTTAAACAAGAAAAAGCGTTATTGAAAGAACCAGTTGAATTAGTAGGGGCAACCCAGCCTGAGGGGCCGACGATTGATGCTCAAACATTTGACTTTAAGTTTTTTTATACAGGGCTAAACAGCCACTATATCAATCGTTCGGCAATTACAAAAGATTTGGAAAAAACGATTTTAGTTTTGCATACGATGTATGGTATTAATGAATTGGCCATGCAGCGGTATATCTTAGAAGCTAGCGATATGGAAACAGGGAATATTGACGAACGAAAATTAAAAAATGTCGTCTACCATGATTATCACAAAAACAATCAAAAGAATGTTCAGTTGCAAGATGTGGTTGAAAAAGATATCCAAGTTGATCAAAAACAACAAAAAGTTCGTGAAAATGATTTGAAACAACAAGGTTTATCAGAAGATGAGATTAAAATCATCGAAGTGAGCGAACAAATTAGTCCTTATGATTTTATGACTTCGATCAAAGATCAAAAAGGCGGTTATGTGACTAAAAATGAAGAATGGACATTAGAAGAGATCCTTCGAAAAGCTAATTTGCCTTCTTCTGTTGTCAATATTTTAATTCATTATATTCTCGTAGCTAGAGACAATCCTATTTTTGAAAAAGCTTTAGCTTATAAAATTTCAAATGACTGGGCCCAAAATAAAGTGTTTTCTCCCGAGATGGCTCTTCAAAAAGTTAAAAAAATGTATTCAGAAAATGCTGAAAAACAACAAACAGTCAAAAAACAATATGGGAACCAAAGACAGACTAATTATGGGAAACCTGTAAAAACGAGAACAGAAACCCTGCCAGAATGGGCAAAAGAAGGAAATACAGCAAAAGCTGAACAGCCGATGAGCGAAGCTGAAAAACAAGCCTTTATGGAACGGCTGAAAAAAATCCAAAACTTTGGGAAAGAAGGTGACTAAAAATGGAAGATATTGGCAAGAGTCTAACAAAAATGCTGAAAGAACGAAATTTATCTGATCAATATGAAAAACTGATCCAAGATGTACTAGACGATCCTGATGTGCAACAGTTCATCGAAGAGAACCGAGGAAAATTGAGCAACGAAGCTATTGTGAAAAGTTATGCCAAGCTTTATGAATTTGTAAATGAAAAGAAAAAGTACCAAGAAAAAACCGGGATGATGGCTCCTGGATATCACCCTCAACTAGTGATGAATTATTATTTTATTGACGTCACTTATGTCCCCACAGCTGAATTGATCGCAAAACAAAAAGAACAGGCTATTAAAAGTCGGATTCATTCCATGGATATGCCTAAAGACGTCAGAACAGCGACATTTGAACGGTTTCATCTAACCGATGAACGAGCTGTCGCCATCACCGCTGCATATGATTTTATTGCAGACTATTTAGACGATCCGAAAGCTTTTCATCAAGGATTGTATTTACAAGGAGCATTTGGTGTTGGCAAATCATTTTTGTTGGGGCTATTGCTCATGAGCTGGCTGAAAAAGGATACCCTTCTACACTGATGCATTTTCCTTCTTTCGCAGTAGAAATGAAACAAGCCATTGGCCAGAATACGACCGGAGAAAAATTAGAAGCTGTAAAAAAAGCTCCTATTTTAATGTTGGATGATATAGGTGCTGATTCAATGTCTAGTTGGATTAGAGACGATGTCTTAGGTGTCATTTTGCAGTACCGTATGCAAGAACAATTGCCAACGTTTTTTTCTTCCAATTTTGATATGAAACAATTGGGTGAAGAGCATTTGCGAATGACGCAACGGGGAGAAGATGAACCATTAAAAGCTCAACGGATCATGGAACGTGTTCGATATTTATCTAAAGAAATCAAAATGATCGGTGAAAACCGCAGATTATCTTAACTCCATACCAATAAACGATGAAATGAAGAGCGGCATGATCATTTAATGAAACTTTACTTGAATTTATCCTGAAAGAATGGTTTAATTACATCAATAGATAAAATCTTTGAGAAAGACACCGAGATAAGAAAGCAATTTTTTAAGAGAGGGAAACAACTGCTGCAAGTTTCCTAAAATTGATCTTATGTTGACCCCTTTCGAGTGCCGCTGTGAACCGTTAAGTATTAGCAGCCGGTCGTTTAGCCAACGTTACCAGCTTAGAGAGAATTCCTGTTGATTGTGAATGGGGGATTCTAAATCTGGGTGGAACCACGAATTTTACGTCCCTTTTATGTTAGGTAACTAGCATAGAAGGGGCTTTTTTATTTGGTCACAGCTTGAAAGGCTTTTTTGATAGAAAAAAATTTGAATCATTGGAGGAATGAAACATGTCAGAAATCAATATTACTTTGCCGGATGGCGCTGTAAAAAAATTTGCAGCAGGTTCGACAACAAAAGATATTGCTGAAAGCATCAGCAAAAGCTTAGCTAAAAAAGCATTAGCAGGGAAGTTCAATGGAGAATTGGTAGACTACACTCGACCGTTAGAAGCAGATGGTTCACTTGAAATCATCACACCGGATCATGAAGATGCGTTACAGATTTTACGCCATTCAAGTGCTCATTTAATGGCAAATGCGTTACGTCGTTTATATCCTGAAATCAAATTTGGTGTAGGTCCTGCTATTGAAAGCGGCTTTTATTATGATACAGATACAGAAATGCCGATTACGGAAGAAGATTTACCGCTTATCGAAGCTAAAATGATGGAAATCGTGAAAGAAAATAATCCTATTGTCCGCAAAGAAGTTACACGTGCGGAAGCTCTTGAGTTATTTAAGGAAGATCCTTATAAAGTCGAATTGATCACTGAACTGCCAGAAGATGAAACGATCACAGTTTACGATCAAGGAGATTTTGTGGATTTATGCCGCGGCGTCCATGTTCCGTCAACTGGACGGATCCAAGTCTTTAAATTGCTTTCGCTTGCTGGAGCTTATTGGCGAGGAAATTCAGACAATAAAATGATGCAACGGATCTATGGGACAGCTTTCTTTGATAAAAAAGACTTGAAAGAGTTTATCAAAATGCGTGAAGAAGCTAAACTGCGCGATCATCGTAAATTAGGAAAAGAATTAGACTTATTTATGATCAGTCCTGAAGTTGGGCAAGGGTTACCATTCTGGTTACCAAAAGGGGCAACCATTCGCCGGACAATAGAACGGTATATCGTTGACCGTGAATTGAGTTTAGGGTACCAACACGTTTATACTCCGATCATGGCCGATGTTGAATTTTATAAAACATCTGGACACTGGGATCACTATCATGAAGACATGTTCCCGCCAATGGATATGGGAGATGGCGAAATGCTCGTCTTGCGCCCAATGAATTGCCCGCACCATATGATGGTTTATAAAAATGACCT
This sequence comes from Carnobacterium sp. CP1, assembly GCF_001483965.1. NCBI lineage: Bacteria > Bacillati > Bacillota > Bacilli > Lactobacillales > Carnobacteriaceae > Carnobacterium > Carnobacterium antarcticum. Next base: position 16,137 of record NZ_CP010796.1, read on the forward strand.
GCACAGTTACCGTGAATTGCCAATTCGAATTGCTGAATTAGGTCAAATGCATCGGTATGAAAAAAGTGGAGCTCTTTCAGGATTGCAACGCGTTCGTGAAATGACTTTAAATGATGGGCATACGTTTGTTCGTCCAGATCAAATCTTAGAAGAATTCAAACGCACAATGGAATTGTTGTTAGCTGTTTATGCAGACTTTAATATCACAGATTATCGTTTCCGTTTGAGTTATCGGGATCCTAAAAACACAGATAAATATTTTGATGATGACGCAATGTGGGAAAAAGCTCAAACGATGCTTAAAGCAGCGATGGATGAGATGGGACTGGAATACTTTGAAGCCGAAGGAGAAGCAGCTTTTTATGGTCCAAAACTAGATGTTTTAGTGAAGACAGCCATTGGAATTGAAGAAACTCTCTCTACCGTTCAATTGGACTTCCTGTTGCCAGAGCGTTTTGATCTAACTTATGTTGGAGAAGATGGTGAAAATACTCATCGCCCAGTCGTTATTCATCGCGGAATCGTTTCTACAATGGAACGTTTCGTTGCCTACTTGATTGAAGAGTACAAAGGGGCATTCCCAACGTGGTTAGCGCCAGTGCAAGCTACGATTATTCCGGTAAACCTTGAGATGCATGCAGATTATGCTTATGAACTGAAAGAAAAAATGGCAGCAATCGGTATGCGCGTGGAAGTAGATGACCGGAATGAAAAAATGGGATATAAAATTAGAGCGTCACAAACACAAAAGATACCGTATCAATTGGTATTGGGAGATAATGAAGTAGCTGAATCAAGTGTCGCTGTCCGGAAGTATGGCGAAAAAGAAACAGAAATAATGCCAGTTTCTGAATTTTTAGAAGCCGTAAAAAAAGAAATTGAAAATTTTAGCCGTTAACAGTTTACAAAGATAAATAATCATGGTATGATATATAAGTTGAGAAAACAAAGCAGGAGCCCTCGCTTCTCGCCTTAGTTGACTAAAAGTCTCTGGGCTAGATATAAACGATGATGACTTACGCACGGCGTAAGTTGGAAATTATTTATAGGCGGGTTCATAGTGAACTCGTCTATTTTTTTCTGCTGTTCTTTCTCTCAAATCTAATGGAGGTGTATGACCATAGCAAAAGATATGATGGTAAATGACGGCATTCGTGCACGTGAATTGCGCGTTATAGGTAGCGAAGGCGAACAACTTGGTCTTAAAACCAAAAGTGAAGCCTTGTCAATTGCAGAAGCAGCAAACTTAGACTTAGTTTTAGTAGCGCCCACAGCAAAACCACCCGTAGCACGAATCATGGATTACGGCAAATTCCGTTTTGAGCAACAGAAAAAAGAACGTGAAGCTCGTAAAAACCAAAAAGTCGTCGGACTGAAAGAAGTCCGTCTGAGTCCTACAATTGACTTAAATGACTTTAACACGAAATTACGTAATGCTCGTAAGTTCCTTGAAAAAGGCGATAAAGTTAAAGCATCAATTCGATTTAAAGGTCGTGCCATTACTCATAAAGAGATTGGTAAGAAAGTTTTAGATCGGTTAGCATTAGAAACTGCTGATATCGCTAGTATCGAATCAGCTGCTAAAATGGATGGACGTAGTATGTTCTTGATTTTAGCGCCAAAAACTGAAAAGTAAGAAGACTTTGAGGAGGAAAAATTAAATGCCAAAACAAAAAACACACCGTGGTTCAGCTAAACGTTTTAAAAGAACAGGCGGCGGCGGATTAAAACGTCACCATGCTAAAACAAGCCATATGTTCGCTAACAAATCTCAAAAACAAAAACGTAAATTACGTAAAGCAGGAATGGTATCAACTGGTGATTACAAACGTATTCGCCAAATGTTATCTCAATGGAAATAATTCCTGATAAAGTTTAGTTCATTCGTTAACTTAACATAGCCTTAAAACATTATTGAAAAGAGTTTTCTTAGAAAGAAAACATCTTAGAGGAGGAAATTAATATGCCACGTGTAAAAGGTGGAACGGTTACTCGTAAACGTCACAAAAAAATATTAAAATTAGCAAAAGGGTATTATGGTTCTAAACATACTTTATTCAAAGTATCTAAACAAGCTGTTATGAAATCATATCAATACGCTTATAGAGATCGTCGTCAAAAGAAACGCGATTTCCGTAAACTATGGATTGCACGTATCAATGCAGCTGCTCGCATGAACAACATGAGTTACAGCACATTTATGCATGGTCTTAAATTAGCTGAAATTGATATCAACCGTAAAATGCTAGCTGATATTGCTGTTACAGATGCAGCAGCATTCACAGCATTAACCGAACAAGCTAAAACTGCTTTAGGAAAATAATGCTCTAAAAGCTGATTTTTTTACCCTTACTTATAAAAGGCGTAATGAAAAAACTCTCGAAAATGGATGTTATCATCTGTTTTTGAGAGTTTTTTTGTACTTTAAATGGTTCTACGTCAACTGACGTTGGTAAAGAATTTTAGTCCCTTATTTAATTAAAAAAACTTGAACACTTTTCATGGTAGGCGTTATGCTGCTATGAAAAGTGTTTTTTCGTTCTGTTTAATAGCCGCTGGTTTCATATTAAAATGCAGAAGAATACGATTTTTATAGTTCACGAAGTTTCGGTAGCCGTAGGCCACACGGTTAAGAACTTTGATCTTATTGTTGATTCCTTCAATTTTTCCGTTTGAATACTTATAGGTAACGGTATTTTTTATGTGCTTCGTATGTTTTTTCAATGTTTTGAGGCTCGTCTTCATTGGTTTTGAAATAAGTGGATAATCTTTTTCTAAAATCTTTACTAGCTCATCATAGTCATTCTCTTCAAGAGCCTTTAGAATCGTTTGATACACCTCATAAGTCTCTTTCAGAACGGTGTTGTAGCCCAACAGTTCGTCGACGATCGCTGATTCTAAGCGTAGACCAAATAAAGCATAATAAGTATAGGTTGTATAAGACAGTTCAGATTCTTTCTTTAAGATTTTTTTCCAAAACCGTTTTAATCGACGGTACTTTTTCATATCTTCTCCATTTGAGGTATGAAATTGATTCATAACCGTTATCCTTGTACGATTCAGTGAACGATTAATCAGCTGGACAATATGAAAACGATCAATAATGATCTTGGCGTTTGGAAAAAGAATGGGAATAAAATTGACGTAACCAGCGTTCATATCGACTGTAATGGTTTCTACTTTTTTTCTAGCCTTTAGGCTATACCGTGAAAGGAAATGGTCTTTTATTGTTCGACTGTCTCGAGAAGGCAAGATATCAATGATCGTTCCTTTTTCGGCATCAATGTATTCAAAAGCCATTGTGCTATTGGCGTACTTAAACTCGTCAAACGAAAGATGTTTAGGAAGCCAGAAGTAATGCGGTTTGTAATTCTTAGCTTGCTCGTTAATAACGCGCTGCGTCGTTGCTGAAGAAACTCCCGTTTGACTAGAGATATCTTTTATAGATTGAGCCATAGACGATTTATCTAAAATTTGTGCTTTTACATGATTTGAAATAAAACAATTTTCTTTCAATAGAGGCGTTTTCGCAGTAAATGTAGCCTCGCATTCTTTGCACTTGAATCGTTGCTTTTTAAGCAGTAAATAGGTGGGATGAACGCCACTCATAGGCAAAGTAATGCGCGAACCTGCGTCCCGTTACAATAGACGGTATACTGCTCGTTTGGTATATGGCACTTCATACATTCCTGAGGAATGTAGGTCAAACGACCTTTAATAAATTTACATTTTTTCCCTTTGAATTGACCGTATTCTACGCAATTCTCTTCAAAAACAATGTTTTTGTCTTGTATATCTAGTACTTTTCGCATATCATTTGATGTAGGCAAGTGAGTTCTCTCCTTTGAATGAGTTGTGGTGACTTTAATTCTACAGGAGAACTCACTTGTTTTCTATTTTCACGAAAAAAGACGTTAGCAAGTTTTCACTCACCAACGTCAAATATTGTACAACCATTATTTGTTTGATTTTAACGTGATTTTCTTCCAAGTCCAACAGCGTTTTTCATTTTTTGCAATGTTTTATTCGCAACTTTTCGAGCTGATTCAGCTCCTTGATCTAAGATGAGGTCTAGTTCGTCGGATTTCAGCAGTTCTGCATGTCGTTGTTGAATAGGTTCCATGACAGCGATGACAGCTGTTGCTAATTCATCTTTAAATTCCCCATATCCTTTGCCGGTATACATTGTGACTAATGAGTCAATGCTTTGGCCAGAAAAAGCAGAGAAAATAACCAAGAGATTAGAAATACCTGGTTTATTGATCGGATCATACTCGATGATTCCGCTTGAATCTGTTACAGCACTTTTAAATTTTTTACGAATAATAGAAGGCTCATCTAACATTGAAATAAATGATTTAGCATTTTTATCAGATTTGCTCATTTTTTTTGTTGGTTCTTGCAAACTCATAATACGTCCGCCTTCTTCAGGAATCTTCACTTCAGGTAAAGTCAAGATAGGCTGCCCAGAACTGTATTTATTGTTGAAACGTTCTACGAAATCACGTGTTAGTTCTAAGTGTTGCTTTTGATCATCTCCGACAGGAACTAAGTCAGTTTGGTATAAAATAATATCGGCAACCATCAAAGGAGGATAAGTCAATAATCCAGCAGACACTCCTGCACGTTTATTTTTCAAAGATTTGTCTTTAAATTGAGTCATTCGTTCTAACTCACCAAGGGATGTATTGCATTGAACGATCCAAGCCGCCTCAGCATGGGCTGAAACCTCCGATTGAATAAAGATAATCGATTTTTCAGGATCTAATCCAATAGCTAAATATAAAGCAGCGAGACTTTTGATTTGTTCTCTTAATTTTAACCGATCTTGAGGCATTGTAATAGCGTGTTCGTCAACGATACAGTAATAACTATTGTAGTCTTCTTGTAAAGCAACAAATTGCTTCATGGCTCCAATATAATTTCCGATAGTAGGAATCCCGCTAGGCTGAATTCCTGAAAAGATGGTTTGCATAAAAACACTCCTTTTGAAAATTGCAATACATTCATTATACGTTATAAAACCAAAAATGGGCAAAGAGTCTATTAACTTCTCTATTCTTTATTTAAAATAAGTAATGACCGGCTAAAGCGATAAGACAAATGATCAATAAGCCAAAACCTACTTTTAACGGGTATTTATAACCAGTTCCAACAGCTCTTGATAAAGCCATAAGTTCAGTTTCATCATCCACCAAAGGTTCCTTCCGTTTTGCTATAGCAGCAACTCTTCTCATACTGTAATGAAAGAAGTCAAAAACGCCTGAATGAAGAGTAGCCCAAAATAATCCGATGATCAAAAAAGCGCCAGCAATCATAAAAGTAAGATTAGTTGTCTGTAAAAAACTGATTTTTTGATAGAGAATCAATTCAGAAATTAAGCATAAAATAAGAATGATGATAATAAGATTAGTAGCAGTAAGTTTAAATCTCATTTTTTAACCTCCAGAAGATTCGTACTCTATTTAAATTTACATGAAAACAAATATAAATACAACGGAAAAATAAAATAACAATTTGATGAACAAACGGGTAGCATCAGCTGTGTTTATGCCATTTGTTTTTAATTTTTCGGCATTATAATATGGGTGAAACAAAAATTCTTTTGCAATTATGCTTTTGACAAGCTATTCTATATAGTATATTCTCTTTTTGAATAGAATTAAAATTAATCGTTGGAGGTGCTTAAATCGATGAAAAGTTATGCTAAATTTCTTGGGAAACGTATCTTGTATATGTTTTTGACATTATTCTTAATTGCATCGATCACATTCTTCCTGATGAAGCTCTTACCCGGTACTCCATACAGTAACCAGGATAAATTATCAGAGGAACAAATCTTTATCATGAATGAAAAATATGGACTAAATGAACCTGTTCCGGTTCAATACTTAGTTTATATAACCGGCTTATTGAAAGGAGATTTAGGTGTTTCTTTTCAATTCAATAACACTCCTGTAACAGAATTGCTGTCTACGCGGGTAGGGCCATCCATGCAGCTGGGGATTCAGGCGGTAGTCTTAGGAACGGTCTTAGGGATTATCTTAGGGGTTATAGCCGCTATGAATCAGAATACTTGGATCGATACAACAGCTACCTTTACAGCAATCTTAGGGCGGTCGATACCAAACTTTGTTATTGCAGTACTGTTACAGCTGATTTTTGGAGTTTACTTAAAGTGGTTCCCGATCGCTTTGTGGAATGATGGATTTCAGTCATCTGTCTTACCGACCTTAGCACTCGCCATTTCGCCTCTTGCAGATTCGGCTCGTTTTATTCGAACTGAGATGGTAGAGGTTCTTGGCAGTGATTATGTCGAATTGGCACGAGCTAAAGGTTTGAGCCGATGGATCGTAGCTTTTAAACACGGTGTTCGGAATGCCTTGATTCCTTTGGTAACCATTTTGGGGCCTATGGCTGTCGGTTTAATGACCGGTTCAATGGTTGTTGAAAATATTTTTGCTATTCCAGGGATTGGTGAACAATTCGTTAAATCAATTATGACTAATGACTATCCTACGATCATGGGTGTAACAGTTTTATACTCTGCAATGCTTGTAGGCATTATCTTAGTAGTGGATATTCTTTACGGAGTAATAGATCCACGTATTCGTGTTGCAACTGAAGGAGGGGACAATTAATGAGTGATTCAAAACAAAAAGCTGTTGTTGATGAGACAACTACCTTGCCTCCTGAAATGTTTGTTCCAGCTGGTAGTTTAAATGCAGCAGATAATGAAAAAATAGCAGCGCCTTCTTTAAGTTTTCTACAGGATTCTTGGAGACGATTAAAGAAAAATAAAGCTGCGGTAGTTAGTTTGTTTGTACTGATTATTTTTGTTATCTTAAGTATTGCAGCTCCGGTCATTTCGCCACATGATCCGAACCACCAAACGGTTTCACATGCTAACTTGCCGCCTAAAATTCCAGGATTAAACATTGATGGTTTAAACGGAACGCAAGTTATGGGGAATACACGTGTGGACAAATACGAACAGCAAGGTGTGCCAACAGATGCTTATTATATTTTAGGAACAGATGGCTTAGGCCGTGATTTGCTTTCGCGTATCTTACACGGAACCCGCGTGTCGCTCTTGATTGCCTTTGTCGCAGCGTTATTTGACTTAACCATAGGTGTTCTTTATGGATTAGTATCAGGTTGGGCTGGCGGAAAAGTTGATAACGCTATGCAACGGTTATTGGAGATTTTATCCGGTGTGCCAAACTTAGTTGTGGTTATCTTAATGTTATTAGTCTTAGACCCAGGTATTAAATCAATTATTATCGCTTTAGCGATTACAGGTTGGATTTCAATGGCTCGGGTTATTCGAGCACAAACATTGAAGTTGAAAAACCAAGAATATATTTTAGCAGCAAAAACATTGGGAGAGTCTCCCTTTAAAATTGCTATTAAACATTTGATTCCAAATTTATCAGGGATTATTATCATTCAAACAATGTTTTCAATTCCAGCGGCTATTTTCTTTGAAGCCTTCTTAAGTTTCATTGGTATTGGTATTCCAGCACCAACGGCTTCTTTAGGAACATTGATTAACGATGGTTACAAAACATTCCGTTTCTTACCACATTTGATGTGGTATCCGGCAGCTGTTATTTGTATTTTGATGATTTCATTTAACTTGCTAGCTGATGGTTTACGTGATGCATTTGATCCAAAAATGAAAGATTAGCGAGGTGAATCCGAATGAATAATGTATTAGAAGTTAAGAATTTGAATATCACATTCGACACCTATGCTGGTAAAGTAAAAGCCATTCGTGGTGTCAGTTTCAATTTAAAAAAAGGGGAGACATTAGCTATCGTCGGTGAGTCTGGTTCTGGTAAATCCGTGACGACTCGCAGTATTATGCGTTTGCTTTCTCAAAACGCTAATGTTGAGCAAGGCGAGATTTTGTTCAATGGCAGCGACCTAATTAAAAAAACCGAAAAAGAAATGCAAGGCATCCGAGGAAAGGATATCGCTATGATTTTCCAAGATCCGATGACGTCGCTTAATCCGACAATGACGATTGGAAAACAAGTATCTGAACCGATTCGCCTTCATCAAAAATTAAATAAAGATGAAGCATCTAAGCGTGCTCTAGAATTGTTAAATTTGGTAGGGTTGCCTCATGCTGAAAAACGTATGAAACAATACCCGCATCAATTTTCAGGTGGACAAAGACAACGAATCGTTATTGCGATTGCCTTAGCTTGTAATCCGGAAATTTTGATAGCTGATGAACCGACAACAGCTTTAGACGTAACAATTCAAGCGCAAATTCTTGATTTGATGAAAGAACTGCAAAAGAAAATTTCAACTTCGATTATTTTTATTACACATGATTTAGGCGTAGTAGCTAACGTAGCTGACCGCGTAGCGGTTATGTATGCTGGAAAAATCGTAGAAGTAGGAACTGTTGATGAGATTTTTTATAATCCACAACACCCATATACTTGGGGATTGATTAGTTCAATGCCTACATTAGAGATCAAAGAGACGCTTTATGCAATCCCAGGAACGCCTCCGGACTTACTGGATCCACCTGTAGGAGATGCTTTTGCTCCTCGTAACGAGTTTGCGATGAAAATCGATACTGAATTAGAACCGCCTTTGTTTAAAGTTTCTGAGACTCATTATGCAGCAACTTGGTTATTGCACCCTAATGCACCAGCAGTTGAACCACCTGCTGAAATTAAAGCACGTCAAGAAATCTATAAGCAAAAATTTTCAAAACATCAACACAATGAAGATTCAGCCGTTTTTGATGCTAACCATGAAGTAAAAGGAGGCGTCTAAAAATGGAGAACAGAGAAAAAATATTAGAAGTTAAAGGATTAAAGCAATACTTTAACAGTGGGACTAAAAATGAAGTTCGTGCAGTAGATGATGTGACTTTTGACATTTATAAAGGGGAGACTTTCGGTTTAGTTGGAGAGTCCGGTTCAGGTAAATCGACAACTGGTCGTTCAATTATTCGTCTTTACAACCCAACAGCTGGCGAAATAGATTTTCAAGGAACTAAAGTCCACAGTATTAAAGGTAAAAAGGAAATGTTGTCATTCAGAAGAGATATGCAAATGATTTTTCAAGATCCTTATGCTTCATTAAATCCGAAAATGAAAGTACGCGACATTATTGCCGAAGGAATTGATATTCATAATTTAGCTACTTCAACTGAAGACCGTAATCGTCAAGTAGATGAGTTGCTGAAAACGGTCGGACTAAATCCTGACCATGCTTCACGTTATCCGCATGAATTTTCAGGTGGCCAACGTCAGCGTATCGGAATCGCAAGAGCTCTTGCAGTTAAACCAAAATTTATTATTGCGGATGAACCTATCTCGGCTTTAGATGTTTCTATACAAGCCCAAGTAGTAAATTTGTTAATGGAATTACAAAAAACGCAAGATTTGACGTTCTTGTTTATTGCCCATGACTTATCAATGGTGAAATATATCAGTGACCGTATTGGAGTAATGAACAATGGTAAATTACTTGAATTAGCAGCTGCTGACGAAGTTTACAATAGACCTTTGCATCCTTATACGGAAAGTTTATTGTCTGCTGTTCCATTGCCGGATCCTGAGTATGAGCGCAATCGTGTCCGGACGCCTTATATTCGTAGAGAAGCAAATGAAGAAGCAGAAGAATTAAGAGAAATTACACCAGGACATTTTGTTTACTGTCGTGAATCAGATGTAGCAGCTTTGAAAGAAAAAAAAGCGAACTACGCGAAATAAATTCAAGTCGAAAAACAGACATTTCTAATATATTAGAAATGTCTGTTTTTATGTCTTCTATTTTTTAATGCAAAAAAACTTATTTACAATAAAGACTTAATTGTAATGATTATCAATATACAATTATTGACTATGAACGTTGATGCATAAAGGATTTTGTTGAGTTAAATGTGAACGGAAAATCGTGGAGTACAGAGATAACAACGAAAAATGTCTTAAAAGTGACGGAACTTTGACAAAAAGGGTAGTATTATTTTTTTAGGTAGTGTATAATAGGTCTTGTAAGCCAGTTAAGGGTGTCATTAAAATTATTTTATTGGCTATCTATCCGACTAAAAAAGGAGAGACATAACATATGGTTACTTTATATACATCACCTAGTTGTACTTCATGCCGCAAAGCTCGTGCGTGGTTAGAAGAAAACAACATTACTTATACAGAAAGAAATATTTTTTCTGAACCTTTATCTATTCCTGAGATTAAATCAATTTTGCGGATGACGGAAGATGGAACAGAAGAAATCATTTCTACTAGATCAAAGGTCTTTCAAGAATTAGATGTTGATTTAGATGATTTACCTCTTCAAAACTTGTTTGATTTAATTCAAGTAAATCCTGGGCTTTTACGTCGACCAATCATGTTAGATGATAAAAGATTGCAAGTAGGATACAATGAAGATGAAATTCGACGCTTTTTACCTAGAGAAGTTCGTGCGCTTGAATTACAGCATGCACAAAAAATCGTTGGGTATTAAATTTGAGAGAATGATTTAATAGAGTCTGGAACAGAATTGCTTTTAAGTAATTCTATTCCAGGCTTTTCCGTATTTATTAAACTAATAAACTAAACAGAGTTAATAAATGCAAAGTATTTTTTTGCTTGTTTAAAAGTGGGATTGGGCCTGCTTTAATTAATGAGAGCTCGTAAGAAGAGGATCTCTCGAAGCAGCTATTTTTTTCGGACACTTTTATCTTTACATTTAATATATTTGCTTTAAAATAGTTAGTATAAATAGTTCTTGCGATTATTTGAAGATAACCGCAGAAATGAAGAAATGAGGTGTAGGACTATGGAAATGGAACACATAAATGAAAATACAATCCGTGTACTCATTGGAAATGCTGATTTGGAAGAAAGAGGCATAACCTTTTTAGATCTTTTAGGGAATCATAAACAGATTGAAGAATTCTTTTACAGTATTTTGGAAGAAGTCGACGTGGATGAACAGTTCCATGAATCTGATGCAATTACATTTCAGGTTTTACCTAATGGCAGTGGTTTAGAATTGTTCATTAGTAAAGGTGGTCCATTAAGCGAAGATATTGACTTTTCTTCAGCATCTGATAATTTTGGTTCAGGAGATTTTTCACAGTTGATAAAAAAACAATTAGTTCAAGATGGACAAACAGATAACGTAGAAAATTATTTAGGCAATCCAAATAAAGAAATTGAAGAAGTTGTCTTGCGTTTCAATCAATTCGAAGACATGGTTTCACTATCAAAAAGATTGTATCTAGACAATGCAGCATCGAATCTTTATTTATATAAAGGCGATTATTTCTTGCATTTAGTTTTCTTTGTTGAAGAGATGATTGAACGAAGCGTTGATGAAGAGGTTTCTTTAGCACTTGAATTTGCTGAAAAGACTCCCATTACTCATGGTGTGTTGACTGAGCATGGACAATTGATCATGGAAAACAGCGCACTAGAGTTAACACGTTACTATTTCAAATAAGTATATAGGTGAAGGAACTAAGAGACGGAAAGCCTCTTAGTTCCTTTTTTGTTTGTTCTTTTTTAGAAACAGAAATTAGGCCATTCTGCGGATAGTTCAATAAACCTGAGGAATGGAAGTGATGTATATGTTAGTAGCGTTAAATCAAAAAAATCAACACGTTTATGCAGATAAGCTGAAAACAGAAAGGAGAACAAACACTAAAAAAGAAGAATATATCTGCCCTTGCTGCCAAGCACCGGTTTTTTTAAAACAAGGAAAATTAAAACAAGCTCATTTTGCCCATTATCATCAGACGACTTGCCAAGTATTTTCTGAAGGTGAGACAGAAGAACATCTATTAGGGAAAAAATTGCTGTTTGAGTGGTTTGTCAAACAAGGAGTTCCTTGTCAGTTAGAAGCCTATTTGCCGGGCTTAAAACAACGGCCAGATTTACTTGTTTGGTTAAATTCAAAGACTCCAATAGTCATTGAGTTTCAATGCAGCTCATTATCATCGGACAGAATGATCGAACGAACAGAAGGCTATCAGAACAACCAGTATGAAGTTTATTGGATTTTGGGATCAAAATTTAAATTTACACAAAAACTTACTTCGTTTCAGCGTTTATTTATGAAAAAAAATAAAACATATGGTTATTACCTTTATAGTTTAGATGTTTACCAACGACAGTTGCATTTAATTTCTAATATCCATCAAAAAAAGTGTCACAGCAAGTAGCATGTGAAAAGACAACATTTAAATCAGCAGGACATTTTTCTGATCTTTTTATGAAGCAAGCTATAGAAATAAAAATGGAATCACCTTTTTATTGTCGCCCACAAGAGACACTGAAGAAAGAACTGCTGCAGAGCCATCTGCTCTTGAATCGTAGGAGAAGATACCAAGAGCCTGAAATGGTAGCTTTTCAAAAATATATTTACCGCCATGGGCATTCGCTTGTTTCGTTGCCCAAGGAGGTGTATCTACCAGTTGAAAACAAAGTTGCCATTAAAACAATGCCTCATTTTTGGAAATATATCTTACTCGAATGGCTCGTTCAAAAAGAATTGAAAACTATTCTAACTAAGCAAGAAATTGACAATCAAATAAAAAGAATGATAGATAAGCAGCAGCTAGTGTTTTTTACAATGCCATTAGTCACTTTAAATGAGCAAATCGATTCCCTTTTACCATTCATTGAATCCTTAACTACTCAAGGAATTTTAGAAAAAATAACCAAAAAAGAGTGGCGGATAAAAGCTAAACCTTATTATTATCTAAATGAACAAGAAAAAATAAAAGACTTTTCTGGGACTAAAACGGCTATGGAGAACTGAAGAGGGAAAAAAACATCTCTTTTGGAAACTTTAATGTGTGGTTATTGCTTTAATACCTACCGTGTAATCATGAAAACATGATGAAAATAACTGTACTAACTCTTCTCCAGCCAAATAAAAATAGTGAAGATTCTTTATATTTCACTAATACATCCTAAAAAGCGACTCCATAAGGGGCACTCACATAAAAGAACCTTTATTTATGTGAAAGGTATGTTAAAATTAAAAAGTGATGAAAATTAGGAGGGATTAGTATGGAAGAATCAAAAAAATTACCAAAACGTGAAGAAGTCCCCGTAGCATTGACTTGGGATTTAAATGTTATTTTTGAGTCTGATGAAGCGTTTCATGCAGCCTATCAAGAATTGGAACAAAAGATAGCTGGAATAGCTGCATTTAAAGGGAGATTAACAGAAAGTGCTGAAACGTTCTTGCATTGTATTCAATATATTCTTGAAATTTCCAACGAGCTGGAAACGTTGTATGTTTACGCTCACTTAAAAAATGATCAAGATACAGCCAACGCCGTATATCAAGGAATGTACGACCGCGCTTCTTCACTAGCAACTAAAGCAGGAGAAGCAATTTCTTGGTTTGAACCTGAAGTATTAGAAATCCCAGAAGAAAAATTGTCTGGTTATTTAAAAGAAAACAAAGATTTAGTTATGTATCAACATTACATTGATCAATTGACAGCTTCTAGAAAACACATTCTGTCAGCTAATGAGGAAGCTCTCTTGGCAGGAGCAGGAGAAATTTTTGGAGCTTCAAGCCGGACCTTTAATGTTTTGAATAATGCTGACTTACAGTTTCCAGTAATCAAAGATGAGAACGGCGACGATATCCAATTATCGCACGGAGTCTATGGACAACTGATGGAAAGTATGAATCGTTCTGTACGTGAAGCTGCTTTTAAAAATTTATACCAAGTCTATCAGGGGTTGAACAATACCTTCGCTAGTACCTTGTCTTCGCATGTTAAATACCATAATTACAATGCAAAAGTGCATCATTACCAATCTGCACGTGAGAAAGCATTGGCAGCAAACCATATTCCTGAAACAGTATACGATACGTTATTAGAGGTTGTCGATGATAATCTGCCGCTGCTTCATCGTTATGTAGCTTTAAGAAAAGAACTATTAAACGTTGACGAATTGCATATGTACGATATGTATACGCCTATTACTGGAGAAGCAGGCATCAAGTTCACTTATGAAGACGCTAAAGAAACAACAATGGAAGCCTTAAAACCACTAGGAGAAGAATACCTAGCTGTGTTAGAGAAAGCTTTTCAAGAGCGTTGGATCGATGTTGTAGAGAATGCAGGCAAGCGTAGCGGTGCATACTCTTCAGGAGCTTATGAAACCAATCCCTATATTTTACTAAACTGGCACGATTCATTAAATCATTTATATACGTTAGTTCATGAACTGGGACATAGCGCGCATAGCTATTTTACTAGAGCAAACCAACCATATGTCTACGGAGATTATTCTATTTTCTTAGCTGAAATTGCTTCGACAACTAACGAAAATATCTTGACCGAATATTTATTAGAAACTCAAAAAGACCCTCAAGTGCGTGCTTATATCTTAAATCATTATTTAGATGGTTTTAAAGGAACTATTTTCCGGCAAACACAATTTGCTGAATTTGAGCATTTTATTCATGAAGAAACAGCAAAAGGCACACCTTTAACCAGTGATTTTTTAAATCAAGCTTATGGAAAATTGAATGCACGCTACTATGGTCCAGCAGTTGAAGAAGATTCTGAAATTGCATTTGAATGGTCGCGTATTCCTCATTTTTATTACAATTATTATGTTTACCAATATGCAACAGGGTTTTCAGCAGCAACAGCGTTAGCAGCCAAAATCTTAAAAGATGAAGAAGGTACATCATTAGAGAACTACCTGACTTATTTGAAATCAGGCAGTAGTGATTATCCGATTGAAGTCATGAAAAAAGCAGGAGTAGATATGACAGAAAAAAACTATATTCAAGAAGCGATGACTGTTTTTGAAACTAGGTTAAATGAGTTGGAGACGTTGATTGAAACGTTGAAGGCTTAAAGCTAGCGAATAAGAAAGCATAAAAAAGAACCTATATCCATGTACTGCTCCTAAAACTGTCAGTTTCGGGAATAGCATATGGATAGGTTCTTTTTTTTTGAATAACTATTATTTTTGCTTAAAGAACGTGCAGATGATTTTTCTTCACGACAGGCAATTGATTGGAAGCAATTGCAATCGGATTGCTTTCATAAACTTCTGAGCCTTGGGCACATAATTTTTCCAGTAAATCTACCGTAATGTATTCTTCAATCAAAAGTCCATGATCTTTGTGCTGGTCACTAAAGACTACACAAGAAGGAGTTGTAAGAATGTTCATTTCACGAGCAATTTTTTGGTCAGCTTCAAAAGCTGCTTTAGCAAATTCTGATTTCTTATCTTCTAAAAACATCGGGATATCTAAATTTGATTCATAAGCGATTTGTTGCAATAATTTTTGAGAGAAAGGGAGATTGTCAATAGTTAAAGCTTGCTGCATAGCCATTAAAAATACGCGGCCTTTTTTCTTGCCTTGCATACAAGCAGCCGAGTAAGCCAAACAAGCTTCATAAGTTTGAGAAAAAAGCTCGTTTCTTAAGTTTAGATCTTTTGCTGGCAATTCTAATGCCTTCATGTAATCAGAGAATGTCTTGAAATTGTGGACAGGAATAAAATGAAAATGAACTTTTTCTTCACAAGATTGTATAAAGTCCATTACCCCTTTTTCTGCTTGATAACAAACAGAACCGATGGGATTAATAAATAAATAAATCTCAATAACTTGTTTAAAATGATTCCCTTTTTCGGAATGCGTGGTTGAGAGCATAACAATTCACCTTAGCTTCATATATTTTTTTACGCGTGTTGCTCCTACCAGCAACATATATACCTTAACAAATATCTTTGAAAAAAAGTAACAAAAGAACTTATTTCTAAATGGGTACAAAACAAATTTGTAACAAATCTGCCACAAATTAAAATTCAATCCGTTATTGGAGAATTTAATGAGAAGGCTTCTAGCATTCTTACTATTTTATTTTTAGAAGGTCGTTTCATTAAATGATGCACTTCTAAAAAACGATTAAAGATTTGTTCTCCGCTATCTGCATCATGAGTTTCAAACTCTAATTCAAAATCCGTTTGTTCTCCATAAAAACTATGGTCTAAGACAAATAATCCATCTTTAGTTTCTTTTTCAAAACGTTTGGTTTTAAGTGAACCAATCAATTGAACACTATCAGGATCTACTTTTAAGCTTTGGAGTTTTTTGGCTACTGCCCCAGTTTGTAAAATGCTGTTTTTCGAAATCAATTCTTTAGCAGTTTTTAAAGACAGCGGGTCTGTTGTTTCTAGTAAATGGTCGCCTAAAGGAGTTTTAAGTGTTAATTCAGCAGAATTTGGCATGATACGGATTCTTAACCCGCATCTCAGGTGTTTTAAATCTTCATGAATTGTATCATAGTAATGATTTTCTTGAAAGAAAAAGCTCTTTTCTTTCGCTTGAAAATAAAGCAGCAGCTTTTGGTATTCGCTAGCCGTTAACATATTTTTGAATTCAATTTCTAGTTGTTCGCTCATGCTTATATTCGTCTCCTTATTCATTTTCGGTTATTAGGGTATGGATTAAGAACTTAATAGTAAAAGGCATCTATCTATGATACCATTTTTTATTTTCATCAGGGGATATTTCTTCTTTTAATACATATATGTTAAAATATACTTGTATGTATTAAATAAATGAAACCGTATTGAAATGACAGGTAAAGAAGGTATGATTGATGGAAGAAAACCAGAGTTGGGATGAGTTTTTAGTACCTTATCAACAAGCAGTGGAAGAATTAAAAATCAAATTAAAAGGAATCCGAAAACAATTTAGAAAAGAAAATTTGCACACGCCAATTGAATTCGTTACAGGAAGGGTCAAACCTGTCGACAGTATTCTAGCAAAAGCTGAATTGCGCAATATCCCTTTGAAACATTTAGAAACGGATATGCAAGATATTGCCGGTTTGCGAATCATGTGTCAATTCGTAGAAGATATTCATGAAGTAGTGCGGTTATTAAGAAACCGAAACGATATAAAGATCATTGAAGAACGAGATTATATCACCAATAAAAAAGAAAGTGGTTACCGTTCGTATCATGTTGTTTTTGAATATCCGGTACAAGTAATCGAAGGAGAAAAAATTATTTTAGCAGAAGTGCAGATCAGAACGCTTTCGATGAACTTTTGGGCGACGATAGAGCATTCATTAAATTACAAATACAATGGCGAATTTCCTGAAGATATCAAACTTCGATTGAAGAGAGCAGCTGAAGCAGTATTTCAATTAGATGAAGAAATGTCTCAAATTCGTGAAGAGATTCAAGAAGCGCAACATATGTTTTCATATAGTAAAAGAAGCAGTACAGAAGAAACGGAAAACAAAAAGCAACCATAGTTTTTTTGAAACACTGTAGGAGAAAGGAGGGTAACTGTGAAAATTGCAATTGTCCATAATAATAATGAAAGCTCCATTACTTTAGCAGGAGAGCTGCGTTTGCTCCTTAAAAAAGCAGCGCTCAAAATAGATGAACGTCATCCTGATTTAGTCATCACGATCGGCGGGGATGGTACATTGTTGTCTGCATTTCACCGTTACGCACATATGCTAGACCGTGTGCGTTTTGTGGGAGTACACACAGGACACTTGGGCTTCTATACGGACTGGAGAGACTATGAATTGTCAGAACTAGTGACAAGTTTAATTCATGATAAAGGAGAAAGCATCAGTTACCCTTTATTGGATGTGCGGGCCACTTATCAAGGGCGCAAAGAACCGTCCCATTTTTTAGCATTAAATGAATCGACAATGAAGCGAGTCGATGGTACGATGGTATGCGATGTATTTATTAAAGATGAACTGTTTGAGCGTTTTAGAGGAGACGGCATCTGTATCTCTACGCCTACTGGGTCAACGGGGTATAATAAATCGGTTGGAGGAGCAATTATTCACCCGAGGTTGGAAGCGATGCAGCTAGCTGAAATAGCTTCGATCAACAACCGTGTCTTTCGGACCTTAAGTTCGCCGATGATCGTTGCACCAGATGAATGGATCCGAATTAAACCTATAACGACTGATGGGTTTGTTTTGACTATCGATCAACTATCGTCATCTGAGAAAAATATTATCGATTTACAATATCGGATAGCAAAAGAACGCATTCATTTTGCTCGTTACCGCCATACGCATTTTTGGAGCCGAGTAGAAGACGCATTTATTGGAGCGAAAAATAAATATGAAATTTAGCTGGACTTATCAATCATCAGAAAAACAGCAAGTAAAAACATTTTTAGGAACAAAAGGGATTTCACGCAGTTTGCTGGCGAAGGTGAAGTTTCAAGGCGGTAAAATTACGGTTAACAATCAAATTGAAAATGTGCTCTATCATTTACAAAAAAGTGATGTGGTAGAAATAACCATTCCAGATGAAAAAGGGCATGATACAACCATTCCCATCGATATCCCTATTGACATTGTTTATGAGGATGCTAATTTTTTAGTAGTAAACAAACCTTTTGGTGTGGCTTCTATTCCATCTAAGGTTCATCCAGCAGGAACAATGGCCAATCGTGTGAAAGGATACTACGTTAAACAAGGATATAAAAATCAAGTCATCCATATTGTGACGCGTTTGGATCGAGATACGACAGGGTTGATGCTTTTTGCTAAGCATGGTTACGCGCACGCTTTATTGGATAAAGAGCTGAGAAAAAAACAATTGCACAAAAAATACATTGCTTTATTAACAGGAAAATTAAAAGAAAACCAGCATGGGATAATTGAAGCGCCGATTGCTAGACCAAAAGACTCCATTATCAAGAGAATCGTCCATCCAGATGGAAAGATGGCCTTGACAGAATATTGGGTAAGAGAAGAATTTGAAGAAGCGACATTAGTAGATATTCAGTTGCATACTGGCAGAACTCATCAAATTCGAGTGCATTTTACTCATATCGGAAACCCGCTTATGGGAGATGACCTTTATGGCGGAGAGTGGAATCAATGGGTCAAAAGACAAGCTTTACATTGTCGTGAACTAGATTTCATTGATCCTTTTACACAAGAAAAGATTGTTTTAGAGGCGGACTATCCGGTCGATATTGCTGAGTGGCTTGAACGCCAACGAGCAATAGAAAATCACCGGTAGAAAGGGGGAGCTTTTTTTGAATGAAGCGCCAGTAGAAATAGAAGAAAAATTAGCATTAGCACAATTGTACTTAAGCGAAGAAAATATTAAAGGATTCCGCCAAGAGTTTTTATCGCTGCATGTCTACGAACAAGGGCAATACTACCTTTCTTTATCTGAACAAGATCGCCAAAGAATGTATTATTTTCTTTCGCCAAAAGAAATGGCTGATATGTTTGAAGTTATTGAAGAAGACGAGCAATCCGTAGAAGTTTATTTAAAAGAAATGGATCCACAATATGCAGCCGATATGTTGAGTGAAATGTATACCGATAATGCTGTGGATGTTTTAAAGCAACTAGACAAACCGGATTTGCGTAATTATTTGAATTTGATGACCGAAGACAGTGCAAATGAGATTAAAGAATTGCTTCATTATGAAGATGAAACAGCTGGAGCGATCATGACAACTGAGTATGTCTCCGTTGAAGCTCACCAGACCATTCGTTCAGCCATGGCTATTTTAAAAAGCAAAGCAGCGGAAGCAGAAACGATTTATTATATTTACGTTGTCGACCCGGCTGAAAGGTTAGTGGGTGTTATTTCGCTTAGAGAATTGATTACACATGACGACGATGAATTGGTTTCAGAAGTCATGGGGGATCGTCCAGTCTCAGTAAATGTGACCGACGACCAAAATGATGTCGCTAAGACTATTCGGGATTATAACTTTTTAGCAGTTCCGGTCATCGATAATGATGAGTATCTTTTAGGGATCATTACGGTTGATGATATTATTGATGTCATTGATGAAGAAGCTGAAAGTGATTACTCTGGTTTAGCTGGGGTAGATGTTGGAGAACAATCGGAAAATCCTTTTGTTGCCGCGTCTAAACGATTGCCTTGGTTGATTACGCTATTATTTTTAGGGATGGGAACAGCGACTTTGATTAGCCGTTATGAAGTGTTGGTAAGCGAAGCGAGTATTTTAGCAGTCTTCATCTCTTTGATTACAGGAACCGCCGGTAACGCTGGGACACAGTCTTTAGCTGTTGCTGTAAGAAAACTAGCAGATAACGATGATAAAAGTAAAGGGTTTGGAAGTTTGATTCTGAGCGAGGTTTTAACCGGAATCGTGACGGGTTTAACGACAGGAGTAACTATTTTTATTGTGATTGGTATTTGGAAACAAAATTTTATTTTAGGATTTGTTGTCGGAATAGCCATGTTTTTTGCTATCATAGTAGCTAATTTAGCTGGAAGCTTTATTCCTATTTTAATGGATCGGATAGGGTTTGACCCTGCTGTTGCCAGTGGTCCTTTTATCTCAACACTGAGCGATTTAACCAGTGTTTTGATTTATTTTAACATCGCGGCTTACTTTATGTCGTTTTTTGTCCAAACAGGATAATAATGGTGTCCAATAGTTTGAAAATACAGAACCAAAAGACAACTTTCTATTTTTTAGAAAGTTGTCTTTTAACAGTAAAGGATTGAAAAAAAGTGGCGTATCGAAAGAAACCAAAAAAATTAACAAAAAAACAAAAAAAACAACGGACTCAATTTGGGATAATGGGATTGATTATTCTTTTTTCATTTACCATCGGCTTGACTTTAGGAAGAAGCGAAAATCCCGACTACTCTATTAATGAACGTATTCTTCAGTTTAAAGAAGAGGTAACAGCTTTCTTTCAAGAAGAAATGGGTTGGTCAAATGAAAAGAAAGAACTTAAAGAACAAGAAGTTCAAGCTGGACAGTTTCGATTTTTAGATGTAGGCCAAGGTTCCGCAACGTTGATCCAATCTGAAGATGGAACAAACATTTTAATTGACACAGGTCGTTATGAAGACAAAGACAAAAAAATATTATCGTATTTAGACCAGTATATTGGTACCGGCGGCAAAATCGACTTGTTGATTTTTACGCATAATGACTCAGACCATATCGGTTATGGCGATTTGATTTTACAATACTATAACGTCCAAGAAGTGTGGATGAACGGATACGACTCGACGAGTAAGATCTATGAACGTATCTTGGATGCTCTAGCTCAGAGCAATGCCCAATATGCTGAACCTAAAAGTGGAGAAAACCATCAAATAGGGCCCTTTCTACTTGAAGTGTTAAATCCAACAGTTGATCCGAGAAGCAATCCCAATGATGATTCCATTGTTATAAAAATGACCATGGGTGATTTTAGCGCAATGCTCAGTGGAGATGCTTCCAGCAGAGTAGAGGAAGCGATTATCGACAGCGGCGCAGAGCTGAAATCGACGCTTCTTTTGATGGGGCACCATGGATCCAAAGAGAGTTCAAGTGATGAGTGGATCGAAGCGATTCAGCCAGGATTCAGTATTTATTCAGCTGGGCTCACTAATAGTTACGGTCATCCTAATAAAGAAACCATAGAACGATTTGAGCTTCATGAAATCCCTATTTATGGTACTGCGGAAGACGGAACGGTGACGGTGAGAGTTAATCCAAACGGCAATTACAGCATTGACACGGAGAAAGGAGAACACTGAAATGAAAGTGGTTCTTGAAGAAATTGAAGGGGCAGTAGCCCGCTTGATTCCCGATGATGGCAGTGAACCCATTCATATCGCTGTTCAATCACTCCCGGTGGAATCAGAGTTAGGAGACGTTTTTGAAATTGATTATCAGAGAAGAGACAATCAAACAGCTCCTCAATTAACCTTGCTGCCAAATGAAAAAAGTGAACGAATGGCACGAATGAAAGCTAAACGAGAAGCTTTGTTGAAGAAAACAAAGCAGCAACAGCAAGATAACAATGGATAAAGTAATTAAAAAAAGAATTGTCCGCTCTGAAAAGATAGCGGACAATTCTTTTTTTAGTGATAATCAATTAGCGGAAATGATTTCTTTTTTCATATCGTGATGCGGAATGCCTGCATCTAAGTAACCGTCGCCAACGATAGCATAGCCTAGATTCGAGTAAAAACCAATAGCGTGGTCTTGTGCGCCTAAAGTTAAATAAGACCGTTTATTTTGATGAGCATATCGTTCAATTTCCAACATTAAGTTTTTGCCTAATTGCTTGCCGCGGTAATTTTTTAGAACAGCCACTCGTTGAATTTTATAGGTATCTTGCCCAATTGGTAAAACACGAGCTGTCGCTACTGGGTGGTCATCCACATACCCGACGATGTAGTCCGTTTCACCTTCTAGTTCATCTATTTCCATTTCTTCTGGAACGCCTTGTTCGCCTACAAAGACCGTATGTCGAATTTGTAAAGCATCGTGGTAAGTAGGAGAAGTCAAATCAGAAGTCCAAATAAAGTGCATGCGTTTACCTTCTTTCTATTTCAATGTGGTGTTAAGGGTACCATATATTATTCTCAGTTTCTATCACTAGTGTTGCATTAAAAGTAAACAGTCTGATTCTATAGAGAAGCAACTTTTAAAGAGCACTTTTCGGTTGTGGCCGAAAAGGTTCGATCGGATTGGAGAAAAATGGTTGTGTGCCGTATGAAAGATTTAATAGCACTCGTAAGGCACATAAAAATCGATACGGGCCTTATTACGTGACAAACCTAGACAATAAGGTACGCAAAAGCAGGATATGTACCTTATGAATAGATTTGAATGCATAAGGTACGTAAACTCTTTACAAAATAAAACAGCTAGGTTAAATCTTTATTTCTACCAAACAATAGATTATACTTATGACAGTACAAGTACATAAAAATGGAGGGCATTTAAATGAGCAGCAATAAAACGATGGAATGGATAAAACACCTTACTTCTATTCCTTCTCCAACAGGCAATACCAGTGAAATTATAAAAGAGATACAGGATAGGTTGTTGGTGATGGGCTACGAAGGGCATAAAGATAATAAAGGTGGGTTAATGGTGACTGTTAGAGGAGAGGATCACCAGCAGCAACGCTTTGTAACAGCCCATGTAGATACGCTTGGAGCGATGGTTCGTGCTGTAAAACCTGACGGCCGATTGAAAATAGACTTGATTGGCGGGTTTCGTTACAATGCTATTGAGGGTGAATATTGCACCATTCATACTTCTTCAGGAAAAACGTATACAGGTACTATCTTAATGCATCAAACAAGTGTACATGTTTATAAGGATGCGGGAACAGCTGAAAGAAACCAAGAGAACATGGAAATTCGGATTGATGAAAAAGTCCTTTCAAAAGAAGACACTAGAGAGCTGGGCATTGCAGTAGGAGACTTTATCAGCTTTGATCCACGTACTGAAGTAACTGAAAGCGGCTTTGTTAAGTCTCGCCACTTAGATGACAAGGTGAGTGTTGCTATTTTATTGTCTATTTTGGAAAAACTATCTGAAAATAAAACGAGTTCCTTGCCATGCACCACTCACTTTTTCATTTCAACTAATGAAGAAATTGGCTATGGAGGAAATTCCAATATTTCTGAAAAAGTAGTAGACTACTTAGCTGTTGATATGGGTGCTATAGGCGACGACCAACAAACAGATGAATACTCTGTCTCGATTTGTGCCAAAGATGGCAGCGGGCCCTATCATTACCAACTGAGGCGTCAGTTGACGCAATTGTGCGAAGACTATGCTATTCCTTATCAATTAGATATTTATCCTTATTATGGAAGCGATGCTTCAGCTGCTATGAAAGCCGGAGCAGATGTCCGTCATGCTTTAGTAGGCGCAGGAATTGATGCCAGCCATGCGTATGAACGAACACATAAGGAATCGATTGAAGCTACTGAACAATTAATTGAAAAATACTTATTTAGCTCTATGCAGGGTTAATTAGAAATAGAGGGAAAAGATGGATTATTTTAAAAACTCAAAATTAATGTTCTGGACGACTTGGCTGCTGATCGTAGCTACTTTGATTTTTATATCTTCGAAAATCAATTTTGTTTTTCAGCCGTTGACTACTTTTGTATCGACTTTATTTACCCCCATTTTGGTAGCAGGATTTCTATATTACCTTTTAAATCCTTTGATTAATTTATTGGAGAAAATAAACATTAAAAGAAAATATGGCATTATCGTTGTTTTGCTTTTATTTTTAGGCAGTCTTATTTTTCTGATTGTTTCTGTTTTGCCAAATTTAGTTAATCAAATTGGACAATTGATTGCAAGTATCCCAAGTCTCATGCAGTCATTGGAAAAATTTTCTCAAGATTTAGTTCAACAGCCTTGGTTGGCTGATTTCAACTTAGAAGATTCGATGAATAAAATGGACCTATCCATTGGCAATATAGCGAACAGTGTATTTTCAGGTATCACCACTAGTATCGGTTCTATTTTCGGAGCGGTAGCAAATACCACAATCGTTATTGTAACTGCTCCAATCATTTTGTTTTATATGTTTAAAGATGGAAAACACTTCCGTCCAGCCGTTGCTAAATTTTTTCCAAAAGAATACCGCGGACAGATGATTGAATTGCTTGGGCAAATGAACCATACGATCTCTTCTTATATCAGCGGCCAAGCGTTAGTATGTTTATTAGTAGGAGTGTTTACCTATATTGGTTATTTGATCATAGGGATGCCTTATGCTTTGTTATTAGGCATTATTGCAGGAGTTACAAATATCATACCTTATGTTGGACCCTACATCGGTGCAGCACCTGCAGTCATCATCGGATTGACTATTTCTCCCACTAAAGCTTTATTAGTAGCATTAGTTGTATTAGTCGTGCAGCAAGTCGACGGGAATTTTATTTCACCGAATGTCATTGGTAAAACGTTGGCTATTCATCCTCTAACGATCATTATTATCTTGTTAGTGGCAGGCAACTTAGCGGGTCTCTTAGGCATGATCTTAGGTGTACCTTTTTATGCTGTAGTGAAAACGGTAGTCGTTTATTTGAAAGACATGATAAATTTAAGAAAAAAGCACCAAAAACCAAAAATGATGTGATTTCTAAAAGTTAGAATTTATATTAAGCAGCTAATTGGCAGGCATGGATTCGGTATTGAACCGGATTCATGCCTGCCGATTTTTTCTGTAATTTTCGGGTATGGTACAAAAGTTAAAAAAACTTCGTGAAATTCTTCTTAATGTTTGGAATTTCCAATTCTTTGTGATATAGTGTACTAAGGTTAAATAAGAAACGCTTAGATTAGCCTTTAGCACACATTAGAATAAACGAATCAATTAGTTGATTCAATAGGAGGATACACTAGATGAAAGTAGTAGTAATCGGATGTACGCATGCAGGCACATCAGCTGTTAAAACTATCCTAAATGAAAACCCCGAAGCAGAAGTTGCAGTATTTGAACGAAATGATAATATCTCATTCTTATCATGTGGAATTGCATTATATGTCGGGGGTGTTGTGAAAGATCCTGCAGGACTATTTTATTCAAACCCTGAAGAACTTACTTCAATGGGTGCAAATGTTAAAATGGAACACAACATTAAAGAAATTGATACAGAATCTAAAAAAGTAATTGTAGAAAATTTAAAAACAGGCGAAGTTTTCGAAGAAACATATGATAAATTGGTTAATACAACAGGTTCTTGGCCAATTATTCCTCCAATTCCAGGCATTGAGTACAAAAAGATTTTATTGTGTAAAAACTATACACAAGCAAATGAACTTATTGCTCAAGCTAAAGATGCGAAAAAAATCACAATAGTCGGTGGCGGATATATTGGTATCGAACTAGTAGAAGCATTTGCTGAATCTGGCAAAGAAGTGACTTTAATTGATGGTTTAGACCGCATTTTAAATAAATATTTGGATAAAGAGTTTACAGATGTATTGGAAAACGATTTACAAGAACGTGGTATCAAACTAGCTTTAAATCAAGCAGTGAATGGATTTACTGCTAACGAAGCTGGCGAAGTGAAATCTGTTATTACAACAGAAGGCGAATACGAAGCTGACTTAGTGGTTATGTGTGTCGGTTTCCGTCCCAACAATGAATTGTTGCAAGGAAAAGTTGATATGTTGCCAAATGGCGCAATCATCGTAGACGATTATATGAGAACAAGCAATCCAGATATTTATGCTGCTGGAGATAGTTGTGCAGTCAACTACAACCCGAATGGCGGACATGCTTATATTCCGTTAGCTACAAATGCCGTACGGATGGGAATGTTAGTTGGGAAGAATATTGTAGAACCAAAAGTTAAGTATAGAGGTACACAATCAACTTCTGGTTTGTATTTATTTGGATATAACATCGGTTCAACAGGAGTCACCACAAGTGGAGCGCCGCATTTTGATTTAGAGGTACGTTCGGTCTTAGTGAAAGACAACTACCGTCCAGAATTTATGCCGACAACTGAAGAAGTATTGATGCAATTGGTCTATGAAGTAGGAACAACACGAATTGTTGGTGGACAAATCATGTCTAAATATGATGTGACACAATCTGCAAACACATTATCATTAGCCATTCAAAATAAAATGACTATTGAAGATTTAGCTTATGTTGATTTCTTCTTCCAACCTCATTTTGACCGTCCATGGAACTACTTGAATATACTTGCGCAAGCAGCTGTAGAACAAGAAAGAAAATTAGCTGAAGAAACTAAATAAAAGCTGCTTTATATCAAAGCAGCAGCAAAGGCCTGCTGTTCTTTCGAACAGCAGGCCTTTTTATAAGGAGAAAGAGTATGAAAAAAATAAAGATAAATAAAAAAATCCTTTCAGGCATAATTGCACTTCTTATTGCAGGAATAGGAAACTATGTGATCAATGAAGAACCGAGTCTTCCTTATTCCGGGCAATCAGTAGAAAATCAATTATCAGTCGAATTGGAACGTGTCATTGATGGAGATACATTGGTCTTTAGTGATGGAAGCCAAGAACAAAAATTGCGTTTGCTGTTAATTGATACGCCGGAAAGCAGCAGAACCAAAACGGGCTCCAGTCAGCCCTATGGCAAAGAAGCAAAAGAATTTTTAATAACCTACTTAGAAGGAAAGAACTTGACTATTGAATATGAAGACACACATGAACGACTTGATACTTATGATCGAGTTTTGGCTTATCTTTTTGCTGATGGAGAACTGGTTCAAGAAGTGCTTGTTCGTGAAGGTTTAGCCAGGGTAGGATACGAAAAAGGCAATGAACTTTATCTGTCCCGTTTGCAGAGTGCTGAGCAAACAGCAATAGAAAAAAAGGTGAACATTTGGTCAATTGAAGGGTATGTCGGAAAATACGGGTTTAACAAAAAGTAAAAAAAATTAAACTTAATCTATATGTGTATGCTATAATAATTTGGTTAATGATAAAAATAGATGAGATAACTAATGAGATAGAAAAGGGTGTTGACATGTAACGACATGCCGGTAACTATAAATAATGATAAATAAACAACTTAAATGAGGGATTAATAATGGAACAATATTTAAAAGATGAAGTGGCGTCGCGAAGAACATTTGCGATCATTTCCCATCCGGATGCGGGTAAAACAACGATAACAGAACAGTTGCTGCTTTTTGGAGGAGCTATTCGCCAAGCTGGTACAGTAAAGGGTAAAAAAACAGGCAAGTTTGCAACTTCAGACTGGATGGAAATTGAAAAACAACGTGGTATTTCAGTTACTAGTTCGGTAATGCAATTTGAGTACAAAGAGAAGAAAATAAATATCTTGGATACACCAGGACATGAAGACTTTTCAGAAGATACGTATCGAACATTAATGGCCGTCGACAGTGCCGTTATGGTGATTGACAGCGGTAAAGGAATTGAACCTCAAACGAAGAAGCTTTTTCAAGTTTGCCGTATGCGTGGGATTCCTATTTTTACGTTTATTAATAAACTGGATCGAGATGGAAAAGAACCGCTGGAATTATTAGAAGAATTGGAAGAAGTTTTAGAAATCGATTCTTATCCAATGAATTGGCCAATTGGTATGGGAAGAGGCTTATTAGGTTTATATGACAACTACAATAAACGCATTGAAATTCACCGTCCAGAAGTAAATGGTAAAGACAATGAGAGAGTTGTTGAATTAAATGCAGCCGGAGAAATTGAAGGCGACCATCCTATTAAAAAGTCTTCTTTATACACACAAGCTTTAGAAGACATTGAATTGTTGAATGAAGCGGGAAATGCTTTTTCAGAAGAGAAAATCGCTAATGGCGAACTAACTCCTGTCTTCTTTGGTTCAGCGCTAACGAATTTTGGTGTCCAAACATTTTTAGACACTTTTCTTGAGTTTGCACCAAGTCCAACAGCGCACAAAGATACAGCAGGGGAAGAAGTCGATCCTTACACAAATGAGTTTTCAGGATTCGTCTTTAAAATTCAAGCTAACATGAATCCGGCCCATCGTGACCGTATTGCCTTTATCCGGATTTGTTCGGGTGAATTTGATCGAGGGATGGATGTCACACTGGCAAGAACGAAAAAGAAAATAAAACTGTCTAATTCAACTCAGTTTATGGCTGAAAGCCGCGAGACAGTTCAACGAGCGGTAGCTGGAGATATCATCGGTCTTTACGATACGGGAAATTTCCAAATTGGAGATACTATTTTCGAGGGCAAATTAAATGTTGAATTTGAGAAATTGCCACAATTTACACCTGAACTTTTTATGAAAGTTTCTGCTAAAAACGTCATGAAGCAAAAATCATTCCATAAAGGAGTTCAACAGCTTGTTCAAGAAGGAGCCATCCAATTATATAAAACATACCATACAGAAGATTATATTCTTGGGGCAGTGGGGCAGTTACAGTTTGAAGTATTTCAATACCGGATGTTACATGAATACAATTCAGAAGTGATCATGACTCCAATTGGAAGCAAAATTGCCCGCTGGATCAAACCAGAAGATTTAGATGTCAATATGTCTTCTAGTCGTAATTTATTGGTACGCGATCGCTACGATCATCCGTTATTCTTATTTGAGAATCAATTTGCCATGCGATGGTTTGCGGATAAATATCCGAATGTAGAGTTGTCTTCGCTGTTGTAAGCTGCAGCCATCAATTTTTGAAAATAAGTACTAAATTTTTTGAGTTTTTGATAAGAGACCAAGTTATGCTGATGTATACAGTTGCTTGGTCTTTTTAACGTTGATCAGGGCAGGACAAAACAGAAAAACGGAAAACCCTTACATTAATTGTTATACTTTATTTAAATTAATAGACAGGAGGGGTTCATATTGAATCAAGAAGAATTAAGAAATGAAATTATTTCTATTTATAAAAGCGGAGAGGGTATAAAAGAAAAAATGGATGGTCTTAAGGGGACGCTTTCTGATGGAGATATCGTAGATGCTGTGGAGCATCTCTATGATGAAGGAATCCTAGCCTTAAAGCCCGGAAAAGATGCATTTGTCTCGGGAAGCAGAGCCGAAGATAATAGTGTAGTGCTGTTCTGGCCGGAAGCTTTAGAATACAAAAACTAGGTGCAGCTGAATTGACTGTATTGGAAAATGAGTAAGTCGTCTAATGAAAGATGATAATTGTCGCTGTTCTGATTTTTTAGTATCAAATTTAAGAGACTCAAGAATAAAAAGAACGCCTTCAAAAAAAAGGCGTTCTTTTTATTAAGCTTAACAAAAAAATAAAAAAGAGCAAAAAATAATGCAATCAGCTGCTAGTCGTTAACAGGTATTGAAAGCTCAACAATATTAGGTGCATGCAAAATGTCTACATTATTTGGTGTAGTTTGTAAAATATGATCAATAGCGTACTGTATTTCTGCATTTTTAATATTGCGTTCTTTATTTAATAAAAGAACGTCTTTATGAGTAGGAGCACCTGAAAAAACTACCGTAGTTGGACCTAAAGAATAGACTTTAATAAAGTTGGCATCTGTATTTCCAAGTTGTTCCGTTACTAAAGCTGTATGGTTATTTGTGACATCAATTAATTTCATTGCAGTTCACCTCTTTTTATAACGTATATGTTAAGAGTATTATATAATTAAAACCGGCTAAACTCAAAGCATATTAGCTGAATCATTGTTTTTTCATATTGAAAATAAGAAAGCTATCACTTTTAACAGAGATTTAATAATTAATGTTCTATAAAACAGATAGTCAATACAGAGTGCAAATGAAAAAACAAAAAAACGAGCTTGAGAAAAGTCTCAAACTCGTTTTAATCAATAATTAGTTTTCTTTAGTATCGTTTTGATGGGTTTGAACGATAGAAGGTTCTGTTTGTCTAGCGTTTACGACTATTTCACCAGCATCATTGACTGTAGCGACCAAGTCCTTGCTTTCAGGGTGGTCAAGATAGAAGTCAGCAATGCGATCTTCTATTTGTTCTTGAATAACACGGCGCAATGGACGAGCCCCTAATTGAGGATCATAACCTAGTTCAGTTAATTTTTCTTTCGCCTGTTGATCTGCTTCAATTGAAATGTTTTGGTCTTTCAACATCTCATTAACATCATGCAGCATTAGATCCACGATGACAAGCAGGTGCTCCTTCTTTAAAGAATTGAATTCAACGATCGCATCGAAGCGGTTAATGAATTCAGGTTTAAAGAAATCAGTGAGCTGATTTAAAACGGATTTTTGATTTCCTTTAGAAGCGGCAGCAAAACCGACATTAGCTTCCACAGATCCTGTGCCAGCATTACTCGTCATAATGATAATAGTGTCTTTAAAGCTGACTGTGCGTCCTTGTGCATCGGTTAAACGACCATCTTCCAAAATTTGCAAGAACATATGCAAGACATCTGGATGGGCTTTTTCGATTTCGTCCAATAGTAAAATACTATAAGGATTATGACGAACTTTTTCAGTCAATTGTCCAGCTTCATCATATCCAACATATCCTGGAGGAGAACCGATCAGCTTAGCAACACTGTGTTTTTCCATATATTCACTCATATCGAATCGGATATAAGCTTCTTTATTTCCAAATAACTCTAGCGCCAATTGTTTGGCTAGCTCTGTCTTACCAACACCAGTTGGCCCTACGAATAAGAAAGAACCAATTGGGCGATTTTTCTTGTTCAATCCAATACGGCTTCTGCGAATAGCTTTGGAAATTTTATCAATTGCTTGATCCTGTCCAATCACATGTTTGCTTAATTCCGTACCTAAGTTTCTTAATTGGGTTTGTTCTTTTTCTTTTAATTCCCCAACTGGGATATTGGTTTTCATTTCAATAATATTGACCATATCTTGTTCAGTCACAACCGGGCGTTCCGAATCGGGTTGTTGTTGATCGCGCATTGCCGCAAATTTAGTTGCTTGGTCACGATAAAAAGCGGCTTTTTCATAATCTTCTTGCTGTAAAGCTAATTGTTTCTGATGTGCAGCTTCAGCAATTTTATCTTCAATCATTTTTGGATCGATTGCTTGAATCGTCAAGTTTTTCTTAGAACCGGATTCGTCTAGCAAATCAATTGCTTTATCTGGCAAGAAACGATCTTGGATGTAGCGATGTGATAGCATGACGGCATCTTTAATGGCTTCATCCGTATAAGCGACTTGATGGTAATCTTCATATTTCTTTTGAATTCCTTTTAGAATCGCGACTGTTTCATCAACAGTCGGTTCGCTTACCCGGACAGGCTGCATCCGTCTTTCTAAAGCAGCGTCTTTTTCGATTGAACGGTATTCTTTTAATGTTGTTGCACCGACCATCTGCAATTCGCCACGCGCTAATGCTGGTTTCAAAATATTTCCGGCATCCATGCTGCCTTCAGCACTACCAGCACCAACTATTTCATGCACTTCATCAATAAAGAGAATGATTTGCGGATTCTTTTTCAACTCATCGATCAATTGTTGCATCCGCTCTTCAAACTGTCCCCGGATACCGGTTCCTTGAACAAGAGAAGCTACATCAAGACGAATAACTTCTTTATCCATTAGTTTTTGAGGAACTTCTGCGTCAACGATTTTTTGAGCTAGTCCTTCAACGACTGCCGTTTTACCAACCCCAGGTTCGCCAATTAAAACTGGATTATTTTTTGTTCGACGATTTAGAATCTCAATGACTCGTTCGATTTCTTTATCTCGTCCGATAATAGGATCGATAGCTCCAGTTCTAGCTAAATCTGTTAAATTCGTACCGTATTCGCCTAATAAACCACTTTTTTTATTAGTAGGCGGTTGTCCGTTTCCGGAATTGCCGCCACTTTGAGTCGGTGGTACACCTTGACCAGTTGGATTTTGCATAGAACGGAAGAAGTTATCCAATCCGCCGAATCCAAAAGGATCTTGAGGTGTAGGACGATTATTTCTGGAACTTCCACTTTCATTAGCGTTTTTTAGTAGTTGATAACAATTTTGGCAAATATCTAATTGACCTTTTTGGCCATTCATATTTGTATATAAATGAATTGTTGCATCTCGTTGATTACAGTTTTGACATAACATAACATGCACAACCTTTCAGTAATTAAAGTTTACAAGAAAAGGGCGGATGAACGATTCAGTACTGGAGAATTGAAAATCAACTGTACATGACCTTTCTCTGACCTTCCCTGACCTTATGTTCTTATTATACACTGACCTTGTCTGACTTTCAAGTGTAATGCACTATCTTTTAGTAAAAAAATGCATTACAATTATAAAGATTAAAAGATGAAAGAAGTGAAGAAATGGAAAGCGGAGAGATGGCAAATGAAGTTGAAAAACTAATCAATGGAGATTTAAAAGAACTGTTGATAGCAAAAGAAGACTTCATGCAATTCAGAGAAATATGGCTGAACCATGAAAAAAAAGATCAGATTATTGGTGAAGCAAAGCACAATGGAGAAGTTGTTTTCCGGTATCAAACTTTCGCTGAGTAAAGAAT
Source organism: Carnobacterium sp. CP1 (assembly GCF_001483965.1). Taxonomy (NCBI): domain Bacteria; kingdom Bacillati; phylum Bacillota; class Bacilli; order Lactobacillales; family Carnobacteriaceae; genus Carnobacterium; species Carnobacterium antarcticum. Next base: position 48,860 of record NZ_CP010796.1, read on the forward strand.
ATACAGGGAAAATACAAAAGAAAAAGAGAAAATGGTTGTAGAAACTACTTAAAAATGGTAGTCTATAAAGATGAAAGGGTTATTTCATGGAATGTTTGTTTCAATGCGTTTTATTTGGAAGAAACAGTCATTTGAGAGTGGCCCTGATAAATTATTATTTACTAAAAGGAGATCAAACATTATGGAAAAACGCGATTTTCATGTAATAGCTGAAACAGGGATTCATGCACGTCCTGCAACTTTATTGGTGCAAACAGCGAGCAAATTCAATTCAGATATCAACCTAGAATATAAAGGTAAATCTGTTAACTTAAAATCTATCATGGGTGTTATGTCTTTAGGCGTTGGCCAAGGTGCAGAAGTTGTGATTACTGCCGATGGAACTGACGAAGCTGAAGCAATCAACAGCATCGAAGAAACGATGAAGAAAGAAGGTTTAGCTGAGTAATGGTTGAAAAATTGAAAGGGATTGCGGCAAGTGATGGCATTGCAATAGCAAAAGCTTATTTACTTGTTGAACCCGATTTATCTTTCGACAAATTCTCAGTTGAAAATTCTGATTCAGAAATTGAACGTTTGAAAAATGCGTTAAATAAAGCTACTCAAGAACTTGAGCTGATTCGTACTAAAGCTGCTGAAGCTTTAGGCGAAGAAGAAGCTCAAGTTTTTGATGCTCATTTGATGGTTCTTTCTGACCCTGAATTAATTGGGAGCATCGAAAGTAACATAAGAGATAACAAAGTGAACACTGAAAGTGCATTAAAAGAAGTGACGGATATGTTTATCGGCATTTTCGAAGGAATGGAAGACAATCCTTATATGCAAGAACGTGCAGCTGACATTAAAGATGTTACTAAACGTGTATTAAGTCATTTGTTGGGAGTGAAATTACCAAACCCATCAATGATTGATGAAGAAGTAATTGTCATTGCACATGATTTAACCCCAAGCGATACCGCACAATTAAACCGTAAATTTGTAAAAGCATTTGTAACGGATATTGGTGGCCGTACGTCTCACTCTGCAATCATGGCTCGTTCACTTGAAATTCCTGCAATCGTAGGAACAAAAGAAATTACAGCTATTGTAAAAGAAGGCGATCTTCTAATTGTGGATGGTTTACAAGGGGATGTTTTGGTTCACCCAGAAACTGCAGATGTATCTGAATACGAAGAGAAAGCGTCTCAATTTGCAGCTCAAAAAGCTGAATGGAATAAATTGAAGAACGAAAAAACTCTTACAGCTGATGGCAAACACATTGAATTAGCTGCTAACATTGGAACGCCTAAAGATTTAGTGAGTGTCAAAGATAACGGCGGAGAAGCTGTTGGATTATACCGAACAGAATTTCTTTACATGGATTCACCGGATTTCCCAACAGAAGAAGCCCAATTTGAAGCTTATAAAGCTGTTTTAGAAGGAATGGGAGATAAAGCTGTTGTCGTACGGACAATGGATATTGGTGGAGACAAGGAATTGCCTTACTTGACATTGCCGCATGAAATGAACCCATTCTTAGGCTACCGTGCAATTCGTATTTGTTTAGCTGAACCGGATATGTTTAGAACCCAATTACGTGCACTTTTACGTGCATCTGTGTTTGGTAAATTGCGTATCATGTTCCCTATGATCGCAACTTTAGGCGAATTCCGTCAAGCTAAAGGTATGTTGCTTGAAGAAAAAGAAAAATTAGTAAATGAAGGCATCGAAGTTTCAGAAGATATCGAAGTTGGTATCATGATTGAAATTCCAGCAGCAGCTGTAATTGCAGACAAATTTGCTAAAGAAGTTGATTTCTTCAGTATTGGAACGAATGATTTGATTCAATACACAATGGCAGCAGACCGTATGAATGAACGTGTTTCTTATCTTTACCAACCATACAATCCAGCAATCTTACGTTTGATTAAAAACGTGATTGATGCTTCTCATAAAGAGGGCAAATGGACTGGTATGTGTGGCGAAATGGCTGGAGATCAAACAGCTGTTCCATTATTAATGGGATTAGGTTTGGATGAGTTCTCTATGAGTGCATCAAGCATTCTAAAAACACGCAGTCTTATGAAACGGTTAGATACTACGAAAATGGCTGAATTAGCAGAAAAAGCAATCAACGATTGTGACACTGCTGAAGAAGTAGTTAAATTAGTAGAAACGTATACAAAATAAGCATTAAATAAAAAAGCTGTAAGAATCATCAATTGATTCTTACAGCTTTTTTTGTCTTTGAACAACAGTTGATGAGTAAGAGAATTTATAAAAAAACCAAAAAAGGGAGCCGCATTAAAAAAAATCCTGCTTTAGTTGGAGGCGAAACGTTATTTTTTAAGTATACTAAAGACATAAGAGCGATTTATTGAAATGCAGTAGTGGTTTAACTTGTGAAAAAGGCTAAAATTTATGGTTTTTAAAAAAAACAAGTATAATTAGATAAAGGGGTGAAAATTCATGAAGATCGGAATCTTTACAGACACTTATTTCCCGCAAGTAAGTGGCGTTGCGACCTCCATTAAGACGTTGAAAGAAGAGCTTCTAAATCAAGGTCATGAGGTGTTTATTTTTACGACCACAGATCCAAAGGTTCATGGAGAGGAAGAAGACATCGTACGTTTTACGAGTGTTCCATTCTTTTCTTTCCAAGACCGGCGTGTGGCTATCAAAGGAGCTCATCGTGCTTTAAAGAGGGCAAAAGAATTGCAGTTAGATATCGTTCACACTCAAACAGAATTCAGTTTAGGGTTAACAGGGAAATATGTAGCTTACCAATTAAAAATTCCTTGTGTGCATACGTATCATACAATGTATGAAGATTATCTTCATTATATTGCAAAAGGAAAAGTCGTTCGGCCAACCCATGTGAAGCTAGCATCGAAATTTTTTTGCAATCAATCTGCTGCTGTTATTGCACCAAGCGTAAAAGCTAAGCGTCAGCTATTAAACTATGGAGTGACACAAAAAATAGAAGTGATCCCGACAGGAGTCGATTTGAAACGCTTTGAAACATTAGCTAATCGTGCTATTCGAGAAGAACTTAATATCTCTGCAGACGCTCCTTTATTATTATCGCTAAGCCGTGTCGCAAAAGAAAAAAGCATCGAATTGCTCATTAAGGCGATGCCTGATGTTTTGCAACAGCAGTCAACTGCTAAATTAGTGATTGTTGGCGATGGTCCTGCTAAAAAAGAACTTGAAAATCTGGTTGATTCTTTAGCATTGACCGATAGTATTATTTTTGTCGGTGAAGTTGAAAGCTCACAGGTACATGCATATTATCAAGCAGCTGATTTATTTGTGAGCGCTTCTGATTCAGAATCGCAAGGGTTGACTTATATCGAAGCAATTGCTTCTGGAACAGATATCATTGCACGCGTAAATGATTATACGGAGAATTTGCTGCAAATCGGCGGTTTTGGAGCATTGTTTCAAGAAGATGAAGAAATAGCAGAAGCAATCTGTCGTTATCTAAGCCAAGTTAAAAAACGCGAAAAAAGTGAAGAAGAACGCAAAGTAGTTTTAAATTCAATCTCATCGGAGGTGTTTTGCGAAAAAGTCCTTCAATTTTATAGAGAAACCATTCGACAATATTCATATGAAAAAGAAGCAGCCATTCGTTTTAACAAATGATTTTTTAAGTAAGGAGGGGAAGAAAATGATTCACTTAACGATGTTCTCCTCTGCTGATAGAGTAGCAGGGCAAGGCGTAGGCAGTGCTTATCAGGAGCTAGTTCATTTATTAAAAAAGTATCACAGCGCTAGTCTGGTTGTTTCAATCAACCGTTACACTAAAACGCAAATCAGCCATTATCATACCATTGATCCAACTTATTATATTAGTACTTTTTTTAGACGGCGTTTTGGTAGACGAGTTGGTTATGTTCATTTTTTGCCATCTACGCTAAAAGGAAGCATCCAGTTGCCGAAGTGGATAGAAAAACTTTTTTTCTATTATGTAATAGCTTTTTATAAACGAATGGACCATTTAGTAGTAGTTAATCCATCGTTTATTAAGGAATTGGCAAAATATGGAATAGCAAAGGAAAACGTTACGTATATCCCAAATTTTGTAACAAAAACGGAGTTTCACCGTTTAGAACCTAAAACTATCCAACAGCTGAAAATTGCTTTAGGACTGTCGAAAGACCAGTTTATTGTTTTGGGTGCTGGGCAGGTCCAAGAACGAAAAGGAGTCCTGGATTTTGCTGCTCTCGCTGAAGAAATGCCAGAGATCCAGTTTATCTGGGCAGGAGGTTTTTCATTTGGAAAAATAACCGATGGGTACGAGAAATTTAAAAAGCTAATGGAACACCCTCCTGAGAATTTGCTGTTTACTGGGATACTCAAACGAGAAGAAATGCTCAATTATTATAATATGGCTGATGTTTTTTTACTGCCTTCCTACGAGGAATTGTTTCCTATGTGCATTCTCGAAGCCTTTTCTTGTGAAACTCCAGTAATCTTGCGGGATTTATCATTGTACTTGCCAATATTAGAGGGCTATTATGCAGCCGCTAAAGATAAAGGAGAAATGAAAGCGAAAATCGAACAATTAAAGAACGATCCAGTTTTTTACCGAAACTTGCTTCAAAAAGCATTAGCTGGGAGCGAAGCTTATTCCGAAGAGCGTTTGGCTCAAGTCTGGTTGGAGTTTTATCAGCAGCAAGCCAATAGCTAAAGAAGAATTGGGGTTCAGTTTATTTACTTGAATACATTAGAAATGTTAAAAAAGATGCTCATCTACTTAAATTAACGGGAACGTGTTAAAGCGTTTTTTATGCAGAATTCCATTGAGATGGTATACTATAATCATTGGAATGAAAAGGAGCTGCTAAAAAGAGATGAAAAAAATTGGCTTTATAGGAACGGGTGTAATGGGCTCATCCATCGTAAAACATTTATTGAAAGCTGGTTATCCCGTCAATGTTTACAATCGTACTAAGAGTAAGACCGATGAACTTGTTTCCTTAGGTGCTGCGTGGGTTGAAAATCCTGCAGCAGTTACAGAAAAAAGCGACGTTGTTTTTACGATCGTCGGTTATCCAAAAGATGTGGAAGAAACTTATTTTGGTGAAAAAGGTATCTTCCAAGCAGCTACAGCTGACCATATTTTAGTAGATATGACTACCAGTACTCCCTCTTTGGCATTGAAAATTTATGAAGCCGGAAAAGAAAAAGGGATATCTGTGTTAGATGCTCCGGTTTCTGGCGGAGATCTAGGAGCACAAAAAGGCACCTTAACCATAATGGTAGGAGGCGACGAAGCAGCTTATACTAAGGCGGAACCTATATTTAAAGTATTTTCAAGCAAAGTAAATTTACAAGGATCTGCTGGAAAAGGTCAACACACTAAGATGGCCAATCAAATCATGGTTGCTGGCACTATGACTGGGATGACAGAATTGCTAGTCTATTCAGATGCAGCAGAATTAGATTTAGACAAAGTCTTAGACACTGTTGGAGGCGGAAGTGCCAATAACTGGTCATTAACTAATTATGGTCCGCGAATTTTACGAGAAGACTTTTCACCTGGATTCTTTGTAAAACATTTTGTGAAAGACTTGAAAATTGCGTTGGATGAAGCTAAGAGGATGGGAATTGAATTGCCTTCTACTGATTTAGCTGAACAACTGTATGAAAAATTGGAAAAAAACGGTCACGGAGAAGATGGAACGCAAGCTTTTATCAAACTTTGGTGGTCTGAAGGAAAACGACCAATAAAATAAAAAATAGCAATCTTAGCGATGCTGAGATTGCTATTTTTTTATTTAGCCTATAAAAATTTTTCATCCAATAACCTAACAAAGAGTGTTATCATAAGCTTTGCTCCAAATTTGCCTATTTAAAAAGTATTTTTTTTATGAAAAAGAGATGAGTTTACTGTCTTTTGAAGGGAAATCTGTTAAAATAATTACTGAGTCAAGTTTGAAAGGGGCACGAGATTATGAAACCTTCACAATTACAGGCGATCATACGTCGATTGGAAGCTATGCTAGAGGATAAAGATAGTGAAGTTCAAGTTCGTAGATTCGAAAAGGAAGGTAACGAACGTTGCTCGATTTCTTATGATGCGAAAACTGCTACTTTTGAATTAGAAGATAGTTCAACTCACCAAATTTACCAATTTGATGATTTGGATTTAGTTGCAATTGAAATTTTTGAATTGTTGCAAGATTAAAAATCAAAGAGAAGAACAAAGATGGGAGCGCCCATAGTTGTTCTCTTTTTTTTATTTTAAAGCTTTTAACTATCTCCAAGGATTTGATTGCTGCTTGTAGGTTTCTGCTTAAGTGCAATTTTTACTACAGTAAGGGGTAGTTATCTTATTAATAATTAGGTATACTTAATCCTGTGTACAATTAGGATTGCATTAAAATGTTTTAATCATGTAATGAAAATAAAGGAGGATCTTAAGGATGAAGAAACAATTACAAGTCGGGATTTTAGGCTTTGGAACAGTTGGAAGTGGCGTCCTCAGCATTCTGAAACACCATGAAAATAAAATCAGCCAAGTAACAGGCGAAGAATTGAATGTAAAAAAAGTGTTGGTTCGAAACACCGAAAAAAATCGTGGAGCCTTATCTGAAGGAATCGAGCTGACTACAGATGCAGCGGCTATTTTAGAGGATCCTGAAATCGATATTGTCATAGAAGTCATGGGAAGCATTGAAATAGCTAAAGATTATATCACTCAAGCTTTAAGAGCAGGCAAACATGTAGTAACGGCTAATAAAGACTTGATCGCTCTTCATGGAAATGAACTGGTTGCCTTAGCAAAAGAGTACCATTGTGACCTATATTATGAAGCCAGCGTAGCAGGCGGCATACCTATTTTAAGAACGATCGTTGACAGCCTAGCTTCAGACAATATCCAAAAGGTCTTCGGTATTGTGAATGGGACAACCAATTTTATGCTGTCTGAAATGACGAACAAAAACAAAACATATGAAGAAGCATTGAAAAAAGCGCAAGATTTAGGTTTTGCTGAGAGCGATCCGACCAATGATGTAGATGGGATCGATGCTGCTAGAAAAATGGTGATTCTAACACGGCTGGCATTTGGAATGAATGTTGAATTAGATCAAATTGAAACAAGAGGCATTCGCAATGTTAAACTGGCAGATATCGAAATGGCTAAACGTTTAGGTTACCGAATCAAGCTCATCGGTTCAGCTGTTGGAATGAACGACAGTAGTGTACATGTAGATGTTGGACCTGTGCTCGTACCAGAAAACCACCCTTTAGCGGGCGTTCAAAACGAAAATAATGCTGTTTTTGTTGTTGGAGCAGCAGTTGGCGAAACGATGTTTTATGGACCAGGAGCCGGGGCGTTGCCAACAGCTACTAGTGTGGTTAGTGATGTTATTACAGTTGCTAAAAATATCGGTTTGGGTACTACAGGAAACGTCTTTAATTCTTATCAGCACGAGACTACGATTACGGAAGATAAAGCGGTGGAATCTAAATATTACATTGCCATTGAAATGCAAGACCAAACAGGACGTTTCTTAGAATTGACCACTATTTTCAGCAAATCAGCTGTTGGATTTGACCAAATCATCCAACAACCGCTTCCGGAAGCGTCTGCTAAAGTGGTTATTGTGACACATACAATGAATAAAATTCAACAAAAAGCTGTTCTCAGCACACTGAAAGAAACCGAAGGCATGAAATTATTGGCGTGCTTTAAAGTTATGGAGGGGAAATAATGTACAAAGGCTTATTAGATAAATACAAAGAGTTGCTGCCGGTCACTGAAAACACACCTATGATTTCATTAAGCGAAGGAAATACACCATTGATTTCTTTACCTAATTTGTCTGAAACATTAGGGGTAACTCTATATGGAAAATATGAAGGATTAAACCCTACTGGTTCTTTTAAAGATCGAGGAATGGTCATGGCTGTAGCCAAAGCAAAGGAAGAGGGCGCAAAAGCGATCATCTGTGCTTCTACAGGAAATACCAGCGCTTCAGCGGCTGCTTATGCAACTCGTGCGGGCTTGAAAGCTTATATCGTTATTCCTGAAGGGAAGATAGCTTTAGGAAAATTAGCACAAGCAGTGATGTATGGAGCTGATATCATTTCGATTCAGGGAAATTTTGATGAAGCTTTAACTGCTGTTCGTCAATTGGCTGAAACAGAGGCTGTAACGTTAGTGAATTCTGTTAACCCTTATCGTTTGGAAGGACAGAAAACAGGAGCTTTTGAAATTTGTGAAGCACTTGAAAAAGCACCCGATGTTTTAGCGATTCCTGTCGGCAACGCCGGCAATATTTCTGCTTATTGGAAAGGGTTCAAAGAATGGAACGATTTGCATCAAACGGGTCTGCCTAGAATGCATGGTTTTGAAGCTGAAGGCGCCGCTGCAATCGTGAAAGGAAAAGTGATCGAGCAGCCAGAAACGATTGCAACAGCTATTCGCATCGGAAATCCTGCTAGCTGGAATTTAGCTGAAGCTGCACGTGATGAATCTAAGGGAATCATTGAGTCTGTCACAGATGATGAAATCATTGAAGCTTATAAAAAAATTGCGGCGATGGATGGCGTATTTATCGAACCTGGGTCGGCAGCTTCGCTAGCTGGTGTGATCAAAAATGTAAAAAGCGGCGCTATTCAACAAGGAGAAACAGTGGTCTGTATCTTTACAGGCAACGGATTGAAAGACCCCGACACAGCGATGAGTGTAACTGAAATCCCAATCGCTAAAATGGATGATTTAGAAGATATGCGGGATCATTTAAGAAAAGGCGCGGCATTGATATGATAACGATCCAAGTACCTGCGACAACGGCTAACTTAGGACCAGGGTTTGATTCATGTGGATTGGCGTTGAACCTCTATCTGACATTAGAGGTAGGTCAAGAACAAGCGGTTTGGCAGATTGATCACCAGTTGGGTGAAAGTATTCCCACAGATGAAAGCAATTTGATAATCCAAACGGCTTTATCTATAGTTTCGACGTTAACTCCCAGGAAGCTGAGAATGAAAAGCGAAATCCCGTCAACACGAGGCTTAGGCAGCAGTTCTGCCGCGATCGTAGCAGGAATCGAATTAGCAAACCAAGTCGCTCAATTAAATTTAACCTCTATGGAGAAACTAGAAATAGCAGCAACTATTGAAGGTCATCCAGACAATGTTGCTCCTGCTATTATGGGGGATTTTGTAGTCGCGAGCCAGTTGGGAAAAGAAATTTTTGCTGTTAAATATCCTTTTCCAGAAACAAGTTTATTAGCTGTGATTCCGAATCACGAACTACTGACTAAGGAAAGCCGCACTGTTTTGCCCCAAACGTTAACATATAGCGAAGCGGTTAAAGCTAGTTCCATTAGTAATGTGATGATCAGTGCCGTTCTGACAGGTGATTTGGATTTAGCAGGGCAAATGATGGCAAGAGATCTATGGCACGAAATATACCGCAAAGAATTGGTTCCTCATTTATCGCCTATTCGTAAACTAGCAGATGCCAATGGAGCATATGGAACTTTTTTAAGTGGAGCAGGACCAACTGTTTTAGTACTGCTGTCAAAAGATCGTCTAAAAGAGATGAAATTACTGTTGCAGGAAAAATTTAAAAAAGCTGTCGTTAAGGAATTGACCATAGACCGCTTAGGCGTACAGGCGAAGAAACAGTAAAAAAGAATCCTTCTACACTCATTGCATGAGTAGAAGGATTCTTTTTTATGCTAGTGAAGTTGGCCAACAATAGCTGTACCGTGAACTTCATTGACACCTAAATAGTCAATGACTTCTTGAGCATTCTTGTTGGTGATGCCGCCTCCGGGTAAGATGATAATACGGTCATTTGCATAATCGACTAATTCTTTTAAATGGGGTAACGTGGTTTCAATAGGTACTCCTGATGGGCCGCCATGTGTCAAAATACGTTGAACGTCATGTTCAATAAGCCAATCAATGGCTTCAAATTGCTTTTCAACGGGTATCTGATCAAAAGCCATATGGAATGTAATCTGTAATCCATAAGATTCTTCTAAAATTTGCTCTAATGCATCTTCATCTAACCAGTTGTTTTCATTCAAGCAGCCGATAACAATTCCGTCTAATCCTAAATTGCGAGCTTCGATAATATCGTAGCCCATGATTTTTAGCTCTGTATCATTGTAAACAAAATTACCGCCTCGTGGTCGAATGATAGCCATTACGGGAATCGTCTTTTCGCCGCAATAAGCCATTGTTTCGTGCATCACTCCTTTGCTAGGAGTTGTTCCGCCTACCGCTAAATTGTCACAGAGCTCGATACGATTGGCTCCATTTGCAATAGCTTGAGGAATCACCGTATAATTTTCAACGCATACTTCTTTAAGAATCATTTTGTCACTCTCCAGTTATAAATCATTTTTTCTTAGTATAGCACGAAAAAGCGGAAACACTGAACTAGTTTCTTGCGTCCGTACTTAATTGAATATTGTCTAAGTCTTCGTTATAATAAAACAGGAATAAGCTTAAGCTGACGAAAAGAGTGAAATCCACTCATACTATTTTAGATACCCAAAGGATGGTAAACGATGAAAATTTTAGTTCAAAAATTTGGAGGCACCTCTGTTAAAGATGAAGAAAGCCGACGGGCAGCTGAAAAGCATATCGTTCATGCTGTGTCATTAGGCTACAAAGTGATTGTAGTGGTTTCGGCAATTGGCCGTATGGGAGATCCATATGCAACGGATTCGCTTTTATCCTTAATCGGGGGAATCGCAGTTTTTTAGATTTGCGTGAAAGAGACATGTTGCTGTCAGTTGGAGAAACAATTTCTACAGCTGTTTTTACAAATGAGTTAAAGAAGAATGGGCTAAGTGCTGTCGGCTTAACAGGGCAAGATGCTGGGATTGTAACGAATGAAGATTTTGGGAATGCTAAAGTACAACGAATTGAAAAAGAAACGATTTATTCTTATTTTAAAACCAATGATGTGGTAGTAGTCACTGGTTTTCAAGGAGTCAGTGAAAACGGACATATCACCACTATAGGCCGTGGTGGAAGCGATACGTCGGCTGCTTTCTTAGGATCGGCATTTAAAGCAGAAAACATTGACATATTTACAGATGTTTCGGGCATGATGACTGCTGATCCTAGACTGGTCGATAAAGCTCAGTTTTTAAAAGTCGTTAGTTACCAAGAAGTGAGCAACATGGCACATGAGGGAGCGAAAGTTATCGATCCGCGAGCTGTAGAAATTGCGATGCAAGCGGGTATTCCTTTAAGAATCCGATCAACCTATCAGCCGGTTACCAACACGGGAACTTTAGTAACGCATATTGAAGGTCAAATCGAACCTTATCGTTTAGTGACCGGGATTGCCCATGTATCTAATTTAGTGCAATTTAGCATCGAAACGGCTCAGCAAACTCAAAAAATCATTTTTTCGTTATTAGCCGAATTGGATATCAGTGTGGATTTCATCAATATTTTTCCGCATAAGATCGTATTCACATTACCGCAAACGACTTCGGAAAGAGCTAGACTTATTTTTGATGAACAAGGCGTTTCCTACACTCTTGTTGAGAATTGTGCAAAAGTAGCAATCGTAGGTGCGGGCATCACTGGAGTACCGGGAGTTATAGCAAAAATGGTCACTACAATGGCTAAACATCAGATACCCATTTATCAATCTGCTGACAGCTACACAACTGTGTGGATCTTGATTGCAGAAACAGATTTAAAACTAGCGATCAATGAATTGCATGCTGTCTTTTTGCAAAATGAGAATCAGCCTAAAAACAACTAGGTCTGCTTGTAATTTTGTTGATTTGGCGTATAATTAAAGAAATAGTAAACTAGAGGAGTACTGTCCAAGGTACTCCTATTTTAATGGATAGGGAGAAATAATGCTGAATATATTTAAACCGACGTGGATGGTAGATGCCATCTATCACATTACACCTGAACAATTAAAAAAACAAAATATTAAAGCCGTTTTAACAGACTTAGATAACACCCTGATTGCTTGGAACAACCCAGATGGAACGGAAGAGCTGATAAAGTGGATCGAAGTCATGCAAACAGCTGGTATCCCAGTTATCATTCTTTCGAATAATAAAGCTTCTCGCGTGGAACGAGTAGCCACTGTTTTAGGGTTAGAGTACGTTTCCAGAGCAATGAAACCAACGGTTATTGGCTTTAAAAAAGCCGAGGCGAAACTGAATTTGCCCAAAGAAGAAGTATTGATGGTTGGCGACCAAATCATGACTGATATCTGGGGAGCCAACCTTGCCGGTGTACGGAATGTTTTGGTAAAACCGATTGTCAATAGTGATGCGTGGAACACTCAGTTTAATCGTTTTATAGAATTGCATATTATGAACTACTTAATACGAAAAGATCCAGATATGAGATGGAGGAAGTCTTTACATGACAAAAGAATTAATGAATGAGGAAGAAATTCGGTGCATCGGATGTGGAGCTGTTATTCAAACAACCGATAAAGACGCTCCAGGATATACACCAGAATCAGCCCTGAAAAAAGGACTTGAACAAGAAGAAGTGTATTGTCAACGTTGTTTTAGATTACGGCACTACAATGAAATTCAAGATGTCCACTTAACCGATGACGATTTTTTGAAATTGCTGAATGAAATTGGAACAGAAGATGCGTTGATAGTGAATGTTGTTGATATTTTTGATTTCAATGGCAGCTTGATTCCAGGACTCCATCGTTTTGTCGGCAATAACCCGGTTCTATTAGTGGGCAACAAAGTTGATTTATTGCCTAAATCCTTAAAACGCGGAAAAATGACCCAATGGTTACGTGAACGAGCTTTTGAAGAAGGATTGCGCCCTAAAGAGGTCGTTTTAACAAGCGCTATGAAACCTAAAGAAATGGAAAGTTTATTAGACACTATTGAAAAATACCGTCAAGGACGCGATGTTTTTGTAGTGGGAGTAACCAATGTTGGAAAATCAACATTGATTAACCAAATTATTAAAATGACAGTTGGTGTCCAAGATTTGATTACAACTTCACAGTTCCCTGGAACAACGTTGGATCGAATCGAAATACCTTTGGAAGATGGAAAACTATTGATCGATACACCTGGAATTGTTCATCGTCATCAAATGGCGCACGTTTTAGGGGATAAAGATTTAAAATTGATAGCTCCTAAAAAAGAAATCAAACCAATGGTCTATCAATTGAACGAAGGGCAAACCTTGTTCTTTGGAGGTGTTGCGCGTTTTGATTATTTACAAGGCGGCAGACGCTCATTTACTTGCTTTACTTCTAATGATTTAAAAATTCATCGGACAAAATTAGCTAATGCGGATGAATTGTATAAAAAACAAGTTGGTGAATTGTTACAGCCCCCTCGTAAAGATGAAGTGGCAGATTTCCCCGAATTGGTTCGTTTCGAATTTACTATCAAAGAAAAATCCGATATTGTTTTTGCAGGATTGGGTTGGGTAACTGTTAATGAGCCTGGAGCAGTAGTTGCAGGTTGGGCACCAAAAGGTGTTAATGTAGTTATTCGTAAATCTTTAATTTAAACTTAAAGACCAAAAAATTAGCGACTATAATCTAGATGGAGTGAAAAAATGGAATTAACTGGAAAACAAAAACGTTATTTAAGAAGCAAAGCTCATCATTTAGACCCTATTTTCCAAATTGGAAAAAATGGTTTAAACAAAGAAGTCATTGTACAGATTGGCGAAGCACTTGAAAAAAGAGAATTAATAAAAATCAACTTACTGCAAAATACCGATGAATCGGTTGATGAAGTAGCAGCAGAAATCGAACGGGCCTTAGGCTGCGATGCAGTTCAAGTCATTGGTCGTGTGATCGTGTTATTTAGCCCTTCATCACAAGAGAAATACCAACGTATTTCAACTGAATTGCCAGCTAAAAAGAAAAAGTAAAAACATGAACGAATGAAAGAAAGGTGATTATCTTGAACAAGCAAACTGTTTCTTTCCATCAGGTTGACGCTTTGACAGAGGTTTTACCTGTAAAAAACAAACGGAAAAAAGTTGGGATACTGGGTGGAACATTCAATCCGCCGCATATCGGGCATTTGATTATTGCAGATCAAGTTTGCCAGCAGCTGGGTTTGGATAAAATTTATTTTATGCCGAGTGCAAATCCTCCACATCAAGATGAAAAGAAAGCTATTGCTGCTTCTCATCGAGTGAAAATGGTTGAGGCAGCTATTCAAGATAACTCTCTTTTTGACATTGAGAAAAGCGAAGTTGAACGTGGCGGTAAGAGTTATACTTACGATACATTGTTGCAGTTAGTCAAGGAACATCCAGAGACGGATTATTACTTTATTATTGGCGGCGATATGGTAGCTTATTTACCTAAATGGTATCGCATCGAAGAATTGCTCCATCTCGTTCAATTTGTCGGCGTAAATAGACCAGGATATGGGTTAGAAAGTCCTTATCCGATTATATGGGTCGATGTCCCTTCGCTGGACATCAGTTCTACGCTTTTACGCACGAAGCTGGAAACAAATTGTCCGGTACGGTATTTGATTCCTGATAAAACATTACAGTATATTAGTGAGAAGGGGTTATATCAAAATGCTGATAAAACCGAATGACTTATTTTACGGCGAGAAATATATTAACCTCAGCCGAAAAGAACTGCTTGAAAAAGTACAAACACAAATGAGCAGTCAACGTTTTAAGCATGTCCTAGGCGTCGAAACCGCAGCTGTAGAATTAGCTCAACGCTATGGCGTTTCAACAGAGGCGGCTAGTATTGCTGCTTTAACGCATGATTATGCTAAAGAACGCAATCATGGCGAAATGCATGATTTGATCATTAGCGCAAATTTGGATTTGGAACTATTGCAATATGGCAGTGAAATTTGGCATGGTCCTGTTGGAGCTATTTTAGTCAAAAAAGAATTAGGCATCCAAGATGCGGATATTTTAAATGCTATTCATTATCATACAGTCGGCCGTCCAGAGATGTCTTTATTAGAACAAATCATCTATGTAGCCGATTATATTGAACCTGGTCGTGTTTTCCCGGTTGTCTCTGAAGCAAGAAAAGCAGCTGAAACGAGCTTAGCAGAAGCTGTAGCATTTGAAACGGAACACACTTTGCTGCATTTGATTGGTCAAAAAAGAAAAATTTACCCGAAAACCATCGATACTTATAATACATGGGTAGCAAAACCTTAGGAGGAATATAATGATAGCAACAAGTGAAAAATTATTAGAAATTGCAGTAAAAGCCGGAGATGACAAGCGAGCAGAAGACATTTTAGCAATGGACGTTCGCCAAATTTCTATTTTAGCTGATTATTTTGTCGTTATGCACGGAAATAGTGAAAAGCAAGTACAAGCAATCGCAGATGAAATCATTGATCAAGTTCACAAAGCTGGACTTAAAGTAAATCGCGTCGAAGGCCGTGAATCTGCAAAATGGTTATTGATTGATTTAGGCGAAATTATTGTACATGTTTTTCATTACTCAGAACGTTCGTTTTACAATCTCGAAAAACTATGGAGTGATGCACCATTGGTAGACATCACCGATATGGTTTAAGTCCAATGAGTTATCAAACATTTGCACAAGTTTATGACGCTATTATGGACGATACTCTTTATGAACGATGGGCTAGTTTCGTGGACCGTCAACTTCAAAACAAAGGGCAATCCGTACTCGAATTGGCTTGCGGAACAGGCGCATTAGCAGTCACATTGAAAAAACATGGCTATGATGTGACAGGGTTAGATTTGTCAGCTAATATGTTGAGTTTGGCAAGCGAACGAGCCTTTTCTGAAGGCGTTCAGCTGCCGCTAATAGAAGGCGACATGCTGGATTTATCAGAAATTGGACAGTATGATGTTGTTACCTGTTTTTCAGACTCAATTTGTTATATGCCGGATGCTGCCGCAGTTTTGAATGTTTTTAAAGAAGTGTATCAAACGTTAAATGAAGAAGGAACATTTTTATTCGATGTTCATTCAATTTATCAAATCGATAACATTTTCCCGGGCTATATGTATAATGATCAGTCGGAAGAGATCAGTTTCCTTTGGCAAAGTTATGCTGGAGAAACGGAACACTCAATCGAACATGACTTGACATTTTTTGTTTACGAGGAAGAAACAGATCGCTATGAGCGTTTTGATGAAACTCATAAAGAACGGACTTACCCAATAGAAGTGTATCGGGAAATGTTGCAGCAAGCTGGATTTACTTCAATTTTTACTAGTGCAGAATTTGGAGAGTCTGACATAAATGATGAATCTACGCGCTGGTTTTTTACGTGTAAAAAATAAGTTGTGAATCAACTTTCTGCAACAACTAAAGGCATTCATAGCGGAGAAAAAACAGGAGAATCGAAACTGATTTTTCTGTTTTTTTAATCTAGGAAGACTGTTGAATGTGAAAAAGGAGGGTGCAAGATGTTAGCGAAAGCTCATCAATTGCTTCATGACATTTATGGCTTTAATGCTTTTCGGTTTGGCCAAAAAGAAGTAATTGAAAAGATTTTAAATGGTCAAGATTCATTAGCCATTATGCCTACCGGAGGCGGGAAATCGCTTTGTTACCAGATTCCGGCATTAGTGTTTGATGGCGTGACCATCGTTGTTTCGCCATTGATTTCTTTGATGAAAGATCAAGTGGATGCTTTGACGGAATTAGGCATAGCAGCAACATTTTTAAATAGTACGCTTTCGTCAGCGGAAATGAATGATCGATTGAAAAAAGCCAGCAATGGGGACTATAAATTAGTCTATGTTGCACCTGAACGTTTCCAAACGGAAGAAATCTTTTATTTGATGCAATCGGTTAAAGTATCGATGATTGCTATTGATGAAGCGCATTGTATTTCACAATGGGGGCATGATTTTAGACCGAGTTATTTGTCGTTATGTGATACGATCCAAAATTTTACTTATCGTCCAACTATTCTGGCTTTGACCGCTACTGCAACACCGCTTGTATCTAATGATATCTTGCAATTATTAGGAATTGAAGAAAACAATCGTGTGAATACAGGATTTGTTCGCGATAATTTAGCTTTCCAAGTGGTAAAAGGCCAAGAACGGAATCGCTATCTCTTGGATTACTTAAAAATCAATGAAGGACAATCTGGGATTATTTACGCCAGTACACGCAAAGAAGTTGAACGGATTTACTTGTTATTAAAAACGAACAAAATAACTGTTGGAAAATACCATGGTGGAATGAAAGAAGAGGAACGAAACGATTGGCAAGAAAAATTCCTCTATGATGAAGTAAACGTAATGGTTGCAACTAATGCTTTTGGAATGGGAATTGATAAAAGCAATGTGCGTTTTGTCATCCATTACCAAATTCCTAAGAATATCGAAGCATACTATCAAGAAGCAGGCCGGGCTGGTCGAGACGGATTGCCAAGTGACGCTATTTTATTGTTTTCGCCGCAAGACATGCAAATTCAACATTATTTCATCGAACAATCTGAGATGAATGAAGAACATAAAAAGCTTGAATACACTAAGCTAAGAGAAATGGCACAATATGGTTCTACTCAAATGTGCTTGCAGCGGTACATCGTTCGTTATTTTGGGGAAGAATGCGGAGAATGCGGGCATTGCAGCAATTGTTTGGATGAGCGAGAAGCCATTGACGTCACTTTAGATACTCAAAAAGTTTTATCTTGTGTTAAACGTATGGGAGAAACTTTTGGTAAATCAATGGTCATGAAAGTACTGACGGGTTCAAAAGACCAAAAAATAAAACAATGGAAGTTTGAAGAATTGTCGACTTATGGCTTAATGAAGACGTCTTCTCAAAAAGAAGTAACTCAGCTGATCGATTACTTGACGGCTGAAAAATATTTGATGCCGACCGATGGACAATATCCTTTATTGAAAGTTACTGAGAAAGGCGTGACAGTTTTAAAAGGCGAACTAAAAGTGACACGTAAACAAGCTCAGCAAGCGCATAAAGTTGCTATTGACGATGTGTTGTTTGATCGGCTGCGTGAAGTACGAAAAGGACTGGCAACCATCCAAAAAGTGCCTCCTTATGTTATTTTTTCGGATGAGACACTGAAGCAAATGTGTCAACTCATGCCTCAAACAGATAATGAGCTTTTGATGGTCAAAGGAGTTGGAGAGAATAAACTGGAAAAATATGGAGCCGTATTTTTAGAAGAACTAAAAAAAACAAGCGTCAAAAGTTGAGGTGAGGGAAAAATGAAAAGTTGCGGCGTAATCGTTGAATACAATCCATTTCACAATGGACATCTGTACCATTTGCATCAAGCTAAAGAACAAACGAAAGCAGATGTTTTGATTGCTGTGATGAGCGGAAACTTTTTGCAGCGTGGCGAACCGGCCATTGTTGATAAATGGACTAGAACTCAAATGGCTTTATCAGCAGGTGCAGATATGGTCATTGAATTGCCTGTTGCTTTTAGCGTACAACCCGCTGATTATTTTGCGAAAGGCGCAGTGGCTTTATTGCATTCATTAGGATGTGAACATTTATGTTTTGGTGCAGAAACCGGAGATGCGCAGGAATATCAAGCGGTTGCTGAATTTTTTGTAAAAGAATCGGAGCAGATAGAGGAACGATTTAAAGAATTGCAGAATAATGGAACGACTTACGCCGCTCAGATGCAGCAGGTACTGTCAGAGTTGCTGCCTGCACAAGCGCTTGACCAAACGACACCCAACAACATACTTGGCCTAGCTTATGCAAAAGAAAATGCTAAGTACGCCCATCCCATGACGTTACACACAGTGAAGAGAGAAGGGGCCGGATACCACGATCAAGAAGTGTCTTCTAAAGAATTCGCAAGTGCAACAGCTATCCGAAGAAAGCTGATTGATTCTCCTTTACGTTTAGAAGCTTTAACTGAGCTGGCAGAAGTCATGCCGGAAAATAGTCGGGAAGCATTAAAAACAGCAGCATTTCTTTCGTGGGAAAATTTTTGGCCGTATCTGAAATACCAACTGACCATCCAGTCAGTTGCGGAATTACGGACAGTTTATCAGATGACTGAAGGGATTGAATACCGTTTAAAAGAAAAAGTTAAAGAAGCGGAAACGTTTGAACATTTTATTTCTTTAGTCAAGAATAAACGGTATACTTGGGTTAGGCTGCAGCGTTTATGTGTTTATCTGTTATTAGATGTGAAAGCAGAAGAGATGATGAAAGAACTCCAATTTCCCAAAGCTCTTCATATTTTAGGTTTTAGTCATGAAGGACAACAGTATTTAAATCAAATGAAAAAGAAAGCTTCGCTGCCGTTATTGACTAATATTCAACAAAAAAATGCTTGTTTATGGAAACTGGACATCAAAGCGGGGGAAGTCTATAATCTGGCTTTTTCTTACCCAGCTGATTCACAAGATTATCGAAGGCAGCCTATCCGTTGGAAAAAAGATTAAATAAGATTTTCTTATGAAAATAGGAATGAAAACAAGAGTTACAACATTTTTGGTGTAAGGTAAAATACGTTGACAAAGGCCCGCGAGACTAGTATAATTACCTTTGTTGCTTTAGGAGTGATGGAAAATGAAATGGTCATTAAACGAATTGCAAAAATACCGCTTTGAACCCCTTATTTTTTCTGAGACGGTTGACTTGAAAGAGTCCCTGATGAAGAGAGAAGAAGAAATATTAGATGTTTCTCCCATTCATTTGGAAGGAACGCTGATTGTTCAAGAAAACGACATCTTGCTTCATATGGTTGTTTCATTAGATGTGACACTACCTTCTGCAAGATCATTAAAACCAGTCTTAGTACCTTTATCGATTGAGGTAAATGAGATTTATGTTCCGCAACAAGTTACAAATTATACAGACGACAAAGAAGACGAAACAGTGATTTATTTAGATAAAGAGCTGATCGATCTATCTGAAGCGATTGAAGATGCTGTCTTGTTAAATCTTCCAATGCAGGTTTTTACTGAAGAGGAAGAAAAGGAACACGAAATGCCAAGTGGAAGTGATTGGCTTGTGGTGTCTGAAGAAGATTATCTTTCAGATAAAGCAAAACAAAAATCAGAAACTTTGGATCCGCGTTTTGCTGGTTTAAAAGATTTATTTAAAGATGAATCGGATGATCAGAAGTGAGATTAAAACATACAACTTCTCTTCTAGTTGAACGATTAGAAGCAGAAGCAATCTTTAAGGAGGTGTAGAGAATGGCAGTACCAAAAAGAAGAACATCAAAAGCTAAAAAAAATAGACGTCGTACGCATTTCAAGTTAGAAGTGCCTGGCATGAACCCATGTCCTAACTGTGGGGAATTGAGAAAAAGCCATCACGTTTGTGCAGCATGTGGACAATATGACGGTAAAGAAGTAGTAAGTAAAGAAGCGTAATGCGGACAGAAACTGCTTATAACCTGAGATAATGTTTTAAAAACACCCTTGAGACCATGGCTCAAGGGTGTTTTGCTTTGTATCAACGTTTGTAGCGCCTAATTTCATAAAAGGGGCATAAAAGGGGCAGAGATTTCATAATTCGTTTAGTTTATTTATCAAATCTGACTTAGATTTGTTAGTAACGTGAGTGTAAATCTTCTCGGTTGTTCCTCTATCGCTATGTCCAACACGATCCATAATTACATTCAAAGGTACACCTAATTCAGCTAGCATACTAATATGGGTATGTCTAAATATATGTGTGCTCAATTTAGTTTTAAGATTAAGTTCATCTTTCATTTTCCGAAGAAAAGTATTCAATACCGATATATCATATGGATTACCCTTTTTAGAAATAAAGATATAATCGTTGTGCTTTTTAGGGATAAGGAGATTCAATCCAATTCTATTTTCAATACAATCTATGACGCCTTGACTGATGTCTACAGATCGGAATGATTTTTTTGTTTTAGGAATAGTTTTTTCTCCACGTGTAGGACTTTTAGTGACGTTGTCATATGTCCCTTTAACGTGTAAAAGAGCGCCTTCTACGTCTTTTTCCTGTAAAGCTAAACATTCACCTATTCTAAGCCCAGTATAAGCCTGTACATAAAATACGCTGTAATACCCCACATTCATTTTTTTCGTTCTGTCCAACAAAGCTTCAAGTTCTTCTTTCTCGAGATACTGAGGTATGCTTTCCGCTTCCATTGATTCGATGGTACGTATTGGTGTTGGTATTTTGGATAAAGTCAAAGGATCTAAATTTTTAATGTATTTATTTTTATAAGCGTGATTAAATGTTGCGTGAATAATCAATTTGAATTTCTCGATATATTTTATACTGAAATTATATTCGTGGAAGAGTCGGTCATAAACTTTTTGAACATCGTTAAAATCCATATTTTTTACTTTATAATCCATTTCATCGATCATATATTTGTTTTTCATAAGTCCTATTATATATGAATAATTTGAAACGGTGCTACCTTTTGGAGGATGACCATTAGGCTTATGTACGAAAATATAGAACCACTCATCCAGCGTTTCAGAGAACAATTTTTCGTTATCAACAAATCCGGTCGTTTGTTCTTTTTTAGATTCAGTTAAAGCGGCTTCTATTTTAGCGTTTAATATTCTTTGCGCTTCGTTCCAAGCACGTCTACTGTTTGAGTTCATTGTGGTAGATTTTTTCCTGTAATTTTTAGTCTTAGGATCTTCGTAGCGTTCAATGTATTTAAATTTTCCGTTCTCTAATATTTCCATCCACATGGATAAAACCTCCTATTTTATGGTACAATAGGGCATAGAAAAGAGCCCTGTTATACGGGTTGTTTTTTTGCTAAACACCACTTTCGCTTTGGTCGGGGAGAGTGGTGTTTTTTACGTATATAACTAAAACTTAAAAATTTCTTTGTAAGCATGTTTTTGGTTCATTGAAAACAAATCATAATTAAGCTCAAATATTATAGGAAAATAATCTAAAGTAAAATTAGATATATCATTAAGATTACGATTATAATCTTTTAAAGAAAACGAATATGATTCATTTTCCATTATATTTTCTAAATAATTTATAGAAGTTTGTGTTGAGTTCTTATTATGGATGACGTTAGAATTATCTTTAAAAATATTATTTAATTTATCTAAACTTTGTTTACACCCTATATGTTTAGAGATTTGATTGCATTCAGGCCAAAGGTTTCTGTAAGAAAGTGATTTTATATAAGATAGAGAATAAGCAGACCCAACATTAATCGATAAAAAAATTCTTAATAAAGACTCTGATAGTCCTCTAAAAGTCATTGCTAAAAAATAGGAATCGTTAACAGGTGATATATATAAAAGTTTTAATAATAGATGTTTATAATCATTTAACAACTCCATCTCAATGTTTTCATTGTAAGTATAATCTAAAACAATATCAGTCATTTCAATCGAACGAAAGAGTAAATCAGTTCTTTTTCTTACAAAATTAAATTGTCTGTTAAATAAACTTTCCGGAAAATAACTATTTATAAATAGTGTATAATCTTCAATTTCTTTTTTATAATTCATTATTCTCTCCTAAACTGACTTAATATATCATCTGCAGAATTATTATTAGTTCCTTTTGTTTGCAACTTCTTTTTGTTGTCATGATTACTACTATTATTACTTTCAAAAAGTAACTCTTTTAATTCGCTAACGAAAACTAAAAGTTTAGTTTTGTCAGATTTTTCAATTTCCCTAATTATTCTTGCTACTACCAAAGTTCTACTTCTGTAAACGTAATCTTTATAATGTATATTGAGTTTTGATATAAATTCTGGTATATCAGAGTTTTTCACAAATATTTTTTTTGATAATATAGCGGTTATCATTATGGTATACAAATTAATTCTTAACTTTTCTTCATTAGATTTTTTATCTAAGTCAACTAAAAGATTTTTAATATAAATTGTTTCTTTATCCAAGCTCATCAATCCTTTCTAATATTTCATCTACTAATACTTCCAGATTCAATTTTGACTTTTCACTATTAGATGCATCAATAAAATAATCTAGCCTATTTTTCATATAGGCGTTTGATAGAAAGCGAGTTGCGAAAATGTTTATTTGATGCTTTGCAATCTTTTCGCTATCTGTTATGTCCTTTATTAATTTTGTCGTTCCGATTGAAGGCGATTGCTTTATATCAGTAAAAATAATCCCTAGATTTTTCAAAGGTTTTGTTTCAAAGTAAGGATCATTTTCTTCGACAACACTTTTTATAACGTTCATTAGCATATCTACCCCAGTTATAGAATAAGCTTCTGGTTTAACTGGAATTAAAAGGTAGTCACTTGGCTTTAGAGCAGCGATTGTATATGAAGAATAAGTAGGTGGACAATCTATTATTATATAATGATATTTGTTTCTTAAATTGTTCTTTTTAATGAATTCATAGATTCCGTTCTCTATTTTACCACTGTTTAGATTTCTTAATGTGAATTCAACTCCAAGTTCACCAGGAATTATATGTAAGTTAGGTGCTAGTATTTGTATCGCTTCTTTTTCCTTTGCTGGGGAAGAAGTGGTGCTTGAAAAAACTCTTTCAATACTTGCTTCAGAAATTTTTAGTTTTACTTCTTTCTTTTTTTCTTCACTAAGATTCTTGCTTTCTTCAGTAGTAATTTCATGAAGCTCTTCTTGGAGTTGTTCTTCTTCTACAAGGATCTTTTTGGCTAATTCTTCAGTTTGTGCAAATCCGTAAAAACGAAAAAGAGATTGTGTCAGATTAAGTTGTGGATCAACATCAATTAAGAGTACTTTTTTATCTCTTAATGTAGAAAGATGATAACCGATTTCTTTTGTTATAGTTGTTTTACCTACGCCACCCTTCATATTTAAAACAGATATTACCTTGCCTTTTATTTCTACTTCAGAATCCATTATATTCCCTCCGCCTTATGTTATAATAACCAAAAGGCACTCAGAACTGTCTTTTAATTCGAACACTCCTAAACTTTGGCGAGGGAAGGGGTGTTCTTTTTTGTCTATAAATTTAATAATTCTATTTTCTTTTTATCAAATTCTTCTTTAGTAATTATATTCAAATCCAATAACTCTTTGTATTTTTTTAACTCTTCAAAAGAAGAAGCGGATGAGGTCGGTTTTGTAACCTCTACTTTATTCGTTAAATTAGACATCGCTTGATTGATAGTATTTTTGAAACCATTCACTTGCGTTAAAGGAAGATTTTCAACTTTTTTAAAGCTTGAACCGTGGTGTATAGTTAACTCTCCATATATTTTTTGAAGAGAAACATCAACAGAATTCACTTTATTTAAAGAAATATCCCAGACGTTACTTCCCAAATTACCAAAACCTGTTTTAGACTGTATAAATAAAATTCTTGAACTAGTGATTACTAACAGAGCTTGCTCTTTTATATTAGATAAAATAAAATCAATAACTGTTTCATCTGTATTTATAATCGATGGCAACTTTTTCAAATCTTTTTTTATAAGTATGCCTCGCTTATTATTTTTATTCATTTTTTTTAACTCTTCATACGTTACAGACATTCTTTTCCCCCCTCAACTTATGATATAATAACACTATCATCTTTTCTTGACAGCGAGGGTGTACAAGCTCTAACCACTGATGCGAACAGAGGTTAGGGCTATTTTTTTATCCAAACTTTGATCAATCCCCATGGGTCACAGAAAAGTCTTGGTTTATGTATTCTGCTCTTTTTCAGCATTATTTTCATTTGAATACCTATTATTTTTATTTTAATTTGCACTCCCAACCTAATCCTAAATTATAGTTCTCTAAGACATCGGAATAATTAAAGTGACCGTCATATTCCTTGATCAAGTGATTCATCATAAAAGAAGTAGCTTCATTTTCCATTTTAAATTTAAATACAGGTTGATCGTATAAGACTGATATATCGTTATGATTTAAAGCATGGCCTAATTCGTGAAGTATAACTTCTTTTTGATCTTCTTCATCTAAGGCTTGATTAACAAACATCGTTTTTAAGACTGGATTATAGTACCCATTCTTTTCAAGGTTTATCAATACAAGTTCAATCCCGTTTTCCTCGAGTAAATCAAACATGATATCCATATAAACCTCCTTACTTGCTGCTGAATCTTCCTTCAAGATAAGCACGAATTGCTTCTCTATCATTTTCGGTCATAGGTTTTCCATCAAAGCTCATCATATTATCTAATATCTTATCAAGATCAGTAGGGAGTTTTTCTTCAGGATCTTTCCCGCGTAAATAGTCAACTGTAACACCGAAGTAATCAGCCACTTTTTCTATGTTCTCTAGCTTAGGTGAAGCATTATCCCACCTTCTGATTTGTCCGTTAGAAATACCAACACGCCTCTCGACCTCAGCAAAATTAGTGTGATGAATTTCGCATAACTCTTTTATTCTATCTACTATTCCCATGATACTCACCTTTCGAAGGCTCACAAAAACAAATAATGACTTTTAAGCTAATTCGCCATTGACAAATAACTTTAAAGCTATTATACTATGTTCATAAGCTAGTTAATTAGCTAATAAGCCAAAAACAGTTTTCTTAATAGACCACGTTCCCCAACGTATTAAAGGCTACTTTTACGCTTATTTGCTATGGATTTATAATAGCATAAAAGCTATTAAGGGTCAACGATATTAGCTAATTAATTAACTTGTTTTATCCAATTAAGAGAGGAGTGTAGTAATGACAACGGATTTTGGAGTTTTAGTTAAAGTCGAATTAATGAAAAGAAACATGTCTCAAAAAGAGTTAGCCGCACTAATGGGAATCAGCCCTGCATATTTAACGGATCTATTGAGAGGAAAGAAAACAGGGCCTAAAGCCAAAGAAAGATTAAATGTAATCAAAAAAATTCTGAATGTTCAGGAGGAAAAATAAATGAATGAATTACAAGTATTCAATTTTGAAAGCAACGAAGTAAGAACTCAATTGATTGATGATGAACCATGGTTTGTTGGTAAAGACGTGGCTCAAGTACTCGGATATGCAAAACCTTTAAATGCATTAGCAACTCATGTTGATGAAGATGACTCCCTAAAACAAGGACTCATAGATTCATTAGGAAGAATCCAACAAACAATTTTTATCAATGAATCAGGCATGTATGCATTAGTTTTTGGTTCTAAATTAGAAAACGCAACAAAGTTCAAGCGGTGGGTAACAAGCGAAGTATTGCCAACAATCAGAAAGACAGGCAGCTATCAAGCCCCAATGAGCCAAGAAGACATCATGATTGCCACTTTAGAAACACAAAAGGAAATCAAACAACGTCTAAACACTGTCTCAAACGATGTAGAAGGCCTGAAAAAAGAGATTGATCTAAGTCGGCTACAAAAATCTCAACTATCTAAACTAGTCAAAAGTAATGTGATGGCTGTTGTAGGCGGAAAGAAATCGAATGCCTACAAAGAACTGTATCGAGTGGCCGTTTCAGAACATTGGAGAGAAATCAAAAATTATTTCGAAGTTGCTAGCTACGAGGAAATTCCTAAATTGAGATTTGAAGAAGCAATGGAGATTGCTAGTATGTGGGCACCATCGATGGAACTGGCATTCGATATCAAACGGTTGAATAACCAAATAGAACTGGAGGTATAACCATGCCGCAACCAATAACAATCAACATTGAAGAAGTGAACCAAGATCCAGAACGCGCAAAAATAAAATATGGAAATAAAGAAGTCATCTGCAAAATGTACAGCATGAAACACGGAACGGTTACTAAGTGGATAGGCGAAATGCGAGATAATCCAGAATTTTCAGACGGAGTAATCAATCCAACGCATAAAATCGTATTAATCAATTTAGACCGATTCGAAGACTACTTTAGGTGGTTAGAAAAAAATAGATACAGAAGGTGATCAAAATAGAATTAATGATCAAATTAAGCTTAGCGGTGTTATCAGCAATAAGCGTTGCAAGTATAGTCCAACTTTTTATCAATCTGTTGAAGGAGTGAGGCAGCATGTCGTTAGAAACGATTAAAAAATTAATTTGGTCCAGTAATGTATTTTTCTTTGGAACTAAGAAGATAGATAAATCGAGTTTCTTCTGGTTTTATGGGTACTTTGTAACGCTGTTTATTGCTTTTATATTTTGGATAGTCGCTTTAAAAATTATTTAGAGGAGTGAAATAAATGAGTGTAGAAAAAATTGAACAATTAAGAAGTAACGGTTTTAAATTTGAGGAGCCAAACTTATTAATCAAAAAGCTTAATCAAGAAAACGATAGATTTACAACGGTATTGTTTGTTTATGTGGATGACATCGATGTGGTTTACATTAACAGATACTTCATGAGAGGTTTAGAGACTATTACTGAAGATGGTATTTTAAAAGATCATAACCAACTTAATTCTAATACAAAAATAGATTATGTAACTACTATGCAAAATCTAACATTTTTAAAAAGCAGATTATAAGGAGGGAATTAAATGTACGAAGCGATTGGAGAAGGAAGTAAAGAGCAATACGTAACAGCAGAAACACCAGAACTAGTTCACCAATGGTTATTAGCAACTTATCCAAGCGAATTACCGGGCAAGGTGGAATATTCACAAAAAACAAGAACTCCGGCAAAAGTGTTACCAGAACCAATGCGGATCAGAAAAATTAAGTAGGAGGGATGAGATGTCTGAAACGGATAAATCTTGGGTTGAGTATCTAGAAAATAGAATTGCAATCTTGGATATTCATATCGAAAGTTTAACAGAATCAAAGGAACAAGAGCATATAGATGGCGTGGAAGCTATCGACTATTACATGCAAGAACGTAACTACTTCAGAGGTGAAGTGGAGAAAATAAAAAAGACCAACAAGGATTGCACTCCTGGTTAGTCGGTTACGAAATATTATTTGTCTAAATAATACCATATAAAAGGAGAAATTTCATGAAAAAGATTGAGTTAATCAATATGAAGATACGAAACTTTAAAGGGTTCAAAGAATTTGAATTGATCGCAGACGGTAAGAATTTAACGATCGCTGGTGAAAATTCTACTGGCAAATCAAGTTTGTACGATGCTTTCATGTACTGCCTGTTCGGAAAAGATAGCCACGATTCAGCAAAGTTTGAATGGAAACCGTTAGATGAAAAGAATAATCCTATCCATTATTTAGAAACAGAGGTTACGTTGGATTTATCTGTCGATGGTACTCCTGTTAGTTTCTCAAGAACAACAAAAGAAAAATGGAGAGAAGAATTCGAAGGGAACGAAACGGTTTATCGTGTAGATGGTATCAAAATGACTCTTA
Organism: Carnobacterium sp. CP1; assembly: GCF_001483965.1. NCBI lineage: Bacteria > Bacillati > Bacillota > Bacilli > Lactobacillales > Carnobacteriaceae > Carnobacterium > Carnobacterium antarcticum. The sequence continues at coordinate 76,969 of NZ_CP010796.1, forward strand.
CGAAATATAAAAAAAGAATCGAAGAAATCATTGATGAAGATACCTTTAAACAATTAACCAATATCTATTATGTTGCTGAAGTGATGGCTACTGCAGATCGTAGAGCGTTCTTATTTGATCTAGTGGGTGACTTAAACGATGAAGAAGTGATTAATAGCAAAACGGAGCTCAAACCCTTAATCAAAATTCTAGATGGCCGTACAGTCGATGACAAACGTAAATTATTAATGGAAGAAAGCCCGAAAATCAAACAAGACTTGAAAGAACATGAAGTGAGAATCGATGAAGCGGATCGCAACAGCATTGATTTATCTGCTCTTAATCAAAAAGAACTTGAAGCAAACAAAGCAGCTAGTGAAGCTGAAATTGAAGAATTGCAAACGAAGATCAGCAGTATTATGAACGGTAGCGAAAAAACAAATAAACTATCGGAGCTTCAGACAAAAAAAGCCGAACTAGAAACACTTCGCAGTAAACACTCTATTAAACAAAACAAAAAAGTAGATGGCCTTCAAAAAGGCAAACAAGAAGCTTACGAGAAAGCTATGGATGCGCAGAATGCGTTCATTACTCACGAAAGTGGGCGACAACGGTCTCTGAGAATGATTGAAAATGCAAAGGAAGATATCATTTCTAAAGAAAAAGACGTACAAAGTTTACGAGAAGATTATACGGCGATAGCGACTGAAGTGTTTTTAGAATTTGATGAACACAAAGCAAGTTGCCAATACTGTGGCCAAGAATATCCAGAAGAACAAAAAGGAGAGATACGCGAGAAATATGAAAAAGAAAAAATTATTTTCAACACTAAAAAATCAATGAGTTTGGAGTCAATTAACGCCAAAGGAAAAGATTTAGCAGGTTCCCTTACAGCTAAAAAAGAAGAATTAGAATCAATCGAAAATAACTTGGTTTTACTAGAAGAAGAAAAGTTGGTTCTTGTAATCGAAAGAGATCAAGCGAAAGAAGAGTATGTAAAAATCCAACAAACTATTAAAGATTTGCAAGCAAAAGCTATGCCTTTTGAAGAAACGAAAACTTATCAAGAGAAGGTAGCTGAAATGGATGCAATCAGCGCTGAAATCGAGACGATGGCTGGTTCAGTCCAAAGCGATGTTGATGTAATCCAGAATAAAATAAATGTCCTCAAAGCGAATATTAATCAAATCAATGAAGACTTATATCAATTTGTTCTAGCAGCCAAACAAGAAGAACGGAAACTTGAATTGATTGAGAACCAAAAGAAATTAGCAAATAGAAACGGAGAAATCAAGCAACAAATTAACCTTTTAAATGAATTTGTTAAAGCGAAGGTGTCTCTATTAACTGAAAAAATTAATTCAGAATTCAAATTAGTAACGTTCAAGCTGTTTAACATCCTCAACAACGGGAGTTTAGAAGAAGTTTGTCAGCCGTTAGTTGATGGCGTGCCATTCAGTAGTGGTTTAAACACAGGTAGCCGAATGGAAGCAGGACTAGACATCATTAACACTTTAACTCGTTTGAAAGGTGTCAGCGTTCCAATTTTCGTTGATAACGCAGAAGGATTGACGAAAGAAGTCAAGCTTGATTCACAATTGATCCAATTGAAAGTCGTCCAAGGACAAAAAGAATTGAAAATTGAAAGCAAAGAAATGGTAGGAGGAAAATAAAAATGGCAAATGAATCAATGTTAACTAAACCAATGGAATATGAAGTAAACGGAAATGAAGTTAAATTAAGTGGGAATATGGTGGCTCAGTATTTAACTCGAGGTAATGGAAAAGTCTCAGAACAAGAACTCGTAATGTTCATGCAGCTTTGCAAGTTCCAAAAGTTAAACCCGTTCCTGAACGAAGCTTATTTGATCAAGTTTGGTAACCAACCAGCTCAAATCATTGTATCTAAAGAAGCGTTTATGAAACGTGCCGAACAACATTCTCAATACAGCGGTCTTGAAGCCGGCATTATTGTTGAACGGAAAGACGACTTAGTAGAAATCGAGGGAGCTGTAAAGCTTAAAAATGATGTCCTTATTGGTGGCTGGGCAAAAGTTTACCGCAAAGACCGTGAACGTCCAATTAGTGTAAAACTTTCATTTTCGGAGTTTGGAAAAGGACAAGCAACTTGGAAAGATATGCCTTTGAATATGATTCGTAAAACAGCAATCGTGAACGCGCTTCGTGAAGCCTTTCCAGATAATGTTGGAGCTTTGTATACAGAAGAGGAAAGTAACGCGCCTGGTCCAACACAAGTGAATCCAATTGAAGATGTAAAGCAAGAAATCGAAAACAACGCTAATCAGCAAGTCATCGATTTCGAGGATACTCCAGAGCAAGAAGTAAGCAACATTAAACCAGCAGATAAAGTAGAGGTTGCCGAAGAAAAAGAAGCCAAGCAAGAAGATTTGTTTGATGTTAGAAAACCACCTCTTAACCCAGAGTTTTAATCATGATTGAGATTAAATCGTATGGCTCTAGCAGTGCAGGGAACGCTTATGTGATATCTGATGGCGAGCGTTCTCTCATGTTAGAAGCTGGAATCCATTTAAAGAATATGAATGATGTAGATTGGCAGTCGATTGATGGCTGCCTCGTCACTCACGAACATGGCGATCACAGCAAATATGCAATGAACGTCATTAATCAGACCGGTATCGACTTGTTTTTAAGCGCTGGTACGCAAGAGGCGTTGAAACTGCCTAGTTATCGCACAAACACTTTAAAGGCGTTAAATCAGCAAAATATTGGTAATTGGACGGTTCTGCCATTCGATGTCCAACACGACGTAAACGAACCATTAGGCTTCTTCATTCAGTCAAAAGATGGCGATAAGTTACTTTTTGCAACAGACACGTACTACATCAAGTATAAATTACCTGGCATTACGCATTTGATGATTGAATGCAACTACTCAATAGATATTCTAAACAAAAATGTTGAGACTGGCCGAATTGGCAATTTCTTGAGAAAACGAATCGTAAGAAGTCACTTCGAATTAGAGAACGTCAAACACTTTATTCGGTCAAACGATATGAGCCAACTGCAAGAAGTATGGCTACTGCATTTATCAAGTTCGAATGCAGATGCTGCACGATTCAAAAAAGAAATACAAGCAATTACTGGTGTGCCGGTTTATATAGCTTAGAAAGGAGATCTAGTAATGGCAAGACCAACTAATGCGGGTTTAGATTATTTCCCTCTAGATACAGATATCGATCAAGATGACAAATTGGCTTTAGTTGAAGCTGATTTTGGTATCAAAGGTTTCGGGATAGTTATAAAACTCTTGATGAAAATCTATGCGACGTCTTATTACTATGAGTGGGGAGAAAAGGAACAAAAACTTTTCTCACGTAGAGTAAATGTAGACATTAACTATCTGTCAGAGGTAGTTAATGCAACATTCAAATGGGAAGTTTTTGATGCTGAACTATACAAGAAGCATGGAATACTCACTTCTAGAGGAGTTCAGAAGAGGTATTTCGAGGCTTGTGTCAGGAGAAAAGAAGTAGAAGTAGCTAAAAGTTATTTGCTCTTAACTCAAAATGAGATAGAAAAATACAAGAATATCGTTTATGTAGACATTAATCCCCGCTCAGCTGTACCCAATGTAAACATTAACTCTAGCTCACCTGATGAAAATGTATACGCTGGTACACAAAGTAAAGTAAAGGAAAGTAAAGTAGAGGAGAGTAAAGGAAACAACAGTAGTACAGAAGAAAAAAATACTCCTGCTGCTGATCCTATATCTAAAATAAATGCTCATGAATTTTATCAAAACAATTTCGGTGTAGAAAATTCGATTACTTCTCAAAATATTGAAATGTGGATTGAGGATCTTAGTGAAGAATTAGTTATCGAAGCAATGCAAAGAGCAGCGCTTGACCAAAAGGGTTATCGATACGCTGAAGGCATAATGAAAAACTGGGATAAAAAGAGCATTAAAACAATGGATGAAGTGAAGGCAGAAGATGTTGCGTTTGAAAACAGTAAAAAGAAACCGAAGTTCAATCAAGCTGTTAGAACTGAGAAACTTCCGGATTGGGCACAAGAAGATTATGTACCACCAAAACCAGTAGAAAAATGGACTGCTGAAGATCAAGCTGAGTTCGAAAAGATGATAGGAGAGTGAGTTCGTGAATTGGGGGATTGTGCTAAATAATTATCCATTACCAGAAGGTCTACCAAATAGCTATCTAGAGATTATTAAACAGGAAATGCGAGATCATGTTAGCAATGGTGGAAAAGCATCAGACGAAAGATCAAAACGTTTATTTTTAAAACTTTGCCGCATCGTTGATACGTTTAACGGCAAAAAGATTGATTGGGATAAAACTGCAGAAGACTATTTGGGAGAGGAGGAATTGAATGGCTAAATTCATTCCTAAAAACTACCCTAACGCTACCAGGGTTAAAAGTTATCCAAGGAAGAGTAAACCATCTGTTGATCAAAAGAAACGCGCTGAGGGAGCTGCATCGAAGCGAAACGGTGAGTATTTCGAGAAGATGATTGAAGTAGCTTGCAGGTATTACCGACAAAGCGGTATTGCTGATATCCAGAAGACACCTGAACCGATGAGAGTGATAGGTGTCTTGGATAAAAGCAAAGGTCATTTTAAAGCAGCATTCGAAAAGCAAGCGCAGCCCGATTTTAAAGGGGTTCTGAATGGTGGCCAAGCCATTATTTTTGAAGCAAAGCACACGAATGGGAAATTGATTGAACAGAAACGATTGAGTGATGAACAAGTTGAGAATTTTGGAACTCATTACAAATTCGGAGCAAAATGCTTTGTTCTAGTTAGCTTTGAGATGAAGCGCTTTTACAAAGTGCCGTGGGAAACCTGGAGAGATATGCAGTTTATCTTTAAAAAGAAATCAGTTAATGAATCAGATATAAAAGGTTATGAAGTTACTTATGCGAACGGAATAATCGATTTCTTGTCATAACTAAAAAATGGAGGTAATAAAATGACTAAAGAATTAAAACAACTATTATTGTGGTTCGCGTTGATCGTCGTCATGGTCGCTGCTTTAGGTTATGGGATTTATTCCGGTGCTAAAGTAAATAGTCTAGAAGAAACGGTCATTGAAAACGAGAAGGAAATGAAAGTATTGAATGCTGATTTGAAGAGCCACAAAGCCTTAATGTTGGAACGCGATATCGAGATTTTAGGTAAAGACAGCACGATTCAATCATTAGTGGCGCAAAACGAAGCGTTGATGTGGCGGTTGCCGGAAGGTAGTCAGGATGAGTAAGATAAAAAAATGTGCAGAATGCCAAGAAGATATCGAATGGAACGAAGATGTTATTATCGGAGAAAATGGAAAAGTCTATCACGGCGAGTGTGTCGATATTTATCCTACTGGATTTTCTTTACACAACTCGGATGGGGAATATTTAACTTTTGCTGAAGAACCCGAAATGTCAGCCGTTTGTGTGTTAGATCTTGGTGAATATATTGACGTGGAGGACGAGTAGATGATGAATAACACGGTTTTAGTTGGAAGATTAACAAAGGATGCGGATTTAAGATACACAGCGAATGGCATAGCAGTTGCTTCATTCACTGTTGCGGTAAATCGTGCATATAAAAAAGAAAATGATGAACAGAAAGCTGATTTCATCAATTGTGTGGTGTGGAGAAAAACCGCTGAAGCTTTAGCGAACTACACGAAAAAAGGTTCACTAATAGGCGTGGAAGGAAGTATTCAAACACGAAGCTATGATAATCAACAAGGACAAAGAGTCTATGTTACGGAAGTTAACGCAAGGGAAATAACCTTCTTAGAAAGCAAAAAAACCAGCGCAGGAGAAGGTTCAACTAATCAACAGACAAATAGTCAAAGTTATAGTTCAAATTCAACAATAGGCAGTAGTCAAAGTCAAACGACAGGTTATGATGCTGGCGGAACTCCAGCGGACATCTCTGATGATGATTTACCGTTTTAAATGACAACATACTTGAATTCGAGGAGGAAAAATAAATGAATGAATTAATCAAATCGGTAGAACAATGGTCAAAAGATAAAGGGTTAGATCAAGCAGAATCAAGCAAACAATTTTTAAAAGTAACTGAGGAAGTTGGGGAAGTAGCCGCTGCTCTAGCTAGAAACGATATGGATATGCTGAAAGATGGCATCGGAGACGTTGTGGTTACGTTGATTATATTGGCACAACAGAATGATATGGATTTGTACGAGTGTTTGAATACGGCGTATGATGAAATTAAAGGACGAACTGGAAAGATGACTGATGGTGTATTCGTTAAAAGCAGTGATTTAGCTACTGACAAGGAGTGATCACATGACTAAACCGTTAAAAGTGGTTATTGGTGAAAATGTCAAAAGATATCGAATCGAACAAGATATGACGCAAGTGGACTTGTACAGAAAAATACACGGCGGAACCGTTGGTAGTTTCGTCCGTGAATTAGAAAGAGGCGAGCGAAATATAACGCTGGAGACATTGGATAAACTGGCACTGGCTTTGGATGTATTGGTTATTGACCTTGTGGAAGATTGGAGTGAAGAGGAATGATTACTAAAGAATACGCAATTTATAAAGGTGACACGCTTCTTTGCATCGGGACAGCAGAAGAATGTGCAGAACATCTAAACGTAAAACCACAGACTATTTTGTTTTACCAATACGCAGGCTATCAAAAGAGAGCTAAGAACACAGCTAATAGACGGATAGCGATACCGTTGGGGGAGGATGCAGAATGAACAAAAGAATTAAGAAAAAAGTAACTAAGCGAGCTATTAATAAATACGATAATAAAGAAAAGTTAACTGTAAAAGAAATTAAATTGATTAAATCGTATATTACGTTAAAGAGTTTCGATTATTTGTCGCTTTGGAAAGGCGTTAAATCTTTCTTTACTAGCTTTTTTAATAAACTTGCACAAGTATTTAAAAGAGCTTCTAAGCAAGCGTTAAATCTTGCTAAAGCTTTGAACAGCCCCAATACCACTACTGTCAAATTTTATTAAGAGCGGAGGCAATTGTTTGGATAAATTCACAAAGCAGTTTATTGAGAAGCAATTAATGGACTATCCCAAAATGGATGAATACATCATGCATCGTAGATTAGAGTTGAAGTACCCAATCGGTCAAGAGGACGAGAATATAGGTGGTTCATCTTCTGGTAATATTAGCAACCCTACAGAACGAACGGTTATGACAATTCATTCAGATAAACGGTTAACTCAGTTAGAGAAGACGAAAGACGCAATTGAAAAAGTGCTTGATACGCTAGATACGAACGCCTATGCGCTTGTAGAATTAAGGTATTGGACGAAACCCCAAACAAGGACTTGGGTCGGCGTAGCGAAAGAAATAGGTTATTCGGAACGACAATGTTATAACGTAAGAGATTTAATCATCGAGAACATAGGTAAAGAGTTAGGTATGGCTTAAGGTTGCAGAATGATTGCAGTTTTAGGGGGGGAGGACGTGTTATATTTGTAATGTAGAAAGTTTCAGATAAAGCGGAATGAACCAACCTTTAGGAATGAACAGTCATTGACTTCATCTGCAACGATCTATCTATAGTGTTGTTTTTAACTTAATAAGTATGGGAGCCGTCAGCGGAAACTGGCGGTTCTATTAATGAATAGTAGCACAATGGTAGTGCGCTTCACTGTTAATGAAGTGGTTGCAAGTTCGAGTCTTGCCTATTCAGTAGTAAGATAAAAGGCTATGAGATTCAAACGTTGCGGTTCGATTCCGCTATATCCTACTAACACTAAGAAGCATTCACTTCATTGTGGGTGCTTCTTTCGTATAACTCCTTCTATGTCAACGTTAAGCCTAATCAGGAGAGACTCCTCTTTGTGGTATAATAGAGATATGAACAGGAAGGAGAAAGATTAAAATGAATGAAGAAATATTATTAAAATCAATATTAACTAAAGTAAGACTAGGTCAATTTACAGGTGACGAGGAAACGTACAATGTCAAAAAAGAAGAGTTTTTAGATGCAATGGCTTTATTGGTACGAAACGAATATATAAAAGGACCATTTTATAAAGAAGGATTTACAGGAAAGCAAGAATTGACTGAAAAGGGAAAACAATATTTAGATAAATAAGTACTTTCAAAAAAAGCTGACCTCAATTGAGGTCTTTTTTGGTACATAAAATTACAAAACAAACACGAATGAGTGAGGTGGTGCAAATGAATGGCTAGGTCAAGAAGTCCAAACCGGGACAAGGCCTTTGAAATATTCAAAGAATGTAACGGGATTATTAAAAACAGGACAATTGCAGAACAATTAGGAATTTCAGAAAAAACAGTTGGCGGATGGAAATCTAAAGATAAATGGATAGAGAAAACGAACGGAGTACTCCAATCAAACGAACGGAGTACTCCGTTACCTGCAACTAAGAAAAAAGGCGGACAATTACGTAATAAAAATGCTGTTGGCAACAAAGGTGGCAGTGCTCCAAAAGGAAACAAAAACGCTGTAACTCATGGCTTATTTGCTAAATGGCTTCCTGAAGAATCACAAGAGATTATGGAGGCCATTCAAAATAGAGATCAAGCGGATATGCTTTGGGATTCAATCATGTTCCAATATACAGCTATTATAAGAGCGCAAAAAATTATGTTTGTTCAGGATCAAGATGATATGACCAAAGAGAAAACTGGTGAATCATGGGGCGAATCGGGTGGAGGAGAAACATTTACAGTTCAGTTTGCTTGGGATAAACAAGTTACTTTTATGAATGCTCAATCAAGAGCCATGGGAGAATTAAGGTCTTTAATCAAACAGTTTGTCTCTTTTGCTGATGAAGCTGATGAACGAAGATTGAAGTTAGACCAAATGCAAACTGGTTTAGAACTAACCAAAGCCCAATTATACAGAGTTAAAGCTGAAAATGGTGACTTTGACGATGAGATAATTGAAGATGATGGATTCATGGATGCTATAAAAGGAATGGTCACAAATAAAGAGGTGTGGCCAGATGAAGACTAGATTTAAACGGAAACGTGCAACATTTATATTCAGCCCGTTCTCTACTAAACAGCTTCAAGTTTTGAGTTGGTGGGAACATCCAAAGCATAAAGAGAAAGATGCAATTATATGTGATGGTTCTGTTCGTGCAGGTAAAACATTGATCATGTCATTGTCCTATATTATCTGGTCCATGCAGTCATTTGATGGCCAACAGTTCGGGATAGCTGGTAAAACCATAGGTTCCCTAAGACGGAACGTTATCAACTTACTCAAAACCATTCTTTTTTTTAGAGGATACAAAGTTAAAGACTTAAGAAGCGATAATATCCTTGAGATAACTAAAAAGGGAAAAACAAATCACTATTTTTTATTTGGTGGTAAAGATGAATCCTCACAAGACTTAGTCCAAGGGCTAACGGCTGCAGGGTTCTTTTTTGATGAAGCAGCGTTGATGCCGAAATCATTTATTGACCAAGCAACAGCTCGTTGTTCCGTTGAAGGTGCAAAAATTTGGTTCAACATGAACCCTGAGGGACCCTATCATTGGTTTAAATTAGAGTGGATAGATAAGCTAATTGAAAAGAATGCTCTTCATATCCATTTTACAATGAATGATAACCCTTCTTTATCAGATCGAGTAAAAGAACGTTATAAACGCATGTATTCTGGCGTGTTCTATTTGCGTTTCATCTTAGGCATGTGGGTAATGTCGGAAGGGATCATTTACGATAACTTTGATAAAGATACTATGGTGGAAGAATTACCAGAAGATGATGTATGCGATAAGTATTATGTATCAATTGACTATGGGACTCAAAACCCAACAGTTTTTTTATTGTGGGGACGTCATAAAGGAACCTGGTATTGTTTAGACGAATACTATCACAGCGGGCGAGAAAGTAGCCGGCAAAAAACAGATAAGCAATACAGTGATGATTTAAGAGAGTTTGTAGGCAACAGAAAGCCGACGATAATCGTTGACCCTTCTGCTGCCTCTTTTATTGCTCAATTACGGAATGACGGCTTTACAGTCGAAAGAGCTAAGAACGATGTACTTGATGGTATACGTGCTACTCAAACGGCTATGAATGAAGGCACAATTAAGTTTACGAGTAAATGCAAGCACTTATTTAAAGAATTTGCTTCTTATGTTTGGGATGAAAAGGCTGCTCTTAGCGGAACAGACAAGCCAATCAAAGAGCATGATCATGCTGCAGATGCACTAAGATACTTTGTATTCAAAGTTATCTTCAAGAAGCAAGCTAAGACCGGCAAGAAGTCTAAATACGGCATACGATAAGGAGGTAGCACATGGCGATAGCAATTGATAGAGAACTGGCAGGAGACATCGACAATCCTTCTACAGATGTTTTAAAGTACTGTATAGATCAGCATCAAAAAGAATTAGAACGACTTCAAAAACTATCAGATTATTATGATGGTAAGCATGATGTTCTAGAACGAACGCTAGATAATGAAAATGCAAAGAATAGTAAAGTGATGGTAAATAACGCGAAGTATGTGACAGATATGAATGTTGGTTTTTTGGTTGGTAACCCTATCTCGTATAGTTCCGGAAAGGATAAGAACATCGATCCAGTGTTAGAAGTTTACGAAGAAATGGACGTTGTTTCTCACGATACAGAATTAGAAAAAGATTTATCTGTATTCGGCGTTGGTTTGGAACTCCTGTATTTAAGGAAAGTTCCGGGTAAAGAGAATGAAACAGAAATTAGAATTAAAGTAATTGATCCGCGAGGTGTCTTTCTTGTAACCGATGATACCATCGAAAAGAACTCATTATTTGCTGTCCATTACTATGAGAAGTTTGATTTAGCAGGTAAATCTACTGGTTGGCTGTTAAATATTTATACGCCTAAAAATATCATTTCACGCAAGGTGAAAGATTTAGCTTTAAGTGGAATGACGCTAGTTAAAGCTATTCCTCAGTATTTTAATGGAGTACAAGTTATCGAATACCGTAATAACGAAGAGAAACAAGGTGATTTTGAGCAAGCGATAACTTTAATTGATGCTTTAAACGTATTGCAAAGTGACCGCATCAGTGATAAAGAAGCCTTTATTGATGCATTGCTTATTATCTACGGCTTTACACTAGAAGGTAGTGTCAAAGATGGTTTGATCGAGGCGCCTGGTAAAGGGGAAGACGGAGCGGATGCTGAATGGCTGACTAAGACTTTCGATGAGTCCCAAGTACAGATACTCTCTAAATCAATTGAGGACAGTATTCATAAAGTTACTTATGTGCCTAACATGAATGATGAGAACTTTGCTGGCAACATTAGTGGAGAGGCTATGAAATATAAGTTATTTGGCTTGTTGCAGTTAATGTCTATTAAATCACGCTACATGACGAAAGGTTTACGTCAGCGTCTGCAATTAGTTGCGAGTATGCTAAATATTAAAGGTGGAAACGTTGATATCAGTGGAGCTAAAATTAAAATCAAACCTAATTTACCAATTAATACCAGTGACATTATAGATCAAATCGTTAAAGCAATCGATATACTACCCTTAGAAACACTTCTTTCGTGGTTGCCTGATATTGATGATCCAGGTGAAGAAATTAAAAAGCTGATTGAACAAAAGAAACAAAACATTGAATTAGCTAATAAAATGGGTGGACAAGGCGCTAGTCACGACAATTTAGACGACGAACCAGAGGAGGATGAAGATGAAGTATCAGAAGATTGAGAAAGAAACGTTTGCTGCTATTCAAATCCAGAAAGAAACCATCAATGATGCCTTACTATTTGTTGGTGATGTCTCTTTATCTGAAAAAGAGTTAGTTGACCTTACTAATAGCATTGAGTTCAAAGGTGTGTATGTTCAAACAGTAAGGGGTCCAGAGAAAGCGTCAATCGGTGATTATATCATCAAAGAAGATAATAGTTATTCTGTTATGAGTGGTCCTTTTTTCGAATCACTATACGAGAAGGTGTCTGAATGATCTATGTGACGATTGAAAAGAATGAACAAGATGAAATTGCATTATTTAATGTAGAAGGACATGCCGGTTATGCTCCTTCAGGTAGGGACATTGTTTGTGCGGCTGTTTCTGCATTAGTTGTTGCTACTGTCAATGGGTTGGAAGTGTTGACGGACGCATCAATTGATAAAGCAGTAAGTTCTGGGTTTACTAAAGTATTCATTAATAAACCCACATCAAGTAGTAATATTTTGTTACGATCTATGGTTATGTCACTCGAAGGAATCCAAGAGGAATATCCTGATAACTTGGTAATAAACACTATTTAATAAAACCTTCGTTTCTTTTTATATCTTTAAAGGATATAATCTAAAGAAAGGAGTGAACTTTTATGGCAATAATTCCAGACAATATATACAAATATAATGATTACGATTCTGGTCGAGAATGGTACAAAACAATTCAACTGAGATCAAGAAAATTCACTTGTGCTAATTGTAGTTCCTATGTTGCTTCTGATGAAGGGTATGCAAAAGAGCATCTTAATGATTACGATGGTGGAATATCTCCAGGTAGTTCGCTAGTTTACGGGATATATTTGTGTCCGCATTGTGATTTTCCAACCTATTTCACCGAAAATAACGTACAGTTTCCGATGCCAAGTTTCGGAAAAGAAATAGCTGATTTACCTGAAGATATAGATTATCTTTATAATGAAGCACGGAGTTCTTTCTCTGCTGCGGCATTTACAGGGGCTGTATTACTATCGAGAAAAGCCTTATCAAATATAGCAATCCATTTTGGTGCTGAAGACGGAAAGCGTTTTGCTTTCTATGTTGAATTTTTAGATAATAATGGATATATTCCTAAAAATTCGAAAGCATGGGTTGATAAAATTAGGAAAATGGGAAACGATGCCACGCATAAGAAAGAGGCAAAAACGAAAGAAGAAGCAGAAACAACTTTAAAGTTTTTAGAAATGCTACTAGTAATAAATTTTGAATATTTAAAAGAAGACCTCTAACCAGGTCTTTTTATTTTACCCAGAAAGGATAGTGACTAAATGGCTAAAAAGAAAAAGAAGCTACCTTACTGGGATAGACGTGCAGTTGATCAAGACATAAAGGTTCATGAAGAATTGAACGTTGTTGAAAACAAGATTATGAGGTCCTATCAAAAAGCTCAGTCTTATTTAACGGATGAAGTCAAAAAGATATATCGACGTTACCTTGCTAAAACCGATTTATCAGAGGCAGATGTTAAACAGATATTAAACACTTCAGCTAGCCCAAATGAAATTGCAGAATTAAGTTCTCTGATCAAAACTGTAAAGAACTTAGATGTTAAAGAACAAATGCAAAACTATTTAACCGGGTTAGCAGTAAAGAGCCGTATCAGCCGTTTAGAAGACTTGAAGGCAAAGTCTTACCTAGTATCGAAACAAGTAGCAGACGTACAACTTAGTCGCTCTACTGACTATTATATTGACGTTATTAAAGAAGCTTATAACCAAGCTAGTGCTGAAGCGATCATTGGTAAGTCTGAATCAGCTTTAAGATTATACGATGATGGCCGATACCCAACTTATACATTCAATGATAAATATTCATTTATTGTTCTCAGAGATTCTGAAACGAATAAGAAAATTAAAACGATTAAACTTAAAGATGACAAAGACATTCCAGAATTCAAGGAAATGTCTACTAAGCAAGTCCGGAACGTTCTTGATACAAACTGGCAAGGATCTAACTATTCTAAACGAATTTGGAGTGATACGGATCTACTAGCAAAAAAACTGGAAGAACTTTTTACTGTTGAAGCAATGACAGGTATGTCTGAAAGAGATATGGTTAAAGAGATTCAAAAGGTTTTTGACGTTTCTAGGGGTGTAGCTCGTCGTTTGATTAGAACTGAAGCAAACTATATGGCTGGCCAAGGAAAGCTTAAAGGTTGGATAGCACAAGGCGTTGAGTATTATGTCATTGTGGCTACGTTAGACTTAAGGACTTCAAAGATATGTCAGGATCAAGATGGAAAGCGATATAAAGTATCTGAAGCGAAAGTTGGCGTTAACTATTGCCCATTCCATCCTTTTTGCCGCTCAGTTGCAAGAGCTTGGTTTAACGAGAAGACGTTAAGCGGGAAACGATTCGCTAACGATCCAATAACCGGGAAACGATTTGAGATATCTCATGCAGATTCGTACAAAAAATGGGAACAAATGCTAATTGATCAGCATGGAAAAGAAGACCTAAAGCTTGTCAGAAAGAAAGTTAAGAACTTCAATACTGATTTAGCACAACTTAATCGATATAAATCAGTAATTGGAGCGGAAAACATACCTAAAACATTAGATGATTTTCAAGATATGAAGTATAATGAAGGTAATAACTATACTGAATTAAAGAGCCTATATCGTGATGTGAAGTGGCAAAAAGATGCTTTTTCTAATTCATATACAAAATCAGAAAACAAAGTACCTTTTACTTCTGTACCAAATTCTGTTGCAGATGAACTGCTGTCAGACGGAATAGTAAAACAAAGAAGGTTTTATGGTAAAACAGGGCAACCTAGGTTTGATATTGATTATACGGATCACGGAAATCCTAAACATCATAAAATTGTGCCACATATTCATGATTGGACGTCATACGAAAGAAAGACTGGCCAACTAACAACAAAAAGAGAAAATAATTTAAGGGAATTAAGCACTGCAGAAAAAATAGTAGAGGATTGGAGTGAGAAAAATGGCAACAATGGATGATATCTTGTTCGATTTAGAAATAAACTATGAATTGGAATTTATTTATCAAGGACAGCATTATTATCTAGGGTATAACGATGATGGATGTTTTGTATTAGAAAGCCCAGATAAAGAAATTGGAGCTACTCATTCTGATGATTACACTGAAATATTAGATATTCCTATCTTTGAAGACGGGAAGACAATAAGAGAAGCTTTTAACGAAATAGAATTCACTTTTTATCAACCCAAAGATTAACAGCACGTAGCCAATTAAAGAGCTAGGTGCTATTTTTGTACACTTTTTTAGGAGGTTCATATGGTCGATATTGAAATATCTATAACTGATATAGAGCCTACTTCTGATTTTATAGAAGGTATAGCGAATGTTGTCAGCTATCTACGATACAAAAACAACCCTACAACAACGGAGCAAAGAATCATTGATACGTACGATGATTTCGATAGTCGGATTGATAAGGACATAGATGGAAAACCTAGTTTAAAACTACTGTGAGGTGATTAAATGTTGTTTGTCAGATTATTCATTGCTTTAATCACCTTTGTTGGTATGTTTGGAGCAATTGGTGAAAGAGAAAACGATAAGCTGCGTTCTGGAATGGTAACAGTCACTTGTTTTGGGATTGTGGCTTTGTTAGGAACGTTATTGATTTAAATAGAAAAGGGGAATAAACATGGAAATCAAACAAATTGCTAAAGTTTGTCACAACGTCAACAAAGCGTATTGCGAATCGATTGGTGATGATACTCAAACTACATGGGAAGAAGCACCGAACTGGCAACAGAAAAGCGCTGTTAGTGGGGTTTTGTTTCATTTAGAAAACGATGTAACTCCAGAACAATCACATGAAAATTGGCTAAAAGATAAAGTTGAAGACGGTTGGGTTTATGGAGATACAAAAGATGTGGAATTAAAAACTCATCCTTGTATCGTTCCTTATGATGATTTACCAATTGAACAACGTACGAAAGATTTTCTATTTAAAGCTGTAGTTGATTCACTCTAGTCACTCATTCCTGAGTGGCTATTTTTATTGTCCTTTTCCTTGTTGCGGACACTAAAGAACAACTAGAAACCAACTAAGTGTGTGAGTGTTTAATAACTTATATCGAAAAGCGAAAATACGTTGTGTGTGGGCCTTACGGTGTTCATGGGGCGTAAGTAGTTGATGTAATGGTAAATGTTCATGGGCTAAAAAGGAGAGAAATAACATGCCAAAAATGTCTTTAAAAGAAAGTTTATTAAACAGTAAAAATTTGATGCCTTTAAAACTCCAACTATTTGCTGAAGGTGATGATCCTGGAGCGGATGCAGGAAACAATGGCGGTGAAGGAGAATTAGGCGGAGGTGATCCGGGATCTAATGGAGAAGGTGGCGAACCTTTAACATTTGCTTCAGAAGCTGAACGTGATAGTTATTTGGATAAGCGTACAGCGAAGGCTATTGAGACAGCTAAAGTGAAATGGGAAGCAGAAAAAGCAACAGCAATTGAAGCTGCTAAAACTGAAGCTGAAAAACTAGCACAAATGACAGCTGATCAAAAGGCTGAGCATACAGAGCAAGAACGATTAAAGAAAATCAATGAACGAGAAGCAGACATCACTCGTCGTGAATTGCGTGCTCAATCATTAGAAAAATTAGCTGAAAAGGAATTACCAAAAGAATTGATCGATGTTGTCGTGTTTACAGATGCAGATTCTTGTAATGCTTCTATTGATGCTATTGAGAAAGCATTTCGTAAATCAGTTGAAGATGGCGTAAATAAACGGTTAGCACAATCAGCAGATGTACCAGGTTCTGGGAACACAAGCACTACTATTAGCCAAGGTGAAGCAATGGCCAAGCAATTAAACGAACAATCAAAACCAGCAACTAAATCATTTTGGGATTAAGAAGGAGGAAATAAATAATGGTCTATGTAGGAAAAAGAGAAACAGTAGAAGAAATTAATTTTATGGGAAGTGCGCATTTTATCAGCTTCACTAAACAAGCGGAAACGTCAATGGTGACTGCAGGTGATGATGGCCGTAAGATTTTACCAGCAGGAAGTATTTTTCCAGCAAATGACGAAACAGCAGAAGGTATCACGATCAATCCAGTTGATGTGACTGATGGACCTCAACCTGTAGGCGTTATTGTTGAAGGCTATGTGATCGCTGAGCGGTTACCAGTTGAGCCATCTGAAGAAGCAAAAACATCTATGAAAGAAATCAAATACCGCTAAGACGGATTGAAGGAGGAAATTAACATTATGAAGAAAAACAAGTATTTTCAAATTAATTTACAACGTTTTGCTGCAAAAAGTATTTTAGACTTATTTAACCAAAAGGAAGTGCTGGACTATACACGTAATCGTGAATTACCTGTATTACTTGGTGAAACCTTATTCCCCGCACGTAAAACACAAAGTTTAGAACTAGAGCAAATCACTGGTGGAGGAAGCTCACCAATTATTGCTTCTGTACATGCGTTTGATACTGAATCTGAAATTGGTTCTCGTCAAGCTTCTAAGGCAACGCTTGAACTGGCGCTGATCAAACGTAAGATGCAGTTAAAAGAAAAAGATATCATTGCTTTAGAAAACCCTCGTACACCGGCAGAACAACAATATTTAATGAGTCAAGTATTTAATGACTTAGATGTATTGGTCCGTGGAGTAAATGCCCGTACAGAGTTAATGCGTATGGAAGTATTAGCTAACGGTAAAATTAAAATCAATGAAAATGGCTTAGATGCAACCATTGACTATAATGTGCCAGCTGATCATAAAGAAGCATTGTCTGGTACAGATTTATGGACAGATCCCCTAGCTAAACCTTTGGAAGACATTGATCGTTGGATTGAAGCGATGGATACAACTCCAACTCGTGCTTTGACATCTAAAAAGGTATTGAATGCTTTGTTACGCCATCCTCAAGTGAAAGCTTCTGTATTTGGTAGCGATACTGGCAAAGTATTGACTCGTGCTGAATTAGACGCATTTATGCAATCTAACGGAATGCCGGTCATCCGCACTTATGATGAAAAATACCGGAAACAAAACAAAGACGGCAGCTATACAAAAGCTCGCTACTTCCCTGAAAACAAATTCGTTATGTTTAATGATGATTTGTTGGGAGAAACAATCTATGGACCTACAGCAGAAGAAATTCGCTTGTCCCGTGATCCGTCGATTGACACTAGCTTAGTCGGAAATGTCTTTACTGCTGTTTATGAAGAAGGTGCTGACCCAGTATCAACTTGGGAAAAAGCTGTTACTGTCGCTCTACCATCATTTGCAGCTGCTGACGAAGTATTCCAAGCACAACCAATTGCTTAATTAAAAGGAGGATTTGAACATGATTGTTAAAGTTAAAGACATGCCGGTATCTTATGAAGGCGAACGTTACGAAAAAGGAAAAGAATTAGAAATAAAGAAAGAGTATCATAACGATGCTCTTTTTTTAGTTGTCAAAGAAACTTCTGACATTGATAAACCAGAAGATTTAAACAAACTGAAAAAAGAAGAGTTGCAAGCTTTACTTGATGAAAAAGGGATTGAATATGAAGCAGAAGCGGCCAAGAAAGATTTACTTGTGTTGTTAGAAGACGCTAAGTAAAAAAGGAGGTAAACCATGGGTTACAAAGTAATCAATACTTTTGTGGATCATGAAGACAATGATCGTTTGTATGAGGTTGGAGATCCTTATCCTCATAAAGACAGCAAAAGAGAACAGACTGACGAATGGAAAGAAACGCTAGAAACAAATAAGAACAGCTTCAATGTTCCTTTTATCATGGATGAGGATGTAAGAGAAGCTGATGAAGATAAGCCGTTAAATAAATACACCAAAGAAGAGCTTAAAGTTCACTTAAATAAAAACGGTGTGTCTTTTGATGAAGATGCTAAGAAAGACGATTTACTAACATTAGCTAAAAACGGTGAAGAATAGGAGTGGTCCTATTGGAAAAATATGACTCAGATAAACAGTTTGAGATCTTATTGAGACGTTATAAAGAAATCAAGAAACTATCAGATGAAGCTGAATTGTTACGAGATGATTTTAACGATGCAGAGCAAGAAGCTCTAAACTACTGCAATCGAACAGATCCTGCCATCGGAATGGCTACTAGTATTCGAGACTTAGCTAAACTGCGATTTAACCAAAGAGATGTTGAAGGAGAGACGTCACGGTCAGAAGGTGGCGTCTCTCAATCTTTTGAAGAAGGGATCCCTAAGAAGATTCGTAGTCAATTGAACGGCTATCGTGTAGCGAGAGCGAGGAAACTTTCATGAGATTAAGGGAACGTGACCTTGTAACTGTCTATTTGAAGCGATGGCAAGAGATTGAAGATGATGAGGGTAATTCCATCAAAGGCTATTCAAATGAAGCTATAGAGTTGAAAATGAACGTACAAAGCGCTGGTGGTCAAATAGCTGCAACACTGTATGGTTCAGAACTTCCTTATGTTAAAGCTTGTAAGTATCAAGGCGAGGTGGTTATCCAAGAAAAAGATGGTATCTGTTTATACACAAAACTGCTTATACAACCACTTACTTTGGAAGATTTCAATTGCTTAGTACATTCGTTAGTGGGAAATGATGATTCAATTAATCCGCTCATGAATAAAAAGATTATTTCGCCAAACTTAAAACCTGACTATGAAGTGATATCAATTCAACCTTATTCTACTCATTTGAATATCACGCTAAAAAGGATTTGATGCAATGGGTGTAGAAATTAGAGGTTTAGGCAAGTTTAATCAGCAAATGAAATCAATACCAAATTTGGTCTCTAAGGCTGTTGAAAGTGCCAATGAAGAAATAGTCGAATTGGTAAGGGGAGATGCAGAGAGCAACCTTTCTTCAAGCGTTAAGCATGCTAGTGGTGAACTAGTTGGAAGTTTAAAAACGGAAGTAGCTACTAATGGAAAAGGCAGCAGTACAGGACGGGTATGGACGGATAAAAAAACTGGGATATTCAGAGAATTTGGAACAGGTCCTAACGGTGAAGCTTCTCAAAAAGACTTGCCAGAAGGCATTCATCCGGTTTACACGCAAACACCTTGGTTTTTTCCGGTAGATTCCGTTGACCAAGATTTAACAGCCTTATATGGCATATTTAAGATCACAATCAAAGGGAAAGAGTTCTACAAAACAAGCGGGCAACCTTCTAGACCATGGCTCTATCCAGCTTTGAAGTCTGGAACAAAAGATTCAGAAGAAATTGTTAAACGTCATGTAACCAATCGATTAAGAAAGGGGCTTAGATAATGGGTGTCATCAACATCAAGCCTATCATCGTTAATTTATTAAAAGAAATACCTGAAATTAAAAAAGTAGCAACGGAATACCCAGTGATTTGGACGACATTTCCTAGCGCTATTTATCGAACGACTCAAACACCTTACGCAATCGATGCAAATAAGAATGAGATGCAAACATTATGGACGGTCACGATTGATTTATACGCTGATACTAGTTTAACGTCCATCGTCTCGAAAGTGTCTGAAAAGATGCAAAGCATTGGTTTTGTAGGAAGCACAGTAGATTCAAATACAGCTTCATTAATTCGAGTAACACGCGAATTTAAAGCAATCGTCGATAACGAAACAAGGCAAGTTTATCAACCATAGAAACAGGAGGAAATTAAACATGAAAAAACAACTATTACACAGCACAGGGTTAAAAAAAATGAACATTCAATTATTCGCTGATGATCCTGCAGGTCTGTTATCAAAAGGAACAACATTAGGCTACAAACCAACCGGTGGAGGAGCTGGAGAATACACAACTATTGATGAAGTAACTTCTATTCCAGATATCGGTTCAGAACCAGAACGTGTAGATGTCACGACTCTTGCGGATTCTAACCGTAAATACATTAAAGGGTTGCAAGACCAAGACAACTTAACTTTTGCAGCCGTTTATCGTAAGACTGTTTTTAACACATTAAAAGCAGCTGAAAAACTAGACACTGTGTATGACTGGAAAATCACTTACCCAGACGGCACTTCATTCACATTCACTGGTAGCTTCTCAACAATCTATAGCGGTGCAGAAATCAACGGAGCTTTAGCGTTCTCTATTGTTGTCGTTGTTTCTAAAGGGCCTGACTTTGTGCCTGCACCCTAAGGTTCCCGAAGAAGTTGAACCTGAACCTGAAGAGGAATAGGCAAGACGAGGGAGTAATCACATATTTAACGGAAGACTAGTTCATTCTAGTCTTCTTTATTTTTATATAAAAATTGGAGGAACTTATATATGGCTACTTTATTGAAAACGAAAAAGGTTTATTTCGGTGGAAAAGAATTGGTGTTACGACTGGATGGAAAGACGATTGTTCAAATTGAGAACAAATTAAACAAGAACTTATTATCACTATTTATTGATAACGGAAAAATGACATTCCCTAAAACAGGCGAAATGCTGTTGATTTTACATGCTGCTAATACCGGTCACGGCATCAAGGAAGCAGATATGTATGACTTATTAGATATTTATTTAGGTGACGGAAACAGTACAACCGACTTAATGACTACTATCCAAGAATTACTGGAAGAATCCGGTTTTTTCGGCAAGACAGAGAAGGAAAACGAGAACCTAGATGGGGGATTAGTAACGCTAGAGGAACCGGAAGCGGATCTAGAGGAACACAGCAGCCTGCTGGAATAAAAACCTATAAAAGGGTCACGGATTTATTAAACGATATGGAACCTGCAGCAATTGATTACGGAATCCCAGCTACTGATTATTGGATGATGACATTCGGCGAGATTATGTCACAAATTGAATCAAATAAACGAAAGCGTGAAACCGAATTAAAAGAAAAGGCTATGTTCGACTATAAAGCAGCACAACTAAACATGTACGCATTTAATGATCCAAGCAAGATGCCGACTGCAGAAAAACATTATCCGTATCTAGTAGATGAAAAAGTAAGGAAAGTCGTACAACCTGCACCAAATCCAGACAATTGGCAATCTGATAAAGCGCTGATGATGCAACAAGCTATGCAAATTAAAGCCACGAAAGAACGTAGAAAACGAATGGGAGGTGAGTAAATGGATTTAGAGACGCTACAAGTCGTGCTAGAGATGAATACAGAGAAGGTTCAAGCTGGTATTGATAAAATATTGCCTTCAATTAATAACATGATGGGAAAAATTGAACGTGTTACAGGCAAATCAATGGATCAAACCGAAAAGAACATGGACATTGATAAAGGTACAGCTAACTTGACAAAACAGCTAGAAAAGATGAATAGCACGTTAGAGAAACAAATGGCTACTATGGAAAAAGTAACAGAACGAGCAACTGCTAATACAGGTAAAAACATGTCTAAAGGGTTTGCTAAAGCACGTACACAAGTAAACAAAGATGTTGATGCGATTGTTAAAGATATCAATGCGAAAATGATGCAAGCTAAATCACAACAAGAGAAGTTAGCCTTCCTTAAAACGCAACGACAAACAGCTACAAGTGTTGGCGATACCAGTGGCGTGGTTCGATTTGATGAACAGATAGCGAATGCACAAGCAGCTATGACACGTTACCAAACATCTGCAGAAAATTTAGCACGTAGTATGAGGTCGGAGTTTGCTGCTTTACCTACCCAATTAGATACAATCACAAATGCAATGGCTAAAAACGAAAGCCAAATTGAATCCATGCGTTCTAGAATCAAAGGGTTACAAGTTACTTATACCGATCAATTAAAACCAGTAGGAAGTTTTGGAAGTGGTTTTGAAGATAGTGGAGAAACCAAGTCTTCTGCTAAAACGGCAGCCTTGATTGAAAAACAAACTACTGCGATGAATAAACTGATTGCGGAAAATGATGGTTTACAACAAGCCTATGCTCAGACAGAAGATAGAGTTAAAATGTTGGCGCCTGCTGTAGAAAAACTGAATACCAAACTTGGTGATACGTCTAGTTACAGCCAAGCGGCATCAAATGTTGATAAAGTCGGGAAATCTGTTGATTCGAGCAAAGGGAAAATAGGGTTATTTGGCTCATCTTTCAATAAACTAAGTAAAAACATGTCAAAAAATTCTAAGCCGATGCAAAAACCATTTGATGCAGTAAATAGAACTCTTCATTCGTTTGTGAGGCGTTTGATTATTGCTGGTTTAGCATACAAAGCGTTTGCTGGTATGGCTTCTTATATGGGGAAAGCCGTTCTGTCAAACGAACAGTTTTCTAAGTCCTTAAATGAAGTGAAAGTTAATCTGGCTACAGCTTTCTATCCTATTTACCAAGCGGCGATGCCTGCCTTGAATGCTTTAATTTCGTGGTTAGCTAAAGCCACAGCTTATATGGCTTCATTTATTGCTACGTTATTTGGAACAACTTACAGTGCAGCTAAAAAAGGTGCAAATGCTTTGAATGAAAACATAGCAGCAATGGGCGATACAGGGGCTAATGCGGATAAAGCAAAAGAAAAAGTGAAGAAATTCCAAAATGTCTTAGCTGGATTTGACGAAATCAACACACTTGATTTTAAAACTGACAAAGACGATGAAAAGTTAGCAGGTCCTGCTAATGGTATTGATTTCGGTATTGCTGATCCTGGTATTCCGGCATGGGTTAATTCGTTTGCTGACAAATTCAAATCTGTTCTAAAAGATTTGTTTGCGCCAATCAAAGCAGCATGGGACAAACACGGCCAAAAGGTCATGGATGCTTGGAAATATGCTTTAGGCGAAGTAGGCGGATTGATTTCTTCTATCGGTAAGAGTTTTATGGAAGTTTGGAAGAATGGTACTGGAGAACGATTTGTTGGTAATCTATTAATTCTATTAGCGGATGTTTTAAACATTATTGGAGATATTGCAAAAGCCTTTAAAGATGCTTGGAATGACGAAGGAAGAGGAACGGCTCTCATCCAGTCTATATTCGATGCATTTAATGAAGTTTTAGAGTTGTTACATCAGATCGCCATTTCATTCAGAGAAGCTTGGAATGATGGAACTGGAGAAGCGATTGCTGCTAATATCTTGGAAATCTTCACGAATATATTTAATGTCATTGGCAACCTAGCCTCTCAATTTTCGAAAGCGTGGCAAGAAGGAAATGTTGGAACGTCTATCATGTCGGGAATATTAGGTATTATCAACATCATTTTGGGAACTATAAACAAAATGACTAAAGCAACGGCTGACTGGGCTAAAACATTAGATTTCACACCGCTGTTAAATTCGATCGATGGGCTATTAAAATCAATAGAACCTTTGACACAAAACATTGGTGATGGATTGGCATGGTTTTATGAAAACGTACTGTTGCCGATTGCTGGATTTACTATCACCAATGTTATACCCACTTTCTTAGACATTCTATCAGGAGCTATCGATGTGGTGAATAGCGTTCTAAATGCTTTGAAACCTTTAGGGAAATGGCTATTTGATAAGTTTTTAGAACCATTAGCTGCATGGACTGGTGGAGTCATCGTGAGTGTTCTAGAGGATATAAGCGACGGTTTAACAAGTGTCAGCGATTGGATTGATGAGCATCAAAAAACGGTAGAGGTCATGGCTATCGTTATAGGTTCCTTCGCATTAGCTTGGGGACTAGTTACATTAGCCGTGGGAGCTTGGAATATTGTCGCGGGCATTGCTGCAGGAGTTACAAGCGTATTAGCCGGAGCAATAGCGTTTCTTACTTCGCCCATCGGGATTGTTGTAGCCGTTATAGCTGGACTCATTGCAGCTGGCGTACT
Source organism: Carnobacterium sp. CP1 (assembly GCF_001483965.1). Classification (NCBI taxonomy): domain Bacteria; kingdom Bacillati; phylum Bacillota; class Bacilli; order Lactobacillales; family Carnobacteriaceae; genus Carnobacterium; species Carnobacterium antarcticum. Next base: position 101,328 of record NZ_CP010796.1, read on the forward strand.
CCTTTATAAAAATTGGGATGAAGTATCTGCTTGGGCCAAAAAATCATGGACAGCCGTGAAGGATTCAGTTGTTAATGCTACATCTGCTGCAGGGAAATGGGTTTCTGAAAAATGGGACGGAGCCAAGGAGAAAACGAGCGAAACATGGAGTTCTATAAAAAAATCAACGAAAGATTCTTGGGCAAACATTTCTGATTCCGTTGTAAAAAATGCAAAAAGTGCTGGTTCTTGGGTATCAACAAAATGGGGCGAGATGTACAGCTCTACTACAAGTTGGTTCGGAAAAGTAGGAACCAAGACAAAAGAAACATGGGATGGAGTCAGTTCCAAGGTTACGGAAAAAGCAAAATCTGCTTATGATGCAGCATCTGGTAAGTGGAAAGAAATGTCCGAAAACACTTCTACAAGATTTGGAGAAATTAGTAGCGCTGCAAAAACTAAATTTTCGGATTTAAGAGATTCAGTATCAAACAGTGCTACTATCACAAAAAATAATATGTCTACAGCTTGGTCTACCATGAAGTCTAAAACTGGTGAGATTATGACGAGTATTAAAGATACGATGTCAAAAGGATTTTCTAATGTCGTAGACGGAGCTATTGGTTTACCTGGAAAAATAGCTAAAGGCTTGAAAGATGGCATTTCCGCAGTGAAAAAAGCTGCAGGTAGTTTGATGGACGGCTTGATTGGCGGCATTAAAAAAGGCGTAAACGGTGCAATTGGTGGTGTTAACTGGGTACTAGGCAAGTTAGGCTCAGAGAATAAGATAGCCGAATGGGCACCTAAAGCAATCAGTTATGCAAAAGGAACGGATGGTCATCCAGGTGGATTAGCTTTGGTTAACGATGCTGGAGGATCTAACTATTCTGAATTAATAACAACTCCTGATGGGAACTCGTTTATACCTAAAGGACGTAACGTTTTATTGGATCTTCAAAAAGGTTCACAAGTCTTAGATGGTGATTCTACAAGCAAAATGATGAGTAATATCCCGCGTTACAAAAACGGGACGATGGGCAAACTCAAACAGTTCGGTAGCTCAGCGTGGTCAAAAGCAAAAGATATTACAGGAGACATTTGGGATTACGTTTCTAATCCGTCTAAATTGATCGAAGCGGGTATTGACAAGTTTACGAATTTAGCTAAAGTAGCCGAACCAGGGCTGTCTATGGCTAAAGGTGCAGTGTCTACTGTTGCTAGTGGAGCCATGAATATGGTCAAAGGGTTATTAGCTAAAGGGCCAGCAGGAACCGGGGGAGTCAATTTCTCGGGATTGGTTAAGACATCTGATTTCGGTTATCGGACGCATCCAATCACAGGTCAACGAAAGCTTCATGCTGGTGTCGATTATGGCGGAGGTCAAGGTATCGGTCACCCTATTCATGCTCAAACTTCTGGTTTGGTTAAACAAGCTGGTAATTCTGGTTCGGGTTATGGAACATGGGTGAATATGAAACAAGGTGTCTATGATTATATTTATGGTCACTTATCAAAAGCATTAGTTTCTAAAGGAGATAGCGTTAAAGCTGGTCAAAAGATTGGGCTAATGGGGAATACTGGTGCAAGTACAGGCCCTCACGTCCATTATGAAGTACGTAAAAACGGTACACCAATTGATCCAGAAACGTCTTCTGCAGCTAGTAGTGCAGCACCTGCTGGTAGTGGGGTCGAAAGATGGCGTTCGACTATCCAAAGGGCATTATCTAAGAACGGCTTGCCAACAAATGACACCTATACAAACGCTTGGTTACGACAAGTTAAATCTGAGTCTGGCGGAAATGAAAAAGCCATTCAAGGAAATATCGGTGACATCAATAATAGAACCGGTGACTTGGCAAAAGGTTTACTACAAACCATTTCTGCTACTTTTAACGCGTACAAACATAAAGGTTACGGCAATATTTTCAACGGCTACGATAACTCTCTAGCGGCTATTAACTATGCTAAAAACCGTTACGGTTCGTCAAGGATGTTAAACGTTATCGGTCATGGCCATGGTTACGAAAACGGTGGTTTAATCAGACAAGAACAAATGATTCGCGTAGGCGAAGGAAACAACGATGAGATGATTATTCCTTTAACTAAACCTAGTCGAGCACTCGAATTAATCGCTCAGTCGCTAGATTATATGGGAATGGACTTCGGCGATCTAACAATGCCAACAGCTTTACAGCCTTCTTATGAATCGTTTGCTTTTGGTGGCGAATCATTTGACGGTTCTGGAAGTGGCGATAAATTGGAAAGCATGGCCGATTCCATGAGTAATGCAGTTAAGAAAGCAATTACTATGGTCATGAGTGAGAAAGGTAATTCAAACGATGATACTGGACCAATTGAAGTAACAATGGTTGTTGATTCCGATACATTCGGAAGAATAGCCATAAAAAGTATCAATAAACAAACGAAGAAAACTGGTAAACCGCAAATCATTATGTAGAAAGGGGGTATTTTTTTGGCTGGATCATTAGCAATAAATGGCGCTTCAGTAAAGCAACCCAAATCATTCAACTTTGGCGTTATGGATTTAGATGGAGAATCAACTCGTAATGCAAAAGGAAAAATGACGAGAGATATTATCCGGACAGGTATTCGTAAAATAGAATTAGAATGGGGTCCGCTTAGCGATGGAGAAATATCCTCTATTCTACAAGCGGTCAATGTTTCTTTCTTTTCTGTCAGCTATCCAGATGCAATGACGGGTGGACAAAGAACAGGAACATTTTATGTAGGAGACCGATCAGCTCCTTCATACTCCTGGAATGACAAATACAAATCAATGAAGTGGGAAGGGTTATCAATGAACTTTATCGAACAGTAGGAGGTTATGTTATGTGTTAACAGTAAGCAATGAACTAAGAAACGCATTTATGAAAGATGAAAGAACTATTTATGTACGAATAAAAATAGGTAATCGAACGTTTGATAACAACAATGTTATTTCTGTTGATTATGATGCTGGAAGTTTATCAGGTGAAGTTTTTGCGATTGGATCAACGTATTCAAATTCTATTAAAATCACGTTTAGTGAATTAGTAGAAGGCTTAAAAGAATTGGATGAAGTAACCTATGAAATTGGTATTAAATTAGCTAACGGAAAGATTGAATACGTGCCTATGGGTGTTTTCGTTATCAATGATGCAATTGAAATGGACCGCAACAATAATAAAACAACGATTGAGTGTATGGATAGAATGGTGATGATGGGCGGCACTTATGTGTCGTCTTTAAATTATCCTGCAGCAATTCGTGAAGTAGCACTAGAGATAGCCAACAAAGCAGGGATCGCAGTTGCTTATACATTTGACCGGTTAAGCGCCGATGTAATAGCTAAACCAGAAGGATATACGTATCGTGAAGCTATTGGATTAATCGCTCAATTTGAAGCAGGTTTCGCTACATTTGATCGTTATGGAAAACTGGAAATCAGAACACTATCTGATCCAAACTTTGCTATTCCACCAGATAATTACTTTTCGAAAGGTCTCGTAAAAAACGAGGTCTTTTTTCGTTTAGGCGGAATTAGTTGTACGAATGATGATAGTGATACAGTTATTCAAAGTGGCAACACAGCGGGCAATCAAGTTGTTTTAGAAAATAGAGTGATGACTAAATTTCTGTTGGACAAAATTTATCAAAAAATCCAAACCATAAATTATTATCCGTTTTCTTTGAGTTGGCAAGGAAATCCGGTACTAGAAGCTGGTAATTGGATAGAAGTAGAAGATTTACAAGGAAATAAATTTAAAACGCCTAATCTTAGTTACTCACTCTCTTTTAATGGTGGTTTGTCAGCTAAGAGCAGTGCCGAAACAGTTACTCATTCCGATGCCACTTACCAATACAAAAGCCCTCTACAGCAAAAGATTGAATGGATTCATGCACGAATTGATGCTGCAGGTGGCAATGTGGTTTATGAAGGTATTGATGAACCAGTAAATCCAAAAGAAGGAGATTTATGGTTTAAAATAATTGGTCCAGATAAAGAAATTTTGATCTACAAAAAAGATAAAGATGGAAACTTATTTTGGGATCCTCAGATATCCACTGCTGATATAGATAAAGTGGCTAAAGAAGTCGAAGAAGCAATCGAGCAAATAAAAGAAGCGGAAAAATCAGCAAACGATGCGGTAGAAAAAGCAGACCAAGCTATAGAAGAGGCAGGCTTTGCTAAGGTAGATGCTGAAAAAGCCAAAGAAGATGCCACTAAAGCCATATCAGATGCTAATAAAGCTGTTACAGATGCAGGTACGGCTATTGGAACGGCTAACACCGCCAAAACGAATGCAGGCACAGCTTTAACAACCGCTCAGACTTCTTTAACTAACTCAGGGACAGCTATAGACAAAGCGGGGCAAGCGTTAAGTAAGGCGACAGAAGCAGAAACTGAAACAGGTAAGTTAACCACTTCTTATAACAATTTAACTCAAACTGTTGGTTTAAAAGCAGATAAAACAGAAGTCAGCACTATCAAAGGAATTGTTACCCAGCATGGTTTAGATATTACAGCAAACGCTACAGCGGTAGGTTTGAAGACTGACAAAACAGTAACGGATATAATCAATCAGACAGTTGCCAAACACACTACTGATATTAAAGCGACAGCTGACGGATTAGCAATGAAAGCTGAAAAGGCTCTAGTTGATACCTTAAATGGAACGGTCGCTACTCATACGAGCCAGATTAAAGCTACAGCGGATGGCTTAGGGTTAAAAGCGGATAAAAGTCTTGTAGATACTGTAAAAGGTACGGTTGATACTCATACCGCACAAATTAAAGCTACTTCAGATGGGCTTGCTTTAAAGGCTGAAAAGTCTTTAGTCGATACCATTAATGGCACTGTAAACACACATACCAGTCAAATTAAGGCTACCTCAGACGGGTTAGGACTAAAGGCAGATAAAACCCTAGTTGATACGGTTAAGGGTACTGTAGATAAGCATACGACTGACATTAAGGCAAACGCTGATGGTTTAAAACTTAAAGCGGAGGCTAGTGCAGTCAATACTTTAACTGGAACCGTAAATACTCATACCAATCAGATTAGCGCAAACGCTACAGCTATTTCAGCTAGATTAACCTCAGCGCAAGTTGATAGTTTGGTAGCTGGTAAAAACTATGTGAATCAGACTACCTTAAACGCTACAGCTAATGGTTTAAGTACTCAAATTACACAGGTTAGTAACGCTGTTGATACGGCTGCTAGTTTAGCTCAAGCAATGTCAAACGGAAAAATGCTACACACTGACCCCACTTTCAGGAAAGGTAATAACGGTATTACTCTATATAATAACTCTGGAAATGGTACGGTTACAGTTACACGCATAGCAAAACCATCTGATGCACCTACAACATCGACTCATGCTTTACAAGTAAGGACAACAGGAACAGCCTCTCCAGGAATTGGTGGGTTTATCCAAAGAGTCGACGGAAGAGCAAATGCTAAATTTGTTATCAGAATTATTGCAAAAATACCTGTTGGATATACGCTTTTAACCGCCTCAAACGCTATGGGTACAGGTAATTCAGATAAAATAATTACCTCAAATGTCGGCACAGGTAAATACGAAGAGTACATTAGAGTAATTCAATGCGGAAGCACTGGCTCATTTTCAAACAGTGGGCACTTTTATCTTAGTGGTGCAGTTGGCACAGTAGCTAATCCTGTAGAATGGTTCTTAGCATATTCGACAGCATACGATGTTACTGATATGGACTATACGACTATAGATAAGTTTACTTCTATAGATGCAAATATTAACGGTATTCAAACGACTGTAGCAAGTAAGGCGGATAAGTCGCAAATCACTCAGCTATCAACTCAAATCAGCTCTAAAGTGGAATCCGCAACTTATAACAGTAAGATGACCCAGCTAGACAGTGCTATTAATTTGAGAGTAGTCGCTAAAGATGTTACGGATGCTATTCTTTTAGACAAGAAAATCAAAGACACTAGGGCAACAAATCAAATTCCATCTTGGTATTTTACGAACTACCCTAATCAAGAAGTCAGGGAGTTTAAAACAAGAACTGTTGTAGGTGCGCCAGGCTCTTCTACCTATGTTCAGCTAACTACTAAAGTACCTTGGAGTGGTAGCAGTGGTGGGCTTGTTACCCAAACGGCTGAATCTGCTGACGGGGTTTATCAAAGAGTAAGTAATGCGGCGAGTACAGCATGGCTAGCTTGGGAAAAGGTTGTTGAGGCGGGGGAATTACTTTCTCAAATTAACTTACAATCAGGCAACATTTTAATTCAGACAGGCAAACTTTATTTAGATGCTGCTACTGTTACTTTTTCAGGAAAAGCATTTATTCCAAGTGCTGCTATAACGGCTTTAGCGGCTGACAAAATAACGGCTGGAACCATTAACGCTGCTAATGTTAAATTAATCAACTTAGATGCTAGTCAAATTACTACTGGAACAATGACAGGTATAAAAATAGTATCACCGTTTGATTATAGCTACGACGGGGCGATAAGAAATAAAGGGAATGCAGTTCTGACCAGCGGAGAGTTAGCTATGAACGGTACATTTACCCATTCATATGGTGGCACATTCATGAAAATTAACCCTGATACCATCTATGCTGAGAACTTACAAAATAATGGTTCTGTACGCTCAATGTTCAAACTGAGCGGTGTCGGTTTAGAGCTTAATGTTTTAGGCAAAACGGCTAGATATACACAGGATGGTATTTACTTTGAATCTGGTGGTAATGCTTCAGTTAAATATAACTCAGGAGATGCCCGTATCGAGATAAGTTCTTATAACGGTGTCTCACTCGGAGTTAACTCTAGTGGTTCATTCTATTACAGAATGTCAATGGGTGGCGGACAAGATGGACTAGCGCCATTCGTAGATGTTTGGACGGATTTAAACTTGCGTTCAACATTAAATGTCGGTGGTAATACAGTTAAAAATGCTGCTCATATAAACGGCGTACAAGATATTCTATTCCATAACACTTCAAACCGTATTGTACAAGGTACAGATAATATTCTTAATATAATGTCACCGGCTCAAATAAATATGGGATATACAAACGGGACAATTACAAGCAATAGCCTGATTATATCGAATTGGGGAACTCAGTTTTCAAAGCAGGTACACTTCAACGGTAATCATATACAAGGAGCTTCAAGTATTAATGGCGTTAAAGATATCATGTGGGGTGGTTCTTCCAACCGTATAGTACAAGCAGGCGACGGCTCAATGAACATTTTAGCACCAATTCAGCTTAACTTAGGTTGGACTAATGGAAGTAGTACTTTCAATACAGTAGTTATTACTCAGAATCAGGCTGTAATCAGAAGAACTTTAAACATGGACGGTAACAGCATATCGAACCAATCAGATAGACGACTGAAGAAAGATATAGTCGAAACTGAAAGAATCGTTTTGGATTCCATTAAAAATTGGAACTTTGTGGAATATTACTGGAAAGACAGCGATAAGCCATCTGGCAATCAATTTGGTTTAATTGCACAGGACACACCTGAGCTAATGGTTTTTGAAGAAGAAGACGACTATTACGGAATTGATAGCAGTAGGCAAATCATGCTGAATAGTAAAGGCGTTCAAGAATTAGCGTTCAAAAATGATGAATTAGAAGAAAAGATAAAAGAGTTAGAAACAAAAATATTAGAAATGGGGAAATAATAAATGAATGAAAAAGTAGTTCAATCAGTAATCAGTGAGTATGCAATGGAAGTAGCTAATCTTAAAATCGCAGTAGCCACTTTGCAAGTAGAGCTAGAGGAATTAAAAGCGACCGAAAATAAAGAAGAAAAAGGAGAAGTGAAATAATATGTTAGATTTACGAGTTTACACAATTAATTTCGAATATACGCCAGAGGGAGAAGTAAGCAAGGTAGTCGTTAACTTTAGTACGGTAAATCAGGGAGATAACTATATTAATGGGAATGTGGCGCTAACAGCTGAGGAATTTAATCAGGGGAGTACTATTGAGCAAGTAAAAGCTAAATTAGTCAAAGAATTAGCGGGATAATAATATACACAGTGTAATATATACGTTGAAAAACTAGACCTTTATAGTTATATTTTAAGTATACTATAAAGAAAAGAGATGAAATGAATGATTTTATACGGTTTTAAAGTAGGCATAGATGAAGAAGATGTAATAAAAAAAGTGATAGTTGAAATCACTGATGATGGTAAAGTATTAAGAGAAGTAACTGTAGATATCGACAAAGAATATAAAATTTCTCCTTATAAAGACATAAAAATGAAATACCGAGATAAAATAGGAGTTGTCAGATCATTTAAAAAGAATGAAGATAAAGGAGAGCTGAAAGCTCACATTCAATTTTTAGATAACAATAAATTTGGATGGGTTGATGTCCAAGATTTAGAAGAAATAAAATGAAATTTAATAATATAGACAACAGAGTGGCCAGAAATGGTTACTCTGTTGTTTTAGTTACCTTAAGTGAACTGGAGAAGTTTGAATATATCAGGTATAATTTCTATAATAATAGAGCGGAGGTATGCTATGACTTATAGACCTGACAGACGGTATTTGAACGTTCAACAAGGAAGTATTGCGGCGCAAAGAGATAGAGAAAATAAAATTGTAGAAGAAGCAACTGCAAAGAAATTTCGCCAAATAGAAGATAAGAAGATAAAAAAAACAGAAGAAAAGTTCGATGTTCAGAACAACCATTTACGTTATACGCTTTGGACAAAACAAGTTGCTGAAATACTGGGGATTAACATTAATAAGGTACGTGATTTGATAGATAAGAATCAATTAGTTGCTACTAAGGCCGGGCGATATTGGAGGGTTAACGAAGAATCTGTTATAGAATATAAAAACAGACAAAACAATTAAAACGCACGAGAAAGGTTGCCTATTCGGGCAGCCTTTTTATATTACCAAAGAGCTACCCTAACCGGTTGCTCTTTTTATTTTACCGAAAGGTGGAGGTGAAACATGGAAAACACAAAGTTAAAAAAAGAATTAATCCACGCTAAGAGTAAACGACCTAGCGATTTTTGGGGTTATGCGATCGCAACTGTCAGCATCTTGCACGGTGATTTTATTTATAGAATAGATGGCTATTTGGTTACTCACGCAGAGCCTTATCTAAGTAAGCTACCTGAAAAGGGTATAGGTTTATTTCTTTTGTTTGCTGGAGTAATCAAGCTAGTTGGGCTTATTTCTCGAAACAAGTATCTTAAAAAAATATCTATTTGGATGTTAAGCGCCATTTGGGGCGGACTCTCATTTGTCAGCATAACTTATTCTTTTGGCACAGGTTACCCAGACCCCTATTACATTTTCATGATTTTTGTATTGGTAGCTTGTTTGAGAGTCTCTTCGAAAGGGGACTATAAATATGACGCTTGAGCAGTTACTGGTCTTATTGATCGGGGGAGGAGGAGCAGCGGGTTTGTTATCTGCTTTTTTCACACGTAAAAGTGGGAAAGAGAAGACAGATATTGATTTGCTGGACAGAGCTTATAAAGAAATTGAACGCATAGACGCCAAGTTGAAAGAAGCCTATGCCGAATTGGAACTGGAAAAAGGCGAGAATGAAAACTTGAAAAACATTATCGAGGGAATGAAACGCGACAAAACTAAATTAGAAAAAATTATCAGAAAATTAAAAGAAGGTAGGGAACAATGATGGAAGAAATTATGAACAATGCGATTGGGGCGGCAATACTATTAGCTCCGATTATCGCTATTGCTATTCAAGTGGTTAAACAATTAGAAGTGGTTAACGTCAAATATTTACCGCTATTGTCTATCGTCATCGGTATGCTAACGGGGGCTATTTTAAGTAGTGTTTTCAATCAGAACATAGCTATCTATACATTAGCAGGTTTTTTAAGTGGAGCTTCAGCAAGTGGGCTATATGAAGGCATAAAGAATAGTTTTGCATTAGCGAAAGGAGATAAATAAAAATGAGTAACTTATTAATTAGTTTAGGTCACGGTAAAAATAAAAAAGGTGGATATGATCCAGGAGCAGTTGGGAACGGTACAAGTGAAGCCGAATGGTTGCGTGGCCAGTTTTTAGTTTCTTTGAAAAAATACGCAGCTGGTAAAATTGATTTTTACGAACAAGATATGTACGCCAACCGTGAAGCGAGCACTATCAGCGGTTATAAGGATATTATCGAATTACACTTAGACGCAGCTGGTGCTTCAGCTAAAGGCGGACACATCATTATCGCTAAAGGATTTAATCCGGATGCGCTAGATAAACGTTTAGGGGAAACCGTCAAACGCAACTTTGGATTAAGAGCTAATACTATGTTCGACAATCGCAATGACTTATTAAACTTGAACACTTTTGCCAAACGCGGTATTTCTTATCGTCTAGTTGAATTGTGTTTTATCACAAATAAAGCAAACATGGATTACTTCAAAGCGAACTACGACAAAGTGGCTAAGGAACTAGTGCAAGATATCTTGAATACGACTATCGCATCTAAACCAGCACAAAAGGAGGAAGCAACAGTGACAGCAGATAAACGGTCTAAGAAATTCAAAGTAGGCGACAAGGTACGGTTAACATCTGGTGCTAAGTCGTGGAAAGGAAGTTCAAACTTTACTATCAGCAGCTTCAAGTCTGAGTATATTGTTAACTGGTTAAACGTAGACGGAACAATATACATTAAGCCGGTGGGCGCTGATTGGGGTGGCAATGTTTACGAACATGACATCGAATATGCTCGAAGCAACGACATCCAAAAAGATGACATCATCAAGTTGCGTGGTCCAAAGGCAACGAACTGGGTTGGTGGCGCCAAGATCACGGATGACATGAGAACTCCAGAATATTCCGTTAGATATCGCGAAGGAAATGTTTTGTATATCGATAGCGGAACGTTCCGTGGAGAAATCTATGATTGGGATGCTGTTAAAGTTAAATAAGCAACAAAACCCTATCTCTTAATTGAGGTAGGGTTATTTTTTTGCTCTTTTTTAAACATCTATTCAGTTCGCGATTACTAATAACCTGTTTTATGACACAAAAGGTTCACAGTTTAAAAAATATCAAATGATATAATAAAAATATAGTTATTTGAAAACTACATATTGGAGGAGTGGTAAGGGTGGGAATATTTAAAAATAAAAAGGTTTGGATTGGATTGGTACTCGCAACTGTTATTACAATCATGTTAGGAGATCTTGCAGGACTAGTATTTATTGGCGCGTGTATCGGTATTTGGTATTTCAAAAAGAAAAGGCCTAACAAAGACTATTCGACCATTTCAATCTGTTTAGCAATCATGAGCTTTTTCGTAATTGGAATTAGTGGAGTAAATGCTGAATCAGATGCTGACGTCGCTACGGTAGAAGAATCCTCTTCTGAATCTATTGAGAGTTCAAACGAGGAAGAACTTGCTGCAATGGAAGAAAGTAAACAGAAGAAAGAAGAGGAAGAGAAAGCTAAAGAAAAGGCTGAATCTGAGTCAAAAGAAGAAGAGCGTAAAAAAGCAGAGGCTGAATCAACCGCCACAGCCGAAAAAGAAGCTAAAGAAGAGTTAGAGAAGAAAACTGTAGAAATTCAAGGCACTGCACCAAGCATTCCCGATGGAGCTGCCTATGTAGAAGTAAACGGCAATGTTCCACTGTTTACGAATGAAGATATCAGTTCAACTGAGGCATGGGATGAATATGGAGAAATGGATTCTTTTAAACGTGTGACTGCAGCAAATGCGGTTCTGGGTACTGAATCAATGCCAGCTGAAGAACGTGGGAATATATCCGATGTTTATCCAACTGGATGGGAACAAGAAGAGTATGCAAACGTTTCTGGTGGTTGGTTGTATAACCGCAGCCATTTAATTGGACATCAACTAACAGGTTATGATGGTGCAAATAATTTGATAACCGGTACACGTTATTTTAATGTTGAAGGAATGTTACCGTTTGAAAATTTCGTGGCTAATTATGTGGAAACTACGGATAACCATGTACGTTATCGTGTAACCCCATACTTTGAAGGAAATAATTTATTAGCCTCTGGTATATATATGGAAGGATTCTCCATTGAAGACAACGGAGAAGGATTACAATTTCATATTTATGTTCCAAATATCCAACCAGGTGTAACACTCGACTACGCTACTGGTGATAGCTTGTCCGACGAACCTGTCGTAAAAGAAGAAACGGTTGTGGAAGAACCCGCTATTGAAGAAGTTCCAGAAGAACCAGTAGTTGAAGAAGCTCCGTCAGGTGGAGATGTAAATTCTGTGGATGCAAATGGAAATGGTAAAGTAACTATTCAAGAAGCTAAAGACGCAGGTTTCTCAATGCCGCTCTACAGCGATCACTGGTTATACCCGTACATGGACGATCGTGACAATGATGGTATGGTAGGCGAATAATAAAATAGCACAAAAAAGCCACTTCTTAATTGAAGTGGCTTTTTTGTGCTATAATCGTTTAATATTAAAATGAACCATTAGAAAAGCAATTTAAAAGGAGATGATTTAATGGCTGATAATTTAATAACACTTTTGAAAGAATTTGAAGGTATTATAGGTACTCTATTGGGTATAGTGGTGGGTACTGTTATTTCTTACATTCAAAATAATACGGGCAAAATAAAAATATTTTTAACGGAATCAAAATACTATTTCACTGAGAGTAATTTAGATGGGAATGATAGAGTAATTTATATAGAAAAAAAAGATGGTACTAATTCTCATGATTTTGATTTTGCAAGCAACATAGAAATTTATAATAGCTCTAATACAAGGAAAATTTTACGCAATATAAAACTGTTCATTGAAACTACTAATGGAATAGAATATAAAAAATTATTTGTTGAAAACAACAACTTTTTTGATGTTTTAAACGTTGAAGCGAAATCGATAGTTAGGTATCACATATACGCTCATGAAGACCGGTTTGCTGAAACAGAAAGTATATTTTTGAATGAAATCATAGCACTCTACATAGAATTTGAAAATGAAAAAGGTAAAAAACAAAGATATAAAATATAAAAATGGGTTATCGGAAGTTACCACATAACCTTCTTATGAGGTAACTTTCTTCCTTTATAATCAAATATCTGTCCAAAGTAGCTAGGTTTCGAGTCAAGACGGTATTCTTGCACAACTAACTGCATTCGGTCATTGATGGTTCCTTCTATAGTAATAAGAGAATCTTCTTCGATATCGTACATAAATTTATAAGCCTTCATGCCAGCAACTAAACAATTAAATTTACGGTTGTCTACTTGCAATGTGAAGCGGCATAGCGGAGTACCATTATCTGTGTTGATAACCTTCACTTCTGAAACAACTTTACCAGTTAAAATAGCGAAATTCATTTTAAACAGCTCCTTTTTATCTATTAAACATCACCATCTATGTTGTTCCATTTTTTTAGAGTCACAAATTGAATGTTTCTAATTTCATCGAAATCGACTTTGGTATCATTTATGAAGATACCTAGTTCATCTCCACCAACAATATGACCAACTACGTCATCATAGTAAAGTCCGTTCTGATCTACATTTTCAAGTTGAATAGCGACAGACTTATTCTTTACTATGGATTCATTTATTGTTATTTCAATTTCACCTTGATTCATCTGTCTCTTTTGCTGATTAACTTTTGTTCTTTCTCCTGATAACTTTTCTTGGGTAGCAGTATGCTCAGATAAGTAAAAACCCGCCCATTTCTTAATGCCTCGATCACGATACTCCTCATTTAAAAAGCTCATTGTATACCCTCCATTCCGCCAGCATGTCCACCAACAAGAGAGCTGCGGTTAATAGCTGTAGCTCCTTCTAAAAGGCTGCTAGCATGTACTAACGATTGAAAACCATATTTATCTCTTATTTTATCTACCAACAAATCTAATTTTTCGTTTGCGATTTGTTGAGTGGGGTCTTCAAATAAATCCAATTGAATATTGCTGGTGTAAGTCAATTTTGAATAAGAAATTCCGATACTCCTTACAGCCATGTCGTCTTCATAATGTTTATTGAAAATATCAAAACAATAATCGACTAACTTCTTTGTATTAGATGTATTAGGAATTTTTAATTGTCGAGAGAATCCTGCTTTTTCTTCATGCTTAGAATAGGTAACGGTAAGGCTGACACATCCTGTTTTGCAATGGTGCTTTCGAATGCGGGTTGCCACTTGTTCCGCCATTTCTCGAATCACTATTTTGATCTCATGTCTTTTGTAATAATCTCTTTTAAGTATTTGAGAGTTTCCGTAACTCTTTTCTAAAGGACGATATTGTTCTCTAATGTCGCTGCGATCGATGCCCCAAGCGCCAGCGTATAGTTGTTCACCAATAAGACCCATAGATTCTCTTAGTTGATAAAAGTTTGCATGTGCTAAGTCATAGACTGATTTAATCCCTAAGCTATTCAGTCGAATCGCCGTTCGTTCTCCAATACCCCACATGTCTGTTATGTTTTCTATCTTCCAAATCGTTTCCGGTACGTCTTTGTATCGCCATTCAGCAATCAAGTTAGCGTTGTATTTAGCTTCGTTATCCAGAGCTAGCTTGGCTAGCAGCATATTGTCGCCAATTCCAATAGTGACATATAGGCCAATCTTTTTATAAATATGGTATTGAATCATCCTAGCCAAGTCATAGGCGCTTTTTCTTTTAAAGAGCTTCAAACTAGCTCTAACAGACACAAACGATTCATCTATGCTGTAAATATGTAAATCTTCATCTGAAACGTACTTGCGAAAAATATCGTTAATTTCAGTATTCTTTTCTATATAAAACTGCATGCGTGGAGGCACGATCAATAAATCAGGATGATAGGGGATGTCTCGTTTTCTGGTAACGTTACTGATGCCTAAAACTTTTTTAGCTAAAGGGGAGGCGGCTAGAACCAAACCGCCAGCATTTTCTGCATTGCTCATGACAACTAGCATAGTTTTTAACGGATGCAGGCCGCGTTCAACACACTCGACTGAAGCGTAAAATGATTTAACGTCAACGCAGAGAATGTCGTTGCTTATCTCGTCAGAGTAATCGAATGACATAAAGATCCCTCCTTTTTTATTTCATTATACGAACAAATGTTCGATAAGTAAAGCGAACAGAACGTAAAAAAAATACCCTGCACGGAGAATGCAGGGTGGAGGTAAAAATTTGTTGAACAAGTTAGTATCTGTTGTTTATCGAGATATAGTTTTTTATTAAAATAATCTGTCACATTACTTGGTATGTTCCAGAATCTACCATTATATAGGAAGACTTTATTCTTAGTGAATAAATAAAAAAGGGGCAGAAAAGGGGCATAAGTATCTAACTATTGTAAATCCATGCCATTTCTCGCTAATAGTATTGTACTTATAAACGCTTATATAAAAGGGTTTATAGCTATTGTACATTTATTTTAAATCCGCTGATTTGAGACCATGGCTCAAGGGTGTTTTGCTTTGTATCGGTATTTGCAGCTCTTGTTTTCGTAAAAAGGGCGTTTTTTTTGATGGAATTGACGAAAGCCACTCAGATTCTGAGTGGCTTTCTAATTAAAAATAAATATTCTTAAAGTTATTTTTGGGTTATAAATACTAATCAAATTATATCAATCGGTTTCTCATTTAAACGACATAAACCCTACCTCTTTTATGTCCTTACAGTTCTAAAACTGTGCCAGTGTGGATAAACTTCTTTAAAAACTATTCTATATAATGTTGCATACTTACTTTTAATACTTTATAAGTATAACATAAAAGCCAGCAGAATTCTATTAAGTTTCATTTAAGAAATCTAACGGTTCTCTTTGCTAGAGAGAACCGTTAGATTTAATGGACTAAAAAAACGGTTTTCGATTTACTATTTAATGTATCCAAAGAGTAGTCAGAATGAACAAAAGCCATAAGATTATTCTAGTAAAAACACGTTCAATAGATATTTTACAGAACGAGTATGTTTCTAAGAGCATTTTGTGGGTAAGAGCGTTAAAGCTCTTGTCTTATTTAAAGGTATACAAAAGTAGAAATTTAGGGTAAATTGAATAAAGAATTGTTTGGGAGAATGAGCGCCTTCTTAGTAGGAGGAGTAATTTTGTTCTTTCATTCATCAATCCTGCGAATGCGTAAGTGGAAAGGGAGGGTTGTTTTGGAAGCAACTACTTTTACCATTGTGATGATCATACTGTATCTTTTGCCGCTTTTGCTGTTAGTGTTGTTTAATAAAAGCGTCAACCGACATTTTAGAAGACAAAACAAGAGCATTAAGCTGCCAGATTTAATGGTTCCATATTTACTGTTGGGTATCCATATCCTAAGCTCGTTAACATTTGGTCAATCGATTTTTCCTTATTTTCTGATTTTTATTCTCGGTTTAGGAATGTTCATTGTAATGGCATTGGCTTATAAAAAAGGCGAAATCATTTATGGGCGTTTTTGGAAAACGTATTGGCGTTTTATTTTTTTATTTTCTATTCTTACTTATTATTTTTTAGTAGGAGCAAATATCTTCACACAGTTTACTTAAAAAGCGTTTTAGAAGCAGCGAGATGGTATAGTTATCCATCTTGCTGCTTTTTTTGTGCTTTTTTGGGAAAATTCCCCACTCTTAAAACACTTTTGAAAAGGCTGCTAAACAGAGAGGCTAAAGCTTTCTTTTATTCCGTGTGTTTTTTTATAGAATCCTTCGATTAATTGTGGTGGAAAGTGGGGCGATGTGGTAGACTGAAAATAACTACTAAAAGTGGGGTGAGTATAGCTATGTTAATGGGTGAGTATAAGCACAACATCGACGCAAAAGGCCGCTTGATCATGCCGGCGAAATTTCGCGACGATTTAGGAACGAAATTCATCTTAACCCGCGGTTTAGATGGTTGCTTATTTGGTTATCCCCAGAATGAATGGACTATACTCGAAGAAAAACTCAAGCAACTTCCGCTTGCAAAAAAAGAAGCTCGTGCTTTTACTAGGTTCTTTTATTCAGCAGCGACGGAATGCGAATTAGATAAGCAAGGAAGAATCAATATTCCGCAAACATTAAGAGACCATGCGAAACTAGAAAAAGTGTGTCATGTAGTCGGTGTATCAGATCGAATCGAGATTTGGAGCGAATCCAAATGGAATGAGTTTTCAGCAGAAGCTGAAGAGACGTTTGACGAGATCGCTGAAAACATGATTGATTTTGGGTTTTAGTAAACGAACTTTCAAATCATAAACAAAGGGGGAACGGAAATGGCAGAATTTAATCATGAAACAGTCTTGCTTCACGAAACAGTGGATAGTCTGTCTTTAATTCCCGATGGTGTCTACGTCGACTGTACTTTAGGCGGAGCAGGCCATAGCGAATATCTGCTTTCTCAATTAAATGAAAACGGTCATCTTTACGCATTTGACCAAGATGAACGAGCAATTGAAAATGCAAAAGTACGGTTAGCGACTTATGTCGAAAAAGGAATGGTAACCTTCATTAAGGCTAATTTCCGCTTTATTAAAGAAGAACTAAATGAGCGAGGGGTATTCGAAGTTGACGGCATTTTATATGACTTAGGTGTTTCTTCGCCACAACTAGACGAAGCGGAACGAGGGTTTAGTTACCACCAAGACGCCCCGTTAGATATGCGTATGGATACAGAAGCTCCATTGACAGCGAAAGAAGTCATCAATACTTGGTCGTATCAAGACTTAGTTAGAATTTTTTATCGTTATGGAGAAGAAAAGTTCTCTAAAAGTATTGCTCGGAAAATAGAAGCGGCAAGAGAACAAAAGCTAATTGAAACCACTACTGAATTAGTTGACATTATTAAAGAAGGTATTCCTGCACCTGCCAGGAGAAAAGGCGGACATCCAGCTAAACGCGTTTTTCAAGCTGTGCGTATTGCTGTAAATGATGAATTATCAGCCGTGGAAGATTCTTTAGAAGAAGCCATTGGACTATTGAATGTTGGCGGAAGAATAAGCGCCATTACGTTTCATTCGTTAGAAGACCGAATCGTAAAATCAATCTACAAAGATCATGCTAAAGGACCAGATATCCCACCCGGATTGCCTATCATTCCTGAAGAATTTTTGCCGGAATTAAAATTGGTGACACGAAAACCGATTGTTCCAAGTGAAACGGAATTGGAAATAAACAATCGAGCTCGCAGTGCAAAATTGAGAGTAGCAGAAAGACAAAGAAAATAAAAAAACTTAAATAGTGAGAGGAAAGAAAGGATGTTATTTGAATGTCGTTGAATAGTAACTTAGCTAGAAACCTTGAAGTGGAAACGCCAATACAATCCCCCGTTTTGCCAAAAGAAACAACTATACATAGACCTCTTCCAAAAAAATCGGGGATTACAAACCTAGAAAAAATGGTGATTGGAATTGTCTCAGTCATTACATTTGCGTTGATTGCTGTGAGCATCTCACTAGAAATCAACATAGCGAGTACAAACCGCGCCCTTCAAGACACGAACTCGTCTATCGCAAATATCACTACCATAAACAATAATTTAGAACAAGAAGTTCAAGAATTATCGCGTTATGACCGTGTTTATGAAATCGCCAATCGTCAAGGTTTAGAAATGAATGAAGCCAATGTAAGGAATGTTATTAAATGACAAACAGAAACCCTTTAAAAAACAGAAAAAAAATTGCGATCCTGCTCTTTTTTGGTACCTTGCTTTTATTCTTGGTATTTGTAGGACGTTTTACTTACATTATGGTAAAAGGAGAAATTAACGGGGAAAATCTGTCTCAAAATGTTAATAACCTTTATACAAGAAGTAGCGTACTAGAAGCAAACCGAGGGACCATTTATGATATAGGTGGAAACTCGATTGCTATGGACGCTACTTCTTACTCGTTAGTCGCCATTTTAACCGATAAGTGGTCAAATGATCCGAAAGAACCGCAACATGTGAAAGACAAGCAGAAGACAGCTGCGGCTTTATCAAAACACATTGCTATGAGTGAAGCGGATATATTTAAAACTTTAAACCAAAAAGACTTGTCTCAAGTAGAATTTGGTTCGGCGGGGAAAAAATTATCATACGATATTAAAAGTGCCATCGAAGAAGAGGATCTACCAGGGATTGTTTTTGAAGAAACGCCTACAAGGCTTTACCCTAATGGTACTTTTGCTTCGCATTTGGTGGGATATGCTGAATTGCCGACAGATAAAAACGACGAAACGAAAGAAGGAACACTCAGTACTGATTTAACCGGATTAATGGGTGTAGAACAAGCCTATAACGATGTGTTGACTGGAACTGACGGTTCTATAAAATACCAAAAAGACAGCTTTGGATATGTTTTACCAAATTCTACAGTAGAAACAACTGATTCAGTAGATGGAAAGGATATCTATTTGACGTTAGACAAACGCATGCAGGTATATTTAGAAAGCGTCATGACTGAAGTGAATGATAAATTTAATCCTGTAGGAATGACAGCAACATTGATGGATCCAGAGACGGGAGCGATCATTGCTGCTTCTCAACGCCCCTCTTTCAACGCCACGACGAAAGAAGGTATTGGGCAACTCTGGCAAAACTTATTAGTTGAAGATACGTTTGAACCAGGCTCAACACTGAAAGTATTGACTCTTGCAGCAGCTATTAACGAAGGTGTATTTGATCCTAATGCGACTTATATGTCAGGCGCTAAAAAAATAGAAGGTGGAGTCGTTCATGACCACAATGTAAATGGTTGGGGACAAATCAATTATTTGGAAGGCTTGGAACGGTCAAGTAATGTTGCTTTTGTTAATTTAATGGAAAAAATGGGAGAAGATACCTGGAAAGAGTATTTGGATAATTTTGGAATGGGAAAAACGACTGCTTCAGGACTTCCAAATGAACAAAGTGGTTCTAATCCTTATGAGTGGCCGCTTGAAAAAGCGAATACCTCATTTGGACAAGGTTTGACAGTGACAGTATTTCAAATGATGCAAGCTTATTCAGCAGTAGCCAACGAAGGTAAAATGATGAAGCCGCAGTATATTAGTAAAATAGTTGATCCGGCAACAGGTAAAGAAACTACATTTGAACCAGAAGTTGTCAGCGAACCTATTTCTAAAAATTCAGCCGATCAAGCATTGAACTATTTAAAAGAAGTTGTGTACGGTGAAAATGGGACCGGTCAAGGTTATCAAATTGATGGCTATGAAATAGCTGCTAAAACAGGTACTGCACAAATCGTTAATCCTGATACAAAACAATATTATAGCGGAGGCTCCAACTACGTTTATTCCGTTGTTGGGATGGCGCCGGCCGACGATCCAAAAGTTGTTTTGTACGTGACCGTTCAGCAACCAACGATTACAGATTCTTCTTTAGTGGGAGGAGATGTCGTCCAAGCTGTTTTTAATCCTGTTATGAAACGAGCATTGGAATATCAACACTTGGATTCTGATTCTGAAGTTGAAGATCCTAATCAAGTCGTCATGCCAAAAGTAACGGGTGTATCTAAAGAAGAAGCGTTAAAATCATTAGAAGAAGCTCAGTTAGATGTGACCATCGTAGGAAATGGTGATACAATAGTACAGCAATTGCCGCTGCCTGAAGAAAGCTCCATTAAAAACCAACGGGCCATTTTAATGACAAATGGGGCTATGACTATGCCGGATATGACAGGATGGTCGAAAAACGATGTGTTGAAAGTATCGGAAATTACTGGAATTGAATTTGCATTTGAAGGAGAGGGATACGTCGTTGAACAAAGTTTAACGCCGCAAGCTAACATGCAGGGTGAAGAGCAAATCAAAATCACATTAGCTTCTCCTCAAGAATAGAAAAGGTGGAAATAATGAAAGCAATCGAATTGATAAACCAATTAGTCACAAAAAACATGCTGACCAGAGTTCCAGAAGAATTAGTTATTACGAAAGTAACACAGGATACACGTGAAATAGAGTCAGATTCTATGTTCATTTGTATTGCCGGAGCAGTTTACAATGGGCATGAACTTGCTGAAGAAGCTGTTGAAAAAGGAGCCGCTGTCATCATTGCCAGCGAAGAAATCAATGTATCAGTACCCGTCGTCTATGTATCTGATACGGTAAAAGCGATGGCGATTCTAGCCAATCATTTCTATCAGTCTCCGAGTCAAGAGTTGCATATGATCGGGGTTACCGGAACTAATGGGAAAACAACTGTTACTCACTTATTAGATCAAATTTTCAGAGATCATCAAGAGAGAACTGGGGTAATCGGAACGATGTACCGTCGAATTGGGGATGACGTTTTTGAAGCGAAAAATACAACTCCAGACAGCATCACTTTGCAAAAAACGCTTAGAGAAATGAAAGAAGCCGATGTCACTACTTGTTCGATGGAAGTTTCTTCTCATGCTTTAGTACAAGGTCGGGTCTGGGGAACGGATTTTGATGTTGCTGTTTTTACAAATTTAAGTCAAGATCACTTAGAATACCATCATACGATGGAAGAGTACGGTCATGCTAAAGAATTACTGTTTTCCCAATTAGGCAATACTTACCGAGGAGACCAGCCTAAATACGCTATTCTAAATACTGATGATCCTGTAGGGAGAAGTTACCAAAATAAAACAGCAGCACTCGTTTACTCTTATGGAATTGTTCAGCCAGCTGATTTTAGAGCAACTCATTTAAAAATAACCAACCAAGGGACAAGTTTTACGTTGCTTTTCAAAAATGAAGCTTATCCTGTGAAAATGCAATTGGTCGGTAAATTTAATGTATTGAATGCTTTAGCAGCTTTTGCTGCTGCTTATGCTTCTGGCTTGCCTTTACCGAGTGTTATTGCTTCAATGGAAAAAATTAAAGGTGTAAGAGGAAGGTTTGAAGTCGTTCAAGGGGAGCAGGACTTTGCGATCATTGTAGACTATGCCCATACACCAGATGGATTACTGAATGTATTAAACGCAGTTAACGAAATAAAATCCGGGAAAGTCTATTGTATTGTAGGCTGTGGAGGCGATCGTGATCGGACAAAACGACCAATTATGGCAGATGTTGCTTTTACTCATGCAGATCATGTGATTTTCACTTCGGACAATCCGCGTACTGAAGATCCGCAGATGATCTTAAATGAAATGGTAGCTAATTTAGAGGAAAACACTTATCAAATGATTCCAGATCGCAGAACAGCCATTCAAGCCGCTGTTGACCAAGCAACTACCGATGATATCATCTTGATTGCAGGTAAAGGACATGAAGATTATCAAATCATTGGTCATGAAAAACATCATTTTGATGATGTCGAAGAAGCAAAAAAAGCAGTTAAACTAAAAAACAAAGAAATTTAGGAGCGATTCAGCATGCATTGGACAGAAATGTTATTGCCTTTAGTCAGTGGATTTGCACTGACCATCATGGCGATGCCAATTGTTATTGGCTATTTTAGAACAAAACAACTAGGTCAAACTACAAGAGAAGAAGGTCCAAAATGGCATGAAGTAAAAACCGGAACGCCTACTATGGGAGGAGTCGTTTTTCTTATCGCGGCAGTTATTTCTAGTAGTTGGGTAGGTGTTTGGCAAGGAAACCTGACAATCGGTTTAGGCTTGTTGCTTTTCATTACCTTAGTTTATGGATTATTGGGTTTTTTAGATGACTTTATTAAAATCTTTAAAAAACGCAATCTTGGTTTAACTTCTAAACAAAAATTACTTGGTCAGATTATTGGTGGTATTGTATTTTTTAGTGGTTACCTTATAAATAACTTATCAACTGATTTAGCCATTCCTTTTTTAGGAACGATTCACTTGGGCTGGTTTTATGGGGTTTTTATCTTATTTTGGTTAGTTGGTTTCTCTAATGCTGTAAACTTGACCGATGGTTTAGATGGTTTGGTGGCGGGCACAGCGAGTATTGCGTACAGTGCGTACGCTATAATAGCATGGCAACAACAACAGACAGATGTGTTGATTTTTTGTTTGTCTATTATCGGCAGCCTAATTGGTTTTTTCTTTTTCAATAAAAAACCTGCTAAAATTTTCATGGGAGATGTTGGCTCATTAGCTTTAGGCGGTGGGTTAGCGGCTGTTTCGATTTTGTTGAAACAAGAATGGTCTTTATTGCTGATTGGCCTTATTTTTGTCGTTGAAACGGCAAGCGTAATGATTCAAGTCACATCTTTTAAATTAACAGGAAAAAGAGTATTTAAAATGAGCCCAATTCACCATCACTTTGAAATGAGCGGCTGGAGTGAATGGCGTGTCGTATTAACCTTTTGGTTCATCGGTCTAGTTTCTGCTGCATTGTGTTTGATGGTGGTTCTTTGATCCGCCACTAAAACCAATCACCCAATCCTGAAACGGTCCGTCTGTCAAGGGTGGCTAAATGATGAGCTTGATAAAGCAGCTCTTATAGGAAAGAGGTCTAAGGATGAAGAAAATTAAACGATATGAAAATATTAAAGTGCTGGTTTTAGGATTAGCTTTAAGCGGTGTGAATGCAGCTAAATTGCTCCATTCATTGGGGGCTCTCGTAACCGTCAATGACTACAAAAGCTTTGATGAAAACCCTGAAGCACAAGAATTGCTTGAATCAGGTATTCGCGTGGTAACGGGCGGGCATCCTGTAGAATTGTTGGATGAAGATTTCGAATGGGTAGTTAAGAATCCGGGAATCATGTATACGAATCCTATTGTGGTTCGTGCGCTTGAAAAAGGCATTCCAGTAATAACAGATGTCGAATTAGCTTACGAAGTTTCTGAAAGCCTGTTGATTGGCGTAACGGGTACGAATGGAAAAACAACGACTACTACCATGATCGCAGATTTATTAAACAACCACAGAGAAACAGGACATGCTTATGTTGCTGGTAATATAGGCACACCAGCTAGTCAAGTTGCACAACAAGCAACCGCAGAAGACGAGATCGTAATGGAACTCTCTAGTTTTCAATTGATGGGAATAACCGAGATGAAACCGCACATTGCAGTTATTACGAATCTTTATTCAGCACACTTAGACTATCATGGGACTAGAGAAGAATATGTAGCAGCTAAAATGCAAATCACTAAAAATCAAACAGCAGAAGATTATCTCATTGTTAATTGGGATCAACCGGAACTAAGAGAGTTATCCAAAAAGAGCCAAGCAAAGATTATTCCTTTCTCGCGATTGGAACGAGTTGAAAAAGGCGTTTATCTTGAAGATGAAGTCATTTTCTATCAAGGTGAACCAATCATGAATAAAATGTCTATTTTGGTACCAGGTGAACACAATGTAGAAAACGCCATGGCTGCGATTGCTGTTGCTAAATTATTAGGACAAGAAAACGGAACGATTCGCGAATGCCTTGAAAAATTTGCTGGCGTAAAGCATCGTACTCAGTTTGTTACCGACTATAAACAAAGACAGTTTTACAATGATTCAAAAGCGACCAACACGTTAGCAACAAAAAATGCCTTAAAAGGTTTCGATGTTCCGGTCATTTTGTTGGCAGGAGGACTAGATCGGGGAAATAGTTTTGATGACTTATTGCCTGAACTAGCTCACGTTAAAGCCTTAGTTGTATTTGGAGAAACAGCTGCGAAATTGGCTGAGGCTGGAGAAAAAGCTGGAGTAAAACAAATCAACTACGTACAAAATGTAGAAGCAGCCGTTCCAGTAGCATTTGAATTGAGTCAGCCTGGAGAAGTAATTTTATTGTCGCCTGCTTGTGCTAGTTGGGATCAATACCGCAGTTTTGAAGTACGTGGAGATGCGTTTATTCATTCGATCGATCGCTTAATTACTGAAACAGAAGAAGAGGAGGAGTAGGCCGGATGGTCTTACATAACAAATGAAAATTTTATTATCTGGTGGCGGAACGGGCGGACACATTTATCCAGCTCTAGCCTTAATTAGAAGACTACAAGTGGTAGATCCCTCTATTGAATTTCTGTATGTGGGGACCGAGAATGGGTTAGAAAACCGAATTGTTCGAAGCGCGGGAATTCCTTTCAAGGCTGTTAAAATCCAAGGATTTAAACGTTCGGTTTCTTTTAAAAACCTAAAAACTATTCAGTTGTTCATTCAAAGTATTCAAAAATCTAAAAAAATTGTTAAAGAGTTTAAACCTGATGTTGTAATAGGAACGGGCGGTTATGTTTGTGCTCCAGTCGTGTATGCAGCTTCCAAAATGGGGGTTCCCAGCATCATCCATGAACAAAATAGTGTGGCTGGTGTGACCAATAGATTTTTAGCCCGTTATGTCACAAAAATAGCTATTTGTTTCGAAGAAGCGCGAGCAGAATTTGGTAAGTACCCTGAAAAAATCGTTTATACCGGTAATCCGAGAGCACAAGAAGTTGTCGGCATAAAACCTTCCGCTGTTCTAGAAGAATATCAGTTAAAAGCTACGAAACCAACGGTGTTGATTTTTGGTGGAAGCCGTGGGGCCAGAAGCTTAAACGAAGCCTTTTTAGAAGCCTTACCTGCATTTATGACTAAGAATTATCAAGTATTATTTGCAACAGGCGAGATCCATTACGAAAAGATAAAACAACAAGTACAAGAACAGACAATAGCTGGAAGTCCAGTATCCGTGGTTCCTTATATTGAAAATATGCCCGAAGTATTTGCGAACGTAGATTTAGTTGTTTCAAGAAGCGGAGCGACTACTTTGGCAGAATTGACAGCACTAGGCTTACCTAGCATCCTGATTCCTAGTCCTTACGTCACAAATGATCACCAAACTAGAAATGCTGAAAGCTTAGTCAAGCACGGTGCAGCAAAAATGATTGCCGAAAAAGAGTTGTCGGGGAACAGTTTAGTTGCTTCAATAGATGACTTGATGTTAAATGAAAAAGCACGTAAACAGATGGCCGGTGAAGCGAAGAAATTAGGCTTGCCAGATGCAGCAGATCATTTAATAAAAATCATGCAGGAAATCAGCCATTAACGATAAAGTGTAAACAGAGGAGGTCAGCGTATGGCAAAACACCAAAAACCCAACAAAAAGAAGAATGAATTGCCTACGCAACCGTCTTCTTGGGATAAAATAAAAGCACTATTTAAATTATCAAGAGAAAGCGATGAAGTAAAATCTTTTGAAACAGCAAAAAAGTCTAAAGAAAAAGAACTTTCTTTAGAAAATAAACTTCCTAAACTGAAAGAAAAAAGACGGAAAGAAATGCAACGTCGTTTAATTTCATTACTTTTGTTATTTTCATTTGCAATTTTAGTAGTGGTGTACTTTATTACACCCTTAAGCAAAGTTGGAAGAATTACAGTTATAGGTACAAACGAAGTAACCGACCAAGCCGTTATTGACGCTAGCCAAATCCGTTCAGGAGATTCATTATGGGAAACATTTTTTTCTCAAAAAAGAGAGAAACTTTAGTCAAAAATCAGTTACCTCAAGTGAAATCAATGCAAATAGAATTTGATGGGTTAAATTCTTATGAATTGGTGGTTTCAGAATACAAAACCGTAGCCTATCTAGAAAAAGAGAATGAATATTTTAATATTCTTGAAAATGGAAAAATTGTAAATGAAAGTAGAAAAGTATCCATTGGAAATCCACCAATTTTCATTAAATTTAAAGAAGGCAAAGCCTTAAATAAAATGATTGAGCAGTACCAATTGTTGAACGAAAATATTCACAATAGTATTTCAGAAGTAGAGTATACTCCAAGCAAAACAGATGAGTATTTGATCACTCTTTATATGAATGATGGCAATCAAGTCGTTGCGTCGATTACGTCGTTTGCTGAAAAAATGATTTACTATCCAGATATCGTTCAAAAAATAGGTGAAGGAAAAGGCGTTATCAATATTGAAGTAGGTGTTTATTTTACTCCTTTCGAACCGGAACCATCAGAAGAGGAGTCTAAGGTGTCTGATACAGAAGAATAACGAAGAATATAACACAGTACACGAAATAAAGGGACTCGAAAACGAGAAATCCCATTAAATACTTCGTAAATTGAGAAACGATATGGTAAAATTAAATATGTCTATCGTAATACAAAGAAATAATTAAATGAAAATGAAGTATAAGGAGGTTTCAATGAATGAAAAATACTGGAATGTATGTAAGTCTAGATATTGGAACCACTTCAATAAAAGTAGTTGTTGCTGAATTTATCAATGGTGAAATGAATATTATTGGAGTAGGAAATGAAAAATCTGAAGGGCTGAGTCGCGGAATTATCGTAGATATTGATAAAACCGTTGATTCGATTAATAAAGCCATTAAACAAGCTGAGCAAAAGGCAAATGTCGATATTCGTAATGTTGTCGTTGGAATCCCAAGTAATAATGTGGATATCGAACCTTGTCATGGCATGATAGCCGTTGCCAGCGACAATCGTGAAATCACTGAAGAAGATGTCCGCAATGTTATGGCAGGGGCGATGGTAAAATCTGTTCCGCCAGAGCGTGAAATTTTAGCAATCTTGCCTGAAGAGTTTATTGTAGACGGATTTGACGGAATCCAAGATCCTAGAGGGATGATTGGCGTACGTTTAGAAATGCATGCTACAATGATTACTGGACCTAAAACGATTTTGCACAATGTAAAACGTTGTGTAGAAAAAACCGGTCTTCACATTCAAGATATCGTCTTACAGCCTCTAGCTGCAAGTAGTATAGCGATGTCAAGCGGGGAACGCGATTTTGGAACAATTTTAATTGACATGGGCGGTGGACAAACTACAGCTTCTGTTATGCATGACAACCAATTGAAATTCGCTTACGTCAATCAAGAAGGCGGAGAATATGTTACTAAAGACATTTCTGTAGTCTTAAACACCTCACTTGAAAGCGCTGAGAGAATCAAACGTGATTATGGCTATGCCTTACCAGAAGAAGCTTCCCCGGATGAGACATTCCCGGTGGATGTGATTGGTCAAAGCAAACCTGTCAAAATAGATGAACAGTATTTATCTGAAATCATCGAAGCACGTTTGGTACAAATATTTGAGAAAATAAAACATGAGTTGGATATCGTCGGCGCTCGCGAACTGCCAGGAGGCATTATTTTGACTGGCGGGGCAGCAGCTTTACCCGGCATTGTTGAATTAGCAAAAGATATTTTTGAAATTAATGTGAAGTTATATATCCCTGATCAAATGGGGATGCGTTATCCAACCTTTACGACCGGAATTGGTTTAGTTCATTATGAAGCACATTTAGATGATATTCATCAAATCGTAAAAGGACATTCCATGATGGAATTTGAAGCCAGTGAAACATTGAAAAATCAGAAATCTGATCAAACTAATTTTGAATATGATGAGAATCAGCTAGACATGCCAGAAGAACCAAAGAAAAAAACAAAACGAAAAGAAGATACCTTAACATATAAAGCGAAAAACTTCTTTTCTAACTTTTTCGATTAATACCACTAAAAAGTGCAAGTAGGAGGAAATAGAATGGAATTAGAGTTTGATACAAATCCAGCTAATGGGGCAATTATTAAGGTTATCGGTGTCGGCGGAGCAGGAAACAATGCGGTTAACCGCATGATTGATGAAGGAGTTAAAGGTGTAGAATTTATCGTAGCTAATACGGATATTCAAGCACTTGCGGGATCAAATGCAGAAGTGAAAATTCAATTAGGACCTAAGTTAACACGAGGTTTAGGTGCAGGAGCAAACCCAGATATCGGACGCAAAGCAGCAGAAGAAAGTGAAGAACAAATAGCTGAAGCTTTACGCGGAGCAGATATGATTTTTGTAACAGCCGGCATGGGCGGAGGTACTGGTACAGGTGCTGCTGCTATCGTAGCACGTATTGCAAAAGAACAAGGTGCTTTGACCGTTGGTGTCATTACACGTCCATTCACATTTGAAGGACCAAAGCGCGGTCGTTTTGCGGCTGAAGGGGTAGCACAAATGAAAGAACACGTTGACACCTTAGTTATTATTTCGAATAACCGCTTATTAGAGATTGTTGATAAAAAAACACCAATGCTAGAAGCTTTTCATGAAGCAGACAATGTTTTACGCCAAGGGGTTCAAGGGATCTCTGATTTAATCACAGCTCCTGGATATGTTAACTTAGACTTTGCTGATGTTAAGACTGTTATGGAAAACCAAGGTTCGGCTTTAATGGGTATCGGAATGGCCAGTGGTGAAAATAGAACAGCAGAAGCAACGAAAAAAGCTATTTCATCGCCTTTGCTCGAAGTTTCTATTGATGGAGCTGAATCTGTCTTGCTGAATATTACAGGCGGTTCTGATTTGACACTATTTGAAGCCCAAGATGCTTCCGATATTGTTTCTTCAGCCTCTACTACAGAAGTAAATATTATTTTTGGAACATCCATCAATGAAAATCTGGGGGATGAAGTTATCGTAACCGTGATAGCTACGGGAATCGATACAACTAAAACAGGAGATGTACGTCCACAAAGTTCTGGACGCAGCCGTGCTTTAGGATCAAATGATTCTCAAGCTAATTCACAACCACGTGCTCCAAAAGATCCATTCGGTGACTGGGATATTCGCCGTGAGCCTAATGTTCGTGATCAAAATGCTTCAAATAAACAAGATGAATCAACTTTTAACAACGAAAAACCGGAGTTTGACGTCTTCAAACGTGAAGAAAAACAAGATAGAGGCCACAGTAACGATGATGATAATCTCGATACTCCTCCTTTCTTCAGAAGACGCCGTAAATAAAAAATGGCAGATATTCATAAAAACGTGCTGCAGCTTGAAGAGAAACTGAACCAGTCTTTAGAAACAGTTGATCGGAAAAGATCTGAAGTACAAGTTATCGCTGTTACTAAAAGTGTTTCAATTGAACTCACCAAAGCAATCGTTCAGGAAGGCTTTCGGCATTTAGCTGAGAACCGTCCTGAAGGCTTAGCTCTAAAACAAGAAGCTCTTGCTGATCAAGAAATATCATGGCATTTTATTGGGAACTTGCAAACTAGAAAAGTGAAGAATGTTATCAACCGAATTGACTATCTGCATTCGCTTGATCGGCTGTCATTGGCAAAAGAAATTGAAAAACGAGCTGAAGCGACTATTTCTTGTTTCGTCCAAGTTAATGTCAGTGGAGAAGCAACTAAAAGTGGGGTTCATCCTGATGAATTAGATGAATTTATTCAACAATTAGCTGATTATCCGAAAATCAAAGTCATTGGGTTAATGACTATGGCTCCGTTAACTGCTGATACAGCTATCCTTCGCACAACTTTTGCAACATTAAAAGAATGCCAACGAAAAATAGCAGAAAAAGCATTAAGTTATGCTCCATGTACTGAATTAAGTATGGGAATGAGTGAAGATTATCAGATTGCTGTAGAAGAAGGAGCAACTTACATTAGAGTAGGGACTTCTTTATTCAAAGACTAGAATGTAATTTTGGTATCAAAACTTGCATAATGAGGAGGAGTTAAAATGGGAATGATGAATAATTTTAATCGTTTTTTTGGATTGGATGAAGAAGACGAAACAAATTATGATGAAATGGAGTCAACGAAAGAAGTTGATACTCCTATTGCTTCTAAACTCAATAAACAACGACAGACTGAAACATCAGCGACTCCAATTATCAATACAAGACGCGAACAAGCAAAAAGCAATAAAGTGGTGTCCATTAGCCAACAGCCTACCCCACAACAAGCTAAGATCACTATTTTTGAGCCGAGAGTTTACTCAGAAGTTCAAGAAATAGCGGATGTCTTATTAAACAACCAATCCGTTGTGTTAAACTTTGTTCGGATGGATGAAAATCAAGCTAAAAGAATCGTCGACTTTTTAACTGGAACGGTTTATGCTCTTGATGGCGATATCCAACGAATCGGAGATGAGATTTTCTTATGTACTCCACATAATGTTGCTATCGATGGAGCTTTAACGGATATCATGAGAGACAAAGATTTATATTAGAAAAGAGGATTAGCCTAAACGTGATTACTATTATTTCTGGATTGTATATGATTTTATCAAAACTAATCCAAGTGTATTCAACAATCATCATTATTTATATATTGATGTCTTGGATGCCGGGAGCCTATCAATCTAAATTCGGACAGCTTTTAACCCGAATTTGCGAGCCTTACTTAGGCTTTTTTAGACGCATCATTCCACCAATTGGAATGATCAGTATCTCAGGGATTGTTGCTATTCTTGTATTGAATCTAGCACAAAGAGGATTGTTTTCTCTTTACCAAATCGTTTTAAGATTATTTTTCGGCTTCTGACCTAGGAGGGTTCCTGATGTTAGAGAATGTCTACCAACATTTTAGAAAAGAAGAACGACCTTTTATTGATCAAGTTACTGGCTGGATAAGAGCATGTGAAGATCAATATGCTCCTTATCTGACCAATTTCTTGGATCCAAGACAAGCTTATATAGTGGAAACGATTGTTGGAAAAAGAAGCGAGATAAAACTCTATACATTCGGCGGCTATGAAGCTGCCGAACGTGTTAGAGTGTACATTTGTCCTGAATATTACATTCCCAAACAAGATGAATTTGATATTACCTTGTGTGAAATACGCTATCCACTTAAGTTTGCAAAAATGTCACATGGAAAAGTTTTAGGGACATTACTTTCGACCGGACTAAAAAGAGAGTATTTTGGCGACATTATTTCCGATGGCGAAAAGTGGCAATTTTTTGTTGAAGACAGCATGAAGAGTTTCGTATTAAATCAAGTGGACAAAATAGGCAATGTTTCAGTGCGTATTGAAGAGAAAACCTATTTAGATATGCTGCTGCCGATCGACAGCTGGACTGTAGTACAAGAAACGGTTTCTTCTATGCGGCTAGACACAGTTATTGCTACATTGTTTAATATCTCTAGACAACGTGCTAAACAAATGGTTGAGTCAGGTAAAATAAAATTAAATTGGGCAGAAATAACGCGGCCTGATTTTGAATTAGGATTACTAGATATTGTTTCTGTACGTGGCTTTGGAAGGCTTCAAATCCAAGAAATCGAAGGAAAAACTAAAAAGGATAAATGGCGGATACAATTTGGGGTCTTGCATAAATAGCCTTGTTTAGGTATTCTAATAGTAAATCGTTTAATTAAAAGCTTAAGAGTACAATCAATTCAGATGATGGAGGTGTCTTAGATGGTGTTAACTCCCTTAGATATACATAACAAAGAGTTCCCAGTCAAGATGCGTGGATATGACCAAGATGAAGTAAATGATTATTTAGACCAAATCATTAAAGATTATGAAATGGTATTGAAAGAAAACCGCGAATTGGAAAAGAATTTAAAATTTTCTGAAGAAAAAGTGACTCATTACAATAATTTACAAGATGCATTAAACAAATCGATCATTGTAGCTCAAGATGCTGCAGATCGCTTGAAAGAGAATGCTGCTAAAGAAGCAGAATTGATTAGTTTAGAAGCAGAAAAGAACGCAGATCGTTTATTAGATGAAGCTGTTGCCAAAGCGAAAAAAATCACGACTGAAACAGATGAGTTGAGAAGACAAAGCAGAGTCTTTAAACAACGGTTACAGTTGATGATCGAATCACAATTGGAAATGGTCAAGAATGAAGAATGGGAAGATATTCTGAAACCTTCACAAGAAGAAGCATTAGAACTCCCAACATTGAAAGAAATGCTTTCTGATATCCAAGCAACAGAAGTTGATGACGAAGATCTTAAAGAGGAAAAGACAGAAACTGACGTATCTACTGAAACAACGGATGAAGGTACTTCGGCAAAAGAAGCAGAATCTGAAGAACAAGAAGAACAAACAGAAGGCACGTTGCCTGCAATTGAATTGCCAAAAGCATAAAACGATGAATGGGACAGAAAGCATTAAAAAACCTTTTTAGCGAGTTAGAAGATGGTGAAAGTCTAACAGGCCCTTTTTAGTGTCAGATCCCCCAGGAGTGTTGATTTGAATGTATTAGTAAAATCAGCCGGTTGATTTCCGTTAACAATTACTTGAGAGAAAACGTTTTGTTTTCTGAACTTGGGTGGTACCACGAGATTTCGTCCCTTTGAGGGGTGGAGTCTTTTTTTTGTACAATGAATTTGCAATTTAAAGGCCAAAGCAGTACGCTAATAAAATAAGCACCAGATTAAAGATGGAGGAATGAACTAATGAAAATGAAAGAGACATTGCAGTTGGGAAAAACTTCTTTTCCAATGCGTGGAAACTTACCTGTACGCGAAATGGAATGGCAAAAAGATTGGGCAGAAGCAGACGTTTATGAGCAACGTCAAAAATTAAATGAAACTAAGCCTACATTTATTCTCCACGATGGCCCTCCATACGCTAATGGGAACATCCATATTGGACATGCTTTAAACAAAATCAGTAAAGATATTATTATTCGTTATAAATCCATGTCAGGATTCCGTTCTCCGTATGTTCCTGGGTGGGATACACATGGACTGCCAATTGAACAAGCGTTAACGAATAAAGGAGTTAAACGTAAAGAAATGTCTGTCGCAGAGTTTCGTAAACTATGTGAACAATATGCATGGGAACAAATCAACAAACAACGTGAAGACTTTAAACGTTTAGGAGTTGCAGGGGAATGGGACCATCCTTATGTTACTTTGACACCAGATTATGAAGAAGCTCAAATCCGTGTTTTTGGAAAAATGGCCGAAAAAGGCTATATTTACAAAGGGCTGAAACCTATTTATTGGTCACCGTCTAGTGAGTCAGCTTTAGCCGAAGCGGAAATTGAATACAAAGATGTAAAATCACCTAGTATTTATGTTGCTTTTAAAATAGTTGATGGCAAAGGTTTGATCGACGAAGCTACTTCTCTAGTCATCTGGACTACAACGCCTTGGACAATTCCATCTAACTTAGGAATCGCAGTTCACCCAGAATACGAATACGCTGTGGTCGTAGCAGATGGCAAAAAATATGTTTTAGCAAAAGAGTTAGTTGAAACTGTTGCAGAAGAAATTGGTTGGAAACAAGTTGAAGTCATCAGCGAATTAAAAGGAAAAGATATGGAATTCATGACGGCTCAGCATCCATTATACGACCGGACGTCATTAGTCATTTTAGGCGATCATGTCACTCTTGACGCAGGTACTGGTTTAGTTCATACAGCCCCTGGGCATGGTGACGATGACTATATTATCGGTCAAAAATATAAATTGGGTGTTTTATCGCCAATTGATGACCGAGGCTGTTTCACTGATGAAGCACCAGGTCTGGAAGGCGTTTTTTATGATAAAGGCAATAAGATTATCACGGATATGCTAGAAGAAAAAGGCGCATTATTAAGTTTGAGCTTCTTTATGCATAGTTATCCGCATGACTGGCGCACAAAAAAACCGGTTATCTTCCGAGCAACTCCTCAATGGTTTGCGTCTATCGACAAAGTCCGTGAAGACATTTTAAACGCAGTTGAAGGCGTAGAGTGGGTTCAAAAATGGGGAATGCAGCGTCTATACAATATGGTAAGAGACCGTGGCGATTGGGTTATTTCTCGTCAACGCGCTTGGGGTGTACCATTGCCGATTTTTTATGGTGAAAACGGGGAACCAATCATTACTCCAGAAACAATCGATCATGTAGCGAAGTTGTTTGGCGAATACGGCTCTAATATTTGGTTTGAGCGTGAAGCAAAAGATTTATTGCCAAAAGGCTTTGTTCATCCTTCAAGTCCGAATAATAGTTTCACAAAAGAAACGGATATTATGGATGTTTGGTTTGACTCTGGATCTTCTCATGAAGCTGTCTTGAAAGGCAGAGCTAATTTGTCTTTCCCAGCTGATATGTATTTGGAAGGCTCTGATCAATACCGTGGTTGGTTCAACTCCAGCATTACAACTAGCGTAGCTATTAATGGCGTTGCTCCTTATAAAACAGTCTTATCTCAAGGAATGGTTTTAGACGGCGAAGGACGTAAAATGAGCAAATCAATTGGAAATACGATGTCTCCTGATAAAGTGACGAAGCAAATGGGTGCTGATATTATCCGTTTGTGGGTTTCAAGTGTAGATACTCAAGCTGACGTACGTGTTAGTGACGATATTTTGAAACAAGTTTCAGAAGTTTACCGCAAAATTCGGAACACTATGCGCTTTTTATTAGCTAACACGTCAGATTTCCAACCAGCGGAGCATACTGTGGAATTTAGTGATTTGCGTTCCGTTGATAAATATATGCTTATTCGTTTGAACCAATTGGTAGAAAAAGTTGAAAAAAATTATGATAAATATGAGTTTTCTGCTATTTATCAATTGATCAATAATTTCTGTACGGTTGATTTATCTCAATTCTATCTTGATTTTGCGAAAGATGTCGTTTATATTGAAGCCGAAGACGCTTACGAACGTCGTGCTATGCAAACTGTCTTTTATGAAGTAGTCGTAAAAATGGCTAAACTATTGACGCCTATTTTACCGCATACTGCTGAAGAAATTTGGGCGCACTTAAGCGAAGAAGAAGTATATGTTCAACTAGCTGAAATGCCTCAAGTTGAAGAATATGAGAATGAATCAGAGTTATTGGATATGTGGGGTGCTTTTATGGACATCCGTCAAGATGTTCAAAAAGCATTAGAAGAGGCTCGTAATGAAAAGAAAATTGGTAAATCATTTGAAGCTAAATTGACTCTATATCCCACTGAGCAAACAAAAGATCTATTTGTTTCTTTAAACAGCAATATCGGTCAATTGCTGATTGTTTCTGAATTAGAAATTGCTGGTGATAAAAAAGAAGCGCCTGAAACAGCTTTACAATTCGATTCTTTAGCAATTGTTGTTGAGCATGCTCATGGAGAAACATGTGAAAGATGTCGAGCCATTAAAGAAGATGTAGGAGTAAACAAATCAGCTCCAACATTGTGTGCTCGCTGTGCAGCAATCGTTTCAGAAAATTATCCTGAAGCTTTGGTTACAGAAACAGATTAAACGAAAAGGGAGTGAGACAAAAAGCGTTTAGACCCGAATCACTGGAACGAATAAGCGCAGTATGGTCACAGACCATCGAGCATTATTCGTGAAGTGGATGTCGGGTCTGCTTTTTGGAACACGTTCTAGAATAAATATTCGGATATGCAAAAGAGGTTGGGACTTTTGTCCCAACCTCTTTTTTTTCTAGAAAGCTGATATAGAAACAAAGTAACCCCTTGCACGATAGAATACACTACGTTATAATTGGTAATAGTAACGGTTTATCCTTTTTGTAAAAATAGTTATATGGACGATTATTTTTAAGAATAGTAAAGACCTGAATTTTTTTGAAAAGAATACTGTTGCAAATCAATGTAATGGCAGGTGAGAATGAGATGGAAAAAGGAACAGTAAAATGGTTCAACGCTGAAAAAGGCTTTGGTTTTATTGAAGTTGAAGGCGGCGATGATGTATTTGTCCACTTTAGCGCAATCACTGGTGACGGATTTAAGACCTTGGAAGAAGGCCAACCGGTTGAGTTTGAAATTATCGAAGGAAATCGTGGCGCTCAAGCAGCGAATGTCGTTAAACTTTAATTAAATAAAGTAGTTAAAGGAGCAATAAACAAAATTGCTCCTTTTTTGTATGGGTTAGAATTTAAAAATCAATTTTCTAAAAGTTGTTTCATTTGTGTTAATAAATCTTGAGCCCATTTTCTTTTAACAGAAGCAAGCATAGGCGCAAGCAGTAAGTTTCTTTTTCCTTTTAATCTAAGGTCTAGAAAAATTTCAATTTGTGTTTCAGCAATAGATTCAGAAGAGAGGATCAGCTTGCCGCTTCCAGTGACACTCTTATTTTTTGAAGAATAGTCAAAAGCGAGTTGATTGGGATTTGAGCTAGGGGTGAAATAAAACGTTAATATTGTTTCCCGTTCTATTGATCCGAGCGATAAGAGCATAGAGACTTGGTATGTATCAGATGTAAGCGGTATGAGCTGTTTAAATCCTGGCAAAAAAGGCAGCCAATTAGCTGGTTCATTAATGCTGTTTAAAACAGAATCAATTGGAGCTGTTACAATCAAAGAATAATATTCACTGCTCATCTTTGTTCCTCCTTTTTATAAAAAATAAAAAAATCTCTTTGGGAGAATAGGCCCCAAAGAGTTTTTTAATATATTGATTTGCTTAAGAAAAAAGGTCTATTTAACCTTTACGTCTTCCAACAATCAATGAGAAGATAAAGATTAAAATTACAGCACCGATTAAAGCGGGTAAAATAGCAAAACCACCAATGATTGGTCCCCAGTTTCCTAATAGAGAAGAACCGATCCATGAACCGATAAATCCTACAATAATGTTACCAATAATACCACCAGGAACATCTTTACCTAAAATCATTCCTGCTATTGCTCCTAGAACGCCACCTACTATTAATGACCAAATAAATCCCATGTTATTTCCTCCTCTTTCTGTATAAGTACATTTGTTTTGTAATAAATCTATTACACTTATTAGTATAGACACATTTTGTTCACAGTTCAAATGATACGCACTATTCGGTACAAAAAAAGAAGGAAAATCGGTTATTTAGCTCTTTTCTTCCCATAAAATAAGGGAATTGTGAGCTAAAGATTGTTGGACATCAATGATTTTCTGGTTTGAACTCCCTCTAAAAGGTAGAGTTAAATCACGTTTTGCTAATACAAAACGGCCGTCTATTAAAACATCTAGATAAGAGAGCAATTCCAGCTTGTCACTAGATTCTAACATTAATTCTGACCAAGTATAGCCGGTCCAAGCCCAAATGTCTTTAGCAGCCCCAAATTCTTCTTTTACACGTTTTGCAAGAGGAACCGTTATCCCGGTATTTAAAAATGGTTCTCCTCCTAAAAGGGTAAGTCCCTGTACATAAGATTGACTTAAATCAACCATAATTTGGTCTTCTAATGCTGTAGTGTAAGGCTGGCCATAATCAAAACTTTGAGCAATTTTATTGTAACAGCCTTTACAGGCAAATAAACAACCACTTACATACAAGCTGCAACGAACTCCTTCACCATCAACAAAATTAAAGGGTTTATAATCAGCAACTTTCATACGACTAAAATCTTGCGCTAGCCATTCCTGTGGGTTCGGTTTTTTCATTTCGAAGTTCCTCCTAGTGAATTATGATTTTTTAATTCATATGTTTGACTCGGGCAGCAATTTCTCGGTGGCGTCCATGTACCATAGGCCTTGCTTGAGGATTGCCTAAATACCCACAGGTACGTTTAACCACATCACATTTTTTAGGATCTCGGTTGCCGCATTCTGGGCATTCGAATCCTTTTTCAGTAGGGAGAAAATCTCCTTTAAAGTCACACTGGTAACAATAGTCAATTGGCGTGTTTGTTCCGAGATAACCCACTTGATCATAAGCAAAATCCCAAACAGCTTCTAGGGCTTTCGGGTTTTGCTGCATATTTGGGTATTCACAATAATGAATAAAACCGCCACTTGTATATTTAGGATAATCTTTCTCAAAAGTCAATTTTTCGAAAGGGGTTGGTTTTTTTCTGACATCATAATGAAAACTATTGGTGTAATATTCTTTTTCTGTAATATCAGGAATTAAACCAAATTTATCAGTGTCCAAACGGCAAAAGCGGTCTGTTAAGCTTTCACTTGGAGTAGAATAGACGCTGAAATGATATCCATAATACTCGCTCCAACTGTCTGTCTGTTTTTTTAAATAGCTTAAAATAGCTAAGGTGAATTCTTTGGCGCGTGGGTTTGTTTCCCATTCTGAGCCATAAAAAACGGTCGCAACCTCATAAAGACCGATATAACCTAATGAAACAGTAGCCCGCTTATTTTTAAATAGCTCATCAACGGCTGCTGTAGTTGATAATCGTTCGCCAAAAACCCCGTGTTGGTAAAGAATAGGAGCGTTGCTAGGGGTAGCTTCTTTTGTTCGATCAACTCTATAAAGCAAAGCGTCTTTGCAGGTTTGGACACGTTCTTTTAGTAGAGACCAAAAAATAGTCTGTTTCCTTTTAGATTCAAGTGCGATTCGCGGCAAATTCAAAGTAACCACACCTAAGTTCATACGGCCGGAATTCACTTCAATTCCATTGGCATCTTTCCAACCCTGCAGAAATGAACGACATCCCATGGGAGTTTTAAAACTGCCCGTTAGTTCTACAATTTTGTCATACATCAAAACATCAGGATACATTCTTTTTGTTGCACAGGTTATAGCCAGTTGTTTGATGTCATAATTCGGATCAGACTGTTCCAGATTAGTCCCACGTTTAAGGCTGAAAATGAGTTTAGGAAAAATAGCAGTTCGCTTTTCTTTACCGATTCCTGCTGTACGAATAGATAAAATAGCGGTTTGAATCTCGCGTGCAAGCCAATCGGTTCCTAAACCAAAGCCAATAGTTGTAAAGGGCGTTTGTCCTTGAGAAGAAAAGAGTGTATTGATCTCATATTCTAAACTTTGCATAGCATCATAAATATCTTTTTTGGTTTTTTCTATAGCAAAATCAAGTCTTTTTTCTTTATTTTCAATCCATTCGGTAGCTGTCTTTAAATGTTTTTTAAAATTTAATTGTGCATAGGGAGCAAGAACTTCATCGATACGATCGGCACTGCATCCGCCATATTGGCTTGATGCCACATTCGCAATAATCTGCGCCATCTGAGCAGCAGCGGTTTGAATAGATTTAGGTGGCTCTACTTCAGCGTTGCCGATTTTAAATCCTTTGGCTAACATTCCTTCGAAATCTATTAAGCAGCAGTTGGTCATAGGGGAATAGGGATGATAATCTAAATCGTGATAGTGAATGTCGCCTTTTTGATGAGCATTGCCGACATGCTCTGGTAAAAGCTTGAGTCCAATTGATTTTCCAACAATCCCAGCGGTTAAATCACGCTGAGTATTAAAAATGTCGCTGTCTTTATTAGCATTTTCATTAATGAGCAGGTGATCTTTAACTAATAATCGATTAACGGCATAGTTAATATCCGTATTCTTAGCCCGTAGAGAATTTTTTTGAATACGATAAGCAATATAAGCTTCAACAAGAAGGGGTAGTTGTTCCCGTTTTAATGTTTCTTCAACAATCATTTGGATTTCATCGAATGTAATTTCTTGCTGGTTCTGCTGAATGATTTTCTTTTTTATTTGATCAGTGAGCAGTGCCAAATGCTTTTTTGTTGATTCTGAGATAGTCTGATGGACTTGGACCTCAGCTTTAGCCAACGATTCATAAAGTTTTTCTTTTTGAAATGGCACCAAGCGACCATCGCGTTTGAGCACAGTTAAGTAAAAATGATTGTAGTTTTTTTCACAATCTAAATCAATAGTAGTTTCCATTATAAGTCAACCTCCTAATAATACTTATTAGTCTTGAAAAACGATCAGGTACTATATATAGATACGGAATCGATTATCACACTAGATAGTGTACCATGGTTTGATCGTTCTAAGAAGAGAAAAAAGTAATTCATGTAAAACTTTTTCTTATTCTGATGTAAAAGTAACCAGATGCGGTTGCAGTAAAAATATAAAAAGGCCTTTCCATTAAACAACGGTAAGGCCTTTTTGTATTTGTTTGTTATGACTGATCGGTGGTTAATTCTAGTAATTTATCTTTTAAGGTAGTTTCCATAACGGTCAATTCTTTTTCTGCTTCTTTTCGTTTTATGCGACCATCTTTTTGAATTTGTAACGTTTCTTGTAACGTTTCGATTAAATCGCTTTGTGTTTTTTGCAACGTTTCAATATCAATAATGCCTCGCTCATTTTCTTTTGCTGTTTCAATAGAGGATATTTTTAACATCTCAGAATTTTTCTTGAGCAAGTCATTGGTTGTTTCAGAAACTTGACGTTGAGCAGTGACCGCATCTTTTTGACGCAATAAGGT
Organism: Carnobacterium sp. CP1; assembly: GCF_001483965.1. NCBI lineage: Bacteria > Bacillati > Bacillota > Bacilli > Lactobacillales > Carnobacteriaceae > Carnobacterium > Carnobacterium antarcticum. The sequence goes on from NZ_CP010796.1 coordinate 141,928, forward strand.
CAAAGCAATAGCAATTTGGTTTTTCCAAAGAGGAATCGCAGTATTGATCGAAGATTGGATTTTTTCTGCTAATGCTTGATTTGTATTTTGTATCAACCGAATTTGAGGAGCTTGTTGAATGGTCATTTGACGAGCTAATTTTAAATCATGAGTTCTTTTTTCTAAACGATCCAAAAACTGATTCAAATCATTGACTGTCTGTACATCCATTTGATTGGAACTGTTTTCGGCAATTTTTACAGCTTCAGGGATCAAAGTATCCAACAGTTCATCGATCTTGATTTCACCAGCAGCAATGTAAATGTTTAAAGCATCGAAATAATCTTTATTTTTTTGGTAAAGTTGTTCCAACATCATATTGTCATTAATTAACCCGTTTTTTTCTTGATCTAGCTTTACACCGATCTTATCAATTTGTGCGCCGATTTTTTGATATTTTGCGGTCATTTCATAGATGGATTTTCTAACGCGTCCAAATATTTTTTTAAAGACATTATTGTCTTCGGCTCTTAAATCTTCAGGATTAGCCTCATTTAAGCGGTACATCAAATCGTTTAAAGAGTCGCCGATTTCTCCAGTATCTTGGTTTTGAACATGGTTTAACATGGAATGAGAAAACTCACCTAATTTTTGCTGAGCAGCAGCACCATAACTCATAACCGATTGAATATTGGAAACATCAATTTGTTCTGCTAAAGCTCTTGCTTGTACTTGTCGTTCTTCTGGCAAGCGATTAATTAAACGGTCAGACTTATCTGTTTCAACCATTTCGTTTTCGATAGCCGCTTTTTCAACTGAATGATCCGAAGCAGCTTCTCCAAAAGGATTAGCTAGCAAATCATCTAATTCAGAACTGACTTCTTTAATCGTTGTTTTATTTTTTTCAAGTTCATTATTTTGTTCAGTCATAAACTCATCTCCCTGTTCCTTTAAAGTTCATCATCTTCAATCGTATTGGTTTCACCATTATCGCGTTCAATAGCTTTCTTTGCAAGTTCTACCTCTAAGCTCATATCGTCAAAATCCCCTGATTTAAAAGCTACATAATCTACTGCTATCAAACGGCACATTTCGTCAATGGTTGTCGCACTTTGATCTAAGACAGTGAAAGTAGATTTGTTTTTCACTTCATGTTGGCTGATTTCAAGGTATTTATTGGTTAAATCAGTTAGGGAAGGCAAGTGCACATAGAGAAATTTATCTACTTCATGAAGGCGACGGGGTTCGGCAGTGATTTCTTTAAATAAAGACTTAACCAAATGAATGGTATTGTTGCGTTGTTCGATAGCTTTCAATTTAGAAACAGCATTCATATTTTTTTCTAAAGTCAAAATCTGTAATTTGGCGGTGTACATGGTTTCTCTGAAAAAATGGATTTCTTCTTTATCCATACCATTCGCTTTATAAAAAGCTTCTTTTTCAGAAGAGACTTTGCGCAGCTTCTGATGAGGTGTATTATTCTTGTTGTCATTTTGTTTATAAAAGAAAAAAGCTCCTATGACAACACTGATGATTAAAGACCACCAAAATCCAATATTCAAGATAAACATCAGCACTAGAAATATTAAAACCGTTGTGACACTAGTGAAAGTGTAGCGGAAAATATCTCCAAGGTTTTTAAGGAAAGTATTCATTCTATTCACTCCATTTTTTTATTTTGGTCCCTTGATCTCCACTCATTCTTCATCTCTTATTTTATCATAAAAAATAGGAAAAGGCCCATCAGACTAAAGATGGATTTCTGACTACGACTTTTGCTCGGATTCGAGAAAAGAAATAATAACCAACAGAAATAAAGAAATGTTTAAGAGAAGGTTTCTTTACTTCAGGATTGAAAAATGAAAGCTAGAACGGTATGATATGTAAGAAGTCTGGAACACTCAGGAGGAACAAACTTGGAATTTGAAGAAAAAACCGTCAGCAGTGAATTGATTTACAAAGGGAATATAACGGAATATTGGGTGGAAGAAGTCCTGTTGCCAAATGGAAAGCAAGCTAGTCGGGAATTGGTAAAACATGCTGGAGCAGCAGCCATTATGCCTTTTACATCGGATGGAAAAATGGTGTTTGTAAAACAATTCCGTAAAGCAATTGAAAAGACTATTTTAGAGATACCAGCAGGAAAAATCGATGATACAGATAAAGACCCTTTAGAAACCGGTAAAAGAGAGCTTGAAGAAGAGACGGGTTATCAAGCAGCAACGTTTGAACTTGAAACTTCATTTTACTCTTCACCTGGTTTCACAAATGAACTGATGCATATTTATCGAGCAGAGGGATTAACAAAAATTGACCAACCGCTTTTACAAGATGAAGATGAGTTTCTCGAAATCTTAACGCTAACGTTTGAAGAAGCATGGGAAGCTTACGAACAGCAAATTATTATTGATGCTAAAACTGTTTTTGCTCTGTTTTATTGGAAAATGAAACTTGGAAAAAAGGACTAAAGAGGTGTGAACCAACAAATGGATCAAAAAACAAGATCAGAATTAAGAAAAGCAAAAGAACAGGAAGAAAAAGAAACGAAAAAGCGAGCGAAAGAACGAGAAAAAGTTGAAAAAGCTTATCAAAAAAAATTAGAAAAAGAAGGTAAAATCACTAAAAGTCGAAAAACCGAAAATGATAAATACCGAAATGTAGATCGGTTATTAACGAAAGCGATTATCGTGGTATCGATATTATTGATTATTGTATTGATTATTGTTTTCTTAATTTAAATTTAAAGGAGAAATCGCATGAAAATTGGAATTATTGGAGCGATGGCAGAAGAAATAGCACTATTAGAAAAACAACTAACAAATAAAAAAGAATGGTCACAAGCCAATGCCTTTTTTATTTCTGGGATGGTAGCCAATCATGAAGTGTTTTTAGTTCAGTCGGGTATTGGGAAAGTGAATTCAGCCATTGCCGCAACCTTGTTGATTGCTCAGTACGGCGTCGAAGCAGTGATCAACACTGGTTCAGCAGGTGGTATCGGAAAAGGCCTAAAGGTTGGAGATGTAGTGATCTCAACAGAATTAGCTTATCATGACGTTGATGCAACTGTCTTTGGTTATGCAATTGGCCAAGTACCGCAAATGCCAGCACGTTATCCAGCAGATAAAGGGTTAATGGAAAAGACTGCTGAAGCAGCTAAAGCTGTTGGTTTAGCTCCGGTCCAAGGCGTGATCGTCACCAGCGATTCTTTTGTTGCTGGAAAAGGAGCAACAGCTAGCATACTCGAGCATTTTCCCGATGCTTTAGCCGCTGAAATGGAAGGAGCAGCGATTGCTCAAGTGTGCTTCCAATTTAATAAACCGTTTATCATTGTGCGGGCTATGTCAGATGTAGCAGATGAAGAGGCAGGCGTCAGCTTTGATGAATTTATCATTGAAGCAGGTAAACAATCTGCTTACATGGTTTTGGAACTATTGAAAGCAATCGATTAAACCTTTACTTAAACGCTATATACTTGAGAAGTTTTTTTACAAATCTTTACTAAACGAAGCACTGAAAAAATTAAGAATAGAAAGTGAGATCACGGGCATGACAATTCTAGAAACAGAACGTTTGCTGTTAGTCCCCTACAAAGCCTCTTTCATAGAAGCCACTTTGATCAGCGATGAAGCACTAATGGAAGTGTCTGGTTATACAGTAGCAAAAGAATGGCCAGGAGTAGAATTCTTTTTTTATTTGCCGTTTGTATTAGAAGAAGTAAAAAAAGAACCGGATATGGAAAAATGGACACGTCTTGTTGTGTTGAAAAAGGAAAATAAAATCATCGGTGAGGTCAGTGCTCAAGGTAATCCTGGTAAAACGGGAATGACTGAATTAGGGTACGGCATAGTGGATTCTTATGCAGGACAAGGATATGCTACAGAGGCTGCTGCTGTTTTTTTGAACTGGTTATCTGCTAGTCAACACATTCAAACGATTAGCGCAAAAACATATCTTTACCATAAAAAATCGCAACATGTATTAAACAAACTGGGCTTTATCAAAATAGGTGAAGGGCTGATAGGCGGGGATGAACCAGTCGTTAATTTCGAATGGAGACCAGAAAATAAAGTAACAGATTTTTTAGTTGAACGATAAAAATACCGATAATTGATTTGTGAATTCGATTAAGAAAGCTGGACCGAAAGCAGAAAACCAGTTAAGCAATATGACTTAACTGGTTTTTTTGTCCATTCAATTTTTTATGAAAAGAATCTTTTGAAAAAAGATTTCTTTTTAGGAGCTTTTTTTTCCTGATCTGGTTCAGGCTCAGGGTACTTCTCTGAGACGTCAACGACATCGACATTTACAGCTGCAGGGGCTACATAGACCAATCCAATAGGGCTTTTTTCAGAATTATCATCTGAGATCATTCTAAAAGGACACTTCAATGAATTGCTTAATTGGATATAGGGAGATAAATATTCCATATCAATAGAGCCGTTCAATAAAAGGGTATTATCAGGATGCAGTTGTATTTCTTTTTTGAGCGCGCCTATATAATTGTTTGAAAGGACTTGTTCAATCGTCATGGTCAGATAAATACGTTCCCGCAAGCTGCCTAAATACTTTCGACGCTCGTCGGGATTTGTTTGATTAGAACCATACATGCCTTTATTTAAATAATCTTGTACATTATTCGGACTCATAAAAACTCTCCTTTGGCGGAAATAAGGTAGTGGTTTCCTATTCGTTTAATTGTATCCAGTATACCATAAAGATATTTATTTGCAGAATCATCGCTTTTTTAACATTACGATTAATACAATTAAAAAAATATTTAAGGAGTGAACCTGCGTTGAATTCAGTCACATTTACACAAGAAGATTTTGCTATCTTTGCTATTGAAGGACTAGAACCAAGAATGAAAGCTATCCGAAAAACGATTCAACCTAAATTCAAAGAGTTAGGCAAGGTGTTTTCAAAAGAGTTAGCGGAACTGTTGAATGAAGAAGAGCTCCCTGTTCATATTGCACAACACATTAGGCGGACAAAAAACCCACCAAAAGATACATGGTGTGCCATTGGCGGCGATACACGCGGTTATAAAAAATACCCCCATTTTCAATTAGGACTTTACCAAACACATCTGTTTATTTGGCTGGCTTTTATCGATAATCCGCAACATGAAAAAGAAATGGCTCAAGATTTTCTGAAGAATTCTATCAGTTTAGAAAAATTACCTGCAGATTATGTGGTTTCTTTTGATCATACTAAAGAACAAGTGATGCCTATCAAGGAAGCAGAATTGGAGAAGGGGTTAATGAGATGGCGAGATATTAAAAAAGGGGAGTTTTTAGTTGGACGACAACTCTCTGCTAACGATCCTATGCTTGTGAACCCTCAAAAAACACAGGATTTTATTTTTAAAACTTATGCTGAACTGCTTCCGCTGTATCAACAGGCTTTTAGAGCCTATCCATAAGCCGTTGAACTAAATAAAACCGTTGAGATATGATATCTCAACGGTTTTATTTAATTTCCTTGAATGTGACGCGACATATAATCGTATAAAATGAGAGCTTCGTTATCATCTGACAAATAGAGAATGAAGGTGGCTTTATTACGGGTTAACTTGACCGAAGTACCAGAAACTTCAAGAATGGTTTGATTGTACACAATGTACGCTCCTTTGAAAAAATAGTAGTCAACTAAAAAATAAGTGCTGAATCTTTAAATAAAGAATAATAAACTGATAAATAAAAAGGTATAAACCTTCTCTTAATCCATGCATTTTATCATGAAAAAAACGATAAGTAAACAGTAAAGTCTCCTTTAAAACCATAAGAAATCTCTAAGATTTCTTATGGTTTTAAAGGAAAGACTAATAAAGCGATTGTTTTTAAACCGATTAGTTCGCTGTTTAGATTCTTTAACTGTTTTGAAGGACTCTAGTGAGAGAAGTTTAAATTAGTTGAATCCTATCGTCTTGTTCTTTATATTTTTTGTATAATTTGCTTAATACTGAAATATCATCGCTGCATAATCTAATCAACTCTTCAAAAACACGTTGAGTAACAAGCGTATCATCAATTTCCTTAACTGAAGCCAGCAGGTTTTCTTGATGGCGGCTCAGTTCATTTAAAATCAAATGATATTCTTCTACAAATGTTGAAAAGTCTTCTTTATCCTCTAAAAGATCATCTTTTAAATTTTGAGTATTTTTATACAGGTTCTCAAGGTATTCACCAGGAGTTATATTCATAGCTTCTGTAATCTGCTTAATTTCTTTCAAAAAATCATCATTTACTTCAATCAGCAAAAGAATCACCTCAATCAATTAATTAATTAATACATTTATTATAAGATAAAAAAGGCTATTAAAGAATAAACTATTGAGTTAAATTAGAAAAAGCTTACTCAATTGTGTCAACTATGTGAAAGTTAATCCTGAGGAAGAAGAAAATGGAGCAAATGAAGGGAATCTTTGGGTGCGTTAAGAACTAGATTGTATTTACTGCTCTATCATTATTATATTAGATGGACTATAGAAAGAGTTGAGACCGGAGAGGGAAGATAAAAATAGGGTTCTATCATTTTAGATGTTGGTAAGTGAAATGACTATATGCTACAATCTTGAAATGTTTGGAGGAATAGTGGCTGCTTGTAGCCTTGAAAACCTGTAGACCCAAAGAGGCTCCTGGTTTTCCCATGGCTTTCTACAAGCAAACAGGTAAGTTCCGAAGGAGATTTCAATCTAAGAGACACCAATACGATTTGATAAAGAGCCAAAATAGTCTAAAGTCAAAAGCACTAACTTCTTTTAACTTTGGAATTATAAAGAAACAAATATCGTTAGTCCGTAAGAAAAATAAGCATAAATCTAAGTAAAATAAAAAAGTCCACAAATGTTTATAAATAAACATTTGTGGACTTTTAAAAATATATTTCGTAAATTGGATGGGGCTTTTTTTATGCAATAATACTCAACCTTTAAAAAGAACTAGGTTTTTCAACATTAGACTTGATTATTTTCAATCTAGATTCATCTATATTAGATAAATCGAAACCTTCTATATCCCGGAAACAATTTTCGACTTCGAATTTCATTTCATTTGAACCAGATAATTCTCTTAATTGGTAGTAAAAAAGAGCTTTAGCTTCGTTATCATGATTCGATAGTAATTGAGCTACTCTATCTTTACCATTTAACTTAGATATAAGATTATTTTCTGCATCTGAAATAACATAAAAGTAAGAATTACCAAAAATATCATGTGAATCATCTTTATAAGAAATTAATTGTTCTAATGAAATCATTTAAGCACTCCTCTAAATGATTTATATTTTTTTATTCTACTTTAGTATGTCAAACACCTTAATGATTTGTATCTAACAATTAAATTTAAATAAAAAATAATCCTCAATCAAAAAGAGAGAAGGGTATTTTTTCCTCAAAACATAACCTTCTTATGCGGCATCTTTCTGCCTTTATAATCAAATATCTGTCCAAAGTAGCTAGGTTTCGAATCGAGACGGTACTCTTGCACAACTAATTGCATCCGATCGTTTATAGTTCCTTCTATACTAATGACCGAATCTTCTTCAATGTCGTACATAAATTTATAAGCTTTCATTCCAACGACCAGACAATTGAATTTACGGTCATCTACTTTCAGTGTGAAACGGCATAGGGGAGAACCGTTATCGGTGTTAATCACTTTAACTTCAGAAACAACTTTTCCGGTGAGTATAGCAAAATTCATTTTAAACAGCTCCTTTTATCTATTAAACATCATCATCCGTGTTGTTCCATTTTTTTAGAACCACAAATTGAATGTTTCGAATTTCATCAAAATCGACTTTGGTATTATTTATGAAGATACCTAATTCGTCACCACCAACAATATGACCAACTACGTCATCATAGTAAAATCCGTTTTGATCTACGTTTTCAAGTTGAATAGCGACAGACTTATTCTTTACTATGGATTCATTTATTACTATTTCAATTTCACCTTGGTTCATCTGTCTTTTTTGCTGATTAACTTTTGTCCTTTCGCTTGATAACTTTTCTTGGACAGCCGTATGCTCAGATAAATAAAAGCCTGCCCATTTCTTAATGCCGCGATCACGATATTCCTCATTTAAAAAGCTCATTGGATACCCTCCATTCCGCCAGCGTGCCCACCAACAAGAGAGCTGCGGTTAATAGCTGTAGCTCCTTCTAAAAGGCTGCTAGCATGTACTAGTGATTGAAAACCATACTTATCTCTTATTTTATCTACCAACAAATCTAATTTTTCATTTGTGATCTGTTGAGAGGGATCTTCAAATAAATCCAATTGAATATTACTAGTGTAAGTCAATTTTGAATAAGAAATTCCGATACTCCTTACAGCCATGTCGTCTTCATAATGTTTATTGAAAATATCAAAACAATAATCGACTAACTTCTTCGTATTAGATGTATTAGGAATTTTTAATTGTCGAGAGAATCCTGCTTTTTCTTCATGCTTAGAATAGGTAACGGTAAGGCTGACACATCCTGTTTTGCAAAGGTGCTTTCGAATGCGGGTCGCCACTTGTTCCGCCATTTCTCGAATCACTATTTTGATCTCATGTCTTTTATAATAATCTCTTTTAAGTATTTGAGAGTTTCCGTAACTTTTTTCTAAAGGACGATACTGATCTCTAATATCGCTGCGATCGATACCCCATGCACCAGCGTATAGCTGTTCTCCAATAAGGCCCATAGACTCTCTTAGCTGGTAAAAATTTGCATGTGCTAAGTCATAGACTGATTTAATCCCTAAGCTATTTAGCCGTATAGCTGTTCGTTCTCCGATGCCCCACATGTCGGTTATGTTTTCTATTTTCCAAATCGTTTCTGGGACATCTTTGTATCGCCATTCAGCAATCAAATTAGCGTTGCATTTGGCTTCATTATCCAAAGCTAGTTTAGCCAGCAGCATATTGTCACCAATTCCAATAGTGACGTAAAGGCCAGTTTTCTTATGAATGTGGTATTGAATCATTCTAGCCAAGTCGTAGGCGCTTTTTCTTTTAAAGAGCTTCAAGCTCGCTCTAACAGACACAAATGATTCATCTATGCTGTAAATATGTAAATCCTCATCTGAAACGTATTTACGAAAAATATCGTTGATTTCCGTATTCTTTTCTATATAAAATTGCATGCGTGGAGGCACGATCAATAAATCAGGATGATAGGGGATATCCCGTTTTCTGGTCACGTTACTGATGCCTAATACTTTTTTAGCTAAAGGGGAGGCAGCTAGAACCAAACCGCCAGCATTTTCTGCATTGCTCATAACTACCAACATAGTTTTTAATGGGTGCAGGCCGCGTTCAACACATTCAACTGAAGCATAAAATGATTTAACATCAACACAGAGAATGTCGCTGCTTATCTCATCAGAGTAATCGAATGACATAAAGATCCCTCCTTTTTTATTTCATTATACGAACAAACGTTCGATAAGTAAAGCGAACAGAACATTAAAATAACCCTAGGAAACAAATCCAAGAGTTTTATCAAAATGCCTAGTAGTCCGCCGTTTATTTTTTAAAAAAGTTCCCCCAAAGTTCCCCCAAAAAATAATAGAAATACATGGACTAACATGGAGAGTTGGTTAAAAATAAAAAAGCCCGAAAGGCTATTATATAGCACTTTCGAAGCTTTTACAGTTACTAGATAGAATCTAGTTTTATTAACGGTTGTAGTACTCAACGATGAATGCTTCATCAATTTCAGCGTATAACTCTTCACGTAATGGTAAACGAGTTAATGAACCTTCTAATTTTTCAGCATCAAAAGTTAGGAATTCAGGACGGCCGAATAATGATTCAACAGCAGACTTGATGATTTCCATGTTTTTAGATCTTTCACGAACAGAGATGACTTGTCCAACTGAAACGCTGTATGATGGAATATCAATGCGTTTTCCGTCAACAAGGATGTGACCGTGGTTTACTAATTGACGAGCTTGACGACGTGTAGTAGCAAAACCTAGACGGTAAACAACGTTATCTAAACGTTGTTCTAGTAAGATCATGAAGTTATCACCGTGTTTACCTTCATTGATTTTACCAGCTTTTACGAACAAGTTTTTAAATTGACGTTCGTTCATTCCGTACATGTGACGCAATTTTTGTTTTTCTTGTAATTGCAAACCGTATTCTGTTAATTTCTTACGGCTGTTTGGACCATGAGGACCTGGAGCGTAAGGACGGCGTTCGATTTCTTTACCTGTACCAGAAAGTGAAATGCCTAAACGGCGAGAAACTTTCCAACTTGGACCTGTATAACGTGACATAATAAAATTCCTCCAATAATTCTTTTTTGGAGTAAAATAACAAGTTGATAGTTCAGTATTTCGTGCAGTTTATTTTTCATTCTTCACCTTTGCAGCCGCAGGTTACACAAATGCACCATAATTGGCAATAAACTGTTGACGTGAATACCACTTTCACGCTGCATTATTTTACACAACTTGAATTATACAATGTATTCTTCTCAAGAGTCAAGCATTGTTGCACTTTTGTTTAAATCTGGCTGTTTTTTAATAAGATTTCAACAAATTGTTCTAAAAACTGTTGATCCACTGTATCAAAACGATTCGTGATCGGAGCATCGATGTCCAATACGCCTATTTTTTTATTATTTATCGTTAATGGAATGACGATTTCAGATTGACTGGCTGCGTCACAAGCGATATGACCTGGAAATTGATTAACGTCTTCCACCACAACAGATGCATTTTTTTCAAAAGCTGTACCACAGACACCTTTACCTATTTCGATACGGATGCAGGCTACTTTTCCTTGGAAAGGGCCTAAAACAAGTTCGCCAGAGGTTTCTTCATAAAGATAGAAACCAGCCCAATTGATATCAGGCAAATTTTCAAATAATAATGCTGCAGCATTGCTTAAATTCGCAATAAAGTTTTTTTCGTCACCAATCACAGCAGCTAGTTGCTGGTTAGTTAATCGGTATTTAGCTTCTTTTGACAAGTAAATCACTCCTTTAAAATGGTTAGTTACTAAATGAGGTGAATAAAAAACCTTGTTTAGTAGTGTTAGATTTCATTGTATATGTTACAATATACAATAGGTATTTTTATAAGTAAACGTAAACTAAATGAACACAACTATTTTTTGAAAACAAGTCAGTAAATCAAATTAAAAAAATACAAGTAATGAAAGTACCAATTCAGCTGGAGGTATTAGAATGAGTTTTGAATATATTTTGATAGCGATTATTTTATTGGCAGTTATTGCCTATGGAACGAGTTATTTGATGAAGAAAAAACATTACGCCATTATTGATGCTTTGGAAAAACAGAAACTTGAGTTAATGGAACTTCCAGTAATCGATGATCTACATAGCGCTAAAGATCTCCAACTAACTGGACAAACCGAAGAAACATTCAAGAAGCTGAAAGCAGAATGGCAGAAAGTTGAAACGACCACTTTCCCGGATTTAGAAAACTGTTTGTTTGACGCAGAGCAGGCTACGGATCGCTTGCAACTGGTTCATGCTAAAAAAGCAGAAACAAAAGCAGCAGAGCTGATCGAAGGAGCCAAAATAACCATTGCAGATATTCAAGAAGCTTTAAAAGAGTTGCTGAAAAGTGAAGAAAAAAATCTTTTGGAAGTCAAACGTATTCAAGAAACGTACCAAGAAATTCGTAAGAAGTTGTTGACACAGAGCTTTTCGTTTGGCCCAGCTTTGGAGAAACTTGAAAAAAAATTAACTTTTTTAGAAGTAGATTTTTCGAAAATCGAAGAATTGACTGCTTTAGGAGACCATATTGAGGCCAAGAAAGTATTAAGTCAGGTTGATCTTGATACTAAAGAGTTGAATCATCTGATTAAACAAGTACCTGGGATTTTGAAAGAACTGACTACCGAATTTGCTGGTCAAATTGAAGAATTAAAAGAAGGATATGAACAATTAATTGCACAAAAATTTGTGTTTTTAGATGATACGATTCTGGACGATATTGAGGCTATTGAGAAAGAATGCCAAGTTTCCGAAAGACTGATCGCCGATTGTGAACTTGAAGAGGCAAAAATGAAAAACCGCGAAATCGAAGAAAATATCAATCATTTATACGATATTATGGAGTTGGAAATTGAAGCGAAAGAATTTATCGTAGCTCGTCAACCTGTTTTAGATGATTACATTGAATTTGTATTAGAAAAAAACCGAAAATTACTGATTGAAATTGATCGTGTCGCTCAAAGTTATGCCTTAAATAACGATGAGCTAGCAAAAACTCAAACAATGCAAGAAGAGCTGCTGGAGATACAAAACAATTTTGATACCTTTACTGATGGACTAAACAATCATCAAGCCGTTTTTTCCGCAGTACAAGAAAGTTACACAGAGCATGCGAAAGCCTTAGAACAAATTGAAGGAAAACAAAAAGAAATCAATGATCATCTGATTGAATTGCGTGAAGAAGAAATGGAAGTTAAAGCTAAAATCGATGATTTTGAATTTAACTTACGTGGTGTAAAGAGATACATTGAAAAACAACATTTACCTGGCTTGCCTACAGGTTATTTAGACTTCTTTTTTGCTACAACAGAACGAATTGAAGAACTATCAAAAGAATTAAACAAGCTGAGAATTGATATGAAAGACATTAAAAAGTTATGCGATTTATGCGATGATGATGTTGAATTATTAATTGAGAAGACAGAAGATATTGTAGACAGCGCAATGTTAACGGAATACATGATGCAGTACGCAAATCGTTACCGCCATACGCATCCTGAAATTTCAAGTGCTATTACTGAAAGCTTTGCATTATTTAATCAAGAGTTTGAGTATCAAGAAGCGCTTGAAACGATCTCCACTGCTTTAGAAGAAGTAGAGCCAGGAGCGTTTAAAAAAGTAGAAGAAAGCTATTTAGAGGACAAACAAAAGAAGAGATAGAAAAGAAACAGAGTGATTCATTGTTGTGAACACTCTGTTTTGTTGTGGCGAAGAAAGAGCTGTTAAAAATGCTTTCTTGTGGTTCAAAGAGATTTTGTTATAATAAGAAAGATGTTTTTTAGCAGAAATATAGAAAAGAATAATAGAAAGTGTGATCAATAATGATATATTTTGATAACAGCGCAACAACACAAATCGATGAAGGGGTTTTGCAAACCTTTTTAAAAGTCAGCCAAAGTATCAATGGCAACCCTTCTAGTCTTCATAAATTAGGCGATCAGGCTGCGGGATTACTGCAACAATCACGTGCACAGATAGCGTCGTTAATAGATGTCACTCCACAAGAGATTTATTTTACAAGTGGCGGAACGGAAGGCGATAACTGGGCGATTAAAGGAACGGCCATTGAAAAAAGTGTTTTTGGCAAACATTTGATTACAACAGCTATTGAACACCCGGCAGTTAAAGAGACGATGCATCAATTAGAACAATTGGGATTCGAAGTGACTTATTTACCTGTTGATAAAAAAGGAGTTATTTCAATCGAAGATTTAAAACAAGCTCTTCGGCCAGACACCATTATGGTTTCTGTTATGGCAATCAATAACGAAGTGGGCAGCATTCAACCGCTTGAAGCTATTGGAAAAGTATTAGAAGACTATCCCTCTGTCCATTTTCATGTAGATGCTGTCCAGGCTGTTGGGAAACAGCCTTTGTTGTTAGGTCCTGACTCACGTATCGATATCGCTTCATTTTCAAGTCATAAATTTCATGGGCCAAAAGGCGTAGGATTTATTTATTTGAAAAAAGGCAAGAAAATTGCTCCATTATTGAACGGCGGAGGTCAAGAAGCTGGGTTGCGTAGTGGGACGGAGAACATTGCAGGAATTGCTGCAATGACTAAAGCTTTGCGGTTAGTCTTATCTGATGCTGTCGAAAAACAAGCTCTCCAAAAAAAGATAAAAAACTATTTGGCTGATGCATTGAAAAAATATCCAAAAGTAACTCTTTTTTCTAGTGAGGAAGGAGCTCCGCATATTCTTTGTTATGGTTTAAAAGGCATTAGAGGCGAAGTGATGGTGCATGCTTTTGAGGAAAAAGACATTTACATTTCTACGACAAGTGCGTGTTCCAGCCGCAGTAAAACAAGTTCTAGTACTTTAGGAGCAATGAATGTTCCGGAGTTTATTGCCACAAATGCAGTTCGAGTTAGTTTGACAGATACGAATACGATGGAAGAAGCTAAACAATTTTTAAATGTATTCGATGAGCTGTACCATCAATTTCAAGCAATCAACGCATAAAAGAAAAGGAGCGGGAATTTAATATGCAATACGATGAAGTAATGGTTCGCTATGGCGAATTGTCCACTAAAGGAAAAAATAAAAAATCTTTTATCAATAAATTAGTACAAAACGTGAAATTTGCTTTACATGACTTTGATGAGCTAAAAATTCATGGCGGTCGCGATCGGATGCATTTGACGTTAAATGGTGCAGATAGCGAAGTTGTTTTAGAACGATTGAAACCAATTTTTGGTATTCAAAATTTTTCGCCTGTGATGCGTCTTGAGCGTGACATGGAACAAGTAAAAAAAACAGCGGTGGCTATGGTACAAGAATTGTATACAGAAGGAAAAACATTTAAAATTTCAACACGTCGTTCAGATCATGAGTTTGAATTAGATACGAATGACATCAATCAATTATTAGGTGCTGAAGTTCTTAAACATGTCGAAGGCATCACTGTTCAAGTGAAGAAGCCCGATATCGATTTACGCGTCGAAATTCGCAAAGAAGGATTTTTCTTGTCTAGTCAAACGATACTAGGAGCTGGGGGGTTGCCTGTAGGTTCAAGCGGTAAGGGTATGTTGATGTTATCAGGAGGAATCGATTCTCCGGTGGCTGGGTACCTAACGATGAAACGGGGAGTTGAAGTGGAAGCCGTTCATTTCCATAGTCCGCCTTATACAAGTCCGCGAGCTTTACAAAAAGCTAAAGATTTAACATCGAAATTAGCAGCTTTTGTCGGCAGCGTTCAGTTTATTGAAGTGCCTTTTACTGAGATACAAGAAGAAATCAAAAAGAGCATACCAGAGGGATATCTAATGACTGTAACACGGCGTATGATGATGCGAATCACAGACCGTATCCGTGAAGAACGGAGAGGATTGGCCATTATTAATGGTGAATCTCTTGGACAAGTAGCCTCTCAAACGATGCATAGCATGATTGCCATCAACGATGTGACCACTACTCCGGTTATTCGTCCAGTTGTTTCTATGGATAAAAATGAAATCATCGAAATTGCTCAAAAAATCGATACCTTTGAATTATCTATCCAACCTTTTGAAGACTGTTGTACGATTTTCGCTCCGCCTGCTCCAAAAACAAAACCGGATGTGGAAAAAACGCGTAAATACGAAGCTCGGTTAGATGTAGAAGGCTTGATTCAACGTGCAATGGAAGGATTAGTTATTTCAAAAATCAAAGTGGGAGACACTTTAGAAGAACAGCAAAAAGAAGCTTTTTCTGATTTGCTTTAAGCTCAAAAAGCCTGAACTTTAATTGGTTCAGGCTTTTTTGTGTTTGAGGAGAAAATGTCATCGGGAGTATAGGAAAAAGAAGTACGTTAATCATTTCGTTTCAATTCAATAGGAATTTTATTGAGAAATAGATTAACCATATGAAATTGAATGTGATGTTAATCACAAAAAGATTGAGTTTATGCAATTGTAATGATATGATGCAAAGAGAAAGGGTGCAAAAGAGGAGGGCTTTTAGTGAAAGAGGAACAAATGGGAAGTCAGATTCCAAAAGCAACAGCCAGAAGAATGCCTATTTATTATCGTTGTTTAAAAAAGTTGCAAGATAGCGGAGTAAAGCGAATAAAATCAAATGAAATCAGTCAGTTAACGCAGATTCCTTCTGCAACTATTCGACGTGATTTTTCTCATTTCGGGGAATTAGGCAGAAGCGGATACGGTTATGAGGTAGATTATGTTACAAAAGTATTTAATGAGTTATTGAATGTGAATAAAATCATTAAGATTGCTTTAATCGGAGTTGGAAACCTTGGGAAAGCGTTAATCGAAAATAATTTCCGTAGAGATCAAAATTTGAAAATTACATGCGGCTTCGAGAAATGTGAAGAGAATTCCGGCAAAATATTATCAGGAGTTCCGGTTTATTCGATTGATCAGATGAAAGAAGTGTTACTAAGAGAAGAAATTCATGTGGCCATCTCTACGGTCCCTAGCGAATTTTCTCAAGAGGCAGTAGAGATGTTGGTAGATGGAGGGATTACGGCGATATTAAATTTTGCTCCAGGAAGGGTTAATGTGCCGGAACACGTGGATATCCGGTATATTGACTTAACCAGTGAAATTTTAACGTTGGTTTGTTACAATGACTGGCTGCTTCATCCAGTAGTTAAATAGGTATTCGCTTTGTAGTTAGTGAAGCAATTAAAATGGTAAAGGTTGCATTTTTCTTTCCAGCCAGCGTATACTAAAGAAGTAGGTTTATATATGAATAGGAGCGATATACATGGAAATCACAAGAAAAGGCACTCCTTTTAAAGTTGAAGGCACGCAACCCGCAGTGGGAGAACAAGCACCGGATTTTTCAGTGAAAAATTTAAAAGATGAGACCATTGAATTGAAACAATTTAACGGAAAAGTTGTTTTAATCAGTGTCGTACCGGACATTGATACACGTGTTTGTGCGGTTCAAACGAAAGCTTTCAATTCAGCAGCAAGTGCTATCGAAGGCGTACAGTTAATGACGATCTCAACAAATACAAAAGAACAACAAGAAAATTGGTGTGCTGGAGAAGGTATCGAAATGGAGATGTTGCACGATACGGATGCTTCTTTCGGCAAAGCATACGGTTTATTTGTCCCTGAAATGAATGTATTAGCGCGTTCTGTGTTTGTAATCGATGCAAGCGGAAAATTAATCTACAAAGAAATCGTATCTGAAATGGTTGATGAACCAAACTATGACAAAGCTATTGAAGTTGCAAAAGCTGCTCGTTGAGTTTAATTCCGAATTATAAAATACAGGATTGAATTACCACCTTTTCAATGCTAAAATAAGACATACTTAAAAGCGATGAACAAGAAGAGTAATGTTATTTTTGGTTTAATAGAGAAAAGAACAGATGGTGGGAGTTCTTAACCGAAATAAGATGAAGGTAGCTTGGGAGCTGACAGGGTGAAGAAAGAGTAACCTTGTACGGAGTGACGTTACGTTAAAAACGTGAAGAGAGAGGTATATTCGGGAATAACGAATATGCAAACTAGGTGGTACCGCGAATTCTAAAGCATTCGTCCTAATGATTATACATTAGGATGGGTGCTTTTTTTGTCGTTTTATATAATAGCAGCTTTAAAAAAATGAAAAAGGGGTTAAGGGACATGGCAGATGAACTGAAGATGGCGACAAAATATCAACCAAAAGAAGTTGAAGCAGGCCGCTATGAAAAATGGTTAGAAAAAGATTTGTTTAAACCAAGTGGAGACAAAACAAAGCAACCTTACTCTATTGTTATACCTCCGCCAAATGTTACTGGAAAACTTCATTTAGGGCATGCGTGGGATACAGCTTTGCAAGACATCATTATTCGACAAAAACGCATGCAAGGCTACGATACTTTGTGGTTGCCTGGAATGGATCACGCTGGAATTGCGACTCAGGCAAAAGTAGAAGAAAAATTAGCAGAAAAAGGCATTTCTCGCTATGATTTAGGTCGTGAAAAATTTATTGAAACGGTCTGGGATTGGAAAGAAGAATATGCAGAGGTTATCCGCCAACAATGGGCTAAAGTTGGAATATCAGTTGATTACAGCCGCGAGCGTTTTACATTAGATGACGGCTTGTCAGAAGCCGTAAAAAAAGTTTTCGTTACAATGTATGAAAAGAAACTGATTTATCGCGGCGAGTATATTATCAACTGGGATCCAAAAGCTAAAACAGCTTTATCAGATATTGAAGTGATCCATAAAGACGTTGAAGGAGCTTTTTACCACATGAGCTACCCGTTGTCCGATGGCAGCGGTGTTGTTGAAATTGCTACTACTCGTCCTGAAACAATGTTAGGCGATACTGCAATTGCTGTGCATCCTGAAGATGAACGTTACCAGCAATTAATTGGGAAAACTGTTTTATTACCGTTAATGAACCGTGAAATACCGATTGTTGCTGATGAATACGTTGAAAAGGACTTTGGTACAGGGGTTGTTAAGATCACCCCTGCCCATGACCCTAATGACTTTGAAGTCGGGAACCGTCATGATTTGCCGCGTGTCAACGTGATGCATGAAGATGGAACGATGAATGAGCTGGCTGGCAAGTATGCTGGAATGGATCGATTTGCAGCTCGTAAAGCAGTTGTTAAAGATCTGGAAGCAGAAGGTCATTTAATCAAAATTGAAAAAATGGTTCACAGTGTCGGACATTCTGAACGTACAGGAGTAGTAGTCGAACCGCGTTTATCAACACAATGGTTTGTTAAAATGGAGTCTTTAGCAAAAGAAGCGATAGACAATCAAGAAACAGATAACAAAGTGTCTTTTGTCCCTGATCGTTTTGAGAATACGTATATGCGTTGGATGGAAAATGTTCACGATTGGGTTATTTCACGTCAACTATGGTGGGGACATCGAATTCCGGCTTGGTACCATAAGACGACTGGCGAATTGTATGTCGGCATGGAAGCGCCGGAAAACAGCGAGGATTGGGTTCAAGATCCGGATGTATTGGACACTTGGTTTAGCTCAGCTTTATGGCCGTTTTCAACAATGGGCTGGCCAGATGAAGAAGCGGAAGATTTTAAACGGTACTTCCCAACGGACACATTGGTTACAGGCTACGACATTATTTTCTTCTGGGTCAGCCGGATGATTTTCCAGAGTTTGGAATTTACTGGAAAAAGACCGTTTAAGAACGTTTTGATTCATGGTCTGATTCGCGATGAAGAGGGACGCAAAATGAGTAAGTCATTAGGCAATGGGATTGATCCGATGGATGTGATCGATCAATATGGTGCAGATGCACTGCGCTGGTTCTTATCGAACGGATCTTCTCCTGGTCAAGATGTGCGTTTCAGTTACGATAAAATGGACGCTGCTTGGAACTTCATCAATAAAATTTGGAACGCTAGTCGTTTCGCATTGATGAATATGGAAAACTTTACTGTTGAGCAAATAGATTTGACTGGTGAAAAAACCGTTGCGGATCGCTGGATTTTAACTAAATTAAATGAAACCATTCAAAAAGTCACTGATACGTCTGAACGTTTTGAGTTCGGCGAAGCCGGTCGGATTTTGTATCATTTTATTTGGGATGATTTTTGTGACTGGTACATTGAAATGAGTAAGGAAGTATTGTTTGGCGAAAATGAAACAGCCAAACAAACGACTAGAAGTATTTTGGCTCATGTTTTAGATCAAACGTTACGCCTGCTGCACCCGATTATGCCATTCGTGACGGAAGAAATTTGGGAAAACATCCCCCACGAAGGCGAGTCGCTAGTGATTGCGGATTATCCGGTAGTACGTCCAGAATTATCTGATGAAGCGGCTACTAAAGGAATGGATATTTTGATGGAATTGATTCGTTCGGTTCGAAATATTCGTTCAGAAGTGAATACGCCTTTATCAAAACCGATTGAACTGATGATCAAAACCAATGACGAAACAGCAGAACAGTTCTTAAAAGAAAATGTTTCGTATATTGAACGTTTCTGCAACCCGGAAGTTCTAACCATTTCCAGTAACGTAGAAGCTCCTGAAACAGCGATGAGCGCTGTTATTACAGGCGCTGAAATTTATCTGCCGCTAGCAGGTTTGATCAACTTAGAGGAAGAAATTGCCCGTCTTGAAAAAGAGTTGGTTAAGTGGGACAAAGAAGTTAAACGTGTCAAAGGAAAATTATCAAATGCTAAGTTTGTTGATAATGCTCCAGAAGCTGTAGTAGCAGCTGAAAAAACTAAAGAAGCTGAATACCTTGAAAAACATGCCATTGTATCAGAGCGAATCGGTGTGCTGAAAGCTCAGCTTTAATCGAATGTACAAACTAAAGAGCTGTCGCCTCTGTATTATTTATGAGGACGCCAGCTCTTTTTAAATGTATTCTTTTAGAAGAGTAGTCTATAATAAGTAGTGGAATAAGCATTAAAAGAACGGTGGGATAAGAGATGTTTAAAACTTATGAAGAAGCTTTGAGCTGGATTCATGGAACGAGTGTTTTCGGGATGAAGCCAGGGCTGAAACGAATGGAATGGATGTTAAAACGACTCGGTCACCCGGATAAAAAAATAAAAGCCATTCATGTAGCAGGAACGAGTGTTTTCGGGATGAAGCCAGGGCTGAAACGAATGGAATGGATGTTAAAACGACTCGGTCACCCGGATAAAAAAATAAAAGCCATTCATGTAGCAGGAACAAATGGCAAAGGGTCGACCGTTACTTTTTTAAGAAATATGCTAGAAGCGAATGGACAAGTGGTCGGTACGTTCACTTCTCCTTATATTAAAACATTTAACGAGCGCATCAGCGTGAACGGAGAGCCGATTTCAGATGAAGAAATTTTGCGGTTAGCAAATATTGTCTACCCTCTAACCTTAGAACTTGAAGCAACAGAGTTTGGCGGACCGAGTGAATTTGAAATTATCACCACGATGATGTTTCTTTATTTTGGTGAAGGTCATGCAGATGTAGTGATTGTCGAAGTAGGGTTAGGAGGATTGTTGGATTCGACCAATGTAGTGGTCCCGATTGTTTCAGCGATCACGACTATTGGATTGGATCACACGAAAATTTTAGGCGAGACTTTGCCTGAGATTGCTTTGCAAAAAGCGGGCATTATCAAGCCGGGAGTTCCGGTCGTCACAGGAAATATTCCTGAAGAAGCGATGCAAGTCATTGAAAAATACGCTGAGGAGCAAGGAAGCGAAATTGAACGATTTAGCCATGATTTCAGTGTCTCGAAGTGGCAGACATTGCCTACCTGGGGAGAACAGTTTACATTTGAAGATGAACACATTTATTTAAATCAACTTCAAATCGAAATGCTGGGAAAACACCAAATTGAAAATGCGGCTGTGGCTATTGAAACATTACGCATTTACAGCCATAAAACGGGATTAGCGGTGAGCCATGAAGCGATGCGCCGCGGGTTAAAGCAAGCTTTTTGGCCGGGAAGAATGGAAAAAATCAATGACGAGCCGTTAATGATTTTAGACGGAGCTCATAATGAGCCTGCTATTCGACGATTAGCCGAAACGATCAAGCATGATTTTAGCCAGCAAGAAATTTATTTGATTTTCGCTGCTCTACGCGATAAAGCGCTTGGCCCGATGCTTGATGTATTGACAGAGCTTCCGAATGTTCACTTAGTGTTAACAAGTTTTGATTTTCCTAGAGCAGCAACAATCGATGACTTAAGCAGCTATGCCGATTCAAGAACAATAATGAAGGAACAATGGCAAGAAGCCTTGGTGGATACAATGAAAGAAATGGACGAGAGTGACATTGTTTTGATCACGGGTTCCTTGTATTTTATTTCAGAAGTTAGGCAGACTTTACTAGATTCAACTGAGGAATAAGGGGGTGGGGAGAATGGAGCAAGTGAAAGCTGTTATTTTTGATATGGATGGTCTGATGTTTGATACAGAAATAATGTATTATCAAGCAAACAAAGAAGTAGCAGATCGTATAGGGTTAGATTTTACGTATGATTATTATGCTCAGTATATTGGAATGTCTGATGAAGAGCTGCATCGTAATCTTTACTTAGACTATGAAGATGAAGCTAAAGTGACTCAACTTATCAAAGAAAGCAGCGATATGCTTTTTGACATCATAAAAAAGGATGGGCTGATCAAGAAACCTGGCTTATTGGAATTGCTTGAGTACTTAGAGGAAAATCAGATCAAAAAAGTAGTCGCTTCTAGCAACATTAAAACAGTTGTTTCATTCTTTTTAGAACACGGGAATGTACACAAATATTTTGACTGCTTTATAGGCGGCGATGAAGTAAGACGTGCAAAACCTGATCCTGAGATTTTTGAAAAAGCTTGGGAAAGATTAGGTGTTGCAAAAGAGCATACGATCATCTTAGAAGATTCAATGAATGGAATCCGAGCTGCTTATGATGCAGAAATCAATGTTATTATGGTACCCGATTTGTTTCAACCTGACCATGAAGCTAAACAAAAAGCATTTGCTATTTGTGATGATTTACTTCAAGTAAAAGAGTTCATTGCTGAAAAGAACAGTTTTGTGAAGCTTTAAAAGCAGCCCTATCGTACTGCTGAATAAAAGAAATAAAAAAAATCTCCTCTCTGCGCGGATAATATATTCGTGAAGAAGAGGAGGTTTTTTTATGACAGAAAACGTAACTAGTTTAGTGAATGAAGTACCGGTTTTTTCGAGGCCAAGAGAACGTTTGGAAATTTATGGAGAAAAAGCTTTAGCTAATCATGAATTATTGGCCATTTTACTGAGGACAGGTATCAAAGGAACGAATGTGATGACATTAGCTATGGAAGTTCTAAATTCATTTGAAGATTTGTATTTTCTGAAAACAGCTTCAATAGAAGAATTAATGGCAATCTCTGGTATTGGGAAAATAAAAGCTGTTGAAGTAAAAGCGGCCATTGAATTAGGCGTACGGATTTCTCAAGCATCTCAAATCAAAATCGGCCAAATCACTTCCAGCCGTAAAGCGGGAGAAATGCTGCTAGGCGAGATGCGTGATTTGCAGCAAGAGCATGTTATTGTGCTGTATCTAAATACTAAAAATGAAATCATAAAAAAAGAAACGATTTTTATTGGAGGACTTAATTCAAGTGTCGCGCATCCCCGCGAGATTTTTAGAGGTGCTGTCCGGTTTTCAGCAGCTCGTATGATCGTTGGCCATAATCATCCTTCGGGAAATCCGACTCCATCCGAAGCTGATATTTTATTTACTAAGCGTATGTTTGAATGTGGAGAATTAATGGGGATCGAATTGCTGGATCATATCATTATAGGGCAAGAAAGCTACATAAGCTTAAAAGAATTAGAAGTATTTTAAATGAAGCTTACAAACTCATGGTTCAGCTAATGAAGACTCTTTCCAGTTGCAGGCAGGGAAATGAAATTAGTTTTGAAAAAGGCTTGTCATAAGAAAATAACCATGTTATACTTATTTTAAGTTTTTGTTTAGGTATAAGAAAAGAATTGTTTCATAACATTCCAATTCGTACCGTTAGCAAGAATTAACAAATGTGCAAAACGCACGAGGAGGATATTTTATTATGGAACAAGGTACAGTAAAATGGTTTAACGCAGAAAAAGGTTTTGGCTTTATCGAACGCGACGGTGGAGATGACGTATTCGTACATTTCTCAGCTATCCAAGGAGACGGCTTCAAATCTTTAGAAGAAGGACAAGCAGTAACTTTCGACGTTGAAGAAGGAAACCGTGGACCTCAAGCAGCAAACGTAAACAAAGCTTAATTTAACTTAAAATTAAAACTTATAAGAACTTAGCGTAAATCGCTAAGTTCTTTTTTCTATTTCTAATAAAAGGAAGATTAACAGTGATGCAGAATTAGCTTGCTATTGTTTTTAGTCCATGCTATACTTAACTTAAGTTTTTGTTAGGTAAAAGAAAAGAATTGTTTCAAAAGACATTCCAATTCGTACCGTTAGCAAGAATATTATATTTGTGCAAAATGCACGAGGAGGAATTTCATTATGGAACAAGGTACAGTAAAATGGTTTAACGCAGAAAAAGGTTTTGGCTTTATCGAACGCGACGGTGGAGATGACGTATTCGTACATTTCTCAGCTATCCAAGGAGACGGCTTCAAATCTTTAGAAGAAGGACAAGCAGTAACTTTCGACGTTGAAGAAGGAAACCGCGGACCTCAAGCAGCAAACGTAAACAAAGCTTAATTTAACTTAAAATTAAATTGATAAGAACTTGGCGTAAATCGCTAAGTTCTTTTTTTTATTTATTTAATAAAGCGTTTTACTTGTGGAAAATAAAATGCTGTGATAAAATGAATTTAGCATTTTGTTGGAGGTAGAAAAAAGAATTGTCTCAAAACATTCCGATTCGTACCGTTAACAAAAATGTCAAATATATAGTGTTTAACGCACGAGGAGGATATTTTATTATGGAACAAGGTACAGTAAAATGGTTTAATGCAGAAAAAGGTTTTGGTTTTATCGAACGTGAAGACGGAGACGACGTATTCGTACACTTCTCAGCTATCCAAGGAGAAGGATTCAAATCTCTAGAAGAAGGACAAGCAGTAACTTTCGACGTTGAAGAAGGAAACCGTGGACCTCAAGCAGCAAACGTAAATAAAGCTTAATTTAACTTAAAATTAAAACTTATAAGAACTTAGCGTAAACCGCTAAGTTCTTTTTTAACGTTTCTAAAAAATACCTGTAAAACGACTTGATCATGGTTGTACTTGCTAAGTAAAAAAAAACGTGTTATACTGGTCTTAAGTTTTTGTGAGGTAACAGATAAGAATTGTTTCATAACATTCCAATTCGTACCGTTAGCAAGAATTAACAAATGTGCAAAACGCACGAGGAGGATATTTTATTATGGAACAAGGTACAGTAAAATGGTTTAACGCAGAAAAAGGTTTTGGTTTTATCGAACGTGAAGACGGAGACGACGTATTCGTACACTTCTCAGCTATCCAAGGAGAAGGATTCAAATCTCTAGAAGAAGGACAAGCAGTAACTTTCGACGTTGAAGAAGGAAACCGTGGACCTCAAGCAGCAAACGTAAACAAAGCTTAATTAAATTTAAACTTTGCAAAAGACTTGGCATTTATTGCCAGGTTTTTTTTTATTGTTTTATTATAATAAAGAGCTATTTGGGAAATCGATCATCGGTTTATCAATAAATAAAAATGAATAGAAAGCAAAGCGCTTTCTGCCAAAACTATATCAGCATTATTCGTTGTACCCATAATGGGATATTGATTTTAACTTAAATTTCTATTAAAATAAGAGAATATTTAATGTTATGAACAGGAAAATAAAGTATGATGGTTTCTGATAAGGCAATATAACCTTTTTTTTGTTATACTGTTTTAGAGTCTGACAAGTAATCAAATGTAAAACGTATGGTTTCTGAGAAATTTAGACTGTTAGACTGACTTGAGAGGATGAAATA
Source organism: Carnobacterium sp. CP1 (assembly GCF_001483965.1). Classification (NCBI taxonomy): domain Bacteria; kingdom Bacillati; phylum Bacillota; class Bacilli; order Lactobacillales; family Carnobacteriaceae; genus Carnobacterium; species Carnobacterium antarcticum. Next base: position 167,004 of record NZ_CP010796.1, read on the forward strand.
ATGTGTTTAGATTTGGAAATAAAGACATCGGTATTGATTTAGGAACAGCGAATACAAATGTATTTGTAGATGGCAAAGGTATTGTCTTAAGAGATCCTTCAGTAGTTGCAAAAGATATCAATACTGGAGAAATCGTAGCCGTTGGTGAAGATGCAAGAAACATGATCGGAAGAACACCAGGTTCGATTGTTGCTATTAGACCTATGAAAAATGGTGTGATTGCAGATTATGATACCACTGCTGCAATGATGAAATATTACATTGAAAAAGCAATCGGCAAAACGACTTCTAAGCCATATGTAATGGTTTGTGTGCCAAGCGGTGTAACAGAAGTTGAAAAACGTGCGGTGATCGATGCAACTAGAATGGCTGGGGCTAAGGATGCCTTTATTCTTGAAGAACCTTTTGCTGCTGCAGTCGGTGCGGGCTTACCGGTAATGGATCCAACGGGTAGTATGGTAGTCGATATTGGTGGCGGTACGACTGATGTAGCTACTATTGCGCTTGGCGGAATAGTGAGCAGCCGTTCGATTCGTTTAGCAGGAGACAGCATGGACGATGGAATTATCCACTATATCCGTAAGAAATATAACTTGCTGATTGGTGAGCGGACAGCTGAACAGATTAAAATAGAAATTGGTTGTGCATCAATCGAAAAAGCTGCAGAATACGGGAAAATGGATGTCCGTGGGCGCGACTTGTTGACTGGACTACCGCAAACGATTGAGGTGCCAGCAATTGATGTGGCGGAAGCCATCAAAGAAGTCGTTGACGGAATTGTAAGTGCAGTAAGAGAAACACTAGAAGAAACACCACCAGAAATCTCAGCAGACGTCATTGATCATGGTATCGTTTTAACCGGTGGGGGAGCTTTACTTAAAAATATGAGTGATGTGATCGCTGATGAAACGGATGTTCCAGTCTTTGTAGCAAACGATCCATTGGATTGTGTGGCTTTAGGTACTGGAGAATCACTTAAGCATATGAACCTCTATAAAAAGAAAAGAAATAGATAGCTAAAAATAACATGACGTAAAAATGATGCGGGCGGTATTTTGCTTCCCGCATCGTTTCGTTTGAAATGATAACCTGGTAAAATACTAAGTTATTTTGTTTAAGTTATGGTAAAATAGAAAAAGCCTGAAGAATTAATGAGGTGAGAATTTGAATCAGTTTTTTTCAAACAAAAAGCTAATTATACTGTTGGTGAGTGTTATAGTTTGTTTAGGTCTTATTGCATTTTCCATTACAGGAAATGGTAAGACTCCAGTAGTTCAAAAGTTTACCAACGATATTACGGCGATTACAGGCCGAGTGTTAGCTAAACCGACCAATGCCGTTGTTAATTTTATTGAGGCAGTGGATGACTTGAAAAACACCTATAAAGAAAACCAGCTGTTGAAATCAAAGATCGATCGTTTATACGAAACAGAAGTTGAGTTGAGCGATTTAAAACAAGATAATCAAAAAATGAAAGAACAATTGGAACTACAAGATACGCTTTCAAATTACCAAAAAATCAATGGTACGGTCATTAGTCGAAATCCAGATAATTGGATTGATCAAGTCGTAGTGGATCGAGGAAGTCAAAGCGGTATAACAATTGGGTTATCTGTCATGGCGGATAATGGTTTGATTGGGCGGGTGATAGAAGTGAGTCCAACAAGCTCAAAAGTTCAATTGATAACAACATTAGACCAAAATAATAATCGGGTCGCTGCTTCGGTTTCTTCTGAAGAGGGCTTTGTTCATGGTGTCATCAATGGGTATGATGCCGAGACTAACCGATTGATCATGAAACAAATAACAACAGACGTAACATTGAAGACTGGAGATCAAGTGATGACTTCTGGACTTGGAGGTGTGTCGCCAAGTTCGTTGTTGATTGGAACGGTTGATGAAGTTAAATTAGATGCTCATGGGTTATCTCAAGAAGCTTATGTTACTCCTGCGTCAGACTTGAATGATATCCGTTATGTGACTTTTATTCAACGGACAGCTGAAAGTGGTGAATAATATGAATGAACAATGGAAAGTAAAGGTTTTTGCACCCTTACTGATTTTCTTTGGCTTCTTAATGGATGGACTGCTCTCAGGTGTTTTTTCTGAACAATTATATGGGGGAACGGGAGTCATGGTTCCTAGATTAATCGTTCTTATTTTTATTTTGATGTCTTTTTATCTGCCAAGGAATAAGATGATTCTTTATGCTGTTATTTTTGGATTGCTTTACGATAGTTACTATGTGGGAATTTTGGGTATTTACGTTGCTGCTTTTCCATTAATTGTTTATATTACAGAGAAATTAAAAAGAGTGTTGAATCCCAATCCGATTGTTGTCGGAATGATGGTCATCATCAACTTAAGCCTTTTAGAATTTATACTTTATGAATTTTATAAAGTTTTAAGTTTTACTACACTCGATACGTCTACTTTTATGGCTAGTCGTTTAGGGCCAACATTGCTGTTAAATCTCGTATTCTTTATCCTAGTATTTTATCCATTAAAAAAAATGATACTAAAAATGATTGAAAATTAAAACGATGGAAGACTCATTCGTTATCGAGCTGATAGGAGTTGTTAAAGTGAAACAAAGTGTGACATTAAAAGGGAATAAAGATGGCTTTGTATTAACCTTGGATGAATCGGCTTCTTTTGCTACAATCATTGAAGAATTAGAACAATTATTGGAACACATCAAGGCAGAAGCTAAAAAACCGGATCCGAAGAAAGAAGCTAAAGAAGAACCGTCAAAAGAAAAAAAAGAAATCTATTTAGAAATTTTCTCTGGCAATCGGTTGTTGACAGACAAAGAAAAAGAGTTGCTGACAGAAAAAATAAAAAGCAACAGTCAGTTTGTAATCAAGAAGTTTAATTCAGCTGTGGTTACATATGAGAGTGCTCTTGCTTGGCAAGAAGCTGTTAGTTTACAGATGGAAATCCAAACGATCCGCAGCGGCCAAGTGCTTCAAGCACCTGGAGATATTCTTTTTGTCGGGAAAGTCCACCCTGGCGGAGTTATTCGTGCAAACGGCAGCATCTTTATTATTGGAGAACTACATGGTATCGCACACGCAGGTTTTGAAGGGAATGCAGCTGCAGTTGTAGTAGCAGATTTTCACACGAGTGCACAAGTGCGAATAGCAGACAATGTACAGATTATTGAGAATCAATCTATAGCAGATGCTGCAATCAAGAAAAACGAATTTGCATTTATCAATGATTTACATATCTTGGATTTTGAATCTTTAGATCAATTGAGAAAAATGCGACCGAATTTAGGTAAAGTGACAGGGGGATTAATATAATGGGTACAGCAATTGTCATTACTTCTGGAAAAGGTGGCGTGGGAAAAACAACGTCTACTGCAAATATTGGAACTGCACTTGCTTTGCAAGGGAAACGAGTTTGTTTAATTGATATGGATATCGGTTTAAGAAACCTGGATGTTATTCTAGGATTAGAAAACCGGATTATTTACGATATCATTGATGTCGTCGAAGGCCGTGCTAAATTGCATCAAGCTATCATTAAAGATAAACGGTTCAATGATAATTTATACTTATTGCCTGCAGCTCAAAATGCCGATAAAAATGCTGTAAACGGAGAACAAATGGTTGAAATCGTGGACGAGTTAAAAAAAGAATACGATTATGTTTTAATCGATTGTCCAGCAGGGATAGAACAAGGATTTCAGAATTCAATTGCTGCAGCCGATGAAGCGATACTGGTGACAACACCAGAAATTTCAGCTATTCGTGATGCAGACCGAATCATTGGCTTATTAGAACAAACGGAATTAGCGCCTCCTCGTTTGATCATCAACCGAATTCGCAAACGGATGATGCAAGATGGAGAAGTTTTAGACGTTGATGAAATCACACGTCATTTATCAGTCGATTTATTGGGGATTATTTTTGATGACGACGATGTGGTCCGTTCTTCTAATAAAGGAGACCCAATCGTGTTGGATCCAAAAAATCCAGCATCGCAAGGCTACCGTAATGTAGCTCGTCGTATTTTAGGCGAAACAGTACCATTGATGTCGCTAAAAAGAGAAAAAGAAAGTTTTTGGACAAAATTGTTTGGTAAACGTAAATAACTATGGTATAGTATGAAGCAATAAAGAAAAGCAATGACGAGAAAAAGTAAGAGTAGGAACTTAAGCAGAGAAATTGCGGGTGGTGCGAGCAATTAAGAAACTATTCTGAACACACATCTCTAAGCTGGCAGTTGAACCATATTTTTTAGTAAACTGACTCGGGTGTACCCGTTACCGTACAAGCGTTTAGTAGTTTTGAACGTGATAAGGCAGTTTTCTGTGAAGAGGCTGCAAAAAAAGGTGGAACCACGATAAAGTAATCTATCGTCCTTTGATTTCCTGTTTAACGGGAAATCAAAGGACTTTTTTGTTTTTACAGAACTGCAGTCTGTAAAAAATAAAAAAATTATAAAAAAAGGGAGTGGCTGGAATGAAAAATAAATTAATGAAGATGATGGTTACAGTAGGAATGGCAGGATTATTTATGGCTGGTTGCGGCACTAATAGTGCAAAAGAAGATAGCTATGATCAGCTAGTACAAGAAGGTGAAATTATCATGGGGTTAGACGATACGTTCGCACCGATGGGATTTCGTGATACAAATGGTGAAATTGTCGGCTTTGATGTTGACTTAGCTAAAGAGGTCGGCGAACGTTTAGGGGTAACGTTTAACTTTCAGACGGTTGATTGGGCAATGAAAGAAACCGAGTTAAACGCTGGAAATATTGATGTCATTTGGAATGGATATACCATTACTGAAGAACGTGAAGAAAAAGTCGCATTTAGTGACCCTTATTTGGATAATAGTCAAATCATTATTGTTTTAGAAGAGAGCCCTATTCAAAAGAAAGCAGATTTAGCCGGTAAAACAGTAGCAGCACAACAAACATCGAGTGCAGTTGATGCGATTACAGCCGATGATTCTAATATCATCAAAGACTTTAAAAATGGAGAAGTCTTACAGTACCCGTCTAATAATGATGTCTTCAATGATTTAGCTTCGGGACGAAGCGATGCCATTGTAGTTGATGAAACGCTAGCTCGTTATTACATGAAGCAAAACGCTGATATTGCTTACCGCGTTTTAGAAGAAGATTTTGGGAAGGAAGAATACGCAGTTGGGATGCGCAAAGCGGATGTTAAATTGAAAAAAGCTATTGATGATTCTTTGGCAGAAATGAAAACAGACGGTACCTATGAAAAGATTTATAGCAAATGGTTTGCTGAATAAATAAAAGGCTGTTTTTTTAGGGATAACGATAAAGACATGGGGGAGAACACGATGAAAAAGATTGTAAAACTACTGAGTGTATTGTGTCTTATAGGGGGATTTTTAGCGGCTTGCGGCAACAAAGAAGAAGAGAGCCAAGGAGTTAAAGAGCCCGTATTTACAGCGGAAGCTGGGGAAACGCTGATTGTTGGTTTAGATGATACCTTTGTGCCGATGGGGTTTAGAGATAATGAAGGAAATCTAACTGGGTTTGATGTAGAACTAGCTGAAGAAGCTGGCAAACGGTTAGGATTGACCCTTAAATTTCAACCCATCGATTGGTCAATGAAAGAAACGGAGTTAAATACAGGAAAGATTGATGTAATCTGGAATGGATATGCTATTAATGAAGAACGCCAGAAAAAAGTGGCTTTTAGTGAACCATATGCTAGTTCAAGTCAAATTATTGTTGTTTTGAAAGATAGCCCAATCAAAAACTTAGCAGATTTAAAAGGAAAGACTGTAGCTTCGCAACAATCATCTAGTACAGTGAGTGTGTTAGAAAATGACCCAAGCAAAATCGTAAACACATTCGCAAACGAAGAGATTGTTCAATATCCTTCATATAATGATGTTTTTAATGACTTAGACAGTAAACGCAGTGATGCAGTTGCAGTTAGCGAAGTTTATGCTCGTTACATTCTAAAGCAAAAAGGGCAAGAAAATTATCGGATTTTAGAGGAAACATTCGGTAAAGAAGAAATGGCCGTTGGCTTACGGAAAACAGATAAAGAGTGGTTGAGAAAATTGAATGCTACATTAACAGCGATGCAAAAAGACGGAACGGTCGATGCCATTAAGACTAAATGGTTTGGCGAATAAACCTTAATTAACCAACGGAAGAGGGATAAAATGAATTTGATTAGCGATATTATGCCAGCTTTACTGAATGGATTAACTACTACCTTATGCTTATTTTTTATTGTTTTTATTACGACTATACCTTTAGGATTCTTAGTCGCTTGTGTCCGCGTTTATGCTCCAAAGTGGCTTTCTTGGATCATACAAGTGTATATCTATGTGATGCGAGGGACACCTTTATTGTTGCAGCTTATGGTTGTGTTTTTCGGGCTCCCTTTAGTAGGGATAACGTTTGAGCGTTTTACCGCAGCTCTTTTAGCCTTTATTTTAAATTATACAGCGTACTATGCTGAAATTTTTAGAGGAGGTATTTTATCCGTACCAAAAGGTCAATTTGAAGCCATCAAAGTTTTGGGAATCGGAAAAATCCAAGGATTTAAACGCATTATTATTCCACAAGTTTTTCGCGTAGTGCTGCCTTCAGTAGGAAACGAAGTCATCTCACTTGTGAAAGATACCTCGCTTGTTTATATCTTAGGTCTGGGCGAATTGTTGAGAGCAGGTCAAATTGCGGCTAACACCTATGCATCCTTGCTTCCTTTTGCAGCAGTGGGGCTGATTTACCTCCTTATCACAGGAGTCATTACTTTGGCTTTAAATGCTATTGAAAAGAAATTCAACTTTTAAGGAGGAAATAAAATGGTGCTTAAAGCAGAAGGCATTTCTAAAGAATTTAATCGTTTAAAAGTAATTGATGACTTTGATTTCACCATAGAATCAAATGAGATCGTGACCTTAGTAGGAAAATCAGGTACCGGGAAAACAACATTAATGCGCTTATTGAACGGACTCGAGAAAGCGGATAAAGGAACGATCTCTATTGATGGGCATTACTTATGTCGCGCAACTCCAGATGGCAAGACGGAGTACGTATCCAAGCAAGAAAGGAAAAAATACAGCAATCAAATTGGTATGGTTTTTCAAGACTATCAATTATTTCCTAACTTGACAGTAGTTGAAAATTGCATAGAAGCTCCTGTTTCTCAAAAGTTGTTGACCAAGTCAGAGGCCTACCAAAAAGCTGAAGAGTTATTGAGCCAAATGGGTCTGTCAGCCAAAAGAGATGTTTATCCGCGTACACTATCAGGCGGCCAGCAACAACGCGCGGCGATTGCCCGGGCTATGATGTTGAATCCCAAAATTTTGTGTTTTGATGAGCCGACTTCTGCATTAGATGCTGAAACTTCTAATGAAGTGGGAAAGATGATTCAAAAAATAGCTGCTTCAGGAACTGGCATCCTAATTGTGACTCACGATACTGAATTTGCGAAAGTTTTTGGCACACGAGTTGTTTCATCGGATATTTTTTCAGGCCATAATGAAAAAGAATAAGGACTCTATTCGGAAAAAACCAATTTATTTTTTAATAAAAATGAAAACTATTGATTGACGTAGAACTTGCTTTTTGGTATGCTACTAATGTTGTTAATGTGTAGCACCACAACTACAACCGCGCGGGAATGAGTATACAAGACCAGCAATGGCGCTCATAACGGCGAGTCTAAGTCTAATAAGGAGGTGCGAATAAATGTACGCAATTATAAAAACAGGTGGAAAACAAATTAAAGTTGAAGTTGGCCAAGCGATTTACATTGAAAAATTAAACGTTGAAGCTGGTGAAACTGTAACATTTGATGAAGTTATCTTAATAGGTGGCGAAGAAACAAAAGTTGGAGCTCCAACTATTGCCGGAGCTGTTGTTGAAGGTACTGTGGAAAAACAAGGTCGTCAAAAGAAAGTTACGACTTTTGTCTACAAACGCAGAAAAGACTCTCATCGCAAGCAAGGTCACCGTCAACCATATACAAAAGTAATGATCAATGCAATTAACGCGTAAGAAAGTGGTGTTCGTGAATGATTCAAGCATTTTTCAGACGTAATGACAAAGAAGACCTTGTCTCTTTTGAAGTTACTGGACATGCAGAGTCAGGAACTTACGGAAACGACATTGTCTGTGCAGCTGTATCGGCTCTAACCATCGGTACAACGAACAGTCTGGCTGTTTTAAGCGGCTTTACGCCTCTTATTGAAACCAACGATGAGGTTGAAGGTGGTTATTTATACGTTGAACTTCCTTTGGAAATCAATGATGAACAGTTGAACATTGCACAGATTCTTCTGGAAAGTCTTCTCTTATCCTTAATCGGTGTAGCAGAAGAGTACCCTGATTATGTCGAAATAAATCAATAATCCAGATTAAAACAGGAGGTGCAATACAGATGTTAAAAATGAATTTACAATTCTTCGCTACTAAAAAAGGTGGCGGATCTACTACTAACGGTCGTGATTCACAATCTAAACGTTTAGGTGCTAAACGTGCAGATGGTCAAACTGTTACTGGTGGTTCAATTCTATACCGTCAACGTGGGACTAAGATTTATCCAGGTACTAACGTAGGTATTGGCGGAGACGATACTTTGTTTGCTAAAATCGACGGCGTTGTTCGTTTCGAACGCAAAGGCCGCGACAAAAAACAAGTATCTGTTTATCCAGCTGCTCAATAATTAAACATAAAAAAACTCTTCTATTCCGTAGAAGAGCTTTTTTTTTAAGTTTTTAATTTTTTAGCAACGGACCTCTCTTAGAAGGAGTGTTAAAATGAGTGATTTAATCATTGGAATTCTTGGGATTAGTATTACAGCAGCAGTCATCATTATTTTTTTAATCGGTTTAGTTAAATTTTTGGTCTGGTTATACTATGACGCTGAAGCTAGACGAATGCGCGGATGGTTGTGGGTGCTGATAGCACTGGTCACATTTCTGATTCCAGGTCTGATTATTTATCTGATCCTAAGAAAACCAGCAAGCAATTTTAGTTACCGCAATTCTAAAAAGAGTCAATTATGGAAAACTTCTTTAAAGTATTTTATAATTGCCATAATGGTGGCTGTGATTATTGGCGGAGTAATCGCTTATGCGCAGCTGAAAATGTAATAAATCAGCAAATGAGGGCACTTTTTTAGTGGGATTCTCAAACACGTAAAGGGCCTTCTTTTACAGACGGTTAAATTCAAACTTGAAGTTTATCCGTTTATTCGTTAAAATAGTACAGGTGAGTTTAAATAAGTAAACAGATTTCTAAGGCTGTCTCTATTTATAGTTTATAGTGAAACGGCTATGTTATAAAGAAAAGAGGTTAAATTTATTGTCTCAAAAAGAGATTGAAAACTTATTTTCAAAACTAGATTCTACTGTTAAATTGCTACAGAAAAATATAGGTGTTTCATATTTGGAAGGACTAGCTGAAACGGGAGAAAATATTCTTGATGACAAGAAAGCAAGACAAGTAGATAATTTACTGTCAAATGAAACAATGGAAATGCTGAATAAGATCTATCATGAAATATCTTTGGAAAACATGGATCCTGAAGAAATACGGAAAAGTTTTCAATTGGCTCTTTTAAAGGGTGCTAAAGAAGATAGTCTGCAGGCAAACCATCAAATGACACCAGATGCCATTGGATTTATTTTGACTTATCTAATCGAGAAAGTACTGGGGACGGAAGCAAAAGCTATTCGTTTGCTGGATCCAGCGGTTGGAACAGGAAATTTATTATCAACCGTCTATAATGGTTTAACGTCTAAGAAAATCGAAGTTGAGGCTGAAGGAATCGATAATGATGATCTGTTGTTGTCACTGGCTTTGATTAATACAGAATTACAAGGACAAACAATCAAACTGACTCATCAAGATGCCTTAACCGGTCTGCTGGTTGATCCGGTAGATATTGTCGTAAGCGATTTGCCAGTTGGTTTCTATCCAGTGGATGAGCGTGCGAAAGATTTCAAGACAAGTGCGAAAGAAGGGCACTCCTTTGCACATCATTTGTTTATTGAGCAAAGCATCCATTACTTGAAAAAAGGCGGTTACGGAGTGTTTTTGGTTCCTTCCCAGCTATTTGAAACAGAAGCAGCTGCTGCGTTAACTAAAATGATTCAAGAAGAAGCTTATCTTCAAGGAATGCTTCATCTGCCGAAAGAATTATTTCAAACAAAAAGCTCACGCAAGTCTATTCTTTTACTTCAGAAAAAAGGAAATAATGCTAAACAAGTGAAACAAGTTTTGCTTGCGCAAATTCCTGATTTTAAAAATCAACAAGCTATGTTCCGCTTTATGCAGGAAGTTGAAACTTGGAATAAAAAAAATAATTAAAAACAAAGGAGATTCACCCACTATGTCAAAAACAATCGCAATCAATGCAGGTAGTTCAAGTTTAAAATTCACGTTATACGAAATGCCAGCAGAAGAAGAAATCGTTTCAGGAATTATTGAACGGGTCGGATTAAGTGATTCCGTTTTTACTACGAAATATAACGGCGAAAAGTATAAAGTTGTAGAAGATATCAAAAACCACGAAATTGCTATTCAAATGGTTTTAGACAAACTGATTGAATTAAACGTTATTGAAAATTACGATGAAATCACAGGAGTAGGCCACCGTGTTGTAGCAGGTGGAGAATTATTTAAAGATTCTGCTTTAGTAACCGATGAAGTAGTGGCACAAATTGAAAGCTTATCAGAATTTGCACCTTTGCACAATCCAGCTAACGCTACAGGAATCAAAGCATTTAAAAAATTGTTGCCAAATATCACAAGTGTAGCTGTATTTGATACATCTTTCCATACTTCTATGCCGAAAGAAAATTATTTATACAGTGTTCCTATGAGTTATTATGAAGATTTTGCAGCTCGTAAATATGGAGCTCACGGAACTTCTCATAAGTATGTATCAGAACGTGCAGCAGAAATGTTGGGCAAACCGCTTGAAGAAACAAAATTGATTACTTGTCATCTAGGTAACGGCGGTTCAATTACAGCTGTTGAAGGTGGAAAATCAGTAGATACATCGATGGGCTTCACACCTTTAGCTGGTATCACAATGGGAACGCGCTCTGGAGATATTGACGCTTCTTTATTGCCATTCTTAATGAACAAATTAGGCATTACAGATATTAACGAAATGATTTACATTTTAAACAATAAATCAGGATTATTAGGACTTTCTGACGTATCTAGCGATATGCGTGATGTAGAAGAAGCAGCTGAAGCAGGCAATGAACAAGCACAAACAGCATTAGATATTTTTTATAACCGTGTACAAAAATACATTGGTCAATATTTTGCAGTATTAAATGGTGCAGATGCAATTGTCTTTACAGCAGGTATTGGTGAAAACTCTCCAGAAACTCGTCAAATCATTATTGACGGAATGGATTGGTTTGGAGCAAAAATTGACGAAGAAGCAAATAAAGTGCGTGGAGAAGAGCGCATTATTTCAACAGCTGATTCGAAAGTTAAAGTATTGTTGATTCCAACGAACGAAGAAATTGCAATTGCTCGTGACGTAGAAAGACTACGCGTTAAGTAATTAAAGAGTTAGCAGAGAAAAATAAACTTTGATGAAAACACCTTGTGCTCTAGAATGTAGAGGGAACAAGGTGTTTTTTGTTCTTTGTTAAATCGCATTGGTAATTCTTAAATGATAGAACCGTTTAAGGAAATAAGCCGCAATTTTTTGAAATTAATGACTATCAAAACAATATAGAGCTAACTAGCCGCTTTTTAGATGAATTGAAAGGCGAAAGGCTAACTATTCTGCTAGCTATCTGTTAGGTGCGAGCAAAAAATGACTAAGAACTTTAACTAACTAACTAACTAACTAACTAACTAACTTACTTGCCCACCTGTTTATAGGGTTATAATAATCTACTCAATTTTCGTTTATAGGTGATAAAAAGATTTTTCATTCCTCTTGAGATTGCAGTGTAAAGAATCTTTTGATCTCTTTCAGTTGAGTAGTTATCTTCTGAAGCATCATAAATGAGTACATTATCAAATTCTAAACCTTTTGATAAACTAATCGGCAATACATCCACAATTAGATTACCCTCTAAATGAATTCTAAGCATTTCAGCTTCTGTTTCAGTTTTGGTAATAATATTCCTGGATTTTTAAATTAGACAGCTGAAAAGGCCTTGAAAAGTTATATTTTCAAGGCCTTTTTTGGGTTAAAAAATTATGAGTCCCTTTTATTCTCTAAGTCAGTTCTGACAATAAGAACGTCGCATGACGCATGTCTGATAACGTATTCAGAAACAGAACCAATAAAAATCCGCTCAACGGCATTTAAACCGGTAGCTCCTAATAAAATCAAATCAACATTTTTATCTTCAGGTATTTGTTTTGCAATTAATACTTTTGGAGAACCATATTCAATAGAATAGCTAATATCTGCGACACGGTGGTTCTTAGCATAGCGTACGTATTCTTCTAAAGTAGTTTTGGCTTGTTCATTAGCTTTTTCAGCCATCGAACCATCAAAAGTAGAAATACTTTGAAAAGCTCTTGTATCAATAACGTGAACAAGCAGCAACGTTGAATTATTCCGTACAGCTACTTGAACGGCTTTTTTAAAAGCGAGTTCCGCTTCTTTTGAACCATCAATTGCGACTAAAATACGATTGTATTGTTGTAACATATAAACCACTCCATCCTTATAAAATTTTAATGTATGATGATGAATAGATTGTTCTTATAGTTATTGTACCCTAAAAAAATCCGTTTTCATAGAAATTACATTTATTTAAGTAAGGGACTCTTTAAAAGAAAAAATGAAAGAGTCAAAAGTTGTAGATCAAGGCATTAAACGATTTAAACCAAAAATAAAAATAAGCATACAAAAGCTGATTACACCTAATACAGAAAAGGCAAGCCAGAGCGGACGATAAAAAACCAAAATAGCAGTAGCAAATCCGTTAATAGCTAGTAAGCTTCCGATAAAAGAAAAAAATTTCTGAGCAAATCGAGCTTTTTCAGATTGAGATTCAGTAATAAAAACAGTTGCTTTGCCGCTCCATAAGAAATAGGCTGCATAGAAAAGCAGTAACGTGAAAAGTCCAAATAAAATAGATACGAGCATGATGTATTCTCCTTTTTATCTTCTAATGGTTTTTGCGCTCCAAGGGCACTGTAACTATTGTATCATCAGGGAAAAGAAAAAAGCCATTCAATAAAGAATGGCTTTCAAAGTCTTTCAACTTTAATTAAGAAATCCGGTGATGCCGTTGGTACGTCCAGGTTGTATTGAACCCGCAGTTAGCAGGTGGGCTCCGCTGTCAAACGTCTAGCTACCAAGTGAAAAGGCATGCTATCAGTTTGAATCAGTTTGGATCCCAAGGTAATATTAATTGTTCGGTCAACACATGTTGGACATGACGAACATCTCAGAAATCTTATCCTTATAGTAGCATATACCTATAATACTGTCAAACGATTGAGCTGTCTTTTCAAAGATGAAACAGCTTAGAATGAATGAAGAAAGCGTTATTTTTTCTTTTTCGCTTGATTTATTTTGTCGTACTGTTGAGCTAATGCGTCTTCGTATTTTCCAGTGTGATTGGGTTGGTAATACAGAGCCTGCTTTAATTTATCAGGCAAATATTGTTGATCGACCCAAGCACTAGGATAGCTATGAGGATATTGGTAAGTTACGCCCCGACCTAGTTTTTTAGCACCGCTGTAGTGGGAATCTCTTAAATGATCGGGAACGTCACCGCTCTTTCCTGCTCGAATATCTGCGAGAGCAGCATCAATCGCTACGTAAGTCGAATTTGATTTGGGGGAAAGAGATAAATCGACTACAGCGTTAGCCAAAGGAATTCTAGCTTCCGGAAAGCCAAGTTTTTCAGCCGCTTGTACAGCGGTGACGGTCCTTTGAGCAGCTGCAGGATTGGCTAAACCAATATCTTCATATGCGATGACCATTAATCTTCTAGCAATAATTGGCAAATCACCGGCTTCAACTAAACGGCCTAAATAATGGAGTGCAGCATTAACATCACTTCCGCGAATAGACTTTTGTAATGCTGAGATAACATCGTAGTGAGCATCGCCGTTTTTATCGTGAGTCAACGCTTTACGCTGAATACATTCTTCAACAATATCTAAGGTAATCTGAATGGTACCCGTTTCATCAGGATCAGTTGATTTAACGGCTAATTCTAAACCATTTAAAGCACTTCTTAAATCTCCATTGGTTGCTCGGGATAAATGCAAGAGTGCTGTATCCGAAAGAGCAACAGATTCATTGCCTAGTCCACGTTCTTTATCTTTTAAAGCACTCATTAAAGCTAGTTGAATGTCTTCAATGGAGAGAGGCTTTAATTCAAAAATTTGCGAACGACTCCGAACAGCGGGATTTATTGTGATATAGGGATTCTCGGTCGTAGCCCCAATCATGATGACACGACCATTTTCCAAGTGAGGCAATAAAAAATCCTGTTTTGGTTTATCCAGACGATGAACTTCATCAAGCAATAAAATAACAGAACCGCTCATTTTAGCTTCTTCTACGACCACTTGCAAATCTTTCTTCGTATCAGTAGCTGCATTCAACATCCGAAAAGCATATTGGGTGGAACCAGCAATAGCACTAGCAATACTGGTTTTTCCAATTCCTGGAGGTCCATATAAAATCATGGAAGACAGCATTTTAGCGTCCACCATACGACGGATGATTTTTCCGTTGCCTACTAAGTGAGTTTGTCCTACAATTTGGTCAATATTAGTCGGACGCATACGAAAAGCTAACGGTTTATTCAAAGCAGAAGGCCTCCTTAAAAATTCTTTCTATATAGTATACCATTTTAGTGGAAAGTCTTCTACTGATTAAGAACATTTGTTTGCTTTTTCGAAACCGGTAAAACTTCTTTTGGCCGCTTGCAGACAAGCAGAGAGGCTCCCTATTCTATAAGAATTATGCTATTATGGACTAGATTAAATGGGGGAATAGGTAATGAAAATTTATCGTCAGTTATTTATTATTTTGTGTTTTTCATTTATAGGAGAAATGGTTTCAAAAGGATTTGATTTGCCGGTTCCCGGCAGTGTCATTGGCATGGTCTTATTATTTTTAGCTCTGCAATTCAAATGGCTGGATGTGAAGTCAGTTGAAAAAGCAGGAAACTTTCTTTTAAGCAATTTAAGTCTTTTGTTTGTTCCAGCTAGCGTAGGGATAATGGTTTATTTTCCCCTTATTAAAGAAAACTGGTGGATCCTCTTGATCATTTTATTGTTGACTTCTGGCTTCACATTGATTTTTGTTGGACTATTGGTTCAAAAAATAAAAAGAAAATTTGAAGAGCATCCTTCTGGAAATCATAAGAAGCGAAAGGCAGTGGTAGAACATGGTACAAGAATTAACAAGTAACCCGCTTTTTGGTTTGATTTTGGCCATAGGCATGTACTTGCTAGCTCATGCTCTATTTCAGAGGTATCCTTATCCTGTTTTAAATCCGTTGATCGTTTCGACTATTTTTATTATTCTTTTTTTGTTGAGTACCGGTATTTCATATGACGATTTTTATGTTGGTGGCAGCGTGCTGAATATGCTGATTGGTCCAGCTACGGTGGCTTTAGGAATCCCTTTGTACCATACTTTTCATTTATTGAAGAAACATTATAAATCAATCTTGATTGGAATTTTTTTAGGGACTATAGTCTGCACGTTTTTAACGGGCATTTTGGGAGTAGTTTTTCACTTAAATGAAAAAATGATTGCTTCTTTAATGCCAAAGTCGATCACCTCTGCAATAGCTATTGAAATATCTGGAAAAATGGGAGGTATTCCTTCTTTGACACTAGTTTTTGTAATTGTTTCTGGTATTATGGGCGCAATGATGGCACCGGCTATTTTTAAATGGTTTGCAATCACCGATGATATAGCTCAAGGCATTGCTTTAGGAAGTGCTGCTCATGCTGTTGGAACGTCAAAAGCTATTGAACTTGGTGCTGCTCAAGGAGCAATGGCGGGGTTAGCCATTGGTGTGACAGGTGCAATTACCGTGTTTGTTGCTCCATTCATGTTTAATGTCATCCAGTCTTTTTTTCTCTAAAGTTCTTTGTGTGTTAATCTAAGTTAGTCGCTTTTTTTATAACAATTTGCCATAATTAAAAGAAACGCCGGTTAAAAAAGTAAAGCCGGGTATCAGAAATAACTGAATGAAAGGGGTTCGCCAATGAAAAAGAGTAATGGAACCTTTAACGAACCCCAAAAAACTATTAGGGGTGAAGAGGTGGGAGAATTGACGGAAAATTCACAAGTAAAAGCTGTCTATCAAAAACCCGCTTTAGTTGAAATAGATGAAAAGGGACACTATTTAGAAACTGCTGCTCAAGCGGAAGCTATTTTAAATGAAGCATACCGTCAATCAGAAGAAATCTATCGAGATGTTCAACAACAACTAATGGACTTAAAGAATTTGATTCATGAAAATAAATGTCTTCTCGAACAAAGGCAAAAACAAATGACAACGCAAGCGCATAATGAGGCAAATGAGATTCTAGCTGCTGCAAAACAAAAAGCAGATCGTTTAAGCAAAGAAACGGCTGCGAAGTTGAACAAAGAGAGAGCTGACTACCACGCTGCTTTAGCTCATGATTTAGAGCGGTTGACAAAAGAAAAGGAATGGTTTGCATTTTATCAGGAGCAATCAAAAGAGAATTTAGAAAGTAAAGAAAAAATACTCTTTTTTAATCAACAAAAAATACAAGATGACTATCAATTAAGAGAACAAGAATTGCAAAATCAACTGATGTATTATCGTGAATTGAACAGTAAAAGAAAAATAAAATCATTTAAAATTGGACTAACTATTTTTATTTTGACTGGTATCAGTATTGTCCGACTTTCCTTTTTGCAGCATCCTACTTTTATTGTGCCTATTTTAATCGCTTGTTTAGCCGTTTATCTTGTTTACATTAATCTAACAGACGGAAAAACAGAAAAAGAAACGAAAAAAACAGCTTTTCATAATACGGTATTGATCGAACAAAATAATGCTTTAAAAGAAGAAATAAGTGGTCTTGAAGAAGATCTTAAAAAGCTGCTTAAAGAAAAAAGCGACGCCGAAAAAGCAGACCGCACGTATACTGATCGATTCCAATTTTTAAATATTATGCAACAAGACTTGAAAGAATCAGAAATGAATCGAAAGATACTAGAATCTGAGAATGCAGCTTTAAGAAAGTACTTGATTTCTGAAGATTCTACGAAAACTAAGCCGTCTGAGTGACCGTTTCTGTATCTTAATGCTAGTGAACGAATGAATCTAACCGTGAGTTTTCCGCCAAACTTCTATGGGAAGAGTCTTTCTTTTACATGAAAACTGAAACGAATACGTTTCTCTTCTGCAAAGTGTAAGTTATACTAGATAAGATTGAAGAATTAAAGGAGTCGCTAAAATGAACCAATTATCTGCATTTGAACAAGTAAAAGAATTTCATACGGTTTTTGATAAACCGCAAAAAACAGTTCCAACAGCATTGACACCAGATGAAGCACTTAACCGCGCAGCATTTTCAACAGAAGAAATATTAGAATTTCTTTATGCTAGCGTTGATGGAGAGCTGGCGGCATTCGAAAAAATTGTGTCGGATTGGCAGAAAACGGTTGACACATCCTTAACTAAAATCCGCACGGAACAGAAAAAGATAGACAATTGTTTAATCGGACAAGTAGATGCATTGACAGATGCCAATTATTTTAATTATGGTTCCTTTGTCTTAATGGGAGTAAATCCTGATCCGATTTTTTCTATTGTTCATGAAGCTAACATGGGAAAACTATTTCCGGACGGAAAACCTCATTACCGCGAACATGATGGCAAAGTAAGAAAGCCTGAAAATTGGGAAAAAGATTTTGCACCGGAACCGAAAATTCAAGCTGAAATTGAAAAACAAATTATCGAAAAGAAGAGGGCATAATTTAATGAAAACATTAAAAGAAAATATTAAAGAACTTGAAATACCTGCAGCTTTTTATAAAGCTGTTTACGGAGTTGAAAAAGAGGGCTTGCGCGTTCTATCTAACGGAGAATTAGCGTTGACTGATCATCCTAAGCAATTTGGGAATCGAAGTTTTCATCCGTACATACAAACCGATTTTAGTGAATCGCAATTAGAATTGATCACACCGCCAGTTAACAGCATACACGAAACCCATCGTTGGTTAAGTGCTATCCATGAAGTTACTTTGCGAACAATGGCAGATGATGAGTATATTTGGCCAATGAGTATGCCGGTTGTTTTGCCAAAAGAAAATGACATTCCGATAGCAAAACTAGACAAAATTGAAGATGTGAATTACCGGAACCATTTAGCGGAAAAATACGGAAAAAACAAACAGATGTTAAGTGGCGTGCATTACAATTTTGAATTTGATAAACACTTTATCGATGAGCTTTATCATAACCAGACTGATATCGCTGATCCTATTCAATTTAAATCAGCTGTTTACTTGAAGTTAGCGAAAAACTTTCTGCGTTACCGTTGGTTATTAACGTACCTTTTAGGAGCAGCTCCAGTAGCGGATTCAAGCTTTTTTAAGAGCGAGCGTTATGAAGAAACACCACCAAAAGGATATGTCAGAAGTATTCGCAGCAGCCATTATGGTTACGCCAATACAGACGATGTAACGATATCTTTTGAAACACTAACGGACTATGTTGAAAATTTAGAAGAAGCAGTAAACGAAGGAAAATTATTCGAGGAACGAGAGTTTTATTCAGGTGTTCGATTACGTGGCACGAAAACAGCTCGCGAGTTATTAACAAAAGGCATTGCTTATGTGGAACTGCGCATTTTTGATTTAAATCCATTTGATGCTTATGGGATATCTGAACAAGACATGCAGTTTATCCATCTATTTTGTATGTTTATGGTCTGGAAAGATAAGGCTTCTGATATGAATGATGTTGCGTTAGGGAAAAAAATGAGTGATTTTGTAGCTTTGGAGCACCCTTATGAAAAGACTGAATTCCAAGAGGAAGGTCTAACTTTAATTGAGGAAATGTTAGAGATGATTCAACTTACGAATGGATCTGAAGCAGCCTTGGAGTGTGTCCGACAAGCAAAAAAACAATTGTTGGATCCTAAATTAACACTCGCTGGCCAAATGATCAAAGGGATCGAAGAAGCGGGTTCTTACCTAACGTTTGGCTTGGAACTAGCTCATAATTACAAACAAGCAGCTTTTGAGAAGTTTTATGCCTTGAAAGGTTTTACCAATATGGAGATGTCGACTCAGTTGTTGATTTCTGACGCCATTCAAAAAGGCATTAAAATAGACATTTTAGATGAAACAGAGCAATTTTTGAAGTTAAGTTACAAAAAACATACCGAGTATGTAAAAAATGCTAATATGACTTCAAAGGATCAGTACATTGCTCCGCTTATTATGGAAAATAAAACAGTCACGAAAAAGATTTTAAATGATGCAGGTTTTAAAGTACCTCAAGGGGAAGAATACCATACTGAAGAAGAAGCTAATGCTGGTTTTTGGCAATATGCGCATAAAGGCATTGTTGTAAAACCAAAATCGACTAATTATGGCGTAGGCATTTCTATCTTTAAGGAAGGTGCTCGTTTTGAAGATTATCAGTCAGCGATAAAATTTGCTTTTAAAGAAGACACCACTGTATTGGTTGAAGAATTTATCGAGGGCACAGAGTACCGCTTTTTTGTTTTGAACGATGAAGTAGCGGCAATTTTATTGCGTATACCTGCTAATGTTATCGGAGATGGCCAGCACACAGTGAGAGAATTAGTTGCAGAGAAAAATAAAGATGTTCTTCGCGGCACAGACCATCGAGCTCCCTTAGAGAAAATACAATTAAATGAAATTGAACAATTGATGTTAAAAGGACAAGGCTATACGACTGAAAGCATTCCTGATGCAGATGTCAGAGTTTATTTGCGAGAAAATTCAAATGTTAGTACTGGCGGAGATTCTATTGATGTCACAGATATTATTGACGACAGCTATAAAAAAGCAGCCGTTGAAATGACAAAAGTCATTGGAGCTAAAGTTTGTGGAGTAGATTTGATTATACCGGATTACCAAAAACCATCTACTCCAGAAAATCCGGGGTACACAGTTATTGAAGCTAACTTTAATCCAGCTATGCATATGCATGCTTTTGTTTCTGAAGGTCAAGGTCGCCCGTTAACGATCGGCATTTTAAAAATGCTTTTCCCAGAAGCCGTACAATAAGAACGATAAGAACAGCAGGCATCCAGCTTAATGCATTTGGAGGCCTGTTGTTTTTACAGATTTTAAAAGGACAATTTGATTCAACTATTGTTGAAAGACAAGATTAGTGGTAGAATTTTAGGAATTAAAGAATGCGGTCAGGGAGGGTTATAATGGAAAAGATTTACTTAGATCATGCGGCGACTAGTCCGGTACACCCTGAAGTAGTAGAAATAGTTTATGAAATGATGCAAAATCATTATGGAAATGCTTCTAGTATTCATAATTTTGGGCGTGACAGTCGGCGTATTCTAGATAATGCACGATTAGTTTTTGCTGCTAGTATCGGCGCTAAACCAAGTGAGATCGTGATAACAAGTGGCGGAACAGAAAGTGACAATACAGCTGTTTTCGAAACAGCGTTGTCTCGGATGACAGAAGGAAAACATGTGATCACCTCAACTATCGAACACCATGCGGTTTTGAGACCGATGGAGAAATTAGAGTCGCTTGGTTTTGAAGTTACTTATCTGCCGGTAAACTCGTTTGGCCTAGTGGATCCAGAGCAAGTCCGAGCAGCATTGAGACCGGACACTATTTTAGTTTCAATTATGTATGGGAATAATGAAGTTGGATCATTGATGGATATCAAAGCTATTGGCGAAATTATTCAAGAAAGTGAAACGACTGCGTATTTTCATACGGATGCCGTCCAAGCATATGGATTAGAAACAATTGATGTTAAATCTAGTCATATTGACTTATTATCTACTTCGAGTCATAAAATTAATGGTCCTAAAGGCACAGGGTTTCTATATATCAACGAAAAAATTAATTTGCCAAGTTTTATGTTAGGCGGCGAACAGGAAATGAAACGCCGGGCTGGAACAGAAAATATCCCAGCAATTTCCGGTTTTCAAAAAGCCGTTGAAATCGTTCAAAATGAAAAAGAACAGCGGAAAGAGAGTTATTTGGGATTCCGTAACCAATTATTGGAACGATTAAAAAAAGCCGACATTGCCTTTGAAGTCAATGGCAGTTCTGAACAACATCTAGCACATATTCTGAATATTTGGTTTACGGGTGTTTCTTCAGAACAACTCTTGATGTTATTAGATTTAGCTGGAATAGCTGTATCAGCTGGTTCAGCGTGTACAGCTGGCAATATTGATCCTAGTCATGTCCTAATGGCTATGTTTGGATCTGACGACCCTAAAATTTCTGAATCTATACGAATCAGTTTTGGCTTAGGGACAACTTCTCAGTCAATCGATCATTTGGCAGATGAATTGATCAAGATCATCGCTAAATTAAAAAAGTAAGAGCAAAAGATAAAAAAGGTTTAAACAGTATTGGTAAAAAGCAAGAAGCCTATGTATAGTTAAAGTGAAACTAAATCTAACCGAGGTGAATGAAATGGCATTTGCAAAAACAGCAAAGCTTCAAGGTTCCAATGAAACATATGCAGTCCATCCAGAGGTGAAACGATATACTTTACGCGATAATGGATTTGAAGAAACAAAAACAGGAAATTTTCAATACATTCGGGCGTTGGATGTTGTTCCTGAAAATAAACCAGGACTAAAATTAAAAATCATTGTATCAAATGACTTAACACAATTGAAAATTTCAGTCACTACCAGTAATGGATTGCAGGCGGTCAACATTTATAAAGGGAATGCATTCAGTGAAGCACGTGAGAGATATGAATTCATTATGCGAGATTTTGTAGAACAAGGAATAGTGGAAAAAGTTTAAAGAATTAATGTGAGAGAAAATGACGCAACTGTTATTTTCTCTTTTTTGTTAGTTTTGAAGAGTTGATCAAATTGACTATCTCAGGTCGAAAAAGGTGTCGGGGGAAAAACAGGCTGAGTCAGCTCTCTTGATTTCTTTCAAAAAGTTAGTATAATGATTAAGACTGAAAAAATGCGACCTTCAAATCGTTAAGATTTTCAGAATCTATTTGAAATGATGGTGATAGTATGAAAGACAACAGCAACACTCGTGTCGTAGTAGGTATGAGTGGGGGAGTTGACTCATCCGTCACGGCTTTAGTGCTTAAGCAACAAGGCTATGATGTGGTGGGGATTTTTATGAAAAACTGGGACGATACAGATGAATTCGGGATGTGTACAGCTACCGAAGATTACAACGATGTAGCACTTGTAGCGAACCAAATTGGGATTCCTTATTATTCAGTAAACTTCGAAAAACAATATTGGGACAAAGTGTTTCAATACTTTTTAGATGAATATAAAAAAGGCCGGACGCCCAATCCGGATGTGATGTGCAATAAAGAAATTAAATTTAAAGCATTTTTGGACTATGCACTAGAATTAGGCGCCGATTATGTGGCAACTGGACATTATGCTCAGGTCGAACGCGATGAAAAAGGGACAACACGAATGTTGCGTGGCGTAGACACCAACAAAGATCAAACGTATTTCTTAAACCAATTGTCGCAAGAACAATTGGCTAAAACGTTGTTTCCTTTAGGCGGAATGGAAAAGTCTGAAGTTCGTAAAATTGCTGAAGAAGCTAACTTAGCAACGGCTAAGAAAAAAGATTCAACAGGTGTCTGCTTTATTGGGGAACGCGATTTTAAAAAATTCTTGATGACTTATTTGCCAGCTCAACCGGGGAACATGGTAACTACAGAAGGCGAAATTAAAGGCCAACACGATGGTTTGATGTATTATACCATTGGCCAACGTCAAGGATTAGGTATTGGCGGCGGTGGTGCTTCTAGTGAACCTTGGTTTGTTATTGGAAAAGATCTGGCGACAAATACTCTTTACGTTGGACAAGGATTCCACCATGAATGGTTATACGCAACTCATTTAGATGCGACAGACATTCATTTTACAACCAATGAAGAAATGCCAAAAACGATTAAATGTACGGCTAAATTCCGTTACCGCCAAGCGGATACCGGGGTGACTGTTCATTTAAACGAAGATGGAACAACAGCAACAGTTGAATTCGATGAGCCTGTACGAGCAATCACGCCTGGGCAAGCCGTCGTATTCTATGATGGAATGGAATGTTTAGGTGGAGGAACGATTGATTCCGCTTATAATGACACCAGAGAATTACAATACATTTAACACAGACGAAAGAGCAGATAAATTCTGCTCTTTTTTTCTGTCTTTTTCGTTTTCCTTAAAAGATACCATTACTTTGGTAGAAACATCTCCTAGTTTGGTGTAAAATAATATGAGCTGCAAAAGGAGTGGACAGAAATGAATCGAAACCATGAAGCATTTCAATTATGGGAACAAGGAAATTTAAATGAAGCCATTCAATTATTATTTGAAGAAATAGAAGAACAACCTGAAAATAGCGACAGTTATTATAATTTGGCAATGATATTGATTGTAGCAAAAAAATATGCTGATGCCCAAGCGGTCTTGGAGACAGCCCTTCAAAAAAAACCGGAGCATCCAACACTTTTGTATGCATTTGGAAACCTATATTATCAACAAGAACGGTACACTGAAAGCTTGGTGTACTTCACGCGAGTATTCCAACATCCTCAAACAGGACTGAAAAATGATGCTGCGCGTATGATTGGACAATGCTACTTTTCATTAAAAGAGCCAAAAAAAGCATTGGTCTATCTTTTAATGGTAAAGATAGCAAATGAGCCAGACAGTGCGCTCTTTTTATTGATCGGCAATTGCTTAATGCAGACAGGACACTTTGATGAAGCAAAGGATTATTTAGAAAAAGTCATGGAGATAACTCCTGATAACGATGAAGCGTGGTTTAAGAGAGGCCTCATAGGGATGGCTTTAAAGGAACCGCCCACTGTTTTTGAAGCTTTTTTCAAACAATCATCTACATTGAATCCAAATAGCCACCAAGAGCGGATTCAGCAATTAAAAGCAATTGAAGCAATGGTTCAACCTCCAACAAAAGAGTGAAGAGCAGTTGTCGCAGTGTCAATGGAATGAGTTCATAAGCAGAAAGGATGAACGGAAATGGCCGAACAAGAAAATTTAGACTTATTTGCAACGGAGACGCCTTATGTTGTAGGGCAAGTCGTGGCTATATTCTATCAAAATCCCACAAACTTTTACAAAGTTCTTTTGGTTAGAGTTGCTGAAACGAACAGCACTTATGATGACAAAGAAATCGTCATTACTGGAAATTTCGGACAAGTTCAAGAAGAAGAAACGTATCGCTTTTTTGGGAAATTGGTTGATCATCCAAAATTCGGTGTGCAGTTTACTGCTGATCGATACAAACAAGAAAAACCAACATCAGCTGCAGGAGTAGTAGCTTATCTTTCTAGTGATAAATTTCCAGGAATCGGAAAAAAAACGGCTGAAACGATCGTGCAGTTATTAGGCGAGAATGCCATTGATAAGATCAGTGAAAATCCAGAAGTGCTTGCTGAAGTGAAAGGTTTAAACGCTAAAAAACGAGAAGTGTTGGTCAATACGATTCAGGCTAGTGACGGAATGGAAAAAATCATTATTGGTTTGAATAGTTATGGATTTGGAAGTCAACTGGCATACAATATCTACCAAACGTATCAAGGGGAAACGCTGGATATCATTCAAGAAAATCCTTATCAATTGGTTCAAGATATTGAAAATATCGGATTTAAAAAGGCTGATGCGATTGCCGATCAATTAGGTTTCGCTGCTGATTCTCCTGCCCGTTTAAAAGCGGCTATCCTATACTCTTTGAATGAATTGTGCTTAAGTCAAGGGAATACGTATACTTTAGCTGAACCTTTGTTAGAAGAAAGCTTAAAAGTCTTAGAATCTAGTCGGGCGTTTATTATCGATCCGGATGCTTTAGCTGAAGAGTTGTTGCAGCTTATTGAAGAAAATCAGCTGATTGAAGACCAGCATAAATTGTATATTAAGTCTTTGTATGCAGCTGAATGGGGCATCAATACTTCAATTAAACGCTTATTGGAACGGAAAAAAGAAATTACTTATAACTCCCATGATATCCCAAAAGAAATACGAAAATTAGAAAAGAGATTAGGTATATCTTATGGAGCTTCTCAAATACAAGCAATTGAAGAAGCGATAGTATCGCCTTTGTTTATTTTAACTGGTGGACCAGGGACAGGGAAAACAACCGTTTTAAACGGAATTGTTTCTTTATTTGCCGAGCTAAACGGTCTATCACTGGATTTAAACGATTATAGCGACAAAGTTTTTCCGATTTTATTAGCCGCGCCGACTGGTCGGGCAGCTAAACGAATGAATGAAACAACTGGATTGCCTAGCAGTACGATACATCGCTTATTAGGATTGAATGGGCGAGAAAACAATAACGATGAACAATCGGACCGTGAATTAGAAGGAGGTCTCTTGATCGTTGATGAGATGTCGATGGTAGATACTTGGCTAGCGAATCAATTGCTTCGTGCGGTACCAGAACATATGCAAGTGATGTTTGTTGGAGATAAGAACCAGTTGCCTTCTGTAGGTCCGGGACAAGTGCTCCATGATTTAATTGATGCTCAACTCATCCCAAATATGGAATTGAATGAAATTTACCGCCAAGGAGACGGTTCATCGATTATCTCATTGGCTCATGAAATAAAAGACGGTCAGTTGCCAAATGATTTTACTCAAAATAAAAAAGATCGTTCTTTTATTAACTGTTACGCTTACCAAATTGAAGAGGTGATTCGACAAGTTGTCGCAAAAGCGAAAGCCAAAGGATTCACGCCTCAAGACATTCAGGTTCTAGCGCCGATGTATCGCGGCCCGGCTGGGATCGATGCATTGAACAAGATGATGCAAGAAATTTTTAACCCTAATGATACTGGACGGCGTAAAGAAGTGAAGTTCAATGACCGGATTTATCGGATTGGAGATAAGATTCTTCAATTAGTTAACAATCCTGAATTAAATGTTTTTAACGGAGATATGGGGGAAATCACCAGCATTACCTATGCTAAAGAAGCAGATGATAAAGTTGATGAACTTGTGATTCAGTTTGATGCTAATGAAGTGACTTATAAACGCAATGAATGGAATAAAATTACCTTAGCTTATTGTTGTTCCATACATAAATCTCAAGGTAGTGAATTTAAAATGGTCATTTTGCCGATGGTGCAAAATTATGGGCGTATGCTCAGAAGAGACTTGCTGTATACCGCGATTACAAGAAGCAGCGAGCTGTTGATTTTATGCGGAGAAGTTTCCGCCTTTCAAGAAAGTGTTCTAAAATCTTCGGCAACTCGCTTAACGACGTTAAAAGAACGGCTCCTGGAGGACAACGACGCTCCACTAACGATTGATTCATCAGCAACACGTTCGTCTGTAGAGAAAAAAACAGAACTGACAGCTGGAACCCGTTCAAATGAAACAAAACCAGCTGCTGCTCCAGTCCAGGCCAAGATAGAAGAAGTCTCTTTATTTGAAACAGCTGAAGAAGAGCCTTCTTTATCTTACCGCTTAACGGTCGAAATGATTCGAACAAATGCTGTTGACCCTATGATTGGTATGGAAGGCATAACCCCGTAAACAAAAATAGGCCTATGGAAACATTTTAGTTGTCCATAAGCCTATTTTTTTAGGCGTAAAATAAAAAAGAACGGATAAAACAATTAAAACCAAAAATAACGAGTTGTCGCTGAAAAGTAAAAATGAACTGATCGGTGTCCTAAAAATTCTCCGTCAGCCTGGGTATCTTCCAGTTGAGTCGACCGTATTTGGATGTGGCGGGCTTGGAAAGAATGGACGTCTTTGTGTTGCAAATGCCGGCCGCCATTGAGCATGAGCAGAAACAACCAAATAATTTTAAAAACAGATGATTTTTGAAGAACGATTAAATCGACTTGCTGATCATAGGGAGAAGCTTTTGGCGAAATGCCAATGCCTCCTCCAAAATAAGGATGGTTATTGACCGTTACTAAAAAAGCTTTAGGGAAAAATCGTTGTTTGCCGTCCGCGATAACTTCGATTGGAAAGCCTTTTTGTTTGAATAAGACAGTTGTCACAGATGCAAGATAGGCAACGGACCCCAACTTGTATTTGTTTAAGCGTACTTTCGCAGAAGATTGATTGGTGTACTTTACAGTAGCTGCATCAAATCCAATCCCAATGTTATTGATAGCGTAACCTTCTTGTTGCAGGATTTTTTCTTGATAGCGTAAAACATCTATTTTTTTTGGAGACGTTGCCTGTAATATTTGGCTTAAAGCCTCATGGGTTTTTTTAGAAATGCCCAATCCCTTGGCGAAATCATTTCCCGATCCGGCTGGGATATAAGCCAATGGCATATCTTTGTATTCCTCACCAAGCCCTCGCACTGCTTCATGTAGGGTACCGTCTCCGCCAACGATCATTAACAAAGGAGCGTTTATTTCTGAAGTCGTTACTATCTTTTTTGCTAATTCGGTTGTTAATTGAATGGCATGTCCAGCATACTGGGTTTTATGTAATTGGAAAGTAAGCTTTTTTTCAGTTAAAAGTTTGACCAATGTCGCGCAGATGAGTTTGCCGTTACCTGAACCAGCTAGTTCATTGACGATAATGTGAAAGTGTTTTTGATTCGTCATGAGGACTCCTTTTAGTACATTTGAAAGTTGATTTATTTTATAAGTATAAGCCAAATAAATAAAAAAAGTAAGTGAGGACAAAAGAGAAATAGGGAAATAGCGTTAAATAGAGTCTGCTCTGAAAAAAGCGACTCAAAAAAATAGTTCCAAAAAAGAGATTTAATGTTAGAATGAGCAGTAGTCTTAAAGTCAAAAGAAAAGGATGTTATGTTAGCCATGAAGAATAAACCAAAAGCAAGTCAATACCCTTTGCAAGCAATCGACATCGTTTTTATCGTTGTCGGTTCTTTTATTGCAGCCGTTTCGTTTAATGCCTTTTTATTACCAAATTTTATTGTTTCAGGCGGCGTTAGCGGATTAAGCACCATTTTAAATAATCTGTTTTCTTGGAATCCATCCATTGTTCAATTGGCTTTCAATATCCCTTTATTATTCATTTGTTTTATTGCTCTAGGAAAAGAAGCGGGCTTTAAAACGATTATCGGTAGTTTGATTCTCCCCATCTTTATCGGTCTGCTTAGTTTTATAGAACCTTGGACCTTGAATCCGTTATTAGCTGCATTGTTTGGAGGAATCACTACAGGAATTGGAATTGGGCTGGTTTTTAAAGCGAAAGCTTCTACCGGAGGAACAAGTATTATAGCGCAAGTGATCCACGTTTATTTAAGGCTGCCATTAGGAACGAGCGTGGCATTGGTTGACGGATTGGTGATCGTTACTGCTTTAATTGCGTTCGATGGTGAAGTAGTCATGTTTTCAATTATTTCTCTATTTGTCATCAGTCGAACGATTGATTTGATTCAAGTTGGTTTTAATCGTTCTAAGAACGTGCTGATTATTTCCGAAAAGGCAGCTGAAATTAGAATGGCGATTTATCAAAATATCAACCGTGGAGTAACTAACTTAAGTATTTCTGGCGGATACGGTGAATATGGCGCAAACGATAAAGAAATGTTGATGTGTGTAGTCGATGAACAAGAATTCACTTTTTTGCGAGAAACAATTTTAAGCGTTGACCCGCATGCGTTTGTTGTAGTGATGAGTGCTAGCGAAGTATGGGGAAAAGGTTTTACGCTAGCCAAAGATTCTACTTCTGAAAATTTGTAGAAATGTAACATTTAATGCGAGTAAATAAAAAATAAACGAAATAGTCCTAGCAAAAGTGGCGACTCGATCCTGTCCTTTTGCTTTATTTTTTTATTGACAATCGTGTGAGGTTCTCCTATACTTTAGACGATACCAAAAGGACATATCTATTTTTATCATTGTTTAAAGAAAAGTTTTCCATGGCTGAAAGAAAACTAACAGTATTAAATGGGTGCTCCCTTTTTTAGTCATAGTAGAAATACTATCGTTTCTCACGTTATCGAGACTCAAGAGGTAATGATATTGTCGAATGACATCATTGCAAACAAGGTGGTACCGCGATTCATTCGTCCTTGTCTAGCAATGTTGTAATTGGGCTTTTTTTTATGCCTTTTTTCTTAAATTAGTTAAAAAACTGGATGTAATGGAGAGGAAGAAAAAAATGAAACACTTATCAAGTAACGAAGTCCGTCAATTGTTTTTAGATTTTTTCGAAACAAAAGGACATAAAATAGAACCAAGTGCATCGCTTGTGCCAGTTGAAGACCCTACCTTATTATGGATCAATTCAGGTGTTGCAACGTTAAAAAAATATTTTGACGGTTCAGTGATTCCTGATAATCCTAGAATCGCAAATGCTCAAAAAAGCATTCGAACCAATGATATTGAAAATGTAGGAAAAACAGCGCGGCACCATACTTTATTTGAAATGTTAGGAAATTTTTCTATTGGAGAATATTTTAAAGAAGAAGCGATCGTCTGGGCATGGGAGTTCTTAACTAGCGAAGAATGGTTAGGCTTAGATCCAGAAAAACTTTATGTAACAGTTTATCCTGAAGATAAAGAGGCTGCCCAAATTTGGAAAGAAAAGATTGGGTTGACTGAGGAGCATATTATTGAAGTCGCTGACAACTTCTGGGATATTGGTGCTGGTCCAAGTGGCCCGGATTCTGAAATCTTTTATGATCGTGGTGAAGCATTTGATAATTTGGCGAAAGACGATCCAGAAAATTACCCTGGCGGTGAAAACGAACGCTGGCTTGAAATTTGGAACTTAGTGTTTTCTGAATTTAATCATAAAGCTGACGGCACTTATGAACCGCTACCGAATAAAAACATTGATACAGGAATGGGATTAGAGCGTGTCGTTTCAATTTTGCAAGATGCTCCAACGAATTTTGAGACGGATTTATTTATGCCGATCATTAAAGAGATTGAAAAAATGAGCGATGGCAAAAAATATGGCGATAATGAACAAGATGATATTTCCTTTAAAGTGATTGCGGATCATTTGCGTGCAGTAAGTTTTGCGATCGGGGACGGTGCTCTTCCGTCAAACGAAGGACGAGGATATGTTTTACGCCGATTGTTGCGTCGTGCAGTGATGCATGGGAAAAAACTGGGTATTGATGAAGCCTTTATGTACAAATTGGTTCCAGTTGTCGGCAAAATTATGAATAGCTACTATCCAGAAATTTTAGAACAAGAACCGTTTATTGTAAAAGTCATTCAGACAGAAGAAGAACGGTTTCATGAAACGATCAATGATGGATTGACGATTTTAAATAATCTGATTAAAGAATTAAAAGCTGCCGGTGAAAAACGAATCTCTGGTAAAGATATTTTCAAATTATATGATACTTTTGGGTTCCCGGTTGAATTGACGGAAGAATATGCTGAGGAAAAAGGCTTGGCAGTCGACCATGAAGGTTTCGTAAAAGAAATGGAAATACAACGTAATCGTGCCCGAGCAGCTAGAAGCGATGAAAAATCAATGGGCGTTCAAACACAGTTGTTTTCAGAAGTAACAGCAGAAAGCAGCTTTGTCGGATACGATCAGACCAAGGCAGAAGGTAAACTGGAAGTTATTGCTGCAGAAGAAGAGTTGGTCCAAAAAGCTATAAAAGGCGACATCGTCCGTGTCATTTTTGACCAAACACCTTTTTATGCAGAAAAAGGCGGACAAGTTGCCGATAAAGGAACGATCGTAAATACAGATGGAACGGTGGTCGCAAACGTACTAGATGTCAAACAAGCGCCGGCTGGACAGCCTTTGCATACGGTAGAAGTACTTGAAAGCTTACAAGTAGGGCAAACGTATCAGTTATGTGTGGATGAAGCTTTGCGACGCGGCATTACGCGCAACCATACAGCGACTCACTTATTGCATCGTGCATTAAAAGATATCTTAGGTGAACACGCTAACCAAGCTGGTTCGTTAGTTACTTCCAATCATTTGCGGTTTGATTTCACACATTTTGGTCAAATTACGCAAGAGGAACTAGATGAAATGGAACAAATCGTTAACGAAAAAATTTGGGCTTCATTACCAGTAAAAACGATTGAAACAGATATTGAAACAGCTCGCGGCTTAGGAGCAATGGCTTTATTCGGTGAAAAGTACGGCAATCAAGTACGCGTTGTCCAAGTAGGCGATTATTCAATGGAATTATGTGGAGGAGTACACGTTCAAAATTCAAGTGAGATCGGTATTTTCAAAATCCTTTCAGAATCAGGCATTGGTGCAGGAGTGAGGCGAATTGAAGCCGTGACTAGTGAAGCTGCTTACCGTATATTGCAATCAGAAGAGCGACGTCTAAAAGAACTCGCAAGCTTAGTAAAAGCTCAACAAACAAAAGATGTCGTATCAAAAGTAGAACAATTGCAATTTGATCTAAAAGAAGCTCAAAAAGAAAATGAATCGTTACAAGCTAAATTAGCAAATGAACAAGCAGGAGAAATTTTCAAAACGGTACAAGAAGTCAATGGTATTACGATCGTTGCTGCACAAGTAGAAGTCAATGATATGAATCAACTGCGTCAATTAGCTGATCAATGGAAACAAACAGCTGTCTCAAATGTTTTAACTCTCGGATTTGCCAAAGAAGGAAAAGTTAACCTTCTGACAGCTGTTGATCCAGAAACAATCAAAAAAGGGTTGAAAGCTGGTGACTTGATCAAAGAAATAGCTCCGTTAGTTGGCGGTGGCGGCGGAGGCCGTCCTGATATGGCGCAAGCGGGTGGAAAGAATCCTGCTGGTTTGCCGGGTGCTCTAGAAAAAGTAGCAGAATGGGTTCAAAAAAATAGTTAAGAACTAATAGAGGAAGCTTAGAACAGTAATAAGTTTTAAGCGACCTTTTTTAATAGGAAACCTAAAAAGCGTTAAATAGACTATTAGCGAGATTGTTATGAAAACCAATGAAAAGAACAGAAAAGCAAGTGGATTTCTTTATAGTTATTGTAGTTTGAAGTGCTTTCTTGTAGAATAAGGATAGAGTTTACAGAAATCGGGGTGCAGAACATGAGTTCAATAGATGAAACAGTTCGTTTTAATGTTGGTGATAATCATGATAAAGATGTTAAGCAAACACTAGCATTAGTGTATGAAGCATTAGAAGAAAAAGGATACAATCCAATCAATCAAATTGTCGGTTATTTACTCTCTGGAGACCCAGCATACATTCCACGTCACAAGGATGCTAGGAACTTAATTAGACGCCATGAACGTGATGAAATAGTAGAAGAATTAGTGAGAACTTATTTGAAAGCGAGTGGAACAGAAGCTTAATGAGAACTATGGGATTAGATGTTGGTTCAAAAACTGTTGGCGTTGCTATTAGCGATCCATTTGGTTGGACTGCACAAGGAATTGAAACAGTTAAAATTAACGAGATTCAAGAAGAGTATGGTTTATCCAGAATCAGCGAATTGGTAAAAGAATACGAAGTTTCAAAAGTGGTTATCGGATTGCCTAAAAATATGAATAATTCTATTGGGCCACGAGCAGAAGCATCGATTCGGTATGCCGAACTTTTAAAAGAAATCATTCAGCTTCCGATTATTTTTCAAGATGAACGATTAACAACTGTCCAAGCTGAACGGATGTTGATTGAAGAAGGCAACGCATCAAGAGCTAAGCGGAAGAAAGTCATTGATAAAGTAGCAGCAGTGATGATTCTCCAAAACTATTTGGATAGCAATCAAAACTAGCTTTTAAAAGAGACTTACGTTAAAATGGATAAGAATTATATTTAAACACAAAGGAGTGTTAAGCATGGCACACGATCACGACCATAATCATGACCACAATCACGAAGAAGATCACGAACACGACCATATCACTATCATCGATGAACAAGGAAATGAAGAATTGTATGAAATTTTATTCACCTTTGACTCTGATGATTTTGAAAAATCGTATGTTTTAGTTTATCCAGCTGGTTCTGCAGAAGGAGAAGAAGTTGAATTACAAGCTTATTCTTATATAGAAACAGCAGATGGTGGACAAGGGGACTTAGAGCCTATTGAAACAGACAAAGAGTGGGATATGATTGAAGAAGTATTAAATACATTTATGGCTGATGACGAAGAATCGTTTTAAGCAAGATAATTGAATGAATAGAAATTGAGCTAACGTAAGATGAGTTAGCTCAATTTTATTGCGCGGATCTTTCTTGAAAGTAAAAACAAGTTTTATTGATTTCTCGCCGTAATAAAAAACGATCGGCAAAGGAATAGAATAACCTCTTTAAATGATAAAATCGTAACAAATTGGCAGTTGGCTTTTTTTTTTCGCAACGATTATGGTATCATGTATAATAGTACAGGCGAGTAGTCAAAATAACATGTGACTAAATGAAAATGAGAGTAGAAAATCCCGTGGTTTTCTTGATTTCGATAGGAGGGCCTCTTCTTGGCGAAGAAAAATAATGGCAAGCAACCAAAAAATGAGAAAGGGAACAAACTAGATGTCTATTCAAAAGTAGCGGAAAGACAAAAAGAGACAAAAATGGTCAGAAAAATTGTACTGAGCATCATTTCAATTTTAGTTTTATTATTGATCGTTTTTGGAATAGTAGGCTACCAATATGTAACGACATCTCTTCAACCATTGGATGCTTCCAGTGAAAAAGAAATTCCGTTAGAGGTTCCTTCAGGTTCAACTTCAACCGATATTTCCCGTATTTTAGAAGAAAAAAAAGTGATCAAAAGCGCTTCAGTGTTTAATTTTTATATCAAATTAAACAATGAAACAGATTTCCAAGCAGGCTACTATCTCTTTTCCCCTTCTATGACATTGGATGAAATTATTCGATCTTTGCAGGCTGGCGGCAGTCCCGTGGCGTTCGATGGTACAAAAATATTAGTTCAGGAAGGCTTGACCATTGATCAAGTTGCAAAATCAGTGGAGAATTCAACTGATTATACTGCTGAGGAATTTTTGGAGGCTGTAAAAGAACCTTCTTTATTGGAAGACTTAAAAGAAAAATATCCGGACTTGCTAACGAGTGCATTGGAATCAAAAGAAACACGCTATGCTTTAGAGGGATACTTATTTCCAGCAACTTATGATTTTTCGGAAGATAAATCTCTTGAAACAGTGATTGGAAACATGATAGAAAAAACAGATGAAGTCATGCAGAAGTATTATGAACCTATAAAAGAGAGCGGCTTATCGGTTCACGAAGTTATGACACTAGCTTCTTTAGTGGAACGAGAAGGAATAACTTATGATGATCGAACCAAAATTGCGAGTGTCTTCTTCAATCGTTTAGAGGTAGAGATGCCTTTGCAATCCGATATCAGTGTTTTATATGCTTTAAATGAACACAAAGAAATGGTTACTTATAAAGATTTAGAAGTAGAATCACCTTATAACCTTTATGCAAATACTGGGTTCGGCCCAGGGCCTTTTAATAGCCCTTCAGAAGAAGCTATTAAAGCTACTTTGAATCCAGCTGAAACCAACTACTTGTATTTCTTAGCAGATACTAAAACAGGAAAAGTATACTTTTCGAGAACCTACGCTGAGCATCAAGAGCTTATAGATCAATACATTACAGAGAATGAATAGACTAGCCAGACTGATTGACTAATTAATTAAAGCGATAGGTGAAAAGCATTGAGCATTTAGCTCAATGCTTTTCATAAGGAATGGAGCGAAGGCATGAGTAACAAGAATAAACCAATTGTCATTGGGGTAACAGGTGGTTCTGGAAGTGGAAAAACAAGCGTTAGTCGTGCTATTTACAATCACTTTTCAGGCCATTCTATTTTAATGTTGGAACAAGACTTTTATTATAAAGATCAAAGCAATCTTTCTTTTGAAGAACGATTAAAAACGAATTACGATCATCCTTTTGCATTTGACACAGATTTATTAATTGATCATCTCAAAGATTTAATCTGTTATCAACCAATTGAAAAACCAGTATATGACTATGAAGCTCATACACGAAGCAGCCAAGTGATTATTCAAGAGCCTAAAGAAGTCATTATTTTAGAAGGTATTTTGATTTTGGAAGATAAGCGATTAAGAGATTTGATGGATATCAAAGTCTATGTCGATACAGATGATGACATTCGCATCATCCGTCGTATCAAGCGCGACATTGAAGAGCGCGGCCGAACATTAGATTCTGTTATTGAACAATATTTAACCGTTGTAAAACCAATGCACAACCAGTTTATTGAGCCGTCAAAAAAACATGCGGATATTATTATTCCAGAAGGCGGTCGGAACCAAGTAGCGATTGATTTGATGACAACAAAAATTAAAAGCATCCTTGAATACCGAATGGATGACAAATTTTAAATTAGAAATTTTTCTAAATTGCCGTTAAAGTATTTACAATTACTTGTCTTCATGGTATCTTGTCACTATTGAAAATATAATTACGCTTTCAATAAATGAATGAATAATAAAATCAAAAAATAAGATTAGATGATTTAAAAAGGAGAAGTTTGTTATGATAGAAAAAGTATATCCAATGACTTTAGAAGGCAAAAAAAAATTGGAAGCAGAATTAGAAGAATTAAAAACAGTGAAAAGAAAAGAAATTGTTGAAAGAATTAAAATTGCGCGTAGCTTCGGAGACTTATCTGAGAACTCTGAATATGAATCAGCTAAAGATGAGCAAGCTTTTGTTGAAGGTCGTGTGACAACAATTGAAAATATGCTGCGTTTTTCTGAAATCATTGATAATTCAAAAGGAGCAGCAGATGAAGTTTCATTAGGTCGCAAAATTACATTTATTGAATTGCCAGATGGGGAAGAAGAAGAGTATACCATTGTCGGTAGTGCTGAAGCAGATCCATTCAGCGGCCTCATTTCTAATGATTCACCGATTGCAAAAGCTTTGATTGGCAAAAAAATTGGTGAAGAAGTTACTATCTCAACACCAGGCGGAGATATGCCAATTAAAATCACTAGTATTGAATAGAAAACTAAATAACAATCAATAAGCTGCCTAACGAGCAGCTTTTCTTTTTATTTATAGAGGAATTAAAAGGTGGCTGGCATCGGTCTTTAGTCGTAGAAGAACTTCATGCTTTAGCAGGCTGTTTATCCTTTAAAAATGGCTTATACTTATGCTACAGTAGAAGACATGAAAGAGGGTGAGTAGAGATGAACAAAAACTGGAAACTTTTTTTTCTGATTGAAGCACTGTTGTCCTTATGGTTGATCTATGAGCTGTTTAATAATGTTTTTACCTTAGGAGTCCTTGTAGCAGGTAGTTTAATCGTGATACGCAGCAAGAGTTTTAAAGCAACTTCGAAAAAACATATGTATTGGTTGGTAGGAGGACTTTTGGTTCTGTTTTCTTTGCTTTCCACCACTGCAGTTTGGATGATGTTGATTTGTGCTATTTTATTTTTTGCAACAATAGGAGGAAAACTTTTTTCGAAATTTGATCCGCTTCATTTTGAAAATGCTCCATGGCAAGAAAAAGAAATTATCGTTGTTGAAACCACTACAAATTTACCCAAAAACGGGAAACGTTTTAAACGAACTTGGTTAGGAAATGAACGTATCGGAAATACGATTTACGAATGGGACGATATTAATTTTATTGTTTTCATGGGCGACACTATTGTCGATATCGGTAATACCTTATTGCCTAAAAATGAAAGTTATGTCGTTATTCGTAAAGGTTTTGGAAAAACACGTATTTTAGTACCGGCTGGTATCGGGATCATGGTAGAGCATAGTGCTTTTAAAGGGAAAGTCAATTTTGAAGATGAAATCTATGTTTTAAATAACGAATCGGTTAAATTATATAGTAAAAATTTTGATGAAAATACTAGAAAACTAAAATTGATTACGAACGTACTAATAGGCGATTTAGAGGTGATTTCAATATGAAAAAGAAAATCCTTAGAACGTGGTTCTTGCGAGTCGCCTTTTTTTCGTTTGTAGTTTTATTAGGAGCATCCCTATCTTACGGATATGCACGCTCTCCAGAAACCTGGCATATTGATCTTTTTACTGCAAGGTTTTTACATATACCATTTTTACTTTATCTCTTAGCCATTGCCCTTCTTTTAGGATTGATCATTGCGATGGTAATGTACGTGATCCAGCGCAAACAATGGCAACAGTTAGAAGAGGCGCTTCGTTTGCTGGCAGGAGGGAATTATTCTGCTGAATATTTTGGAGAACAATTATTCGAAGACGCGAATGAAGAACTTTATTTTGAAGATATCAAAACGTCATTATTATCTATTCGTACAAAACTAATGGAATTATCTAAAGAAGTTCAAGAACAAAGCAATCAACCTAAACTAGTAGGTGGTCAAACAAAAGAAGAGATACTTGAAGCGGAACGACGCCGTTTGGCCAGAGAATTACATGATTCTGTCAGCCAACAATTATTTGCAGCTATGATGATGTTGTCTGCTATCAACGAACAAATGGACGATACAAATGAACTGCTGCAAAAGCAATTAAAAATGGTTGAAGGTATCATCAATGAATCCCAATCTGAAATGCGTGCTTTATTGCTTCATTTAAGGCCCATCAATTTGGAAGGCAAAACGTTGAAAACGGGAATTGAACAGTTACTGACGGAGTTGAAAACTAAAATACAAATTCAATTAAAATGGGAGATAGATGATGTTTCATTAGCGACAGGGATAGAAGATCATCTTTTTAGAATCGTTCAAGAGCTGCTGTCAAACACCTTACGCCATTCAAAGGCAACAGAATTAGAAGTCTATTTAAACCAATACCAAGATACCGTCCTTTTACGAGTCATTGATGATGGGATTGGTTTTGATCCAAAAGAAACAAAAGCAGGTAACTATGGGCTGCAAAATATCAAAGAACGAGTAAATGGTATGGGTGGTACATTTAAAGTTATTAGTTTTTTGAAAAAAGGCACAAGCATAGAAATCAAAATACCGCTTATCAAAGGAAGTGAGACGATATGATCAAAGTACTATTGATTGATGACCATGAAATGGTTCGTTTAGGTGTTTCTTCTTATCTATCCATTCAACCAGATATAGAAGTCATCGGGGAAGCTGAGAATGGGAAAATTGGTTATGAACAGGCTTTAGCTTTAAGACCAGACATTATTATGATGGATTTAGTGATGGATGTGATGGATGGGATCGAATCCACCAAAGCCATTATGGCCGAGTGGCCAGAAGCCAAAATTATTATTGTGACCAGTTTTATTGACGATGAAAAGGTTTATCCAGCTCTTGAAGCAGGAGCCGCCAGTTACATGTTGAAAACTTCCACTGCCAGTCAAATAGCCGATGCTATACGATCTACTTTTAAAGGCGAAACAATTTTAGAGCCAGAAGTCACTGGTAAAATGATGGAACGTTTGACTAAAAAACAACACCATGCACTTCATGATGATTTAACTAAACGAGAAAATGAAATTTTATTGCTGATTGCCCAAGGGAATTCTAATCAAGAGATAGCAGACGCTCTGTTTATTACATTGAAAACAGTAAAAACTCATGTCTCGAATATATTAGCCAAACTGGATGTCGAGGATCGCACACAAGCTGCCATTTATGCGTTTAAACATCATTTGATTCGCTAGAGGATAAAAGGTATAGCTGAAGAATACAGTCGAAATAACGTCTGTTTTGGAGTGTTAGAAGGTACATAAAAACACCGGCAAGCCTATTTTAGTCTAATTCTCGCAAGGTAAAAGATATATACCATTCAAGAAATGGTTAATAAACGAGTTAGATTTTTATAAGGCATTAAACTTAACGTCTCGGAATAAACAGGGGATATCAACTAATTCAGTAGATTAAAAAGGTAAGGTACTCTCGGGTTCGGGAAAAAATATAGGTTGAACGTATTCTAACAGAAGCTTTAATAGAATAACAGAAAGAGGTTGGGACAAAAGTCCTAACCTCTTTTGCATATCCGAATATTTATTCTAGAACGTGTTCCAAAAAGCAGACCCGACGTCCACTTCACGAATAATGCTCGATGGTCTGTGACCATACTGCGCTTATTCGTTCCAGTGATTCGGGTCTAAACGCTTTTTGTCTCACTCCCTTTCTGGAATATAAAATTTATCTTTTGAATAATAGTATAATAACTGATGGTTCTCGACTTACTTCGGTTCTAAAAAAAGTCGAACAAGTTTTATCTCATAAAAAGAGTGGGCAGGGAGATTGTCCCTACAAATGTGCTTACATTAATTTTGTCAGAAAATGTTTTTTTTAAGAGAGTGTGTTAAACTAACATTAGGAAGTCATTTGGAAGGGAGGACTCATAGACAAGTGTACCGTCTATGAAATAATATATGAAAATAGAGTTAACACAAAATGCGATCGATTGGTTTGAAGATGAAGTAGGGTTGATGCCTGGCGGAGGCGTACGATTTTTAGGAAAAGTTTATGGTAAAACAGATATTCATGAAGGGTTTTCTGTAGGAATGGATATTGCTCAACCCGGAGATGTTTTGGCGCAAGAAAAAATCAATGGGATAACTTATTTTATTGATAAAAACGATGAATGGTTTTTTAGCGGTCATGATTTACAAGTTGATTTTGACAAAAAAGCCGATGAACCTATTTACAAATTTATTGAACAAACAAAATAAAAAAGTCTTACTTTCAATTTTGAAAGTAAGACTTTTTTGTTTTATACAGGCATAATAACCGGTAAAACCATTGGATGGCGCTCAGTTTTTTCATATAAGAAAGGTTTAAGGCTCTCAATGATGGCTGATTTGATCATTTGTTCTGTCAGATTACCATCATTATTTGCTAATAATTTTCTAAGACTACGAGCAATAACGCGTTGGGCATCATTGATCAATTCGCCAGACTCGCGCATATAGATAAAGCCGCGTGATAAAATATCCGGACCTGCTAAAATTTCTTTAGCTTTGTAATCAATGGTAACAACAACCACTACTAAACCTTCTTCAGAAAGCAAACGACGATCTCTCAAAACGACATTTCCGATATCGCCAATGCCTTTTCCATCTACGTAGACATCACCAGCATCAAAGTGACCAGCACGTCGCGCAGAATCAGCAGTAAGAGCAAGCACATCTCCATTTTCTAAAATGAAACAATTTTCTTTTGGTAAGCCTACTTGTTCTGCAAGACCCGCATGAATTTTTTGCATACGGTACTCGCCATGAACTGGGACAAAATATTTAGGTTTCATCAAACGCAACATAAGTTTTTGTTCTTGTTGACCACCATGGCCAGAAGTATGGATGTTATTAACTTTTCCGTGAATAACATTTGCTCCAGCTTCGGATAATAAATTAATGACACGATTGACACTAGCGGTATTTCCAGGAATCGGCGAGCTTGAGAAGATCACGGTATCGCCGGGTTGAATAGAGATTTGACGATGAGTACCGTTAGCGATTCGGCTTAAAGCGGCCATCGGTTCGCCTTGCGATCCTGTACATAAAATAATGGTCTCTCTAGCAGGCAAACGATTTAATTCTTGTGCATCAATAAACGTCTCATCAGGTGCTGTGATATACCCCATCTGACGTCCCGTTACAACAGATGACTCCATGCTCCGTCCGAAAACAGCAATCTTTCTGCCTGTTTTGATTCCTGCATTTGCCACTTGTTCCAAACGTGAAATATTTGAAGCGAAAGTAGCAAATATGATTCGGCCTTCAACTTTTTGCATAATACTGGTAATGGATTCACCAACGCCTTTTTCAGATTTCGTAAAGCTTGGAATTTCTGCGTTCGTACTATCTGATAGTAGCGCTAAAACACCTTCATCACCAATTTTAGCCATTTTGTGCAAATCTGCTGGTTGACCAACAGGAGTAAAATCGAATTTAAAGTCTCCAGTGGCTACAATATTACCTGGCGGTGTTTTAACCACAATCCCAAAAGCTTCTGGAATACTGTGTGTTGTTCTAAAGAAACTAACACTTGTTTTACGGAACTTAATAACATCATCTTCACCAATTTCATGTAGTTCAGTATCACGTAACAAGCCATGTTCATTTAATTTGTTTCGGATCAAGGCACTCGCAAGAGGGCCTGCGTAAATAGGAATATTAGCTTGTCTTAATAAGAAAGGAATACCACCGATATGATCTTCGTGACCATGAGTGATGACCAAAGCTTTTACTTTACTAATATTTTGAACAATGTAGCTGTAGTCAGGAATGACATAATCGATTCCCAATAAGTCGTCTTCAGGAAATTTGATACCAGCGTCAATAATGATGATCTCATCTTGAAATTGAACGCCATAGGTATTCTTACCAATTTCACCTAACCCCCCAATGGCAAAAACGGCTGCTTCATTATTTTTTATTGACGGTTTCATTTATTGAACTCCGTAAGGGCAAAATCCGGGTTTTTTTGTTCATAAGCCAAATGCTTTCCATCAACAGGTTGAACAAATTCAATATTGAAGGGGGTGTTCTGTTCAACTAAGTGACGCGCTTCTATCTCGGTTTCTGCGTCAAGATAAAGAGTTTTAGTCTCTTCGCGTTTTGGGTTTCTAATTTTTGTTTCTTGATAAGTGATTTTAAAAATCATGTTTTTCTCTCCTTTTAGTTGTCATTCTACTAATGACTTGATTTATTCATTGTTTGGTGAAGTATTTTTAATGCGTTTTGTTGCATATTGAAAAAACCATCAACATCTACTCAATTATTGATGATCGGATGAAACCACATCAGTTTTGTTTCATTTTATAAAGGCAAAACAAAATAGAAAAAATTCATAGCGAGTTGTTTTTTCTTCAACTCTAAATTAGGTTATAATATTTTTCCCGAACTGGTGGTTGTGGTAGTCTCACAACAGATAAACCTATTTTACCATAATTCAATAAGTAAGTATAGAAACTACGTTCATTCCTAAAGAAAAGCGCTCTAATTTAATAAAACCGTAAAGAAATCCTTCCGAATGACTGTTTCTTTAAGGATATTGTGCTATATTAATTAAGATAATCAACAATTAATATGGGTGCAAGGAGATGAATAGATGAAATTAATGTGGCGTTACCTAAAGAATTATAAGTTACTGCTATTATTAAACTTTTTATGTGTATTTGGTTTTGTCATCATTGAGTTAGGATTGCCGACCTTATTGGCTCTGATCATTGATGAAGGAATTGTAATGAATGAATATCCAGTTGTCCTTTATTACGGAAAATGGATGATTGCTTTAGCTGTTATTGGCTTAATAGGTTTAATAGGACTAGCTTTTGCAGGGAGCAGAATAACATCTAATATTGTTAGAGACATTAGGAATGATATTTTTATGTCTGTTCAATCTTTTTCCCATCGTGAATTTAATCAAATAGGTGTGTCCTCGCTAGTGACAAGAACGACGAATGATGCTTTTCAAGTAATGGTTTTTCTGCAGATGTTGTTACGATTAGGCATGATGACTCCTATCATGTTCATCTCTAGTTTTGTGATGATCGTCCGCACCAGCCCATCGCTTTCTTATGTAGCATTGATAGCGATTCCGTTTTTATTCGCAATCGTTTGGTTGATTGGTAAAAAATCTGAACCGTTATCTGAGCAGCAACAAGCAAATTTAGATGATATCAATCAAAATTTACGGGAGAATTTAACAGGTTTACGAGTTATCCGTGCATTTGTGAAAGAATCTTTCCAAGAAAGCCGTTTTGCTAAAGTAAATCAAAATTATGCATCTGTTTCAAAGAAATTATTTAAATTAATGGCTTTAGCGATGCCAGGTTTTTCAATTGCGTTTAATCTGATTTTAGCTGCAATTGTTTGGTTAGGGGCTGTTGAAATTCAAAACGGCGGATTACAAGTAGGGAGTTTAATTGCTTTTATAGAATATATTTTTCATGCTCTTTTTTCATTTATGTTATTTGCTAATGTTTTTATGATGTACCCTCGAGCCGCTGTTTCAGCTGAACGGATAGAAGAAGTCTTGCAAATAGAGCCTTCTATTGATGAAAATGAAACAGGAGTTACAGAAACCAAAACCCACGGTTATATTGCTTTCGAAAATGTAACCTTTGCATATCCTGGTAATACTGAGTCTCCTGTAATCAGAGATGTTAGTTTTACTGCCGATCCTGGTGAGACGATTGCTTTTATAGGCAGTACCGGAAGCGGGAAATCTACTTTGATTCAATTGATCCCTCGGTTTTATGATGTTACTAAAGGCCGAATTTTAATCGATGGAGTAGATGTCAGAGATTATCAATTGCGCGCATTGCGAAAGAAAATCGGGTTTATTCCGCAAAAAGCCTTGCTTTTTACTGGAACCATTTCACACAATATGCGGTTTGGAAAATGGAATGCAACTACTAATGAAGTAGAAGAGGCTTC
This sequence comes from Carnobacterium sp. CP1, assembly GCF_001483965.1. Classification (NCBI taxonomy): domain Bacteria; kingdom Bacillati; phylum Bacillota; class Bacilli; order Lactobacillales; family Carnobacteriaceae; genus Carnobacterium; species Carnobacterium antarcticum. Next base: position 210,406 of record NZ_CP010796.1, read on the forward strand.
CGATATTTCTCAAGCTAAAGATTTTATTCTCTCTAAACCCGATCAATACGAGGAATATTTAGCTGAAGGCGGCAGCAACATGTCAGGCGGCCAAAAACAACGCTTGTCCATAGCACGTGCGATCATCAAAAAGCCGGATATCTATATTTTTGATGACAGCTTCTCAGCCTTAGATTATCAAACAGATGCCAGACTAAGAGAACGTTTGAAAGCCGAAACAAAAGAATCCGCTGTTTTGATTGTGGCACAACGTGTAGGTTCGATCAGACATGCTGACAAAATCATTGTTTTAGATAAAGGTGTCATTGTGGCACAAGGAAAACACGAAGAACTGTTAAAAACTTCAGATATTTACTATGCAATTGCGTCATCTCAATTGTCCAAGGAGGAATTAGCATGAGAGGATCATTAGTGGCCATTCGTCGAATATGGAGTTACGTTAAACCTTATAAAAAAGGGTTCTTCTCAGCGATTAGTTTAACAATCGTTTGCATGTTGATGAATGCTTTGCAGCCTTATATTATTGGACTGGCATTAACGGAACTTGGAATGAATGTGGCCGATATGCTTAAAGGCGTACCAGGAGCCAGTGTGAATTTTAGTTATGTTCGCCAAATCATTTACTTGATGGTAGGCGTTGCAGGAATCTATCAAATCACGCTTTATGTTTCATCGTATGTTATGACCAATGTAGTGCAAAATACGATGTATGATTTACGTGAAGAAATTGAAGGGAAAATCAATCGGCTGCCTGTTTCGTATTTTGACCGCAATCAACAAGGAAACATTCTGAGCCGTGTGACCAATGATGTGGATGCCATCAGCAACGCGATGCAGCAAAGTTTGATCCAAATCGTCAATTCTATTATGGGAATTGTTTTTGCCATTGCAATGATGTTGTACTTATCCGTTCCATTAGCGTTGGTGATTTTAATAATGATTCCCACTTCTTATTTGATATCAAAAATCGTTATTCGAAAATCCCAACCTTATTTTGTTGAACAACAAAATGCTTTAGGAGCTATGAATGGCCATGTACAAGAAAGTTTCACGGGCTTTTCAGAAATCAAACTATATGGAAAAGAACAAGACAAATTAGAAGAATTCAAAGTTATCAATCAGCGACTGAATACGTATGGGTTTAAAGCTGCATTTGTTTCAGGCATCATGAGTCCTTTGATTGGTTTTGTTTCCAATTTGGTTTACTTTGCAGTAGCGATGATTGGAGGTTTCTTTGTTATTCAAGGTGCTCTTTCTTTAGGTAATTTACAAGCTTTCACGCAATACATTTGGCAGATCAATCAACCACTTTCTCAAATAACTCAACTGTCAGGAGTTCTTCAAAGTGCTGCAGCTGCAATAGGAAGAGTATTCGAGATTTTAGATGAGCCAGAAGAAAAACCAGATACTGTTCAAGTAGCTTTACCAGAACCCGTTTTCGGCAATGTGGAATTTGAAAATGTGACATTTGGGTATACTAAAGAAAATACGTTGATCAAAAACTTAAACGTCAAAGTAAAAAAAGGGCAAAAAGTCGCTATCGTAGGACCGACTGGAGCTGGTAAAACAACTTTGATCAATTTATTGATGCGCTTTTATGATGTAGATAGCGGAGCCATCAAAATAGATGGAATCGACACAAAAACAATGGCTCGAAAGGATGTCCGGGCTCAGTTTGGAATGGTCCTACAAGATGCTTGGTTGTACAGCGGAACGATTGCGGACAATATTCGGTTTGGAAAATTGGATGCCACCGAATACGAAGTAGTAGATGCTGCTAAGACAGCCAATGTCGATCACTTTATCCGAACGTTACCAGATGGTTACAACATGATTTTAAACCAAGAAGCTTCAAACGTTTCATTGGGACAAAAACAACTGTTGACAATCGCACGAGCGATCATCTCTAACCCTAAAATCTTGATTTTAGATGAAGCAACTAGTTCAGTGGACACTCGTTTGGAAGCCTTGATCCAAAAAGCGATGGAAAAGGTTATGGAAGGCCGCACAAGTTTTGTGATTGCCCATCGCTTATCAACGATTCGCGATGCTGATTTAATTTTAGTCATGGACCAAGGGGAGATCGTTGAGCAAGGCAACCATCAAGAGTTGCTAAGCAAAGGCGGTTTTTACGAGAAACTATACAATAGTCAATTTAAGCAAACAGCAGACTAAAAAAGAATGATTGATCAAAGCAGTTTGGTTTTAAAGCTTACTATAGAAAGGTAGGGTAAAAAAATGCGTAAAAAGATGCTGTTTTTTGATATTGATGGAACGTTGTTAAATGACGAAAAAAAAGCGTTGCCTAGCACTAAGAAAGCCTTGAAAGAATTAAAGGAAAATGGTCATGAAATCGTCATTGCCACTGGGAGAAACTTGAGTTTAGCTCAAAGTGTTATTGATGAATTTGATTTTGATAATTATATTATTTGCAACGGTGCTGCAGGTTATTACCATAATCGCTTAGTTTATGAAAATAAATTAGACCGTTCAGAATTTGATCGTCTGCTTAAAGTGGCTGATACACAAAATCATGCTATCATCTATGAATCGGCAGAGGCCTTGAGAAGACGTCACGCTGAAACAAATATTAAAATGACTGCTGCTATGAAAAGTTTTGGTGCGGGAGTTCCTCCACAAGATCAGGATTACTATTTGCATCATCCCATGTATCAAGGGCTTATCTTTTATTCAGATTCAGAAAAGGCAGCTTATGAAAACGGACAGTTTCCTAAATTTAAATTTATTCGCTGGCATGATAGCGGTGTAGATATCGTACCGCATGATGGTTCTAAAGCACATACCATTTTGAAATTTGCTAAAAGCCAAGGGTTTGATATTGAAGACACAATAGCTTTTGGAGATGGACTGAATGATCTTGAAATGATATCAGAAGTTGGTATCGGAGTAGCAATGGGGAATGCTTTAGAAACAGTAAAATTAAGAGCAGATAAAATCACTTCCAATTGTAATGAAGACGGAATTTATGTTGCATTAAAAGAGCTTCATCTGATATAATGAACGTAAGTTATAAATAAGAGTTAAATCTTATTTATGGGGGTATAGCTCAGTTGGGAGAGTGTTTGGCTGGCAGCCAAAAGGTCAGGGGTTCGAGCCCCCTTACTTCCATCATCAAAAAACGTTGATACTACGGTGTTTATCCCCGATTGTATCAACGTTTTTTATTTTTAAAGTCTGTTTTTACCATTTATGCCCATAGCGTGTCCATAAATTTATTTTTACATCAAAGTAGTGAATCCACTAGGCTTACATTAAGAAAAGGCTTGCTTCATAACAACACAAAAAGAATGCTGCTAAAGTTATCAGCTAACTTTAGCAGCATTCTTTATTTTTCTTTACGATAAAATAGAAACGGTCTCATCTAATTGGAAGGGAGCTTTTTCATTGATATGGTCATAAAACATAATTCCGTTGATATGATCAATTTCGTGTTGAACCACAATGGCAGGATAATTTTTTAAACGAATCTTTTGGTTTTCTCCATTTAAGTCTACATAGGTTATTGTCACACGGCTGTGGCGAGGAACATATCCAGGTACGTCTCGATCGACAGACAAACATCCTTCGCCTTCCGCTAGACAAGCTCCTTGAACAGAATGGCTGACTACTTTTGGATTTAACATCACTGTACTTAAAACGGGTTCATCTGAATCTTCCTCAGTACCAGGAATATGCACTGCAATAATTCGTTTTGAAATATCTAATTGAGGTGCAGCTAAGCCAACACCAGCTCGAAGTTGATATTTTTCAGCCATTTCAGGATCCTGACTGTTTTTTAAAAATTCCAGCATATCGTGGCCGAGTTTTTTTGTTTCTTCATTAATAGGTATAGTTACCTCTTCAGCTGATAAGCGTAAAGTAGGATTGCCTTCCCTGATAATATCATTCATTTTAATCATAGTTGTTCCACTCCTGTGTTTTGGTTGTCGATTATTTAGTATAAAAAGTAATATAGTATCAAACATCTTTATAATTTTAACAGTAAACCCAACAAATTGCACGTAGAATTATATTCAGAAAATTCTGAAGTAAAGCTTTTTTTTCAAAAAGAAGTGTGAGATAATCATGAACAAGAAATAACTACGTCTAAATCATCAGTTGAAGAAAGAAGGGGTCCAGTTTATGGAAGAAGCAAAAAAATATATTGATGAGGTTTATACGAAACTCATTAGTCGAGATCCGAACCAAGTGGAGTTCTTACAGGCTATACAAGAATTCTTCAGCACTATTGAACCTGTCTTTGCTGCACATCCAGAATTTATTGAACAAAACATTTTGGAACGTATAGTCGAACCTGAACGGATCATTCAATTTAGAGTCCCTTGGACAAACGATCAAGGAAGTGTTCAAGTAAATCGTGGTTTCCGTGTTCAGTTTAATTCCGCTATAGGCCCCTACAAAGGCGGTTTGCGTTTTCATCCGAGTGTAAACCAAAGTATCATAAAATTTTTAGGATTTGAACAAATTTTTAAAAACAGCCTAACTGGGCTTCCGATTGGCGGAGGGAAAGGTGGCAGTGATTTTGATCCCAAAGGCAAAACAGATGCAGAAGTGATGCGCTTTTGTCAAAGCTTCATGACTGAATTGCAACGCCATATCGGTCCAGATCTTGATGTACCAGCTGGGGATATCGGAGTGGGCGGAAGAGAAATAGGTTATTTGTATGGACAATATAAACGACTCAATGCTCCTCATGCTGGAATCTTAACTGGAAAGCCGTTGCTTCTGGGAGGAAGTTTAGCTAGAACTGAAGCCACGGGTTATGGAGTCGTTTATTTTATGAAAGAAATGTTGGAAGACAAAGGTCAAACACTAGAAAATAAAAAAGTGGTTGTTTCTGGCAGTGGAAATGTGGCTATCTACGCCATTCAAAAAGTTCAGGAACTTGGAGGAACGGTTATTGCTTGTTCTGATTCAACGGGTTATATCTTTGATCCTATAGGAATTGACTACGCAACAGTCAAACAGCTTAAAGAGGTTGAACGGAAAAGAATTGCAGAATATGTTGCACTTCATCCAACGGCTACTTACCATACAGGAAGCATTTGGGATTTAGAAGAACCTTACCAAATTGCCTTACCTTGTGCTACTCAAAATGAGATTAACGGACGCAAAGCTGAGCAGATGCTAAAACAAGGAGTGATCGCCGTTGCAGAAGGAGCCAACATGCCTGCTGATTTAGAGGCAATCCGTGTTTACCGACAAGCTCGAATTTTATATGGCCCTGGAAAAGCAGCTAATGCTGGCGGCGTGGCAGTCTCTGCTTTAGAAATGAGTCAAAATAGCCAACGGTTAAGTTGGTCCTTTGAAGAAGTTGATGAAAAGTTAAAAGAAATTATGAAAGCTATCTATTATGAAGTACGAGATACTGCTGCACAATATAGTACAAAAGATGATTTTGTTGCCGGAGCAAATATTGCCGGCTTCATTAAAGTTGCAAAAACAATGATTATTCAAGGAGTTATTTAAAAAGAAAAACAGGCCTTTTTAAGAGGTCTGTTTTTCTTTTTTTTAGAACAACTTTGTATTTACAAGAAGAGTTTTCTCTCAAAAAATTTAAAAGAGGAGAAAAATCTTAAAAAATGACTTTAAAATGATAAGGTTAGAAAATTTTAATCTGACAAAACGTTATGTGAAATAAAGAACAAGCGAACATTTTTTATTTATCTGTGTTGATTATAATACAGTTATATTTAAATTATATAACAGTTTTAGCTTAATTTAACGAAATTCTTTAAATAACATTAGAAAAAAACTCTTACAATTTAAAGATAAGGAGAAAAACGTGATGGTGAAAAAAATCACTAGCTTAATTTAATTTAAAGCATTTTAAAATTTCGGCTTAATGTATAAGCTTTTCGTAGGCTGAAGAGGGGTGATATACTTGCATATCAGCTGAAAGCGTGTTAAATTTGAATAGTAAATGGTTTACACTAATACAGTTTAAACGACTGTATAAAACAGCACCTTACAAAAACTAGATTGTAAAGAGAGAGGAATGGGTTACAAATGGCTAACAAGAAACAACCTGTAGATTTCGAAGCATTGTTAAGCACGATTGACGCGGCTTTTCCAATGGTACAAATCTTAGATAAAGATGGAAATGTTGTTAATAAAGACATCATGCCTGATTTATCAGATGACCAATTAGTTGAATTAATGGAGAGAATGGTATGGTCACGTATCTTACATGAACGCTCAATGGCTTTAGCTCGTCAAGGACGTTTAGGTTTTTACGCACCGACTGCTGGACAAGAAGCTTCACAAATGGCAAGTTACTTTGCTTTTGAAAAAGAAGATGAGTTATTCCCAGGATACCGTGATATTCCGCAACTAATTCAACATGGTTTACCTGTTTCACAAGCGTTCTTATGGTCTCGTGGACATGCTGACGGGAATAAATACCCTGCAGATCTACATGCTATGCCTCCACAAATCATTATTGGAGCACAAATCATTCAAGCTGCAGGTGCAGGTATTGGATTGAAAAAACGCGGCAGACAAAATGTTGCTTTCACTTACACTGGTGATGGCGGTTCATCTCAAGGGGACTTTTATGAAGGTATGAACTTTGCTGGAGCTTATAAAGCACCTGTAGTATTCTTCGTACAAAACAATGGCTATGCTATCTCTACCCCTCGTCACAAACAAACTGCAGCGACTACTTTGGCTCAAAAAGCTGTTGCAGCTGGGATTCCAGGAATCCAAGTAGACGGTATGGATCCATTAGCAGTTTATGCTGTTGCTAAACAAGCAAGAGAATGGGCAATTGCTGGGAATGGTCCTGTATTGATTGAGACAGTTACTTCTCGTTTCGGTCCTCACTCTACTTCAGGAGATGACCCAACACGTTACCGTGATCAAGAAAGTTTCGATTACTGGGAACAACGCGATCCACTGATCCGTTTCCGTAACTTCTTAACTGAAAAAGGATTATGGTCTGAAGAAAAAGAACAAGCCTTAATTGAAAAAACACAAGAAGACATTAAAGCCTCAGCTAAAGAAGCTGACCAAGCACCTAAACAAAAAGTTTCAGATTTCTTGAAGAGTATGCATGAAGAACCAACTCAAGTAATCGCTGAGCAAATTGCGGCTTTTGAAGCAAAGGAGAGTAAATAATCATGGCACAAAAAACAATGATCCAAGCGATTACTGAAGCGCTTGAACAAGAAATGGAACGTGACCAAGAGATTTTGGTTTTCGGTGAAGACGTAGGTAAAAATGGCGGAGTTTTCCGTGCTACTGCTGGACTTCAAGAAAAATTTGGTGAAGAGCGTGTTTCTGACACTCCTCTTGCTGAATCAGGTATCGGTGGAATGGCAATTGGACTAGCGCTTCAAGGCTTCCGTCCAGTTCCAGAAATTCAATTTATTGGATTTATTTTCGAAGTAATGGACTCAATCGTTGGACAAGCTGCTCGTACTCGTTACCGTATGAGTGGTACACGTAACTTGCCAATTACAATTCGTATGCCATTTGGTGGAGGAGTTCACACTCCAGAAATGCACTCAGACAACTTGGAAGGATTGATTACTCAATCTCCTGGTATCAAAGTAGTTATTCCATCAAACCCATACGATGCAAAAGGATTGTTGATTTCTTCTATTCGTGATAACGACCCAGTTGTTTTCATTGAACACATGAAATTATATCGTTCTTTCCGTGATGAAGTTCCTGAAGAATCTTACACTGTTCCTCTAGGGAAAGCTGCCATCACTCGTGAAGGTAAAGATGTTTCTGTCATCACTTACGGTGCTATGGTTCGCGAAGCAATCAAAGCAGCTGATGAACTTGAAAAAGAAGGTATCTCAGTAGAAATCGTTGATTTGAGAACTGTTTCTCCATTAGACATCGAAACAATCGTTGCTTCTGTAGAAAAAACAGGACGCGCAGTAATCGTTCAAGAAGCACAACGTCAAGCAGGTGTTGGCGCAATGGTTATGTCAGAAATTGCTGAACGTTCAATTCTTTCATTAGAAGCACCAATTGGTCGTGTAGCTGCTCCTGATACTGTCTTCCCGTTTGGTTTAGCTGAAAATGCTTGGTTGCCAAACGCAACTGATATTTCAGAAAAAGTAAAAGAAATTTACAACTTCTAATTTATTTAGATGAAGAGACGGTAGATGCAATCAATTTAATGCAAAGCGAATTGATTGCATCTCTTTATTTTAATAGCAACACTTAAAATTAGTTCTTGAAAAATAGAATTGCTAATAAAGAAGGGAAGATATCAAAAATGGCTTTTAAATTTAAATTACCAGATGTTGGTGAAGGAATGGCTGAAGGCGAGATCGTAAAATGGTTAGTAGCTGAAGGCGACGAAGTTAAAGAAGAAGATTCAATCGTTGAAATTCAAAACGATAAATCGGTTGAAGAAATTGCTTCTCCGGTTTCAGGTACAGTTAAAAAGATTTTAGTTGAAGAAGGAACTGTTGCAAACGTTGGAGATGTTATTATCGAAATCGATGCTCCAGGTCATGAAGATAATGAAGAAGCTGCAGTACCAACAACAACACCAGAAGCTCCAGCAGCTAATGCTCCAGCTCCAGCAGCTGCACCAGCAAGCGCAGGCGTTTCATTCTACCAATTCAAATTACCAGATGTTGGTGAAGGAATGGCTGAAGGCGAAATCGTAAAATGGTTAGTAGCTGAAGGCGACGAAATTAAAGAAGAAGATTCAATCGTTGAAATTCAAAACGATAAATCGGTTGAAGAAATTGCTTCTCCAGTTTCAGGTACAGTTAAAAAGATTTTAGTTGAAGAAGGAACTGTTGCAATGGTTGGACAAGCAATCGTTGAAATTGATTCTCCTGAACACAATACTGAAACTGCAACACCTGCTACATCACCAGAAGCTCCAGCAGCTGAAAGCGAAGCAAAAGATCCAGCAGCAGGCGCTTCAACAGATTCAAGTGTTGTAAAAACTTCTGACTCTAACAAACGTGTACTTGCTATGCCGTCTGTTCGTCAATTTGCTCGTGAAAACGATGTTGATATCAGCCTAGTTACAGCGACTGGTAAAAACGGACGCACAACAAAAGAAGACGTTGAGAACTTTAAGGAAAATGGTTCAGCAGCTCCAGCAGCAGCTCAAACTACTGAAACAGCTCCAGCAGCAGCAAAACAAGCTCCAGCAGCTAAAGCAGCAGCTCCAGCAAAACCATTCAAATCTTCTCAAGCAGAACTTGAAACTCGTGAACCAATGACAGGCATGCGTAAAGCAATTGCTAAAGCTATGGTCAACAGTAAAGCTACTGCACCGCATGTAACTTTGTTCGATGAAGTAGATTCTACTAAATTGATGGCACACCGTAAACGTTTCAAAGATGTTGCAGCAGCTAAAGGCGTTAAATTAACGTTCTTGCCTTATGTTGTTAAAGCTGTCGTATCTGTTTTACGCAAATACCCTGCTTTAAACGCTTCAATTGATGATTCAACAAACGAAATTGTTTACAAACATTACTTCAATATCGGAATCGCTACAGATACTGATCGTGGATTGTTTGTACCAGTAGTAAAAGATTCTGATGCGAAAAGTATCTTCTCTATCGCAGGTGAAATCACTGAACTTTCTGGCAAAGCTCAAGAAGGTAAATTAGCAGCTGGTGAAATGAGCAATGGTTCTATTTCAATCAGTAACATTGGTTCAATCGGTGGCGGCTGGTTCACTCCAGTTATCAACTACCCTGAAGTAGCTATTTTAGGAGTTGGCCGAATTGCTAAAAAAGCAATCGTAAATGCTGACGATGAAGTAGTAGTAGCACCAGTTATGCAACTGTCATTAAGTTTCGACCACCGTATTATCGATGGCGCAACTGCTCAAAAAGCGATGAATGAATTGAAAACATTGCTTGGCGATCCAGAATTATTATTAATGGAAGGGTAAAGGTGAGCAAAGAATGGTAGTAGGAGATTTCGCAATAGAATTAGATACAGTTGTTATTGGATCAGGCCCAGGAGGCTATGTTGCAGCAATCCGTGCAGCACAAATGGGACAAAAAGTAACCATTGTTGAAAAAGGCAATATCGGCGGTGTTTGTTTAAACGTCGGTTGTATTCCTTCGAAAGCATTGATCAGTGCCGGCCATCATTACCAAGATGCTATGCACTCTGAAACTTTTGGTGTAACTGCTGAAAACGTGGTTTTAGATTTCGCAAAAACACAAGAATGGAAAGACAATAAAGTTGTTAAAACACTTACTAAAGGTGTTGAAGGTTTATTGAAAAAAAATAAAGTTGAAATTTTAAGAGGAGAAGCTTATTTTAACGATGAACACACAATGCGTGTCATGGGTGAAACAGCTGCTCAAACTTATTCATTCAACAATGCCATTATTGCAACTGGTAGCCGTCCAATTGAAATCAAAGGCTTCAAATTTGGCAAACGCGTTATCGATTCAACTGGCGGTTTAGCATTATCTGAAGTTCCTAAAAAATTAGTAGTTGTCGGCGGAGGCTACATTGGTAGCGAACTAGCCGGAGCTTACGCTAACTTAGGCGCTGAAGTTACTATTTTAGAAGGTTCTCCTTCTATTATGCCGACATTTGAAAAAGATATGATTAAATTTGTAACAAATAATTTCGCTAAAAAAGGCGTAACTATTGAAACATCTGCAATGGCTAAAGAAGCTGTTGAAACTGAAGACGGTGTAACGGTTAAATACGAAGTAAACGGTACTGAAAAATCAATCGATGCTGACTATGTAATGGTAACTGTAGGACGTCGTCCAAACACCGATGAACTTGGCCTAGAACAAGCAGGCGTTGAATTAAACGACCGCGGTTTGGTCACTGTTGATGAACAAGGACGTACAAGTGTGAAAAATATTTTTGCTATCGGAGATATTGTTCCAGGCGCTGCATTAGCTCATAAAGCAAGTTATGAAGCTAAAGTTGCTGCTGAAGCAATCTCAGGTAAAAAAGTAGCTGTAGATTATAAAGCAATGCCAGCAGTAGCGTTTACAGATCCAGAATTAGCAGTTGTTGGGCTAACTCTTGCTGAAGCGAAAGAAAAAGGATTAGATGTTAAAGCATCTAAATTCCCGCTAGCTGGTAACGGACGTGCACTTTCATTAAATGCAACAGAAGGTTTTGTACGTTTAGTAACTACTAAAGAAGATGGCGTTTTAGTCGGAGCTCAAATTGCTGGTGTAAGTGCTAGTGATGTGATTGCTGAAATAGGACTAGCTATTGAAGCAGGAATGGTAGCAGAAGATATTGCTTTAACAATCCATGCTCACCCATCTCTAGCTGAAACGGTAATGGATGCTTCTGAACTAGCATTAGGTTTACCTATCCACATGTAAAAACGAATCGTTAAAATATAAAATCTAATCCTAATGGTTTAGTCGTCTTCATTGTTCCAATAAAGACGTGTTTGGACTGAAAAAAGGCCTTTATTCTATAGTGAATAAGGGCTTTTTTTGTATTTAAGGAAAGGCTAGCCAAAGGCTGAAAGTTAAAAATAACCTAATCAATCTAGAGTTTGGTATAATAAAACCAAGGAGTTTTTTAGTTAAAGGTTATAAATAGAATTCATTCTAATTTATTGGTATTATCGGAGGAGATAAAGTGAGGGAAAATCGAAATAAAAAAATAATGATTGCTGGTACAAACGAGACAGCTTATCAATTTGGCTTCTTAAGCATGATGAAATTAAAATTAAGAGAAGTGACTTTTTTTCGATTGCCGCATTTGAAAGAAGAAACTGTAATGGATCTAAAGTATGCAACGTCTTTATTTTCGACTGGTTCATTTGTTGTTGGCAATGAGAAAGATTTTCAAGATACAGATATTTTAGTCATAACGGCAACAGAAGAAAAAATGGAGGATGAAACAGAGTCCAGCTTTTTAAGAAGAAATATCTTATTGGTCAGAAAGATCATCAACCAAGCTATGGCTAACCAGTTTAGTGGCTTAATTTTAATTGCGACTGAACCAACAGATATTTTTACTTATCTAGTATGGAAGTTTTCGGGACTTCCTAAAGAACGGATTTTTGGATTAGGTACTTATATTGATTCGATGTTTTTGCAACAGTTGCTAAGCCAAAAAATGCTTGTTTCATTACGAGATGTCAATGCATTTATTATTGGCGGAAGTTCGGGAAAACATAAAATAGCTGCTTGGAGCCGATCAAACGTAGGCGGAAATCCCATTTTAAGTTTAACAATGGATCCAAACAGCGGTGTTGATCAAGAAGATATGTTTGAAATGGAACAAAAAGTTTTGGAACGAACACTTTTTTCAGAAAAAGCTGAATCGTATTTTACAGATGCTTCCGCTTTGATTAAATTGGTTCAATTCATATTGAACAACGAAGAAGCAATCGTTCCCCTAGTGCATTTAGGAGATATTGAAGGCTTATCTGATATTCCTTTAGCTCTTCCGGTTTCGTTAGGAGAAAATGGCATTCGTAAAGCTACAGGATTTGTTTTTTCGGATTCTGAGAAAAAAGAACTAGTTACAGTGGCTAAGGAAATTAGGCAGCAATTGGATTGGATTGAAAAAGGATAGGAGAGAAAACGATGGACAATAAAAGTTATAGCTATCCAATGGATTATGAATGGTCAAGAACAGAGATGACAGATGTCATCAATTTATGGCGGGCAGTAGAATTAGCTTATGAAGCGGGAATAAGTACCCAAGAATTTTTAACAAAATACCAAAAATTTAAAGAAGTCATTCCCTCTATTGGAGAAGAAAAAAAATGGGGTCGAGAGTTTGAAGCTGTTTCTGGTTATTCTCTTTATCAAGCGGTGAAAGAAGCAAAAGGTACGAATAAAAAAACCTTTCGTTTAGAAAATCGCTGATTAAGAAATTGCCGACTAGTGTGTTGAAAAAAAGAAAGGAAGTGCGCATTTGGAGCAAATAGAAAAAAGAGATCATTTGATCAAAGAATGGATCAAGGAAGCTGCAGCAATTAGCAAAAATTCCTTTAACAATGAACTTATTGTTCAAGAAAAAACAAACCGAACAGACTTGGTGACAAACATTGATAAAGAAATCGAACAGTTTTTTATTCAGAAAATCAATCGCTATTTTCCTGAAGAGCGGGTATTAGGCGAAGAAGGTTCGGGACATCAAATGACGGATTTGAAGGGCATCGTATGGATAATAGATCCAATTGATGGAACGTTAAATTTCGTGAATCAGCAAAATGATTTTGCAATAATGATCAGTATTTATGAAGATGGTGTAGGCCAATCAGGGTATATCTATGATGTTATGCGAGATGAACTCTACACTGCTTACAAAGGACAAGGGGCTTATCTAAATGATCAGAAACTGCCTAGAGTAGAAGATAAAGCTTTGGGTCAAGGCTTGGTTGCTATCAGCTATCGTTTAATGTCTAAAGAAAATAATGAAGCAGCAAAAAAAATCGGAAAAACCAGTAGCGGAGTACGAATGATTGGTTCTGCTGGGCTTGAAACAGTCCATGTTGCTACAGGAAGATTGGTTGCTTACTTAGGAGCGTCGTTAGCTCCTTGGGATATCGCGGCAGGCAAAATTATTGCAGAAGAAGTTGGATTGCTCTACACTCAATTGGATGGTCAACCGATCGATTTGTTAAATAAAAATGCTACGATTGTAGCTACGCCCGCAGTGCATAAAGAAGTAACAGACATTTACCGTAACGAAATTAAATAAATAGGGCTCAACGCATTGAAATATAGAGATGTGGATCAAAATTAGTGAGAAAGCTGGCTTCAGGGTGAATAGCTGGCAGGCGGCCTATTGCTATGAAGCTGGATAATGAAGCGGTTGCATAAAAAAATAATAAAAATATACCGTTCTCATAGATTTTTTTCTTTTCAAAGGGTTGATTTAATGTTAGACTAGACAAGTTGATAGTTGTCTTCATAAGTTTTCAATGCGTTTTCATTCTGAATTGTGCAAAAACTTATGAAAAGTTCAAGTGCATAAATTGGATTGAATAATTTTTATATTGATAGATAGCGAATCAGAAGCATTGAAATAACGAGAAGAATCTTGGAGGAATAGATTAATGAAAAAAAGAGAAGATATTAGAAACGTAGCCATTATTGCCCACGTCGACCATGGTAAAACAACATTGGTAGACGAGTTGTTGAAACAATCGGATACATTGGATTCACATAACCAATTAGCTGAAAGAGCAATGGATTCAAATGACATTGAAAAAGAACGTGGAATCACTATTTTAGCAAAAAACACTGCTGTAAAATACAAAGACACTCACATTAATATCATGGACACACCTGGTCACGCGGATTTCGGTGGAGAAGTTGAACGGATTATGAAAATGGTTGATGGTGTTATCTTGGTAGTCGATTCTTATGAAGGTACGATGCCTCAAACACGTTTTGTATTAAAAAAAGCGTTAGAGCAAAAATTGACTCCTATCGTTGTAGTAAACAAAATCGATAAAGATGCTGCTCGTCCTGCTGAAGTTGTAGATGAAGTACTTGAATTATTTATTGAATTAGGAGCAGACGATGAACAATTAGAGTTTCCAGTTATTTATGCTTCTGCAATGAACGGAACAAGCGGATTAACAGATAACAAAGAAGAACAGGAACCAACAATGGATTATGTCTTTGACACAATCATTTCAGAGATTCCTGCACCGATTGATAATAGTGACGAGCCTCTTCAATTCCAAGTATCTCTATTAGATTATAGTGATTATCTTGGACGTATTGGTATTGGTCGTGTGTTCCGCGGAACCATTAAAGTCGGAGACCAAGTTACGTTAAGCAAGTTAGACGGTTCAACTAAGAACTTCCGTGTAACTAAATTATATGGATTCTTTGGTTTGCAACGTGTCGAAATAAACGAAGCAAAAGCAGGGGAACTTATTGCAGTATCAGGTATGGAAGATATCTTTGTTGGAGAAACAGTAACACCGATTGATCATGTAGAACCATTACCAATTTTGCATATTGATGAACCAACATTGCAAATGACTTTCTTAGCAAACAACTCACCGTTTGCTGGTCGTGAAGGAAAATGGGTTACTTCTCGTAAAATTGAAGACCGCCTAATGGCAGAGTTGCATACCGATGTTTCTTTATTGGTAGAAAACACTGATTCTCCTGACGTATGGATCGTTTCCGGTCGTGGAGAGTTGCATCTTTCTATTTTGATTGAAAACATGCGTCGTGAAGGGTATGAAATTCAAGTTTCACGTCCTGAAGTTATCCTTAAAGATTTTAATGGCGTTCAATGTGAGCCGTTTGAATTGGTTCAAATTGATACTCCAGAAGAATATATGGGATCTATTATTGAATCACTAAGTGCACGTAAAGGCGAAATGCAAGACATGGTCAACAATGGAAATGGTCAAATCCGTTTGACTTTCCTAGCTCCTGCTCGTGGTTTGATCGGTTACTCGACAGAGTTTCTATCAATGACACGTGGTTACGGAATCATGAACCACACATTCGATCAATACTTGCCGCGTATCAAAGATAAAATCGGTGGACGTCGTCACGGTGCTTTAGTTTCAACTGAAACAGGAAAAGCTACCACTTACGGAATTATGGGAGTTGAAGATCGTGGAACGATCTTTATCGAACCAGCTACTGAAATATACGAAGGTATGATCGTAGGAGAAAATGCTCGTGAAAATGATATCACGGTCAATATCACAAAAGCTAAACAAAAAACTAACGTTCGTTCAGCCAATAAAGACCAAACAAACGTTATCAAAGCTCCACGTCATTTGACTTTAGAAGAATCATTAGAGTTTATTGCTGATGATGAATATTGTGAAATCACACCGTTGTCTGTACGTTTACGTAAACGTGTTTTGAACAAAGGTGAACGTGAAAAATCTGCGAAGAAAAACAAAGCATCACAAAACGGCTAAGGATGTTGAAAAAGATTTCAAGGACAAGAAATTTTGTTCTTGAAATCTTTTTTTATTATAAAAGTAACCGTTATCACGAAGAGGAAAGAGAACTAATTAGAAAATCCTAATCTTTGATATTGTTGGATGGTCGTTTTGTTGATATAATGAAACTGTTACATCAGAAGAAGGTTCGTGAATAGTCAGCGAGTTATAAAAAATAAAAATCAGAAAAATAAAGGAGGCCACAGGCTTCTTTTAGCCGTTGATATGAAAAAACTGAAATATCTAGACTATTATATTTTTATCCCATATTTGGTTCTTTCCGTATTTGGTGTTTTAATGGTTTACAGTTCAAGTAGTTACATTGCCATTAGTCAATACAATAATCCGGAATATTATTTTATTAAGCAAGCTGCATTTGTAGGAATGGGTTTAGTGCTTAGCTTGTTTATCTTCTTATTAAAATACGACAACTTAAAACATAGAAAGATAATTATGTGTGCTATTGGGTTGATTGTAGGATTGTTAGTATACTTGCTCATTTTCGGAAAAGAAATAAATGGAGCAAAGGGTTGGTTAGATATTGGTCCTGTTGGCATTCAACCAGCTGAGTTTGCTAAAATAGCTGTTATTTGGTATTTTGCGTACATCTTTTCGCGAAGACAATATCAAATCGTCCATAATTTCTGGTCTTCAATGAAGCAGCCGATTATTTTATTTGGGACTATCTTATTATTGATTGCTATTCAGCCTGATATAGGCGGAGCGGCTATCATTTTAGTTATCGGTGTTATTATGATTTTTGCTAGTGGTGTTTCTACTAAATTAGGCATCACAATGGGTGCATTAGGAATAACTGTTATTCTAGGTGTGGTAGAATTGGTACAGATTTTCGGAACAAAGCTGCCTTTTCTCCAGCCTTATCAATACGATCGGTTTTTGGCATTTTGGGATCCTTTTGAAGTATCGCAAAGCGCTGGATTGCAACTGGTCAATTCGTATTATGCACTCAGTCGCGGAGGACTTTTTGGCGTTGGTATTGGACAAAGTGTACAAAAAACAGGTTATCTGCCTGAGCCGTACACAGACTTTATTATTTCGATTTTAGGTGAAGAACTAGGCTTAATTGGTGTATTGTTTGTTTTAGGGCTCTTCATCTTTTTAGTCCTAAGAATTTACCTTGTTGCTATCCGGACGAAAGATCCCTTTGGGTCGTTGCTTTGTATTGGAATAGCTACCATGTTTTTAATACAAGGTTCCATCAATTTGGGAGGAGTGCTAGGATTGCTTCCCATAACTGGAGTAACATTCCCTTTTATAAGTTACGGGGGCTCCAGCACGCTGGTATTAACAATTTCAATAGGTTTGATCCTGAATGTTAGTGCGTTAAATAAAATGCGCGGACAGAATGAAAAAAATGCAAAATAGAGACTGTTTTTTGTTTAACACACACAAATAAAAATGCCTCTTAACATAGAGGCATTTTTTGTTAATATTTGCCTAGATAGACTTGATTCGTTAAGATAAACGAATCAATAAAAAAAAGTATATGAGGAGTGGGGAAATGGAGAAAGTTTTAGTAGCAAATCGTGGAGAAATAGCGATCCGGATATTTAGAGCTTTAACAGAACTACATATTGGAACTGTCGCTGTTTACGCACAAGAAGACGAAGGGTCGGTTCACCGTTTTAAAGCAGATGAAGCTTATCTAGTTGGAAAAGGCAAAAAACCGATTGAAGCCTATTTAGATATTGAAGATATGATTCGAATCGCGAAGGATGCTGGAGCAGATGCCATCCATCCAGGATATGGTTTTTTATCTGAAAACATTGAGTTCGCTAAACGTTGTGAAGAAGAAGGTATTACGTTTATTGGCCCAAAATTGTACCACTTAGATATTTTTGGCGATAAAATCAAAGCAAAAGAAGCAGCGATTCAAGCAGGAATCCAATCCATTCCAGGATCTGACGGACCGGTTGCTGGTTTGGAAGAAGTGAAAGCCTTTGGTGAAAAACATGGCTATCCGATCATGATCAAGGCGACTCTTGGCGGTGGCGGTCGAGGTATGCGTGTCGCTCACTCTGCAGAGGAAGTCAAAGACAGTTTTGAACGTGCACGCAGCGAAGCTAAATCGGCTTTTGGGAACGATGAAATTTATGTGGAACGCTATATTCGTGATCCAAAGCATATTGAAGTTCAAATATTAGGAGATACTCATGGGAACGTGATTCATTTATACGAACGCGATTGTTCTGTTCAAAGGCGTCATCAAAAAGTAGTTGAAGTCGCACCGTGCGTGTCCATTTCAGATGATCTTCGCAATAGGATGTGTCAAGCGGCTGTTCAATTGATGGAACACGTAGGCTATGTTAATGCAGGAACCGTCGAATTTTTATTGGAAGGTTCGGAATTTTACTTCATTGAAGTCAATCCGCGTGTCCAAGTGGAACACACTATTACTGAGATGATTACAGGAATCGATATTGTCCAAGCTCAAATTCAAATTGCGCAAGGTTTAGATTTGCATAAAGATATTCATATTCCGGAACAAGCAGATATTCCGTTGATCGGAGCAGCTATTCAATGCCGGATCACAACAGAAGATCCGCTAAATAATTTCTTGCCTGATACAGGTAAAATTGATACGTACCGTTCGCCAGGTGGATTCGGTATTCGACTAGATGCAGGAAATGGTTTCCAAGGTACGGTTGTTTCGCCGTTCTTTGATTCATTGCTTGTTAAAGCTTGTACACATGCTTCAACGTTTGAATTAGCCGTTCAAAAAATGGAACGAGCTTTAAAAGAATTTAGAATTCGCGGAGTGAAAACCAATATACCTTTTATGCAAAATGTTATTTCTCATCCTATCTTTTTAACGGGCGAAGCAAAAACGACGTTTATTGATACTTCACCAGAATTATTTAAATTTTCAAAGGTACGTGATAGAGGAAATAAAACCATGAAATACATTAGCAATATCACTGTCAATGGATTTCCTGGAATTGAGAATGCCGAAAAGAAATTTTATGAACCAGCTAGAAAACCAAAGCATTTGGTTTTATTAGATGAAGGGTATAAGAGTGCAAAAAACATTCTTGATCAACAAGGAGCAGATGCAGTAGTAGAATGGGTCAATCATTCGAAAGAAGTTTTATTAACAGATACAACCTTTAGAGATGCACATCAAAGTTTACTAGCTACTCGTGTACGAACTCAAGACTTTTTAGCGATTGCTGAGGAAACTGAAAAAGCGATCCCGCAATTATTCTCATCAGAAATGTGGGGAGGAGCTACTTTTGATGTTGCTTATCGATTCTTAAATGAAGACCCATGGGAACGTTTAAGCAAATTAAGAGAGAAGATGCCGAATACCTTACTCCAAATGTTATTTAGAGGATCCAATGCTGTAGGGTATCAAAATTATCCTGATAATGTGATTGAAGCCTTTATCCAACAAGCGGCAAAAAATGGAATTGATGTGTTCCGTATTTTTGATAGCTTAAATTGGATTCCACAAATGGAAAAAAGCATTCAATTTGTCCGCGATACGGGTAAAATTGCAGAAGCAGCCATTTGTTATACAGGGGATATCAATGACCCGGCAAGAGACAAATATACTGTCGAATACTATAAACAAATGGCTAAAGAATTAGAAAACCAAGGAGCTCATATTATTGCAGTCAAAGATATGGCTGGAATCTTAAAACCACAAGCCGCTTATCGTTTGATTAGCGAATTAAAAGCCAGTGTTGATCTGCCGATTCATTTGCATACTCATGATACGAGCGGCAATGGTATTTTCACATATGCTTCAGCTGTCAAAGCAGGAGTAGATATTGTGGACGTAGCTATGAGCGCGATGAGCGGGGCGACTAGCCAACCTAGTATGAATAGTTTGTACTATGCCTTATTAGATGCTGAGCGCTGCCCGACATTCAATATCGAAAACGCCCAACAAATCAACCATTACTGGGAGGATGTACGGACACGTTACAGTGATTTTGAAAATGGAGTCAATTCGCCTCAAACAGAAGTCTATCAACATGAAATGCCTGGTGGACAATACACCAATTTGCAGCAACAGGCCAAAGCTGTTGGTTTGGAAAACAAATGGGATGATGTAAAGGAAATGTATGCTGTCGTGAACCAAATGTTTGGTGACATTGTTAAAGTGACGCCTTCTTCCAAAGTTGTGGGCGATATGGCTTTGTTCATGGTTCAAAATAAATTGACCGAAAAAGATGTCTATGAAAAAGGGATGGAGATTGATTTCCCTGAATCGGTTATTAGTTTGTTCATGGGAGATTTAGGACAACCTACTGGCGGTTTTCCAGAAAAACTACAAAAAATCGTTTTAAAAGGCAAACAACCTATCACGGTTCGACCAGGAAGTTTAGCAAAATCGGTTGACTTTGAAAAGACAAAAAAAGAATTAGCGGACAAAATAGGACAAGAACCATCAAACGAAGACGTGCTTAGTTACATCATGTATCCAGAAGTCTTTTTAGATTACCGTAATAATTATGAACAATTTGGTGATGTGACGGTGTTAGATACGGTAACGTTCTTCCATGGTATGCGAACAGGGGAATCGATTGAAGTTCAAATTGAAAAAGGAAAAACTCTTATTATCAAATTGAATCAAATCGGTGAGCCGGATTCGGAAGGAAATCGTATTATTTACTTTGACTTAAATGGACAAGGCAGAGAAGTAGTTGTAAAAGATTTTAGCATTACAAGTACAGCCGCAGTCCGTAGAAAAGCTGAACCAACGAACAAAGAGCATATCGGAGCAACCATGCCAGGTTCAGTTATCGAAGTATTAGTAGCAAAAGGAGACCGTGTTAGCCAAGGAGAACCTATTGTTATTACTGAAGCAATGAAAATGGAAACGACTATCAAAGCTAATTTCGATGGAGTCATTGATCAAATTTATGTGGAGTCAGGCGACGTAATTGAAACAGGCGACTTATTGATTGAAATGATTGCAAAATAAGCTCTTAAGAAACTAGCAAGGAGGCCAATAGGATGAAAACTATTTTGAGAGCTCTACCCATTTTTATTCTCTTGATGATGTTAATATACTGGGTTCCTCAAATCGCATCCAACAGTCCTTCTGAAATCATTACACAAAAAACTAAACTGCAAGAGGTTAAAAAAGAAAGCAATTCTAATCAATCAACTCTTCTTAAACAAGATACTCTCCCTGAAGCAGGAATGGGAGAGTACATGGGAAAAGCGATTGAGACTATTCAAGAAAAATATGGTGAACCTTTGCGGATCGACCAAACAGCCTATGGATATGACTGGTGGGTCTACGGAGAAGATGAGCAAGATTATTTTCAAATAGGAGTTTCTCACGAAGGCAAAATTACAAACGTCTTTGTCTTAGGTTCTCAATTAGACGTCTCTCCTTTTCAAATAGGAATGGACGTTACTGAAATTTACCAAATCGCTATGTTTTATCCCACGTTCTCTATTGATTATCAAGAAGAAACGTACATGCTTGAATTATCGGAAAATGATTTGAATTTCCATCCTTTAATTTCTTTCGAAAATCAAACATTTGCTATCTTGATGGTTGACCGGAAAACAAATGAAGTGAATGCTGTGCGCTATTTAGATAAACGTTCTTTATTACAACTAGGTGTTTACGAAATTGCTTCGCAAACGCCGGTGCCTCCTGTAAAGCATCAAGATGAAGAACTAAATGATATTTACGCAAGCAATCACCGAGAAATTTTAGAAATACTCAATAACTTGCGGCAGCGTTATGAGATTCCAGAACTCGTTTATAGTGAAGAACTCTCATCAATTGCAGATAGTGTTTTTTCTTATCAAGAAAAACTTTACGCTGCTGATTTACTTGAGAAGGACAATGCTGAAGTTCAGAAACAACTAGATGAAGAAAAATCGTCTAGCGAAGGAACACTTGATGATGATTCGGAAATTGAAGCGTTTATTGAAGAAGACGCAACAACTGAAGAAACTCAATTGGGTGATTATCCGCCATTAACAAGCGAGCAGATTCAAATGAAGTTGGAAATGGAACAAGTTAAAGTAGCTGATACTCGTGTTTTATATTTTGACCAATCGGCTGATTCTACTTGGCTGACGACTTTTTGGTTCAGTCTAGAGAATCAGCGTAGATTATTAACGGATCCGGAAATGAAGCGTTTTGGAATTTCATTTCGTAGTCAAGAAGTTCTTTTGATGCTAGATAAAGAAGCAGAAAATAGTGAGTGAACAGGGAATGCTTTTCAGAGTAAAAAGGAAAGAACGAGGATTGCATAAGGAGGGTGGATATGGAGTTAGTTCTGAATGAACGTCAAGGCTTGATTGTGTGGGTCTACAGTTTAAGGCATTTAAAAACATTAAAACGATTTGGTCTTATTCATTATGTATCAAAAAAAATGAAATACGTTGTTATTTACATCAACCGTTCAGATATGGAAATGACAGAAAAGAAAATCAAAGAATTACATTTTGTTCGACAAGTAGAACCCTCTTACAGACCACTGATCAATATGGATTTTAAAGAGACTCTCGAAAAAATAGCTCCTAGAAAAGAGGCTGAGGGTGTAGTAGAAATCAAGGAAGATCCCTTGGCAATTAATGACATGTCTGATAGAAAATAAGAGCAGTTAAAAGGGTGATAGCAACTATCACCCTTTTTTAGAGAAAAAATTAGTGGAAAAGGAACGGTGTTAGATGAGAGTGATTTCAGGCGAGTATGGCGGAAGAAAATTAAAAGCAGTTCCTGGTATAAATACGAGACCGACAACTGATAAAGTAAAAGAATCATTGTTTAATATTATTGGTCCTTATTTTGACGGAGGAAACTGTTTGGATTTATTTGCTGGAAGCGGCAGTTTATCTATTGAAGCTGTCTCACGAGGATGCGACCATGCTGTTTTAGTCGATCAAAGTCCAGCAGCCATTAAAACCATCAAAGAAAATATCACGATGACAAAAGAACCAGCTAAATTTGAAGTTTTTAGAAATGATGCTAATCGAAGTATCGAAGCATTGGCCAGTAAAAAAAGAACGTTTGATTTGCTTTTTCTAGATCCGCCTTATATGGAACAAGATATTGTAAAACAAATAGAAAAAAT
Source organism: Carnobacterium sp. CP1 (assembly GCF_001483965.1). Classification (NCBI taxonomy): domain Bacteria; kingdom Bacillati; phylum Bacillota; class Bacilli; order Lactobacillales; family Carnobacteriaceae; genus Carnobacterium; species Carnobacterium antarcticum. The sequence goes on from NZ_CP010796.1 coordinate 233,377, forward strand.
CATGGCTGCAAATCTTTTAACAAATCAAGCATTGATTATTTGCGAAGTGGGACGAAAGGTCGATTTGCCGGTAGAAATTAACAGAGCTAAAGCATTCAGGACTGAAATTTACGGAGCTAGTAAAATTGTTATGTATCAAGTAAGTGAAGAAGGAGTCGTGGCAGATGTCTAAAGTAGCGCTTTTTCCAGGAAGTTTTGATCCGTTTACAAATGGTCATGTAGACACGGTTGAACGAGCAGCAAAAGTTTTTGACCGGGTTGTTATTGCTGTAGCAACGAATACTTCAAAAAAATCTTTATTTAATACTGGCGAAAAAATGGAATTGATCCAGCAGGCTGTTGCCCATATTGGAAATGTAGAAGTAATGGAGCACTCAGGTGGATTGACGATTTCTTTAGCCCAACAAATTGGAGCAGATGCAATGATTCGCGGTTTACGTAACATACAAGATTTTGAATATGAAATGAATATTGCCGCTATGAATAAATTACAAGATGCTGAAATTGAGACAGTCATCTTAATGGCTTCAGAAAAATACCGCTTTTTAAGTTCAAGTTTAATCAAAGAAGTGGCCTCTTTTGGAGGGGATATTTCTGAACTGGTTCCTGCTAATGTAAACCACGCTGTTAAAGAAAAATACAACAATACTGAAGCATAAAACTAGAGGTTTTATACTTTAAGCCAATCTTGTTACGTAAAGGATGAGTAAAATGAAAAAACAAACGGTTTTAAAACGAATCGGATGGGTTAGTTTAATTTTGCTGATTATTTTAGGATTTTTTTTACCGTTGCCCTACTATATTGAAGCACCTGGCTCAGCTGTTCATTTGTCTGAACTCATCGAAGTGAACAACCAGAAAGACAAAAATGCAGGAAGTTATATGCTGACAACAGTTTCGATTAGGCAAGCGACCCCTTTAACATACTGGATGAAATATTTGCCCTTTCATGAAGGAGTAACTGAAGAAGAACTTTTTGGAATGACGACTACGAGTGAAGAATACGATAACTTGCAAAAGTATTATATGGACAGTTCAATTAATGCAGCAATCGAATTAGCTTATCAAACAGCTGGAGAAACGTATACATTAACGTATAACGGCATTTATGTTATGTCCATTTTGCCAGGTTCTGGTTTTGCCGGAAAGCTGGAAATCGGAGATACGGTAAGCGCTTTGGATGGACAAACATTTAAAAGCTCCGCAGAATTCATGGATTATGTCAAACAGCAAAAGATTGGGCAGGATCTAACCGTTACTTATCAGCGCGATGGCATAGCGGGCGTAGTTACTGCTCCGTTGATGGAGATGGAACAAAAGGTACCTGGCTTAGGAATCAGTTTGGTCGATCACACAACCATTGAAACGGCTATTCCCGTCATCATTAAGACAGACGAAATTGGCGGACCTTCAGCAGGTTTTATGTTTGCGTTACAAGTCTATACGCAACTGGTTGGGGAAGATTTGCGTCAAGGACAAGAGATAGCAGGGACAGGAACGATTTCTCCTGATGGAACAATTGGTCGAATCGGCGGTATTGAAAAGAAAGTGGCCGCAGCTGATAAAGAAGGAGCAACGATTTTTTTTGCACCAGATGACACCATTGACCCAGTCATCCGAAAACAGTATCCTGCTTTACAATCGAACTACCAAGAGGCATTAAAAGCCGCAGCAGAGATTGGTACAGAGATGACTGTTGTACCCGTTAAAAGCTTTCAAGATGCAATTGATTATTTAAAAGAATTGAAATAAAAGCAATAAAAAAATCCCGTTAAACCGTTTTCAGTTTAGCGGGATTTTTTTATTAAAAGTGATATTTTGGTGTTTGTTTTTTACGAACCCACCACCAGTAACCAAGAGCTGCAATACCGATTAAAATGGTTAAACCAAGCACTGTGAGAGCTAAGGTAGTATGAGCAGCTTGATTTTTAACAAAAATGCCAATCATTGCCCAAATAAAAACCGCTATTATTCCCCAGTCTTTCAAGAAATAAAGAATGCTGAAAGCCAGAACAGTTGTTAAGACAAAGAGTACATAAGTCAAGGCGAATTGAAATGAGGCACCAATCTCAATAGAAGCTACCAGCCAATAACTTAAGTTAGTGAGAGTAGCAACGATGATCCAACCAAGATAAAGGGAAATTGGCAACAACATTAATGTCGATTTATTTTTATGACGTTGCGTTTGATATAAATAAAAAATGCTTACTAATAAACCTGTAATGATCAGTAAAGCCAAACCATCGTATAAATAGTGCCAAGCAATGATCCATAGTGCATTAAATAAACAAGTAACTAGAAATCCCCCATATTGCGCATTGGACAAACGTTGCTTTTTCATGCTAAAGCTCAGCAACCATAAAAAAAGCCCAATGTAGATAACACTCCAAATACTAAAGACGTAACCAGCTGGGGTGAATAAAACAGGATATAGATTTGAAATTTCGCCGGTTTGATAGCCATTAAGCGGAAGAATATTGGCTAATGCATTGACAGTGATCATAATAGCAAATGCTAAATACATAAAAAATTGTTTTTTGACTTTCATATATACCACTCCTTTTTTTAACCATACTACAACAGACAACAAAAAAACAAAGATTAGAGATTAAAAATTAAAAGAAAGAGCATAAAAATACAGATAGTTAATAAAAGAAGAAAAGAATGAAAGGAGGCCATCTGAATGAATGTGCTGCTAAAGAAATGGAAGGAGAAGTACTGGTTAATCAGTATCATAAGTTTAGGAATAGGGATAATGATTGTATTAGGAGTTTTAGCAGCAGTCGCTTTTATGAAACCCGCTAACGTTGAAAGTACTGATGTTTTAACAAATTATTTAGAAGATTCAACTCGTTTAGAGGGTAGGGAAGAGACGGATACAAATGAGGCTGCTTCTTCAGAAGAGGGAGGAAATAAAACGGATGAGACAAAGACTATTTATGTGGATATAAAAGGTGCTGTTCATCTTCCAGGCGTGTATGAAATCCAATCAGATTTGCGGTTGATCGATGTGATTGCTTTAGCAGGCGGACTGTTGCCCACAGCAAATCAAAATGGGGTTAATATGGCACAAAAATTGGCCGACCAAATGATGATCATTATTCCTGAAACAGGAGCAGCAGAAGATGAAACAATAAATCAAACGGTTACGATCGTGACTCCTGAAGAAGCGGTCGAAGAAGCTGGCGGAAAAGTAAATCTTAACAAAGCAACGATTCAAGAATTGCAAACTTTATCCGGAATTGGTGAAAAAAAAGCTGAACGAATTTTACAATATAGGCAAGAAAATGGCTCTTTTAAAACGACAGAAGAATTAAAAGAAGTGTCCGGCATTGGCGAAAAAACATTTGAAGCATTGGAAGCTTTTATTACAGTGGGCGCTGAATAAAGTGTTTCTTGATTAAAGAGTGATTGAAAAGTAAGAAAGGCTTTTGTATACTGAATGAAATGTCAGGTAGAGAGTGATTTTATCAAGACAGGTTAAAGAAAATTAATTGGAGGAATGGTTATGATAGAAAGGATTCCGTGGGATCAATATTTTATGTCGCAAAGCTTACTACTTTCATTAAGAAGTACTTGTAAGAGATTAACAGTAGGAGCAACGATCGTCAGGGAAAAAAGAATCATTGCTGGCGGATACAATGGTTCAGTTGGTGGGGACATTCATTGTATCGATGAAGGGTGTTACGTGGTTGATGGACATTGTTTAAGAACCATTCATGCTGAAATGAATGCTATTCTACAATGTGCTAAATTTGGTGCACAAACAGAAGGAGCGGAAATTTATGTGACTCATTTTCCTTGTCTTCAATGTACTAAGATGATTCTTCAAGCAGGTATCAAAAAAATTTATTACTTAGAGGATTACCACAATAATCCTTATGCGTTAAATTTAATTGAACAAGCCCACGTTCAATGTCAAAAGGTCTCTTTACCAGAGAACTTTTTTAAGGAATTAGCGTTTTAAAACCATGCCAATCGGTAATAACTTGCTGAACTCGGACACAACAGAATGAAAGATTATTTTTTGTTTGCGGCTATTTTTTGCTTATTGGTGACCGTAACCGTTTTGACACAAGGGCATTGGCTTAGTCTATTGTTGTTGGTTCTTCTTTTTTTTAGAATATGTGCAACTCATAAACGAAACCTTCTTTTAGGTACGCTTCTTTTAGCGGTTTTTATTGCTTTCATCACTAATATTCATCAATGGACGAATCGAACAACTTTGTCATCAAACGAACAATCTTTTTTTATGAAAGTAGATACAGCTACACTGAAAATAGATGGGGATCGAGTACAGTTTTATGGAACAGTACAAGCAACTCCAACTAACCAGCAAGTATCAGAAAAGTTGGTTGTTTTTTATACGTTGTTAACCGAAACAGAAAAAATCCAATGGCAATCCTTGCCAGCTGAAGTGTTGCTTAAGATCAATGGCGAGTTGTCCGTGCCAGAAAACAATCGTAACCAATACCAATTCAATTACCGTAGTTTTTTATATCGAAAAAAAATTCATTGGATATTGAACGCAGAAACGATTGAGGAAGTACCGCAATCAGAACCATCCATTTTAGAAAGAGTCGGTTTCAAACAACTAAGGAAAGCTGTCTTAACACATATCGATCAGCGAATGACACCTAAAATAGCTAGCTATGTAAAAACGCTTCTTTTTGCAGATATAGGCGCATTAGATCAAACGATTATGCAAAACTTTAAAAATATCGGAATTGTTCACTTATTAAGCATTTCAGGTTTACATATCCAGTTTTTTTTAACGGGATTGGTTTATTGTTTCTGGCGGATAGGCGTCACTAAAGAAACGACCTTTTATTGGATGCTGCTGCTTTTGCCTTTCTATGGTAGTTTAGCTGGCTGGGGAACGAGTGTGTATCGTTCCTTGGTTATGGGATTGATCTTGCTGGCTAGTTCTCATTTCCGCTGGTCAATTTCTAGTTTAGATGTTTGGTCTTGGACGCTCCTATCTGCGTTAGTCCTCAACCCTTATCAAATCTACTCAGTCGGGTTTCAGTTAAGCTACTTATTGAGCCTGGTTTTATTGCTGCTCTCATCATCTTTTTTGAATCGCTCAAGACCAGCATTGATCACGAGTTTGATGATTTCTTTTTTGATGGTGCTGGTTTCGATTCCTATCTTATCTTTTCATTTTTTTGAGTTTTCATGGATAGGTGTGCTGACCAACTTGATTTTTGTTCCAGTGTTTACATGGGTGCTGTTACCTTTATTTATCTTGCTGTTTTTTCTATCGTTTATTTTGTTTCCTTTTCCGTTTTATCAAAGCATCTTACACGCAGTCGGCTTATTGATTGAAGCAGTTGAGTGGCTTGTCCAATGGTTCAGCAAATTTCCGTTTGCTGTGATTGTTACTGGCAGAGTACCCTTGACATTAACCGTTTTACTGACATTGTCTCTTATCTTTTTTCTTATCACGTTAGAAGCTGATCAAAAAGTTAAAAAGAAGCGAATCTATAGCGTTTTTTTAGTAGCGATGACGTTATTCGTTTTTGTCTTTTATCAAAAGTATTCACCTTTTGGCGAAGTCATTATAGTCGATGTTGGCCAAGGAGACGCTATTCTAATGAAAGATCCTTTTGGGAAAGGGCATTATTTAATGGATACTGGAGGCTCCTTGCTGTTTGAAAAAGAAAAGTGGCAGCTAAGAGAACGACAGACCACAGTTGCGAGCCGTGTATTAATACCTGTATTAAAGTCTCACGGAATCACTTCGTTGGATCAAGTCTTTATTAGCCACGGTGATGAAGACCACGCTGGCGCTTTACGTGAGCTAGCCCAGACTATCCGAGTAAAAGAATTGTTATTTCCAGCTGGAACAACACAGAAAGCTGCTTTTCGTACTACGGTCTTAGAATTGGCGGAAAAGGGAACGTTAATGCAGGAAGTTTTGGCCTCTAAGGAAAGCATCACTATGCTGAATCAGTCATTAATGGTATTGTGGCCCTTCTCGTCAGGAGCAGGGGAAAACAATGATTCAATGGTGGTTTATGGTAAAATTGGATCTTTTTTGTGGTTGTTTACTGGCGATTTGGAAGAAAGCGGGGAAAAGAACTTATTAAAACAATACCCTTATTTAAGAGCAGATATTTTGAAAGTTGGGCATCATGGCAGTCAAACTTCTTCCAGCAAGCTGTTTATCGAAACCTTAGACCCAAAATTGGCTTTGATTTCATGCGGGTTAAACAATCGCTTCAAACATCCTAATGAAGAAGTGCTGCAGCGTATTGAAGAAGTTGGAGCAAAAGTTTACCGAACAGATCTTAACGGCGCAATTCATTATCGTTACTTAGAACTAAACCAGAAAATGTATTTAGAAACCATTCAAACGATTTTGAAATAAAAAAAGAACTTGCAAATTCAATCCTAGCTTTGTACCATGAGAGAAGAACAAGAAAGTGGTGGAATGCGTTGGATTTTGCAAGAGAAATAGCCAAACTAAAAAAAGGCGAGAGCGCTCCAGTTTATTTAGTATTAGGAACAGAATCATATTTAGCTGGAATTGCCAGAGACACATTTATTCAATCCATCTTAAAAGAGGACGAGATTGATTTGAATTTTGGCGCTTATGATATGGAAGAAGTCCCGCTTGGAGTAGCGTTAGACGATGCAGAGTCCATCCCTTTTTTTGGAGATCATCGATTAGTTATCATTGATCGTCCTCTTTTTTTAACCGGTGAAAGAACCAAATCAAAAGTTGAACACGATATAAAATGGTTTGAACAATACTTGAATCATCCTTCTGATACAACCGTTTTAGTCGTTTTTGCCCCTTATGAAAAGTTAGATGAACGCAAAAAAATTACGAAATTACTGAAAAAAACGGCTACTTTGATCGAAGTTGCAGCGTTATCAGAAAAAGAAATGCGGCACTATTTAAAAGATACCATTGAAAATGAAGGGTTTAAAATATCTCCGGAAGCTTTTGAATTGTTCATTCAATTAACAGATGCTAAACTTTCAGTTGCAATGGCGGAATTGCCAAAATTGTTTCTTTTCGGACAAGACACCAAATTGATCACTAAAGAAGCTGTCAACGAATTAGTCGCTAAATCATTGGAACAAAATATTTTTGCATTAAATGAATATGTTTTGAAAAAGGATGTCGGTTCAGCACTTAATTTATATCAAGACTTGTTATTGCAAAAAGAAGATCCCATAAAAATCAACGCGATTATGACCACTCAGTTTCGTTTATTGATTCAAATTAAAATACTTGAAAAAAAAGGATACCAACAAGGAGACATTGCTAAACTCTTGAAAGTGCATCCTTACCGGGTGAAATTAGGAATTCAGCAAATGAGAAAATTCAAAGAGCAAGCGTTATTGGAGGCCTATAACGGTTTAATTGAAGCGGAATACCGTTTAAAGACTGGCCAAGGAAATCGCGAAATGCAATTCGAATTATTTGTTTTGCAGTTTTCAGGCGGCCGTTAAAGAAATTAAAATCGTCACTTGCCGTTTAAGCTATCAAGTAAAAAAACTTTACAGTTTATATTGCAATGAAGCCAGGCATTATGTATAATGATTAAGTGTTGGAAACAACTAGAATAATCTATTTTAAGTTGTAATTAATTGAAAGTGGGGTGAATCAAATGCCAAACATCGAATCTGCAATCAAACGTGTCCGTACTTCAGAAAAATCAGCTTTAGAAAACAATGTGCAAAAGAGCGCTATGCGTACTGCTGTGAAAAAATTTGTTCAAGCTGTTGAAGCTGGAAGCGAAGATACTGAGGCTTTACACAAAGAAGCAATCAGAGCTATAGACATGACTGCATCAAAAGGATTGATTCATAAAAATAAAGCTAACCGTGACAAATCTCGTTTAACAGCTAAATTAGCTAAAAAATAATTGTCGTTAGTTCTATATGAATAAAAGAGTATGGCTGTAACTATTGGGATTCCAATTGTTATAGCTTTATTTTTTTGTCTTTTTGGTTCTTTCTGACGAACTGATTTAAGGGATAGATAGTTAGAGAAACCCTCTAAGTGTGTTTTTAATAGGCAGTAGCTTTAGAGTTGTAAGAACACATGTTCAGTGGTAGAATGAAAAGATAGAAATAACATAATGCTGCTATTCTTAACCTAATAAGAGAGAAAAAATGACTGGAAGTGAAAAGTAATCATGGAGAAAGATCGTTTTAAACTCGTATCGAATTACCAACCTGGTGGAGACCAGCCCAATGCCATTAAAGAATTAGTCAAAGGCCTTGAAGAAGGAAAAAAAGAGCAAACTTTATTGGGCGCAACGGGTACAGGCAAAACATTTACTGTTTCGAATGTCATTCAAGAAGTGAACAAGCCGACTCTTGTGATTGCTCACAATAAAACATTAGCAGGTCAATTGTATGGAGAATTTAAAGAGTTTTTCCCTAATAACGCAGTCGAATACTTTGTCAGTTACTATGATTATTATCAACCAGAAGCTTATGTCCCTTCTAGCGATACCTTTATTGAGAAAGAATCAAGTGTTAACGATGAAATTGATAAATTACGCCATTCTGCAACTAGTTCGTTATTGGAACGGCGTGATGTGATTGTCGTTGCTTCTGTTTCATGTATCTATGGATTAGTGAACCCGCTTGATTATCGTGATCACGTATTATCTATCCGTGTTGGTGCAGAAATGAACCGTGATGAGATGCTGCGTCGTCTAGTAGATATGCAATTTGAACGAAATGACATTGATTTTCAACGGGGACGTTTTCGTGTGCGAGGCGATGTTGTTGAGATTTTCTTGGCATCGCGAGACAGTGAAGCTATCCGTGTAGAATTTTTTGGTGATGAAATCGATCGGATTCGTGAAGTAGATGTTTTGACCGGAGAAGTTAAAGCTGATGTGCAACATGTGCCGATTTTTCCAGCGACTCACTTTGTTGCTAATGATGAACAAACACGTAATGCAGTTAAAACCATACAAGCTGAATTAGAAGACCGGTTGAAAGTTTTGCGTTCAGAAGATAAATTGATAGAAGCTCAGCGATTGGAACAGCGTACCAATTACGATTTAGAAATGCTTTTAGAAATGGGTTACTGTTCTGGAATAGAAAACTATTCCAGACATATGGATGGACGCGAGCCTGGTCAAGCACCATATACGTTAATGGACTTTTTCCCGGATGATTTTTTGATTGTAGTCGATGAGTCCCATATCACTATGTCGCAAATCAGAGGAATGTATAACGGCGACAGAGCGAGAAAAGAGCGTTTAATAGAATATGGTTTCCGTTTGCCGAGTGCATTAGACAACAGACCCTTGCGTTTAGAAGAATTTGAAAAACACGTCAATCAGATCATGTACATCTCAGCGACACCTGGTCCTTATGAATTGGAAAGAACCCCTGAAGTCGTTGAACAAATCATTCGGCCTACAGGTTTGTTGGATCCGATTATTGAAGTGCGTCCGATCAAAGGACAAATTGATGATTTGATCAGCGAAATAAATGACCGTATTGAGAAAAATGAGCGTGTCTTTGTTACGACGTTAACTAAAAAAATGTCAGAAGATTTAACGGATTATCTAAAAGAGGTCGGCATTAAAGTAGCGTATCTGCATAGCGATATCAAGACCCTGGAGCGGACCGAAATTATTCGTGATTTGCGTTTAGGGGTTTATGATGTCTTGATAGGTATTAACTTACTTCGTGAAGGGATCGATGTGCCGGAAGTATCACTGGTAACGATTTTAGATGCAGATAAAGAAGGTTTCTTAAGAAGTGAGCGTTCTTTGGTTCAAACGATTGGACGAGCGGCCCGTAATCAAAACGGGAAAGTTATTATGTACGCTGATAAAGTAACGGATTCTATGAAAGGCGCTATAGGAGAAACGGAAAGACGTCGCGCAACCCAAGTAGCGTACAACGAAGAACACAACATTACACCAACGACTATCGTTAAAGAAGTTCGTGATTTGATTTCTATTACAACAGCTGTAAGTGGAGAAGAAGGGGAATTGACTTCTGGAAAAGTAGCTAGTTTATCGAAAAAAGAAAGAAAAGAATTGATCATGAAAATGGAAGCTGAAATGCATGAAGCTGCAAAAACATTAGACTTTGAGAAAGCAGCTAATCTACGTGATATTATTTTAGAATTGACTGCTCAATACAAATAAGAAAACCATAGATTAATGCTTGCATTTATGTCCGACATCATGTAAAGTTTACTTGTGCTTAAAACACAATCCTTTACTTGGTTTAACGAATCACCAACGTCTACTCAGTAATAGGACAAACTAAAAGAAAGAGGTGCTTAGAAATGGCAATTTCTAAAGAAAGAAAGAACGAAATCATGAAAGCATACGCAACACACGAAGGAGATACTGGTTCTCCAGAAGTGCAAATTGCTGTATTGACTGAAGAAATCAACCACTTAAACGAACACGCACGTGTTCATAAAAAAGACCACCATTCTTACCGTGGACTTATGAAAAAAATTGGACACCGTCGTAACTTGTTAGCTTACCTACGTAACAAAGACGCTAGCCGTTACCGTGATTTGATTCAAAGCCTAGGCTTACGTCGTTAAGAAACGTATGTCTATTTAAGAAGCGAGGTTCGAAGGAATCTCGCTTCATTTTTTGTATAAAAATGCCAAACGAATGCGCATCATCAACCATCCTACTATACAAATGTGAGTGTTTAATTCTTTAAAGGCTGACATTTGTTTAGTAGTCTGTGTGGAAAAATGAGCGTAGTTTGATAGAAAAAGGAGAACAACAATATATGACAAAGAAACAAGTATTTACTAAAGAGTGGGCTGGCCGGACATTAACTGTCGAAGTCGGTCAATTAGCTAAACAAGCAAGCGGGGCAGCATTGATTCGTTACGGCGATACAGCTGTTTTATCAGCATCAGTAGCTAGTAAAAAAGCAAAAGATGTCGATTTTTTTCCGTTAACCGTTAATTATGAAGAAAAAATGTATTCCGTTGGTAAAATCCCAGGCGGGTTCATCAAACGTGAAGGACGTCCGAGTGAAGCAGCAACGCTGACCGCTCGTTTGATTGATCGTCCGATTCGTCCAATGTTTGCGGATGGTTTTCGTAATGAAGTACAAGTAACCAATACAGTAATGTCAGTGGATCAAAACTGTTCACCGTCTTTCGCAGCAATGTTTGGGTCATCACTGTCTCTAGTGATTTCAGATATTCCATTTGATGGTCCGATTGCTGGTGTTGATGTAGGTCGTGTTGATGGAGAGTATATTATCAACCCAACTGTTGAGCAAGAAGCAGTCTCAGATATCCATTTAACTGTTGCAGGTACTAAAGAAGCTATTAACATGGTTGAAAGCGGAGCAAAAGAAGTTTCGGAAGAAGACATGTTAGGCGCATTGCTTTTTGGTCATAATGCTATTAAAGAATTAGTAGCTTTCCAAGAAGAAATTCAAGCTGCTGTAGGTAAAGAAAAAAGCGAAGTTTCTTTATTACAAGTTGATGCGGATTTAGAAAAAGAAATCAATGCTGCTTATAAAGAAAAAATGAGTATAGCAATTAAAACTGAAGAAAAATTAGCTCGTGAAGTTAATATTGAAGCCGTTAAAGAAGAAGCGATTTTATTCTACCAAGAGGAATACAAAGAACACGAAGAAGCTGGCCGTATCAACAAAGAAATCAAGAAAATCGTTGAAGATATGGAAAAAGACGAAGTTCGTCGTTTGATCACTGTAGATAAGATTCGTCCAGATGGCCGTAAGATTGACGAAATTCGTTCTTTAGCATCTGAAATTGGAATCTTGCCAAGAACGCATGGTTCAGGATTATTTACACGTGGCCAAACCCAAGCTCTTACCATCGCTACTTTGGCTCCACTTGGAGAACACCAAATTATTGATGGCCTAGGTATTGAAGAAAGCAAACGATTCATCCATCATTACAATTTCCCACAATTCTCTGTCGGCAGTACTGGTCCAAATCGTGGTCCTGGTCGTCGTGAAATTGGTCATGGGGCACTTGGAGAACGTGCTTTATCACAAGTTATTCCTAATGAAGAAGAGTTCCCTTACATGATTCGTTTGGTCTCAGAAGTTTTAGAATCAAATGGATCTTCTTCTCAAGCAAGTATTTGCGCAGGCACGTTAGCTTTAATGGATGCAGGGGTTCCAATTAAAGCTCCAGTAGCTGGTATTGCGATGGGGCTTGTAATGGAAGGCGAAAACTATACGGTCTTAACAGATATTCAAGGATTAGAAGACCATTTAGGCGATATGGACTTTAAAGTTGCCGGAACAACTGCTGGAATCACAGCTCTTCAAATGGATATTAAAATACAAGGAATCACACCGCAAATTTTAGAAGAAGCATTGTCACAAGCTAAAAAAGCCCGTTTAGAGATTTTAGATGAGTTGGTATCCACTATTGCTGAACCACATAAAGAATTAAGCAAATACGCTCCGAAAATCGAAATGATGCAAATCAAACCTGAAAAAATCAAAGTAGTTATTGGCCGAGGCGGCGATCAAATCAATGCTATTATTGAAGAAACTGGTGTGAAAATTGACATCGATCAAGAAGGTAAAATCAGTATTGCTTCTGAAGATGCAGCGATGATCAAACGTGCTAAAGACATTATTAAAGAATTGACTCAAGATATTGAAATTGGAAAAGTTTACAAAGGTAAAGTTAAACGAATTGAAAAATTCGGAGCTTTTGTAGAAATTGCTAAAGGCAAAGACGGACTAGTCCATATTTCAGAGTTAGCTAATGAACGTGTTGGCAAAGTAGAAGATGTTCTAGCATTAGATGAATTAATCGATGTTAAAGTTATTGAAATTGACAAACAAGGAAGAATCAATCTTTCTCGTAAAGCTTTATTGAAAAAAGAAGAAGACTAAATAAACTGAATGATCAAAGTAAAAATCCTCTTTCCAAAACGGAAAGAGGATTTTACTTTTGTCTAAATACAACGGCTTAGAGCGATGATAATATAGGACTAACAAAACACCGGCCTTTCTTATAAAGACGCACTGACGCGGCAATAAATCGCCTTAGAATCCATTCTGGTGTCTCATCTGCCATAGTTAATGCGGGTTTTCCGCCCATACACATCAATACCAATGACTCATCGTTATTATTCTGGAAGAGTATCCAACCAATTTTGAAGTGTTGTAAATACTGCTTCTTGTTGACGATTATTAGTGATATCTGGAGAAGAGTCGCCTTTTTGTGCTCCATAACTGCCAAAACCAGCATGGTTTCCGCCTTCAATGACGTAATAAACTGTTTTTTGGGGCAAGAAAACTTTATTTTTTTGGTAAGTTTCTTGGTTTAACACTCCGTCATTTGAACCGGTGACCGATAAAACGGGAAGTGAGCTGTTTTGTAAGCTTCCTTTTTCATCTGGGTAACTGGCTAAAAAGAAAACACCTTTTAAGACAGGAGCTTTTAAAGGGTTTTCCATTTGTGCATGTGCAAAGCGGCTAGCCATAACACCGCCTAACGAATGTCCGCCAATAACATAGGACCCAATGTCATATTCATCCAGCACTTTTTGAGCTTTATCTGCAGCAAGAACAGCTAAGTTTAAAGGGTGTCGAATTAAAAAGACGGAATGACCATTTTCGGCTAATTTTGAAGCCCAAATACTGTAACTTTTTTCTTCGACAAGAGCGCCTTGGTAAAATAAAATAGCTGTATCAGAAACAGGTTTAATTGGCTCAAAGTAAACGACCTCTGGTGTTTCATCCACATGATACATTTGTTGAGAAGCAGCTGCTTGAAGAGCTTGTACAGAGGGGTGATAGGTTACTCTCTGAAGTATCAACATGCCTGATAAAAAAATTACAGCAACAATCAATAAACCGATAAGAAAAATTTTATGCTTTTTTTTCATCTCTTTTTCCTTTCTGTCATAGAATGTAAGGATCTAACCTATTTTAGCATAGCAGCAGCTTCTCGGTAGATGAAATTAGCGGGAAGAGGGAATAAACTAGATTTGTATGATTTCATCGCTATTTGTGCTAAAATATATATTGGCTACTTTTGTAGATAAAGTGATGAATAAATTAATCAAAAGATTTGTAGAGGAGACTTTTAAATGAGTGGATATACTATTGCAATAGTTGGTGCAACTGGAGCGGTTGGAACTAAAATGATTGAAATGCTAGGAAGCTCAAGCTTGCCTATAAATAAAATCAAACTGCTTGCATCAAAGCGTTCAGCTGGGAAAAAATTATACTTTAATGATGTAGAGCTAACGATTGAAGAAACAACAGCTGATTCATTTGATGGAGTAGATATTGCATTATTCAGTGCAGGCGGCGACATTTCAAAAGAATTTGCTCCTGAAGCGGTTAAAAGAGGAGCCATTGTGATCGACAATACTAGTGCTTATCGGATGGATCCTACTGTTCCTTTAGTTGTACCTGAAGTAAATGCAGATGCTATGAAAAACCATAACGGAATCATCGCTAACCCAAATTGTTCTACGATTCAAATGATGGTGGCTTTGCAACCGATCCGTAAAAAATATGGTTTAAAACGCATCATTGTTTCTACTTATCAAGCTGTTAGCGGTGCCGGAGCAGCAGCATTAGAAGAAATGAAAGAACAAGCACAACACATGTTAAACGATGAACCTTATGATGCTAAAATATTACCATCAGGAGGCGATAAAAAGCATTTTCCGATTGCTTTTAACATATTGCCGCAAATTGATGTTTTTGCAGAGGGCGGTTACACTTATGAAGAGTGGAAAATGATCAATGAAACTAAAAAAATCATGTCTGACGATCATATCAAAGTTTCAGCTACTTGCGTTCGTGTTCCGGTGGTTTCTGGACATTCAGAGTCAGTTTATATCGAAGTAGCAGATGAAAGTGCTACTGTTGCAGGGATTCAAGATGTATTGCGTATAGCCCCTGGTGTAGAACTACAAGATGATCCAGCAACGCAATTGTACCCAACTCCTCTTACTGCAGTAGGGAAAAAAGAAACCTTTGTAGGAAGAATCAGACAAGATGTAGATGAAAAATTGGGTTTCCATATGTGGGTCGTTTCTGATAATTTAGTCAAAGGCGCAGCTTGGAATTCTATTCAGATTGCTGAAAGTCTGCATAGCTTAGATTTAGTAAAAGAAAAATAGTCAGCTAATAAAGTTGTTTTTGAAAGAGAAGGTGAACGGAATGGATTTTAAGAAAGCAAGAGTGATCACAGCGATGGCGACACCCTTTAACGCTGAAGGCCAAATGGATTTCAGCAAATTAGAAACGTTGATCGACTATCTTTTGTCCAACGGCAGTGAAGGATTAGTGGTCGGCGGAACAACTGGCGAGTCACCTACATTATCACGAGATGAAAAAGTGAGCTTATACCAAAAAACAGTTGAATTGGTAAATGGCCGTGTACCGATTATTGCAGGGACAGGTTCGAATAATACGGCTGAAACGATTTCTTTCACTAAAGAAGTCGAACAAATGAATGGAATCGATGCAGTACTGGTCGTAGCTCCTTATTATAATAAGCCTAATCAAGCAGGACTATATGCTCATTTTGAGGCGGTTTCTCAAAATACGAAACTGCCGATCATCATTTATAATGTACCTGGCCGAACAGGTGTGGCAATCGAACCTGCTACAACGATTCGTTTAGCAGCATTGGATAATATTATTGGTGTGAAAGAATGTTTAGGAATGGATGCAATCAGTGAAATCGTAGAACAAACCAATGATGATTTTCTGGTTTATTCAGGAGAAGATAATTTAGCTTATCCTGCATTTTGCGTTGGAGCAACAGGTGTGATTTCCGTTGCCAGCCATCTATTTGGTAAAGAAATGGTTGAAATGTTTGATTTATTTGAATCAAGAGAAGTGGCAGAAGCGGCAAAAGTACACCGTCAATTGGTGCCTAAAATGGCTAGTTTATTCACTGTACCTTCGCCGGCACCGGTTAAGATGGCATTGAACCATTTAGGCGTAGATGTAGGCGGGTTAAGATTGCCTCTTGTAGCTTGTTCCAATGAAGAAGAGCAAAAGATATTAACTGTATTAGAGCTAGGCGACTAGTGAGACAAGAATAGAGAGAAATAGAGGTGAAGAAATGAGTAACATTAAAATTATTTCGCTAGGTGGCGTACGTGAAAATGGTAAAAATATGTACGTTGTTGAAGTGGAAGATGAAATTTTTGTCTTAGATTGCGGGTTAATGTACCCCGAGACAGAATTGTTAGGAATCGACATCGTCATTCCCGACTTTAGTTATTTAGAAGAAAATCGCGACCGTGTAACTGGCGTTTTCTTAACACACGGGCATGAAGATGCAATAGGAGCGCTGCCTTATTTTCTTCAGAAGTTTGATGTTCCCGTTTTTGGAACAGAACTAACCATTGCGTTAGCTAAATTATTTGTTGAAAAAGATAGCCAGACAAGCAAATTTGATGACTACCATGTCATTGATGAGAACACTGAAATTGAATTTGGCAATGCAGTCTTGAGTTTCTTTAGAACCACGCATACGATTCCAGATTCAGTAGGAGTAACGTTAAAAACAGATGAAGGCAGTATCGTTTATACTGGAGACTTTAAATTTGACCAAAGTGCAACGCCAGCTTATCAAACAGATTTAGCTAAAATCAGCGATATTGGAAAAAATAAAGTTCTGGCTTTGTTAAGTGATTCAAGCGATGCAGAAAGCCCTGTTGAAAATGTGAGCGATTTGAGAGTTGCTGAAGAGGTAGTGGATACTTTCCGTAATACTGAGGGACGTATTATTGTCGCGAGTGTTGCGAGCAATATTTTACGAATCCAACAAGTCTTAGATGCAGCGTACAAATCTTGGAGAAAAGTGTTTATTACTGGGAAGCAGTTAGAAGAAATCGTAGACATTGCTATGAAACTCAAAAAAATCAACTTGCCAAGTGAAGATTTGATCGTTCCGATTGAAGATATCGATAAATACAAAGATGAAGAAATCGTGGTTCTAGAAACGGGAACAACTGGCGAACCAATTAAAACCTTGCGTAAAATGGCAGCAGGAAAACATCCTCAAGTAAATATTAAAGAAGGCGATTTGATTTATATCGTGACCAGTCCTTCTGTCAGTATGGAAGTTAATGTGGCAACAACAGAAAACATGATTTACCGTGCAGGCGGAGTAGTCAAACAAATTTCTGATAATTTGAAAGCTTCTGGCCATGCTACACCAAATGATTTGAAACTGATGTTAAATCTGATCAAGCCAACGTACTTTATCCCAGTTATGGGAGAGTATCGCCGTTTAGCTGCTCATGCTAAATTAGCTCATGAAGTCGGAATTCCATTTAAAAATATTTTTATACCTGGAAAAGGCGATGTGATCGAATATAAAAATGACCGGATGCATATGTCAGGTCAAGTAGAAGCAGGCAACACGATGGTAGATGGTATTGGTATTGGCGATATTGGAAATATCGTTTTACGTGACCGCAAGCTGCTTTCAGAAGATGGTATATTTGTTGCTGTTGTAACGATTAGCCGTAAAAAAGGCAAAATTATGTCTGGTCCTGAAGTAATGACTCGCGGATTTGTTTACGTTAAAGAAAATACTGATTTGATTGCCGCAAGCAATGAAATTGTGCGAGAAGTAGTAGAAGACAATTTAAACCATAAAGAATTCGAATGGAGTCGCTTGAAGCAAGAAATCAGAGATGCTTTAAGTAAATTCTTGTTTGAACAAACGCGCAGAAGACCTGTTATTTTGCCAATTATTATGGAAACGAGTTCTCGTAACCGTCGAAAATAAAAAAATCCTGAATCGATTATCGATTCAGGATTTTTTTATTTTATTTATTTTGCTACATCTTTTGTCCATTCAGCAACACGATCAGGGTTTTCTTCAATCCAAGCTTTTGCAGCATCTTTTGGATCTTCACCTTTGTTGATGTTCAGCATAATTTCTTCCATTTCATCAGTTGTCCAGTTGAATTGGTCCAATACTTGATACGCTTCTGGCATATCTTCTTTTAATCCTTCACGAACCATTGTATTGATTGTTTCAGCAGCTCCAAAAGAATTTTCTGGATCCTCTAAATATTTTAAATCATAGGTAGCGAATTTCCAGTGAGGAGACCAACCTGTAACAATGATATCTTCTTCATTGGCAATAGCTTGTTTTAAAGCAACAGTCATAGCACCTGATGAAGAAGTCTCAACAGACCAGTCGCTTAAATTAGGGTAATCCTCAAGTGATTGTTCAGCTGCAGCTACAACACCAGCACCAGGTTCAATACCAGTGATGGTTTGTTTTGCTTCGTCTGTTAAATCAGCGATTGAATCAACATCCATATATTCAGGAACGACTAAGCCGATTTTAGCGCCTTCTAAGTTTTCGCCTAGGTCAACAATTTGGTCACCGTATTTTTCATACTGTGAACCATGAGTTCCTGGTAACCAAGCAGCTACCATCCCATCGACTTCACCACTTGAGACAGCTTCCCACATGACGGCGTTGTCTAGTGGAACTAAGGTCACATCGTAACCCAGATCTTCTAAAACAGTACCGATGACATTGGTTGAAGCAACTTCAGTATCCCATTCGACATAAGCTAAATCAATTGCTTGTCCTTTGCCGACAGTATCTTCTTTCGCAGCATCGTCCTCAGCGGCACAACCTGCAGCAACTAATGATAAACCTAGCCCGGCTATAAGGCTCAGGCGTTTCCAATTAAATTTTGACATAATTGATTCATCTCCCTTTTCATAATGTTTAATTTTTCAACTATAAAAGTTTTCAAATTTTAATGTGTTGATAGAGTTAACGGTCTTTTTAATTAATAAATTAGGCTTTTTTATTTAACTTCTGTGTAATGCGGTCAATGATGATCGCAAGTACAACTAAGCCGATGCCCGATACGAAACCTGTACCGATTTGAGCACGTTGTAGGGAAGAAAGAACTTCTCTTCCAAGACCAGGAGCACCAATCATAGAGGCAATAACAACCATGGATAATGCAAGCATAACCGTTTGGTTGATACCAGCCATAATGGTTGATTTAGCTAAAGGCAACTCAACTTTAAATAATTTTTGTGGTCCTGTACTACCGAAAGCTTCAGCAGCTTCCGCCAGTTCGCTTGAAACTTGACGAATCCCTAAATTAGTAAATCGAACAGTAGGGGGGATAGCGAAAATTAGAGATGCAAACACCCCAGGTACCATACCAATACCGAAGAAAGCAACGGCAGGAATCAAATAAACGAAAGCAGGCATAGTCTGCATAAAGTCAAGAACAGGAGACAATATGGCGTTAGCCGTTTTGCTTTTAGCCATTAAAATACCGAATGGAACACCAATGATAACAGACAGTAAGCTGGCCACTAATACTAAAGTGACGGTATTCATTAGGTTTTCCCAGTGGCCTTGATTATAAATGAACCACAAGCCTACCAGAGAAAAGGCTGCTAATCCAAACTTTTTGCCAGATACAAAAAACGCTAGCAGAGCAATAAGAATGATAAAAATAATCGGCGGGATAAACAATAGAGTATTTGTAACACCCTCCATAAAAATCTCCGAGTATTTTTGAATTGGATTAAAGAGAAACGCAAAGGCTTGAGTAATCCAAGCTGTTAGTTCTTCAACGGCATTTGCTACCGGTAATTTAGGAATCAAATCTAAAATGTTATTCATGTACTGAATCCTCCTCACTTTCACCAGCTAGCGCGGCGATAACCGCACCTCTGACAATAATTCCAACTAGTTTGCCATTGTCAACTACTGCAACAGGAGTTGTTGAATCATGGATAACAGAGAAAATATCGTTCATAGTTGTTGTTCTAGTGACGATTGGAATATCCGTTCTAAGGATGGTTTCAATTTTTGTGATGCCATCTTTACGTGCTGTAGAAGCATCCTCGGCAGTAATGTATCCTTGTAAGTTTCGACTGCTGTCAACCACTAAAATACTAGATAGACCTTCGCGGCGCATTTGTTCCAAAGCCACACGCGGACCATGATTTTTGATGTTTACAGTCTCAGGACGTTTCATAATGTGTTCAGCTGTCAATACTTTAGAACGGTCTACGTCTTCAACAAATCGTTCCACGTAATCATTTGCTGGATTCATTAAGATTTCTTCTGGAGTACCGATTTGAACAATTACGCCATCTTTCATTAAAGCAATCCGGTCACCGATTCGTAAAGCTTCATTTAAATCATGTGTGATAAAGATGATAGTTTTTTTAACGTTAGCTTGTAAATCAACTAACTCGTCTTGCATTTCTTTCCGGATCAATGGGTCTAAAGCAGAAAAAGCTTCATCCATTAATAAGATTTCAGGATTATTGGCTAATGCACGAGCTAAGCCGACACGTTGTTGCATACCACCTGAAAGTTGGTGAGGGTATTGATCCCGGTAATCTCCTAAACTTGCATTTTCCAAAGCTTTTATCGCTTTTTCAGAACGTTCTTTCTTATCAACACCTTGGATTTCTAATCCGTATTCAGTATTTTCTAAAATAGTACGGTGCGGGAATAAAGCAAAGTTTTGAAAAACCATGCTTAGTTTTTCACGGCGAACTTGACGTAAAGCTTTCTTATCCATTTTAGATAAGTTTTCTCCATCAATATAGATGTTTCCTTTTGTAGCATCAATCAATCGGTTGAACATACGCACTAACGTAGATTTTCCACTACCGGATAACCCCATGATAACAAAAACTTCACCTTCTTCAATCGTGAAGCTGACATCATTCACACCAACTGTAGCTCCGGTCTCTTTTAAAATTTCTTGCTTTGTTTTGTTTTGTTCCAATAACTCCAAAGCACGGTCACTTTTTTTACCGAAAATTTTCGTGACGTTCTCAACTTTTATTTTTGACAAAGTATCCACTCCTTTATTTTTTTTACATCCTCTAGTGCACCCTATAGTCTATAGAAATGCGAGAAACGTTTGTTGAAGAAGAATAACCTTTCATTTTTAATTTAATCTCAAATAGAAATGAATGGCTATAAAGCCAGTTTTTACTCAAAACAAGCTTCCCGAATAAGGCACAAAAATGAGTGTAACATTATCTTGAAGAAATGAAAACAAAAGTGATTTTCATAAATCATCAATAACAGCTTGTTTTCATTGTCATAGCAGAGCTATGAGCAGAAAATAAGAAATTGGTAAGAATTAACACATGGGAGGAAAATTCATCTTTTTTTAAAATAAATAACAAAGCAGGACAAGCCTTACAGAGGAAGTTACTTCTTGTGATTTCATCGGTAGATTGATAAACTAGAATGGATAAAATAACAAAGAGAAAATAAAATCCAAGGAGTCTATTAAATGGTATCCGGACATCAAAAGCAAATTTTAAAACAAACAGAAGAGTATGTTTATGATTTATTAAAAGATGATGCTAGTGGTCATGACTGGTGGCATATTGACCGCGTGCGAAATGTAGCTAAAACGATCGCGATACAAGAGACTGAAGAAGTAAACTTTTTTATCTGTGAAATGGCAGCACTGTTACACGATGTCGCTGATGGGAAGTTAAACAAGAGCGAAGCAGCAGGAGAAGAAAAAATTCGTAATTGGCTCAAAACTATTGAATTGGAAGAACAAGAACGGATGGCTATTTTAGATATTATTTTACATTTGTCGTATAAAGGCGGAACGAATAAAAAAAGACTTTCTTCATTAGAAGGGAAAATAGTTCAGGATGCAGATCGTTTAGATGCTATGGGAGCTGTTGGAATTGCTCGGACAATGGCTTATACCGGAGCACACGGTCGTCTGATTCACCATCCAGACCTTCTTCCAAGAGAAAATTTAACGCTTGAACAGTACCGTTCTGGTGAAGATACTGGCATCATGCATTTTTATGAGAAGCTTTTAAAATTAAAAAGTACGATGAATACATCCGTTGGCAAAAAAATGGCAAGTCACCGACATATTTATATGGAAAACTATCTAAAGGAGTTTTTTCAAGAGTGGGAAGGCGACCGTTGAAAAATAGAAGCACTAAACAAAGTTTAAGCTAGAACTCGTGGTACGATTAGGTGAAATTTATAGAGGCGGTGAAGGCTATATGGTACTGGCTGATGAAATAATATTGAAAGAAGCTACAATAGCAGATGCAGTTCTATTTGAAAACTATCAATTAAAAGAAACACCTTATACTGTTAAGCCGATGACAGCAATGACCGATAGTCTCCATGAAACTAAAAAATTTCCGGTTTTGATTTTAAAGGAAGAAACCTTAGTAGGATTTTTCATTTTACAAAAAGAAAAGGGGTTTTCGACTTATCCAACCGAGGAGAATGCTTTATTATTACATGCGCATTCCATTGACGAGCGTTTTCAAAACAAAGGATACGGAAAACTTTCGATGGAACGATTGCCGCTATTCATTAAAGAAAATTTTGATTCGATCGATGAGATTGTATTAGCAGTTGACTATGATAATCTAAGCGGGCAAATGCTGTATTTAAAAACGGGATTTGTCGATACAAAAAAACGAAGCAAGGAAGATGGAGCGTACAAGTTTATTTACTCAAAAAAAATATAGTACATGAAAGATAAAAAACAAAACAGAGAAAGACCAGAAGGGATTCAGAAAATGACTAAAAAAAATATCGTTCTTTCACTTCTTGTGCTGCTAACGGTAGCAACGATCATGGGGGGCACTAAATACCATCGTTATGTACAAACTGAAAAATTTAAACAAGCAGAACAAAAGCTAGATGAGACAAAAGAAGCAGAAAAGCTAGTCGCTGCTTTATTTGAAACGGAAGCAAAAGAGACGTTAGCAAAAGGTATTACGGAAAAGCAACTATCAATTGCTTTAGATAAAGTCAAAGAACTTCCTGACAGCCCTTTAAAAAAAGAGCTTCTAACTGAAGTGAGAGCAGCCGAAGAAGGGTATCAAGCTCAAAAAGTTGTTCAATCTTTGTTAATAGATAATATATTAGCTGACGAAGTGTCTGAAAGCCAATTAGAACAAGCACAAACTCATTTAGAAAAAATAAAAAAACGTTTTCCGTTGCTATATGACGAATTGAAGGTATATTTGACTGAAGCGAAAGATCAATATGAAGCAATAAAAAAAGCTGAGAAAACTTTAGCTGAATTGTTTGAGGAGCCCAAAACAGAAATAGTCAAAGAAGATGTTACTCAAGTGCAGTACGATGAAGTAAAAGCAATGATTACAGCGATAAAAAATAAGAAAGTCCAAACAGCACTTTTTGAAACATTAGCGTTGGTAGAAACTAAATTAAGGGTTATAGAACAACAACTGCTTCAAGAACAAGAAGAACAAGAACGAGTGTTGGAAGAAGAACGACTGGCTGAGCAAGAACGAATGGAAGCAATTGAAAAAGAGGCTGCTCTGCAAGAAGAGTCGGAACAAGATGAAGCATCAACTTCTACCTCTGTCAAAAGCAGCACAACGAATCAAAATACATGGCAGCCCACTCCTAAGACAACAAAGAGTCCTCAAAGCAACTGGACGGCGCCACAAAAAGATACGCAAGAACCAGAACTTCCAGCTAAAGAAAATTCTTCAGATACGGCTGAAGAGCCAGAAGATTCTTCGAGTCCAGAGATACCTAAAGACTCTGAGGTTGACATAGACTCAGGTTCAAACGATAAAGAGGAAATGAATCAAGAAAGTTCAGCTTTTTCATCGGCTGAATAAAGCGTATGGATTAAGCCGGCCGGAAGAAAGAGTTGACAAAAAGCTTTTTTGTCCGTAGTATTTGAAGAGTAAAAACTAACTGAACAACCATCACAAAGGGGTGCTGTAAAAAGCTGAGATTGAATCCTAGATTCTGACCCTTCGAACCTGTTCGTTAACACGAGCGTAGGAATTGTGACGGGGCAAATGATTTATCTTAAAAGATAATTTGAGCTCCTCCTTTGTTGTGTGGCACTGTTCGACACACTAAAGGAGGATTTTTTTATGGAAAATACACGATTACGGGTATGGATCGAAGGAACGATTGTCGCAGCTTTAGCCATTGTTTTATCCTTATTGCCGACGACTGTCGGTACAGGTTTTACTATATCATTGGGAATGATCCCGATGATACTGTATGCCCTTCGAAGAGGCGCTGTAGCAGGTATTGCATCTGGATTTTTATGGGGAGTATTACATTACTTGACGGGTGATGTCGCTATTTTAAATCTGCTGCAAGGTTTTATTGAGTATTTTGTAGCGTTTATGTTTACGGGATTTGCTGGTTTTTTTGCTAAACCCCTTCAACAAGCTTTTCGCGCAAAGCAACCTGTCAAAAAAGCAGGATATATCATTTTAGCAACAATCGTTGGAACGATAGCTCGTTTTTTCTGGCACTTTATAGCAGGGTATTACTTTTGGGGAAGTTATGCACCAGAAGGAATGAGTCCATTATGGTATTCGTTTCTTGCCAACGGAGGAAGCGCATTGGCGACTATGTTTGCAACAGGCATTGTGTTGCTTCTCTTTAACAAAACAGCACCTCATTTGTTTGTACCAAAAGAACCAACTGCATCAAGCTTCCAATGAATTAAACGATAAAACAAAAGCATCCGATTCTTTTTTTGAAGCGGATGCTTCTTTATTTGTTTTAAAAGGCGCTCTAAGTTGAATAATGCTAGCAATAGAAAAAAGAACATAGTAAGATAAGAATAAAAGTTTCGAAAGGATTAACATATGCAAATAGTTTGGATGAGTATATTAGCTATTATTGTTTTAAATATCATTTTTGCCATGATCACTGTTTTTCGAGAAAAACGAGATATCGCAGCTACATGGGCATGGTTATTGGTTTTGATGTTGTTGCCGGGAGTGGGGTTTGTTTTTTATTTATTTATCGGGAATAAATTATCCCGCAAAAAGATTTTCGATATTAAAGCTCAAGAAAGCATAGGAATGCCTGAACTTGTTCAAGCACAAAAAGAAATGCTGGCAGATGATGAAGATTTGCTGTCCAGTAGACAAGCAACAGAAAATGCCAAAGAAATGGCAAGTTTGTTTCTTGAAAGCGATGAATCTATTTTAACAAAAGGCAACAAAATACAAATTTTTACAGATGGTGCTGAAAAATACGATGCATTGATTAAAGACATTTACAAAGCTGAGCATCATATTCATATGATTTATTATATTTTTAAAGATGATAAAATCGGAAATCGCGTTTTAGCGGCTCTTGAAGAACGGGCAGCAGCGGGTGTAGAAGTTTTTGTTATTTATGATGCGTTAGGATCCCGTGCTTTGAAACCTAAATTTTTTAAAAAGCTAAAAGCTTTAGGAGGGGAAGCTGAAACTTTTTTTGGTTCCCGCTTTAGCTTTATAAATTTACGTTTTAATTACCGCAACCACAGAAAAATTGTTATTATCGATGGGAAAATTGGCTACACTGGCGGTTTCAACGTTGGGGATGAATACTTAGGAGAATATAAAAAATTTGGGTATTGGCGTGATACTCATTTGAAAATTGAAGGCAATGCCGTTTTGCCCTTGCAAAGCCGCTTTCTAATGGATTGGAACGCGACGGTTTCTCATCATAAGTTAGAATACCAAGAAAGTTATTTTCCGCTAATGAAGAAAAAAGGCAAGTCAAACATGCAGATCGTTTCAAGCGGGCCGGATACTGAAACCCAACAAATCAAAAAAGGGTACATTAAGATGATCAGTATGGCAAAAGAATCCGTTTTTATCCAAACTCCTTATTTTGTACCGGATGATTCAGTACTGGAGACTATTGAAATAGCCGTCATGTCTGGTATTGATGTTAAAATCATGATTCCTAATAAACCAGATCATCCGTTTATTTACCGAGCAACTACTTACTACGCTGCCGAATTGGTAGCCGCTGGAGCTGAAGTTTACATCTATAATAATGGGTTCTTACACGCCAAAACAATTGTGATAGACGGCGAAATCTGCTCAATTGGAACAGCTAATTTTGATATTCGAAGTTTCAAACTAAATTTTGAAGTAAATGCTTTTATTTATGACCCAGAGATTGCCAGACAACAAAAAGAAATTTTTTATAAAGATATCGAAAGCAGTTATTTATTGACTCAATCCCTATTAGATGGACAATCGCGTTGGCTGAAATTTAAACAAACATTTTCTAGATTATTTTCACCAATTTTATAACAAAGTAACTTTTCAGACGTAGAAATAGTTGGTCAAACCATTATTTTTGCGTCTTTTTTTTAAGGGATTTTTAATGAAAAGTATAGAAAGTTGATTATACGAGCGATTTAAGAGATAATTGATAAGGATAATGCGATTTTTTAGCAAAGAAAAGAAAAATAGATAAGAGGGTGGAAACTTTGATTGAATTTAAAAATGTTTCAAAAGTTTATAAAGGCGGAAAAAAAGCAGTAGACAACATCAATCTTGCGTTTAACGAAGGCGAATTTATTGTTTTTATTGGTACAAGTGGAAGTGGAAAGACAACTTCAATGCGGATGATCAACCGAATGATCGAGCCAACTTCTGGACAAATTTTAATTGATGGCCAAGATATCATGAAGAAAGATCCAGTGAAATTGCGTCGGAAAATCGGCTATGTGATCCAACAAATCGGGTTGATGCCACACATGACCATTTTTGATAACATCGTTTTAGTTCCGAAATTAATGAAATGGCCAGAGGAAGAACAAAAAGAAATCGCCAAAAAACTCATAAAAAGAGTAGATTTGCCGTTAGAGTTTCTAGATCGCTATCCTTCTGAATTGTCAGGGGGTCAGCAACAAAGAATAGGCGTTATCCGCGCTTTAGCTGCGGATCAAGACATTATTTTAATGGATGAACCGTTTGGTGCTTTGGATCCTATTACGCGAGACTCTCTCCAAGAATTATTAAAAGAACTTCAAGTAGAGATGGGAAAAACAATTATTTTTGTTACTCATGATATGGATGAAGCTTTAGATTTAGCGGACCGCATTGTCATTATGCAAGAAGGTAAAGTTGTTCAATTCGATACACCGGATAATATTCTGGCTGCTCCAGCTAATCAATTTGTAGAAGACTTTATTGGGGAAGATCGTTTGCTCCAAGCACGGCCTAATCTTCAAACAGTTGAACAAGTTATGTTGAAGAACCCTGTTTCAGTTACACCAGGCAAGTCTATTACTGATGCTATCAAACTGATGCGTGACCGCCGTGTAGACTCGTTATTAGTGACGGACGATGCAGGAATCTTAAAGGGATATGTTGATGTTGAAAGCATCGATTTAAACAGGAAACGTGCAACCAGTATTGGCGATATCATGTCGACCAAAGTTTATTTTGTACGCAAAGGAACGTTGTTAAGAGATACTGTACAACGTATTTTAAAACGCGGGTTTAAGAATGTCCCAGTAGTTGATGAAAAAAATCGTTTAATTGGAATAGTTACGCGTGCTTCTCTAGTAGATATTGTGTATGACACGATTTGGGGCGATGACGCAGAAACACCACCTGAAACGCCGATGGAATCAACCGTTTCAAAAGAAATTAAAGAGTAGGAGGGAAGAAACATGGCTGATTTTTTTGCAAGCAATGGTTCGGATCTGTTGCTGAAAACGTGGGAACATCTTTATATTTCTGCATTTGCTTTATTTTTAGGTGTGATTGTAGCTGTCCCACTTGGAATAATATTGACTCGTTTTAATAAAGTAGCGTCTATCGTAATGGGAATTGCAACGGTCTTACAAACCGTTCCTTCTTTAGCTCTACTTGCTTTGATGATTCCGTTTTTTGGAATTGGAAAAGTTCCTGCAATAATTGCTTTATTCATTTATTCGTTATTGCCAATTCTTAGAAATACCTATATTGGTGTCAAAGGAGTAGACGGAGGGCTAAAAGACGCGGGTAAAGGAATGGGTATGACCGATATGGAATTGATTCGTTTAGTCGAATTGCCGCAAGCTGCAGCGGTCATTATGTCCGGGATTCGTCTTTCCGGTGTATACGTTATTGCTTGGGCAACACTAGCTTCTTATATTGGAGCAGGCGGCTTAGGAGACTTTATTTTTAATGGATTAAATCTATTTATACCTAGCCTGATTATTGGTGGTACGATACCCGTAACGGTGTTAGCTTTATTAACAGATTTTATTTTAGGAAAATTAGAGAAAAAATTAACGCCCGCCAGCGCATACTAAATAGGAGGTTTTAAAACAATGAACACAATTAAAAAAATCAATCAAATTGTGGTTCTTCTTTTAGCAACTGTGTTTTTAAGCAGTTGCTCGCTTCCTGGTTTAGGCGGGGGTTTTGACGAAGAAGGAATCACTATTACAGGTGGGACCACTACAGAACAACAAATTTTGGGTTTTATCGTTGAAGGCATGGTCGAACATTATATCGATATCGATGCACAATTGATCAACAATTTAGGGTCTTCTACCCTTAATCATCAGGCTTTAGTTGGAGGAGACGCAAATGTTTCAGGTGTCCGTTACACAGGTACCGATTTAACAGGCGTGCTTCAGCAAGAGCCAATCACAGATCCAGCGAAAGCTTACCAAACTGTCGTAAATGGATTTAAAGATGAATTCGATCAAAAATGGTTTCCTTCATATGGATTTGCTAACACTTACTCGTTTATGGTCACACAAGAATTAGCAGAAGAATATGATCTTCAAACTGTTAGTGATTTAAAGGATATCATATCAGAACTCAAATTAGGTGCCGATACTTCTTGGATGGAGAGAGAAGGCGATGGGTACGATGCGTTTGTAGAAACGTACGGTTTTGATTTTAAGCGTGTCTATCCAATGCAAATTGGATTAGTTTATGATGCTTTAGCAGCCGGAAAGATGGATGTGGTTTTAGGGTATTCAACGGACGGACGAATCAGCAGTTATGACTTAGTCGTTTTAGAAGATGACAAGCACTTGTTTCCCCCATACGATGCCAGTCCTGTTACCACTTACCAAGTGTTAAAAGATTACCCTGAATTAAATGAAGTATTGCTGAAATTAGCAGGGACGATCACGACTGAAAAAATGCAAGAAATGAATTATGAAGCGGACAATAATTTATTGGAACCAAAAAAAGTTGCAACAGATTTTTTAGAAGAAAATAATTATTTTGAAGAAAATGAAACAAACACAAAAGGGGGCGAGTAATCCGTGAATATTTCAGAGATGGGTCTTTGGGAACAATTATGGTATTACTTTAACGAAAATGGATTTTATATCTGGGAACAGTTTGTGCGCCACTTTTTAATTTCTATTTATGGTGTTCTTTTTGCAGCTATTGTCGGAATTCCTATAGGATTTTGGGTTTCACGCAACAGTAAATTAGCAGACTGGGTTATTGGCGTTGCCAATGTTATTCAAACGATTCCTTCTTTAGCCATGTTATCTATTTTGATGCTTGGTTTAGGTCTGGGCGTAGGAACAGTTGTGACGACCGTCTTTCTATATTCCTTATTGCCAATCATCAAAAATACGTATACCGGTGTTCGAAATGTTGACAGCAACATCTTAGATTCTGGTAAAGGGATGGGAATGACCAGATTCCAACTGACCTATATGGTTGAATTGCCGCTATCGTTATCTGTTATAATGGCAGGGATTCGTAATGCATTAGTAGTCGGTATTGGGATTACGGCAATCGGAACCTTTATTGGAGCAGGAGGATTAGGTGACATCATTACGCGTGGCGTTAACGCCACAGACGGTGGGGCTATTATTTTATCAGGTGCTATCCCAACCGCATTGATGGCTGTTATTAGTGATATTGTTTTAGGAGCAATTGAAAAGAAATTAGATCCGACAAATAAAGTTAGAAACTAGTCCAATAAAAAAACGAAACCTTTTAAAAGGGTTCGTTTTTTTATTGAGCTAACCGAACATGGCGAATGTCTTCAAAAGAAAGCATATAAGTTGTTTGGCGACTCAGACTCTCTAAGATAATAAGCGATTTTTTATTTGGGGCGTATCTTAAAATTCCTTTTTGTTCATCAATTGTCAAGATATGTTTGGTCTTATTCATTTGGAGAACGATAGGTTTGCGCCGCTCATAAGCTTGCATCAAAAAATAGCGGATTTGATGTTCAGGCATCTGAGGAAACACTTGCAAGGTATCTGGTTCTTTAGTGAGAAACAGCTTCTTATTAAAGGTATTAAAAAAGGCAGGGGACTTTTCAGCAAAGTTTTTTTCCATATCGATTCCTCCGAACGTTTGTTTGTTAATTTCATTATACGAACAAACGTTCAGATGTGCAAGTCTTTTTCAAATTATTATCAATATAGTTTTCTTTTCTGCCATATTCTAGCTATAATAGTAATTGGACAGTTAAAAAAGAAAAGTATACCATCGAGGAGTTTTAACATGACATATAAAATAATTGCAGATTCTTGTTGCGACCTGCCTCTGGAATTTGTTGAGAAGCATCATATTCACATTATGAATATGGTCATCAATATGGAGGGAAAAGAGATAATCGATGATTTGGGCAAAACATTTGATCGAGAAGCTTTTTTTAAAAATATAAAAGAGGGTAAGATTGCTTCAACATCTCAAATCAATATTGGAACTTATCTAGAAGTCTTTAAGTACTATGTTGAAAAGAGCGAACCGATTCTTTATTTAGCTTTTTCATCGGGATTAAGTGGTTCGTATAATAATGCATTAGCTGCTGTAGAAATGCTAAGAGAAGAGTATGGAACTGTTGATATTACAGTGATTGATACATTGGCGGTTTGTCTTGGCGATGGGTTGCTTGTTTATGAAGCAGCTAACATGAAAGCAGCAGGCAAGTCGCTGATTGAGGTAACTCGTTGGATAGAAGAAAATAAATTAAAGCTTCACTCATGGGTAACAGTAGATGATATTAAGCATTTAGAGCGCGGCGGAAGAATCTCAGCAGTTTCTGCAACTTTAGGAACGCTATTAAATGTAAAGCCCATTATTATCATGAACCAACTGGGTGGTTTGGTTCCTTATGCTAAAGTCCGAGGACGGAAAAAATCATTGCAATTCTTAGTTCAAAAAACAGCGGAAGGAATCATTGAGCCTGAAAACCAAACGATTTTTATTGGACACGCAGGAGTTCCAGAAGAAGCAGAATGGATAAAAGAAGCTCTTTTAGAAAAAATTAAAGTAAAAGATATTAAGATATATCCTTATGGACCGACAATCGCAGCTCATACTGGATTTGGTTCGTTAGCGGTCTTTTCATTTGGAATGCCGAAATAAAACATAAAGTTATAAAAATCAGCATTGTATTTAAGTTGTGAAAACGGTATAATTTAATTTAGAGGTAACTATTATAAACAAATTTGCTATTATTACATTACCCTATAATCTTTAAAATGCTGCCGAAAATAGGACACAAATTACAATTGAAGACTTTCCAGTTGAACCTAAAAGTCATTTGACAGTGAAATTGCTCTATGTTAAATTTATTATAAATTAAATAGAATAAAAATGGTTGGGCAGTAGCTTTCAAGGCAATTTCTTCAAGGGGTGAGAAGAAGTCTTGTTAGTTACGCCTTTTTTTTATTTTGGAGGAGGTGAAATAAGATGAGTATTGAAGCCATTCAATATGTTCAAGAAGCAGAAGAGAGAGCTGGAAAATTAGAAACAGATAGCGACGCAGAGGTTAAAAGAATAAAAGAGTTAACCGAAGAAACCATGGCAGATCATCAGTCGCGTTTATCTTCTAAATTGGCAGAGTACGAAAAAGAGCAACAAAAAAGGTATGATCAAGAAATAGAACACATAAAAAAACAAGTAGATGAAGAGATTTCTGCCAAAGCAGCAGAGTTGGATCATTCCGCTAAGGTAAATGAAACAGATGTGGTAAATGACATTGTAAAGGAGGTTATCCATCGCTATGGCAATAGCTAAAATGAAACAGATGACGCTTTTGGCAGAACAAGCAGATAAAGATCTTCTTTTAAAAGCAGTGCAGGAATTACAAAGGCTTGAGTTAGTAGATTTAACGACTTTAGAAGAATCCAATCTCCTTAGTTATTATTCTAAAGAAATGCCGACTGTTGAAAAAACAAAATATGAAGAACGTTTGAAAGATATTCAGCATGCGTTGTCATACTTAAAACAGTACCTCCCGCAACCAGGTTTTATTGCCAAATTAAAAAAAGGCCGAGAGGAATATACGTTAGAGGAACTAGAAGCAGCAATTTCTGTTTCTCAATTAGACGCAATCTGCCAAGAAGTTTTTAAAAAAGAAAAAGAACTTATTGCGTTAGAACAACAACAGAAAAGTTTAAATGAAGAAGAACTCTTTTTGCGTAAATGGAACCCTTTAGAATTCAATCCTAATGATTTAGCAGAATTTAAACTTACAGCAGGTTATGTTGGAACGATTGCTGCTGGAAATGTAACGGAATTTCAAAATGCACTAAAAGAAAAAGGCTCAAATTATATTGAAGAAATTTTTCAATACAAAGATGAAGCCGCCTATCTTATTATTACAGCTAAAGAAAATGATAGTGCTACCGAATCTATTTTGAATCAGTTTCAGTTTACCAAGTTTAATTATCCTTATACGTTAGTACCCAAAGAAGAACTGAAACGCAATCTTGCAGAAAATAAAAAGCTGCAAGAAAAAGAGCAAACATTAAAAAAAGAATTGGTAGCTTTTAAAACTAAAGTAACACAGTTAGAACTAGGCGAAGAATATTATTATAATCTCGCTCAAAGAGAAATTGGAAAAACCCTCTTATTGAACGGGAAAAGTTTCTTCTTGTTAAATGGTTGGTTGGAAGAAGAACAGGTTCCTGAATTGAAAGTCCTTTTAGATACCCACGTTGGAAAAGAACACTACGCAGTCATTTCGGAAGAAATTAAAATGAAGGACTACGGTGTTGTTCCAGTTGTTTTAGAAAACAATAAATTTGTTGAACCGTTTGAAAGTGTCACGGAGATGTACAGTTTGCCAAAATACGATGATATTGATCCGACTCCTTTTATGATGCCGTTTTACTTAGTCTTTTTTGGTATGATGAGCGCAGATTTAGGTTATGGTTTAATTCTTCTGATCGGTACTTTTCTAGCACAGAAATACCTTAATTTAGATAAGGGAATGGCTAAATTTATTCGCTTCTTCCATTTGCTGTCTTATGGCGTAATTGTTTGGGGAGTGATTTATGGTAGTTTCTTTGGTTACGATTTGCCTTTCCAATTATTGTCAACAACGACAGACGTTATTACTATACTCTTGCTTTCAGTCGTGTTTGGGTTCATTCAACTTGTGTATGGTCTGGTTATTAACGGAGCAGTTAAGTGGCGGAAACAAGAACGAGCCTCTAGTTATGTTGATGGAATGGCTTGGGTAGGGATCCTAGTAGGCATTGGGCTCTTAGTGTTGAGCATGATGGTTTTCGATAGTTCTCTACTTAAAACAATCGCTTATCTTTTAATAGGAGTGAATGTTGTTGGAATTATTGTGGTGACCATGTTAGCTTCTGAAAAAAAAGGTCTGGGAGCAGCATTAGGACTATATAATTTGTATGGTATAACAGGTTATGTGGGTGATTTAGTCAGTTATACAAGATTAATGGCCCTAGGAGTTTCCGGTGGGAGTATAGCAGCAGCTTTTAATATGATTGTTGAATTTTTACCTCCTGTCGCTAAATTTACTGTTGGGATTTTGCTATTTGTCGCGTTGCATTCGCTGAATATTTTCTTAACTTATTTAAGTGCTTACGTGCATACAGCCAGATTACAATACGTTGAATTTTTCGGAAAATTTTACGAAGGTGGCGGACGAGCGTTGAATCCGTTGAAGACTTTTGAAAAACACATTTATTTAAAAAAAAGACAATAAACTTAAACAACTATCTAAAAAAAATATATTTTAATGGAGGAATTTTATAATGGGCAATTTGATAACATTTTTAGCAGAAAACAATGGTGGTCTATTCTTTGCAGCAATGGGAATTGGGTTTGCAACAATCTTTTCAGGTATCGGTTCAGCTAAAGGTGTAGGTATGACAGGGGAAGCAGCTGCTGCTTTAACCACTGAACAGCCTGAAAAATTTGGTCAAGCTCTGATCTTACAGCTTTTGCCAGGTACACAAGGTCTTTATGGTTTTGTTATTGCCTTCTTGATTTATTTGAACACGGGCGCTGATACAACTTTAGCACAGGGTTTATATATGTTGATGGCCGCTATGCCGATTGCTTTCACCGGGTTATTTTCAGGTATTGCACAAGGTCGTGTTGCTTCTGCTGGTATCCAAATTTTAGCTAAAAAACCTGAGCACGCTACAAAAGGAATTATTTATTCTGCTATGGTTGAAACATACGCTATCTTAGGTTTTGTTATTTCCTTTTTACTTGTCTTAAATGTATAATGACTCATTTCTATTCAAAAAACGATTAAGAACGGAGGGAAATGATGTCAGATCTTAAACTGATTACGGATCGTATGATTGAAAAAAAGAAAGTCGAAATACAAAACAAAATTCAACAAGCTGAACTGGAAGCAAAAAATAGACTTGCAGCAGCCGATACAGACTTAGCTGAAGAAGAAGTTAAACAAAAGAAAATGATTGATGTTCGCTTAGCAAATGAGTTTGAAAAGAATAAAAATAGCTTGGTAAACCATAAACGCGATCAATTGCTGTCTGAAAAACAACTCTCGCTAAATTCTGTGTTTGAGAAAGCTTTGATGGAAATGGAGCAATGGAATGAAACAGAATTCCAAGCATTTTTATTATCTGTCTTAAAAGAATTTAAAGCGATGGAACGCGTAGAATTGATTTTAGGAGAAAAGTCAGCTGAAAAAGTTTCTCAACAATGGATCGAAGAAGTAGCATCAAAAGAACTAAACGTTTCTTTATCAAATGAAACGATTGCGGGGAAATTTGGATTTATCCTTAAA
The DNA here is from genome assembly GCF_001483965.1 of Carnobacterium sp. CP1. Taxonomy (NCBI): domain Bacteria; kingdom Bacillati; phylum Bacillota; class Bacilli; order Lactobacillales; family Carnobacteriaceae; genus Carnobacterium; species Carnobacterium antarcticum. Next base: position 268,145 of record NZ_CP010796.1, read on the forward strand.
GACAATGGAATACAATACAATTATTTATTCCATGCTTTGATCAATGAAAGCAAAAATCATTTGATTCCATCTGTTTCAAAAAAATTATTTCAATAAAAAGGAGGAGAATAAATGAAGCCAACAGCATTTGCTGGGACTAACGCACGCATTCGTGTTTACGAAAGTAATCTCCTTAGAAATGATCAATTTGAACGGATGCTACAAGCGCCTGATTTTGAAGAAGCATTGAATGTTTTAAAGGATACACCTTATCGAAATGATATAGAACAATTAAAAGAGACAAAAGACTATGATTTAATGCTAGTGAATGAATTGCAACGAATGTATGCTGAGTTATTCAGCATTAGCCCAGAACCGAACTTAGTTGAATTGTTTTCGTTGCGGTATTCTTACCACAATTTAAAAGTATTATTAAAAGAGTATTTCACAAAAAATGACTTCACAACAATGCTGATACCGATTGGAAAAAATTCCATTTCAACTTTAAGACAAGCTGTAGAAACCAGTAGATCCGATGATTTGGATCAAGAATATTTAACAAGTATTCTTGAAGTGAAAACAGACTACGAAGATTACTCCAATATTCAATCGATTGACATTATCCTTGATCGTCGTTACTTTACTCATTTAAAACAATTAGCGATAAAAATAGAAGACCCTAAAGTGTTGGAATTGATCGTTCTTTATATCGATTTAAATAACTTGTCTACTTTGACAAGGGCTATCAGCCAAAAACGATCACGAAATTTTTTGACTACTATTTTATCCGATGCTGGAAGTATGCCTATAGAAGAACTTATTTCATTGGGTTCAGAAAGTTTAGAAGAGGCGGGTAAAAAACTAGCGGAAGGCAAATATCGGGAAATTGTTACAGCTTCGATCCGTTCAGACAATCAAGAATTGTCTCCTGTGAAAATTGATCTTGCAACGGATGATGCCTTCATGGAAAAAATGAAAGACGCAAAATTAGAAGTCTTTGGTCCGATGCCTTTATTAGCGTATATTTATGCGAAAGAAAATGAAGTTAAAAATTTACGTTTAGTTTTAGTCGGCAAAGAAAATAAGCTTCCGCTTGAAGAAGTTACAGAAAGGATGCGAATCAATTATGGCTCATAAAATTGGTGTAGTCGGCGACAAAGACTCGATTTTACCTTTTAAAATCTTAGGATTTGACGTTTTTTACGCATCTGAAGCTAGAGAAGCTAGACGGACAGTTGATCGCCTAGCTAAAGAAGAGTATGGCATTATTTATTTGACAGAACCGTTAGGAAAATTAATACCGGAGACGATCGACCGCTACGACCAAATGATAAAACCAGCCGTTATCTTAATTCCTAATCACTTAGGTTCATTAGACATTGGGAAAAAAAGAATCCAGCAAAATGTTGAAAAGGCAGTGGGGCAAAATATTTTATAGGAGGTTACCAGTTTGAACAAAGGAAGAATTGTGAGTGTCTCTGGGCCGTTAGTTACGGCTGAAGGGATGGAGCAAGCTAATATTCAAGATATCTGTAAAGTCGGTAAGCTTGGGTTAATTGGCGAAATTATTGAAATGCGTAACGATGTAGCTTCTATTCAAGTTTATGAAGAAACGTCAATGGTTGGACCTGGAGAACCTGTTGAAACAACTGGTGAAGCTTTGTCAGTTGAATTAGCTCCCGGCATGATTTCGCAAATGTTTGATGGAATTCAACGTCCGCTTGATAAATTTATGGACAAAACAGAAAGCAACTATCTGATTCGCGGAGTTTCTATTGAAGCATTGAGTCGAACAGATAAATGGACGTTCACGCCAACTGTAGAAGTTGGAACGAAGGTTGTTGCAGGGGATATCGTTGGGACTATTCCTGAAACAAAAGTTATTGTACACAAAATAATGGTTCCATATGGTGTTGAAGGCACGATCAAGAGTATTGAGAGTGGAAATTTTGATATTACTGAGACTATTTATACGATTGAAACTGAAGAAAATGGCGTAAAAGAATTTACGATGCTGCAGAAATGGCCCGTTAGACAAGGACGTCCAACAGCAAAAAAATTAAACCCAGTTGAACCGATGATTACCGGACAACGTGTCATTGATACGCTGTTCCCAGTAGCAAAAGGCGGTGCTGCGGCTGTTCCAGGTCCATTTGGAGCTGGTAAAACGGTGGTGCAACATCAAATCGCTAAATGGGCAGATGTTGATTTAGTTGTGTATGTCGGGTGTGGAGAACGTGGGAATGAAATGACTGACGTAATCAATGAATTTCCGCAATTAATTGATCCTAATACCGGGGAGTCCATTATGGAACGTACGATTTTGATTGCAAATACATCAAATATGCCTGTTGCAGCTCGTGAAGCTTCCATCTATACAGGTATTACGATCGCTGAATACTTTAGAGATATGGGCTATAGTGTCGCTATTATGGCGGATTCTACTTCTCGTTGGGCAGAGGCATTGCGTGAGATGTCAGGTCGTCTTGAAGAAATGCCAGGAGATGAAGGATATCCAGCTTACTTAGGAAGCCGAATTGCAGAATTTTACGAGCGTGCTGGAAAAATCATTACTTTGGGAACGGAAGGCCGAGAAGGAAGTATCACTGCTATCGGCGCAGTATCCCCTCCTGGAGGAGATACTTCTGAGCCGGTAACTCAAAATACTTTGCGAGTTGCTAAGGTATTCTGGAGCTTAGATAATTTATTAGCACAAAAACGTCACTTTCCTTCTATTGATTGGCTAGCGTCGTACTCTTTATATTCTCAAGAGTTAGGGATTTATAACGGAGAACAATTAGGAAAAGATTGGACGGGAATGGTCAGAAGAACCATGACCTTGTTGCAAGAAGAATCTGAACTGGAAGAAATTGTCCGCTTAGTCGGTGTTGAGTCTTTATCTGAAAGAGACCGTCTAAAGTTGGCGACATCTAAAATGATTCGTGAAGATTTCTTACAACAAAATGCGTTTGATGATGTCGATACGTATACTTCTCGAGAAAAGCAATATGAAATGTTATCAACTATTTTGTATTTTGAAGATGAAGCTCTTGCTGGTATGGCATTAGGTTCTTATTTTAATGAAATTATTGAAGGTACTGTTACAGTTCGTGAAAGAATTGGTAGAGGGAAGTACATCCCTGAAGAAGAAATTGGGAAGTTTGAAATCTTAAAATCAGATATTAAAACCACCATTCACCAAATCGTTGAAAAAGGAGGAATGGAATTAGATGCTTAAAGAATATCGGACAATCACAGAAGTTGTCGGTCCTTTGATGGCTGTTGAAGGTGTTGAAGGCGTTAAATTTGATGAGTTAGTTGACATCCAAATGCAAAACGGCGAAAAAAGACGTGGACAAGTTTTGGAAATCAATGGGGATAAAGCGATGGTTCAAATATTTGAGGGCTCTCACGGAATCAACTTAAAAGATACTAAAGTGCGTTTCTTAGGCAAACCCTTAACGTTAGATGTTTCTGAAGACATGCTTGGTCGCGTCTTCGATGGAATGGGACGCATCAATGATAACGGACCTGAATTGATCGCTGAAAAATCATTGGATGTTAACGGAGAAGCGATCAATCCCATGGCTCGTGACTATCCAGATGAATTTATCCAGACAGGAATTTCATCTATTGATCACCTAAATACATTGGTTAGAGGACAGAAACTGCCTGTATTCTCAGGTTCGGGGCTTCCGCATAAAGAATTAGCTGCTCAAATCGCAAGACAGGCTACTGTTTTAAATTCAGACGAAAAATTTGCCATTGTTTTTGCGGCTATCGGTATTACGTTTGAAGAAGCAGAGTTTTTCATGGAAGACTTTCGTAAAACAGGTGCCATTGATCATTCGGTTATGTTTGTTAACTTAGCGGACGATCCTGCAATTGAACGGATAGCCACTCCAAAGATGGCCTTGACGACAGCTGAGTATTTAGCTTATGAAAAAGACATGCATGTATTGGTTATTATGACGGATATGACGAATTATTGTGAAGCCTTGCGTGAAATCTCAGCAGCAAGACGTGAAGTCCCTGGACGTCGTGGTTACCCGGGTTATCTTTACACCAATCTGGCAACGTTATTTGAACGTGCTGGTCGTTTGGTCGGTGGAAAGGGTTCTGTTACGCAGATTCCTATTCTAACTATGCCAGAAGACGATATTACGCATCCGATTCCTGATTTGACCGGATACATCACAGAAGGACAAATCATTTTGTCTCGCGATTTATTCAATAATGGTATTCACCCGCCTATCGATGTCTTGCCATCTTTGTCGCGTTTAAAAGATAAAGGGACTGGCGAAGGGAAAACAAGAAAAGATCATGCTGCTACCATGAACCAGTTATTCGCTGCTTATGCAGAAGGAAAACAAGCGAAAGAACTCGCTGTGGTGCTAGGAGAGTCTGCTCTTTCTGAAACAGACAAGCTTTATGCTGAATTTGGCGAGCGTTTTGAAAAAGAATACGTAAACCAAGGAAACTATACCAATCGTACTATCGAAGAATCATTAGATTTGGGTTGGGAACTCTTGTCCATTTTGCCTAGAACGGAATTGAAGCGGATCAAAGATGAGATGTTAGACGAATACCTGCCGAAGGGGGAGTGAGTCTAAATGGCAAAATTAAATGTGAACCCAACTAGAATGGAATTGACCATTTTAAAGCAGCAGCTGAGTACTGCAACTCGCGGTCATAAATTGTTGAAAGACAAACAAGACGAGCTGATGCGTCAATTCATTACGCTTATCCGGAAAAACAATGAGTTACGTGCAGAAGTGGAAGGCAAATTAACTAGTGCGATGCAATCTTTTGTGATGGCTAAAGCATTGTTAAACGAAAATTTTATTGAAGAGCTAGTAGCGATTCCACCTCGTGCAGTAGAACTAGAGATATACGAAAAAAATATTATGAGTGTTTCCGTACCGGTCATGAATTTTAAGTATGATGAGAGTCAAGATACTAACGAATTACGTTATGGCTACTTAAATTCCAATAGTGAATTAGACACGTCAATTGAAAAAATGTCAGCAGTCATGGCTCAGTTATTGGAACTTTCAGAAATCGAAAAAACTTGTCAACTAATGGCAGATGAAATCGAAAAAACTCGTCGCAGAGTAAATGCATTAGAGTATATGACGATTCCAAGGTATGAAGAAACGATTTATTTTATTCAAATGAAATTAGATGAAAACGAAAGAGCTAATATCACCCGATTGATGAAAGTAAAAGATATGGGTTAAAAAGGCTTTTTGGCAAATCACGATGGTGATTTTTATGGTGAAATACAGTCATTTCACTTACTAACACCAAAAATGACAGAACCTTAAAAAAACGAACAAAATCAGTGATGATTTTGTTCGTTTTTTCGTTGTCATTGGTACCACTAAAAACAAGAGCCGTGTATACTGAGTTTAAGGAGATGATGCAGATGGAGACAGAACTTCTTAAACAAATAAAACGGTCAAAAAAAGTAGCACTTGTATTAGGCGGCGGAGGAGCGAGAGGTTCTTATCAAATAGGTGTTTGGAAAGCATTGAAAGAGCTTTGTATTGAAATTCACCTGATTACTGGAACTTCTGTAGGGGCTTTAAATGGAGCTTTATTTCTTCAAGATGAGTACGATTTAGGCGAACAGATGTGGCGTAAAATGGAAACCAACCATGTCTTGGCTTTATCTAAACCGATCGAAATCAACAGCTTTAAAAGTTACCGCCGAACAATGCGAGGTTTTGTTGTGTCGGCCTTAAAAAAAAGAGGATTTAATACCACTCCTTTAAAAGAGCTGATCGACACTTATCTGGCAGATGAAAAACGCATCAGAAAGAGCGCCATTGAATTTGGTTTGACTCTGACAGAATATCCTTCGATGAAACGCGTAGAGTTTTTCTTACCTAGTATACCGTTTGGCGAATTGAGTCTTTATTTGCTGGGAAGTGCTTCATTCTATCCAGCAATGCAAATCACTAAAATTGGTGAAAAGTCTTATATTGATGGAGGGTACTACAATAATTTGCCCGTTGAGATGGCGCTCGAAAAAAAACCGACAGCAGTAATCAGCGTTGACATTACAGGACCAATCTCGTTGAAAAGGAGTAGGCCGATTACTGATGTACCGATTCATGATCTAGGCAGTAAATGGCCATTGGGAAACTTATTGTTATTCGATGGCAATCGTGCGGATATCAACATTGCTCTGGGTTATTATGAAACGATGAAGCACTTTGAATTTTATGAAGGCAGTTGGTATACTTTTGAAAAAGATAGTTTTAAAAAGCATTACGAAAAATTTTATTTGGCGTTAGCTAAATTTTTGATGAATAAAAATAGACGGTTTGCGGCTGGCTTCTTAAATGAAACCGAACAACAGCAAAAAAATTTAAAGGTTTTAGAAAAATATTGGCGAGGGCGAATTGGAAAAAAAGAGCTGACCTATGCAGTACATGAACTGATTGGGAAGTTATTTCAGATTGATCCGACAAAAGTGTATAGCTTTTCTTTATTTGAAACAGCGATTCTTGAAAAATACGAAGAATTAGTCAAAGCAACTACGATCAATGAAGTTGATGAATTGTTTACTGTTGACGTTATTTATTCAGTAGAAGAATGGATTGCTCGTTACTTAGAAAGAATTCCGTTTCTTTCTAATAAAAAAATGCTGCTGTATTTTTTAAATTTGATTGAAAAAAATCAACCGATTGAATGGCATAATTGGAAAGTTCACTATTTGATTAAACAAAAACCTCATGTTTTCATGATGGCCATTTGTATGGATCAGATAAAAAACGGAAATTTTAAATAAAAGTTACAGAACAACTGGATTTTATGGTACACTTAAGGGTGAGTTCTCATTATCAGGTATTTTGCATAGCCTAAATTAAATTAGCTTAATCAATGAGAGGTGAATGAAGTGGCTCAAAAATTTACTTACGAAATTATGGAAGAAATTGCAGTGCTTTCTGAAAATGCAAAAGGATGGCGTAAAGAATTAAATCTAGTAAGTTGGAATGGCAACCCGCCTAAATTTGATATTCGGGATTGGGCTCCAAACCATGAAAAAATGGGCAAAGGCCTGACGCTTACCAATGAAGAAATGGAAACACTCAAATCCTTTTTAGCAACTTTAAATTAATGCCCAAAGATTTTACACAAAAGAAATAATAACAGAAACTTTTTTTAGATAGGAAGGATTTGAATATGGCAGAACGCGGACTTTTAATTGTTCTTTCTGGGCCTTCAGGTGTAGGTAAAGGAACAGTGAGAAAAGCAATTTTTGAACAACCGAATAATGACTTTGAATATTCTATTTCAATGACCACTAGAAAGCAACGCGAAGGTGAAATTGATGGCGTAGATTATTTTTTCAGAACGAAAGAAGAGTTTGAAGAACTAATTGCAAGCGGCGGTTTATTGGAATATGCTGAGTATGTAGGGAACTACTATGGTACGCCTTTGGCTTATGTCGACCAGACACTAGCAAGTGGCAGAGATGTTTTTTTAGAGATCGAAGTTCAAGGTGCTTTACAGGTACGTGAAAAGATGCCTGAAGGAATTTTTATTTTCTTGACTCCTCCAGGACTTAAAGAATTAAAAACACGTATCATTGGGCGAGGAACAGATGCCATGGCTGTGATTGAAAGACGTATGGAAAAAGCCATTGAAGAGATTAATTTGATGCAGCATTACGATTATGCTGTTGAAAATGATCGGGTTGAGAATGCTGTCAGCAAAATAAGAAATATTATCGAATGCGAACACTTAAAAGTTTCGCGTGTGATTCATCGTTATAAAAAAATGATTAAGGAGCTGTAAACATTATGATGTTACTTCCATCTATTGATAGTTTATTAGAAAAAATTGATTCAAAATATTCTTTGGTGATTTTAGCCAGTAAACGGGCGCATGAGTTAGAAAACAAAGCGATGCCGATGTTAGATGAATACGAATCACACAAGAATGTCGGTCGTGCTTTAGAAGAAATTGATGCTGGGGATTTAGTTATTGACCCTGCAACAGTTGGGGCGAAAGAATAAGAAATATGCAACAAACTTTTAAAAAGATAAATGGCAAGTGCTGCAAAATAGGGATCTACCTGTTTTGAAGCACTTTTGTTTTAATGTCTTTTTACATCCGCAAGTAAGGAAATCGAGATAATTCTAAGGATAGCAAGACAAAGGTGTTCTTTTTTAGTAAAATGGAGTAAGAGATTATCTGAGATTTGAGAGCGAAATAGGAGGTTTTAAGATTGTTGGAAAATAAAAACGTAGCCCTGTATGTTTCAGGAGGAATCGCTGTATATAAAGCTGCTGATTTAGCAAGACAATTCATTAAACAAGGCGCAAATGTCAAGGTAGCAATGACTGCATCGGCCAGAGAATTTGTTTCACCGTTGACCTTTCAAATTCTAAGCAAACACCATGTGTACACAGATACTTTTGATGAACGCGAAGGAGACCAAGTCAGTCATATCCATTTAGCGGATTGGACAGATATTGCCGTTGTAGCTCCTGCAACTGCGAATACGCTGGCTAAATTAGCTAACGGAATAGCCGACGATTTTGTATCTACAGCTTTGATGGCTACGACAGCACCTGTTTTTGTTGTGCCTACCATGAACTCACATATGCTGGAAAATCCGGCAACCGTTCGTAATCTTCAACAACTGGAAGCGGATGGACGTTTTGTGATGGAACCAGATACAGGATTTTTAGCAGAAGGTTATGAAGGAAAAGGCCGTTTTCCAGAGGCGGTGAACATTGTTGAAACAGTTAAAGGTTTTTTACGAACGCAACTGAACAACTTGCCGCTAAAAAATAAACAGGTTGTTGTAACAGCAGGGGGAACAAAAGAACGGATCGATCCGGTACGTTACATCACGAATGATTCTTCTGGGAAAATGGGATATAGTCTAGCCATAGCTGCCAGAGATTTGGGAGCGACAGTCACGCTGATCTCTGCTAGCCGTCAGTTAGTACAGCCTTTTGGTGTAGCATTCGTTCAAGTAGATTCGGCTAAAGAGATGCAAGAAGCTGTTATGCAAGCTTACGAGCAAGCAGACATCGTAGTGATGGCAGCAGCAGTCTCTGACTACCGTCCCAGCAATCAAGCAGTAGAAAAAATCAAGAAAAATGAAGCGACAATGACGCTTACATTAGATAAAACAACAGATATTTTAGCTGAATTGGGCAAACAAAAACAGCACCAATTTTTAATTGGGTTCGCTGCTGAAACGAATAACCTTGAAAAATACGCAAGAGGGAAATTAAAACAAAAAAAAGCTGATATGATCGTAGCTAATGATGTATCCAAGCCACATGCTGGATTTAATAAAGATACGAATGAAGTATCTATTTTTATGGCTGATGAAGATCCTATTGAGCTTTCTGTTCGTAGTAAACAAGAAATAGCAACAGAGATATTAAGGGTGGCCATCAATCAAATGAAAAAATAAGGGTGTGAGATAGAGTGGTTTCAATTGCAAAAGTTATCGTAGATGTACCGACGATGCAGACAAACAAACCTTACAGCTATTCCATTCCAGCTGAATTCAATGATCAAATTCAGCCAGGTATGCGAGTGGAAGTCCCTTTTGGCCAAGGAGCTAGAAAAGTTCAAGGTTTTGTTGTGGAGATTACTCAATCAACTGATTACACCGGAAGTTTAAAAGCCATTTCAGGGCTAATGGATCTAACTTCCGTTCTCAACGAAGAGATGTTGATACTGGGAAGGGAAATGGCTGAAAAGACCTTTTCGTTTCAAATAACCTGTTATCAAACCATGCTTCCGGCTGTTTTGCGTGCTAAATATGAAAAGAAAATACGAGTGGTAGATGATATTCCTGAAGAGCTCTATTTTGAACTTTTTAAAGGACGAAATGAGTTATCATGGGATGAAGCCGTTGAACGTGACCTATTGCCTGCTTTATTGGAACTAAAGAAAAAAGAAGCTGTAGAAGTGGTCTATACTGTCAGGAATCAAGCAAAAACTAAAAAGAGACGAATGGTCCAAGCCGACTTGTCATTCGAGCAGCTAGAAGATGAAAAAATAGGCTTGGGTAAAAGAGCGCCTAAACAACGGTTACTATTAGAGTTGCTTCAATCTTTAAATGACCACTCCATCAGTGTGGAGGAAATAACTAAAACGACCTCTCTTTCGTCAACAATATTACGTGAGGGACAAAAGAAAAAATGGTTATCTTTTTTTGAAGAAGAAATTTACCGAGACCCATTTAAAGATCAAGAGTTTAAAAAAACTTCAGCATTCACACTCAATCATTCCCAACAACAGGCATTAGAGCCCATTTTACAAGCTGTGGAAAACAAAGAATCTGAAGTTTTTCTGCTAAAAGGAATAACGGGCAGTGGAAAAACTGAAATTTACCTACAGACCATTGCTGAAACTCTGAAAAAGGGACAGTCTGCTTTGATGTTAGTTCCAGAAATAGCGTTGACACCTCAAATGGTCAATTCTTTTAAAGGACGTTTTGGCGAAGCGGTAGCTGTTTTGCATAGTGGTTTATCTGTTGGAGAAAAATATGACGAGTGGCGCAAAATTGAAAAAGGCGAAGCAAAAGTCGTAGTCGGAGCACGCTCTTCCATTTTTGCACCGGTTGAGAATATCGGCGTCATCATTATTGACGAAGAGCATGAAGGCACCTATAAACAAGATGAAAATCCGCGTTATCATGCAAGAAATGTTGCCATTTGGCGAGCAAACTATCATCATTGTCCGGTTATCCTTGGAAGTGCCACGCCTTCTTTAGAATCACGAGCACGTGCTCAAAAGAAGGTGTACACACTATTGGAATTGCCAGAACGTGTGAATCAGCGAGAACTGCCTGAAGTGGAAATCATTGATATGCGTGAAGAGGTAAAAGAAGGGAATCGCAGTAGTTTTTCATTGCTGCTGCAAGAAAAAATAAAAGATCGGATAGCTAAAAAAGAGCAAATCGTGCTTTTGCTTAACCGGCGCGGGTATTCTTCTTTTGTCATGTGCCGCGACTGTGGTTTTGTACTGCCTTGTCCGAACTGTGACATTTCATTGACGCTTCATATGGACACTAAGACGATGAAATGCCATTATTGTGGTCATGAAGAAAACATCCCTCGTACCTGTCCTAGTTGCAAAAGCCACAAAATTCGTTATTATGGTACTGGAACCCAAAAAATTGAAGAAGAGTTAGCTAAGGTTCTGCCAACAGCGAAGGTCATTCGGATGGATGTTGACACGACTAGAAAAAAAGGCGCCCACGAACGCCTTTTATCTGCTTTTGGCAATGGCGAAGCGGATATTTTATTAGGGACGCAGATGATTGCTAAAGGTCTAGATTTTCCTAATATTACCTTGGTAGGTGTTTTGAATGCAGACACCAGTCTAGGCTTGCCGGATTTTAGAGCTAGTGAACGCACTTTTCAACTGTTGACTCAAGTAAGCGGCCGAGCAGGACGAGCTGAATTGACCGGCGAAGTGATCGTACAAACGTTTAATCCTGAACACTATGCTATTCAGTTGGCTCAACAACACGATTACGATACTTTTTATCAAATGGAAATGCGTTTGAGGCACCGGGGAAATTATCCGCCGTATTACTTTACTATTCTGATTACAACGAGTCATGAAGAAGAGTTAAAAGCAGCTAAAAAAATGCAAGAAATCATTCAATTTATTAAGCCAGATTTAAAACCTGAAACAATTGTTTTAGGACCGACACCTAAAGCTGTTGCGCGAGTAAACAATCGGTATTATTATCAAACCATTATAAAATATAAAAATGAACCAGTTTTATTTACTAAATTACAAGAATTATTGAATCAATCACAAAAAGAAATGACTAAGGGATTACAGATTGCAATTGATTCTGAGCCGATGCATTTTATTTAATAAGAGGAAGAAAGAAGGCTAAACCATGGCAGTATTGCCTATTGTAAAATATCCTGAGCCAATATTAACAAAGGCTGCAAGAGAAGTAGTCGAAATTACTGATGAAATTCTTCAATTAATGGATGATATGTACGAAACGATGGTAGCAAGCGATGGCATCGGCATTGCGGCGCCCCAAGTGAACCGTTCATTGAGGATTGCTTTAGTAGAAGTCGATGAAGAAACGGGTTTATTCGAAATGATCAATCCAGAAATTATTACAGCATCTGGAAAAAATGTCGATGTAGAAGGATGTTTAAGTTTTCCTGAAATTTACGGAACAGTTGAACGAGCAGATAACATTGTGATCCGTTATTTTGATCGTGAGGGCGAAGCGTATGAGGTTGAAGCGGAAGATTATCTCGCACGCGTTTTTCAGCATGAATTAGAACATTTAGATGGGAAATTGTTTACGGATAAAATTATTCAAAAAATCCAGCCTGAAGAGTTAGAAACGTATATGGAGGAGAATGGCGAATGACAAAAATCGTTTTTATGGGAACACCTGCTTTTTCTGTGCCTATTTTAGAGGCTTTGATTGATAAGGGGTACGATATTGCTGCGGTAGTAACGCAACCTGACCGGCCTGTAGGCAGAAAAAAAGTTATGACACCGACACCAGTGAAAGAAGCAGCACTCCAGCATCAGATTTTAGTGTTGCAGCCTGAAAAAATTTCTGGGTCTGAAGAAATGGCGAAAGTGATCGAGCTGCAACCTGATTTAATCGTAACCGCTGCTTTTGGGCAATTTTTACCGCAAAAATTATTATCTGCTCCACGACTGGGTGCTATCAATGTGCATGCATCTCTGCTGCCTAAATATCGCGGCGGAGCTCCGGTTCATTATTCTTTGATCAAAGGCGAGAAAGAAACAGGCGTCACGATTATGTATATGGAAAAGAAAATGGATGCCGGGGATATCTTAAGCCAACGCTCGTTAGAAATCACAGAAAAAGATGATGTAGGAACGCTTTTTGAACGCTTAAGTCGTTTAGGCAGAGACTTGTTGATCGACACATTACCAGACTTAATAGCAGGAAAAGTTACACCAGTAAAGCAAGATGAAGAAAAAGTAACATATTCGCCAAATATCAAAGCCGAAGAAGAGCTGATCGATTGGAGTAAATCAGCTAAAGAAATTGATTGGCAAGTACGCGGTATGCGTCCTTGGCCAGGAGCCTATACATCTTTAAATGGCAATCGCTTAAAGGTTTGGGATGTTACACCCTTGGACGATGATACCGATAAAGAACCGGGAACGATCATACAAATCGAAAAAGAACGCTTTATGGTTGCATGCGGAGAACGAACAGTTGTGCAAGTAAATGAACTTCAGCCGGCTGGAAAAAGTAAAATGACCACTACAGCTTTTTTAAGCGGAGTAGGAAGCCAATTAAGAGTTGGAGAAATGGTAGGCGACAATGGAAACTAATCAAAATCCTCAAAAACGCAATACTAAAAAAACAAGTCGTTATTTAGCCATGTCTATTTTAGAAAAAACAGATGAGAATCAGTCTTATTCGAATTTGCTATTGAATGAAGCGATTCAAAAAAACAACTTAAGCCCAGCCGATGCTCGCTTGTTAACAGAATTGGTTTACGGAGTTTTGCAGCGTAAATTAACATTAGACTATTACTTATCAGCATTTTTAAGCAAAGATAAAAAAATCGATAGTTGGGTTCGCAATTTATTGCGTTTATCTATTTATCAAATGATTTATTTAGATAAAATTCCGGCACATGCTATTTTGTTTGAAGCGGTGGAAGTAGCCAAGAAAAAAAGCCATATTGGAGTTAGTAAATTTATCAATGGAGTTTTACGAAACGCTGAAAGAAAAGGTTTTAAGAGCATTTCAGCCATTCAAGACCCAATTGAACGTTTGAGTGTTGAAGTAAGCATGCCGAAATGGCTCATTGAAAAATTTGTAGAAGAAATAGGTTTCAAAGAAACAAAAAAACTAGGAGAAGCTCTTTTAATTCCGAGCCATTCAAGTGCTCGTGTAAATGTGCCCTTTCTAACGGTTGCTGAAGCATTAGAAGCCATGCAAGAAGAAGGATTTGATGTCAGACCAAGCAAGGTTTCGCCTGTGGGTATTATTAGCAATGGAGGTCATTTTGCTTCTTCACCGCTATTTCAATCAGGACAATTAACGATCCAAGACGAGTCTTCCATGTTAGTGGCTCCGTCAATGCAAATTGAGTCTCATCATCAAGTACTTGACGCTTGTGCAGCTCCTGGAGGAAAGACGACTCACATCGCGTCCTATTTATCAGCTGAAGCTGGTGGTAAAGTGACTGCTCTTGACTTACATGCTCATAAAGTAAAGCTGATTCAAGATAATGCTAAAAGATTACACGTCGATAAAGTGGTTGAAGGCAGAACACTTGATGCTAGAAAAGTAGACGAAGTATTTGAAGATGAAGTTTTTGATCGTATTCTAGTGGATGCACCATGCTCAGGTCTCGGTTTAATGAGAAGAAAGCCGGACATCAAATATACCAAACAACCAAAAGATTTGCTGCAATTGCAAAAAATCCAATTAGCCATCTTGACAAATGTAGCGCCGAAACTAAAAGTAGATGGCTTGCTGGTTTATAGTACATGTACGATCACTGCTGAAGAAAACCAAGGAACAGTAGAGGCATTTTTAAAGAACCATCCTAATTTTGAAAAAGTGTCCGTTGCTGTAGAAGAAAATCTATCTGCAAACATCAAAGATGATTTACTTCAAATCTATCCACAAGATTTTGGAACCGATGGTTTTTTCATTAGTTGTTTAAAGAAAAAAAGCAAATAAGAAATTTTATTTTTTGAAAAATGGGCGAGGTGAAAAAATGCACATTGTTTTTCGTAGTGACGTTGGAAAACGAAGAAAAAATAATCAGGATTTTGCTGGTTACTTTGTGAATCAACAAGGAATTACTTTGGCTGTTTTATGCGATGGCATGGGCGGCCATAAAGCCGGAGACGTAGCAAGCGAAATGGCTGTTTCTCATTTAGGACATGCTTGGGAAAAGACCGAAACAAATACAATAGAAGCAGTAAGTCAGTGGATACAGGATCGTATTAAAAGAGAAAATGAACGAATCGTAGAAAAGTCAAATCAATTTCCTGATTTAGAAGGTATGGGAACGACGCTTGTAGCTGCGGCATTTATTGATAACCAGTTCGTGGTAGCAAACATCGGAGACAGCCGCGCATACCAATACATGGCTGGCCGATTGAAGCAGCTTACGGAAGATCATTCATTGGTTAATGAATTGTTGAAAAGTGGTGAAATTTCTACTGAAGGTGCTTTAAATCATCCTCAAAAAAATGTATTAACACGTTCATTAGGGGTTTCTAAAGAAGTGAATGCTGATCTAATGGTGGTATCGGCACTTGAAGGAGATCAACTGTTGCTGTGTTCGGACGGTTTAACCAATATGGTAGAAGATCAAGAAATTGCAGAAATATTAAGCGATAGCCATATGTCTCTTGAAGAGAAAGTGACAAGTTTGGTCTCTCTTGCAAATGCCCGCGGAGGTTATGACAACATAACGGTCATGCTGACTGACTTTACTGAGAGAAAGGAGGGAGAATAGTGATGGAAATTGGCAAGAAATTAAATGGTCGGTATAAAATTATCGGTACTGTTGGTGGCGGTGGGATGGCTCATGTTTACTTAGCACATGATTTGATCCTTGACCGGGATGTAGCCGTCAAGGTATTGCGCTATGATTTCCGAGAAGATCAAGATACCATACGCCGTTTCAAACGTGAAGCTTTAGCAGCAACTGAATTGGTTCATCCAAATATTGTCAGTGTTTATGACATTGGCGAAGAAAACCATAATCAATATATTGTAATGGAGTATGTAAAAGGAATGGATTTAAAAAAATACATACACAACTATTTTCCCATTCCTTATCAAAAAGTCATTGATATTATGAGTCAAGTGCTTTCAGCAGTTGCGGATGCCCATCATAATCGAATCATTCATCGGGATTTAAAACCGCAAAATATTTTGATCGACGAGACAGGTGTTGTGAAGATTACTGATTTTGGGATTGCAGTCGCTTTATCACAAACGTCCATTACACAAACGAATTCTCTTTTAGGCTCGGTTCACTACCTTTCGCCCGAACAAGCCCGTGGTGGGATGGCAACAAATCAATCTGATATTTATTCGTTGGGCATTATTCTTTATGAACTGTTAACAGGAAATGTGCCATTTGATGGAGAATCAGCAGTTTCAATTGCGTTGAAACACTTTCAAGAAACCGTGCCATCTGTAAAAGACTATGACCATCGCATTCCTCAAGCGTTAGAAAATGTTGTGTTAAAAGCGACTGCTAAAGAAACCGCAGATCGCTATCCTTCTGTCCATGAAATGGCAGCAGACTTGGCAACTTCTTTATCAGCTCAGAGAATCAATGAACCAAAATTTGTTCCAGCAAGCATGATAGAACAAACAAAGGTGATAGAACCTATTAAGCCGGTCACCGTTCCGGTAACGAGCCCAAAACCAGATGGAGAAGAAGCAGCGGGAAAAGAAAACACAACAAATCAAACGAATAAAGACCAAAAACCTAAAAAGAAAAAACGAAAAGTACTATGGCTGGTACTGCTTGGTTTGCTTATTTTGGGGCTAGGCACATTTTTCGCAATTGCATTAACGGCTCCTAAAGACATTTCAGTGCCTGATTTGTCAGGAATGACAGAAGAAGAGGCTACCAAAGTATTAGCAGCCAATGAATTGGTTTTAGGGAAAGTTATTGAAGAAGCGGATGATGAGATCGAAGAAGGTTTGGTAATTCAAACGAATCCTAAGAATGGTTCCAGCATCAAGGAACATTCTTCTGTAGACTTATTGGTCAGCTCAGGTAAAGAAACCATAACTTTTTTGGATTACACCGGAAAACCCTATGAGGAAGTCCGCGCAGAGCTAAGGGAGCAGAAATTTGTTATCAACCGCGTCGATGAAAGCAGCGATACGGTTGATGAAGGGCTGATTATCTCACAGGATATTTATAAAGATCAAGAGGTTGTACCTAGTGAAACGACCGTGACTTTCACTGTTAGTACGGGCGAAGCTGGATTTGAAATAAGAGATTTGTCTGGATACTCTGAAAAAGGTGTTCAAGATTATGCTAATGAAAAAAATCTAAATGTGACGATTACTAGTGAATATTCAGATGATGTAACAAAAGGTCAGGTTATTTCACAAGAGCCGGCAGCTGGAGAAGTACTGTATAGCGGAGCTAGTATTTCGGTGGTGGTTTCACAAGGGCCAGAAGAAATACCGCTAAATACTTTTACAAAGACGGTTAAAATACCATACAAAAAAGTAGAAGAGCCGGTGGCTTCATCATCAGAGAGCACAGAAGATAGTGCAAGTGAAAGCAGTAGTGAAGAACAACTCCTGCCAAATGAAATCACTATTTATATTGAAGACGAAGAACATAAATTAGAGACGGTATACCAACAATTCGAAATTACTGAAGATACTGAACTTGATTTGCCTTTTGTTTTAAAAGAAGGCAGTAAAGGCAGTTATCGAATCATCCGTGATGGAGAAGCAATTGAAGAAAAAACAGATGTCGCACCTTAAAGGGTGATGAGATCTCCATAATATTTTTTAAAACCCGAAAGACATGCAAACTAGTCTTTCGGGTTTTTTGATGCTAAAATAAAGAAATAGAACTATTGCAATCTCTTTCATGATTCAGTAGAGTAGAAATGAAAGCAGTATGAGGAGGAGCAGCGTGCCAAAAGGACAAATCAGAAAAGCTTTAAGTGGTTTTTATTATGTTTACTTTGAAGGTGAGACTTATCAAACACGTGGTAGGGGAAATTTTAGGAAACGCAAGTTAACACCCATGGTGGGAGATTATGTTGAATTTGAAAGCGGCAATAAAGAGGAAGGCATCTTGAAAGAACTGTTGCCGCGAAAAAATGAATTGGTCCGCCCAACTGTAGCCAATGTTGATTTAGGTGTCGTTGTCATGTCAGCAATAGAACCAGACTTCTCAACCAATTTACTGGACCGATTTTTGGTGACGTTAGAAGACAAAGCAATCGAAGCAGTGATTTATCTGACTAAAATTGATTTACTAGACGAACAACAGCTTCAAGAAGTGGTGGCATTAAAAGAACAGTATGAGGCTATCGGATATCCTGTTGTTCTCCCAGAAGTTATGGGGAATGAACAAGCAAAAGAAGTGTTGACAGCTTATTTTCCTAATCATTTGACCGTTTTTATGGGACAATCCGGAGCAGGGAAATCAACACTTTTAAACGAAATTGCACCCGAATTAAATTTAGAAACGGCAGAGATCTCGTCTGCTCTTGGACGCGGCAAACACACAACGCGACATGTTGAATTGATCCCTTTATATGGCGGACTTGTAGCAGATACTCCAGGATTCAGTTCAATTGATTTTTTGGAAATCGAAGCAGCTGAGTTGCCAGAATTATTTCCGGAATTTGTTGACGTACAAGATCGTTGTCGTTTTAGAGGATGCATGCACCGCAAAGAACCTGGTTGCCAAGTTCAAAAAGAGGTAGCAGAAGGTCAAATTCAAGCTTATCGTTACCAACATTACTTACAATTTCTTGAAGAGATCGAAGATAGAAAACCAAGATACACAAAAAAAGAGAAGTGAGGAATCAATTTATGAAAATTTCACCATCGATTTTGAGTGCCGATTTTGCTAACTTAGAAAGAGATATCCAATTAGTCGAAGCAGGAGGAGCAGATTATATCCACGTAGACGTTATGGACGGCCGTTTTGTTCCTAATTTAACCTTCGGCCCGAATATTGTGGCTGCTATTCGGCCCATTACTAAACTGCCGCTGGATTGCCACTTAATGGTTGAAAACCCAGAAAATTACATTGAGGCTTTTGCAAAAGCAGGGGCAGATATTATTACTGTCCATGTTGAAAGCACTCCCCATATTCATCGGGCTATTCAATTGATTAAAGCCAATGGCGTTAAAGCAGGTGTCGTGATCAACCCGGGAACGTCCGTTGACGCTATTATTCCTGTTTTAAGTGAAGTGCAAATGGTATTGGTGATGACTGTGAATCCAGGCTTCGGAGGACAGAGTTTCATCAAGGAAACGGTGAAGAAAATCACCGATTTGAATGAATTAAAAAAAGCAAATGATTATCAATACGAAATTGAAGTGGATGGTGGAATTGTGCCTGAGACAGCTGAATTGTGCAAAGGCGCAGGGGCAGATGTTTTTGTGGCAGGCTCTTATATTTATGACGCCGATCATCCGAATGAACGATTGGCTGCTTTAAAGGATGCGATCCGTTAAAATGACACACATAGCTATTATGGTAGGAGGACCTGAAGCATTCATTCCTGACATTAGCAGTTTAATCAATGAAGAGCTCATTTGGATCGGTGTCGATCGCGGAGCGGTCAGACTATTGGCTTTAGGTATTCAACCCGCGATTGCCTTGGGTGATTTTGATTCGATTACGAAAGAAGAATTAGGATTAGTGAAACAGAAAGTGCGCGATGTGCGTACCTTTCAAGCTGAAAAAGATGCGACCGATACAGAAATTGCTGTGAAGATAGCTTTTAGTGAATTCAATCCGACAAAAGTAAGCATCTACGGAGCAACTGGGGGGAGAATGGATCATTTTTTAAATAATCTTTGGCTTGTTTTTCAGCCTGATCTCAAACCTTATCTTTCGAAAATACATTTGATAGACAGCAAAAACAGCCTTGCTTACTTTTCTCCAGGAAATTACGAAATAAAAAAAGAGCAAGACAAAAAATACGTAGCTTTTATTTGTCTGACTCCTGTCAAAAAATTAACTTTAGTTGATGCAAAATATCCTCTAAATGAAGTTGATTTCGCATGTCCTACTTCTTTAGCAAGTAATGAATTTTTGTCAGATACGACTCGTTTTTCATTTAAAACAGGTATAGTAGCCGTTATTCAAAGCAAAGATTAAAAAAACAAAAAAGTAGCCTGCCAATTGCGATTGGCAGGCTACTTTTTCATGAAATTAAACGCGTTCAACTTTACCAGATTTAAGAGCGCGAGTAGAAACCCAAACTCTTTTAGGTGTTCCATCAACTAAAATGCGAACTTTTTGTAAGTTAGCACCCCATGTACGTTTTGTTTTGTTTAAAGCGTGAGAGCGGTTATTACCACTTTTAGCTTTACGTCCTGTTACGACACATACTTTAGCCATTATTCTTTCCTCCTTTGCCGATATCTCGAAGCAAGGCTTCAATCTATACACTCATACTCATACTCAATTAATTTATCATAATTAGAGGAGATATGCAACGTTTTTCTTTCAAGGAATTTTACTTGACAGCAGATCAATAAAAACACGACAGGATAAAAATGATCATGCAAAATGAACTTCTAAGTTTATCTGAAGAAGAGCTGCTCAATTGGAAACCTTGAACTCAAAAGTGGGATTTCTTCTTGTTTTCACATAAATACAAATTAATGCTCAAAAGCAGTCGCCTAGTGAGGAGAAAACTAATGAAAGCATGAGAGAACGCGTGAGATTTCGTCATTAACCTTTTCTTATTCTCTTGGCTATGATAAAATATGGAGTAGTAATTCATGGCTGGCTAGCCAAAAGGAGGATTTTTTACCATGGCAGTTAAAATAAAAACACAATTTGGCATAATCGATATTTCAAATGAAGTTATTGCGACAGTTGTTGGAGGAGCCGCAACTGAAATCTTTGGAATTGTTGGAATGGCAAGCAAGAACCAAATTCGTGATAATTTAAATGATATACTTAAAAAAGAAAATTATTCACGAGGCGTAGTTGTTCGTCAAGAAGACAACGGTGTGGCAGTGGATGTCTATATTATCGTAAGTTATGGAACAAAAATATCTGAAGTAAGCCGTAACGTCCAAGAAAAAGTAAAGTATAATTTGGAATCAATGCTTGGTATATCTGCTAATGCAGTAAATGTTTACGTACAAGGTGTTCGCGTCTTAAATGACTAATAAAATGAAATTGTCACAGTCACTTGAAACAGTAGAGTGACGAAGGAGGATATAGTGGTGAATGTTACAGAGTTAGAAGGGAAGCATTTTCGTAAAATGGTATCTGTTGGAGCCAAGCGTCTAGATACAAATGCGGAATATGTCAATTCATTAAATGTTTTTCCCGTTCCAGATGGAGATACAGGAACAAACATGAATTTATCTTTAGCAAGTGGAGTTAAAGCCGTTGAAACGACTGTTTCAGAACAAGTAGATCAATTAGCTGCAGCATTATCAAAAGGATTGTTAATGGGAGCTCGTGGTAATTCAGGAGTGATTTTGTCGCAATTGTTTAGAGGTTTTGGTAAAGCAATCGAAGGGAAAGAAACATTAGCAGCAAAAGATTTAGCTGCAGCCTTCACAAATGGAGTACAAACAGCTTATAAAGCAGTGATGAAGCCAGTTGAAGGAACTATTTTAACGGTTGCTCGTGAATCAGCAAAGGCTGGAGAAAAAAAGGCGAAAACAACTGATGATGTTGTTGAAGTGATGGAAGCGGTCGTTCGCGGAGCTAAGAAATCTCTAGCAAAAACACCTGATTTATTGCCTGTATTAAAAGAAGTAGGCGTCGTTGATAGTGGCGGACAAGGGTTGCTGTTTATTTACGAAGGATTCTTGGAAGTTTTATCAGGAAAAATTAGTGAAGATGAAGTTTATCAACCGTCACCTCAAGAAATGACTGAAATGGTTAATGCAGAACACCATCGCAGTGTTTCTCACCATATTGCGACAGAAGATATTAAGTATGGTTACTGTACAGAAATTATGGTTAAAATCGGTGAAGGAGAAACTGTGAAGCAAGATTTTGACTACGATACTTTCCGTAATCATTTAAATGAAATTGGAGATTCTCTTCTAGTTGTGGCTGACGATGAAATCGTCAAAGTTCACGTCCACACTGAACATCCCGGTGAAGTCATGAATTATGGTCAAGAATTTGGTTCATTAATGAAAATCAAAGTAGACAACATGCGCGTACAACATGAAACGATTTTAGAAAATGAAGATGCTCAAGCACCGGCTCAACCTGCTGAAAGAATTCCTTACGGCGTTATTGCAATTGCGGCAGGCGAAGGAGTCCAAAACTTGTTTAAGAGCTTAGGGGCAAACTATGTTATTAGTGGCGGACAAACCATGAACCCGAGTACGGAAGATATCTTAAAAGCGATTGAATCCATTCACGCAGAAAAAGTAATTGTTTTGCCAAATAACAAAAATATTTTTATGGCTGCTGAACAAGCGGCTGAAGTGAGCGAAGTTCCAGTTGTTGTGGTACCAAGCAGAACGGTTTCACAAGGAATGACAGCAATGTTAGCCTTTAATGAGCTGAATGACTTGGAAACCAACAAAAAAGAAATGAGCACAGAGCTGGAAAACGTTGTCAGCGGTCAAATAACGACGGCTGTTCGGGATACAGAGATTGATGGCGTTAGTATTAAAAAAGACGATTTTATGGGAATTATTGATGGTAAAATCAAATTTTCTAAAACAAACCGTAAAGAAGCGACTCTTGAAACTCTTAAATCAATGATTTCAGATGATAGTGAGATTATTACGATTTTATTAGGAGAAGACGGAGACATGAATGAAGCAGAAGAGATTTCTGCTGAAATCGAACGCCTTTATGAAGACGTAGAAGTCGAAATTCACGAAGGACAACAACCAGTATACCCTTATCTATTGTCTGTAGAATAAATGATGGACTAAATTGAAATAGGCAGAAATAATAAAAATATTTAATTATATTTAATTATTTTTGCCTATTTTTAAAGTTGTCTTTAGCGTTACATAAATAAAAGGTCGTTGATAGCTTAAATAAGGAATTTGAATAAAGGGGGGATAACCAGCAGCTTGATCAAAAAAAGGTTCACTAATTAAATAATGATCAGCTGGTGTCTATTATGAGTAAATCAATTGATGATTCTGTCTCTATTCTTCCCTATGTTGGCGAAAAACGCCTTGAAGCTTTACAGCAATTAGGTATTTTTACTGTACTAGATCTGCTTTCACACTATCCATTTCGCTATGAAGATATTCAAGAAAAAAATCTATTGGAAATAGAAGACCAAGAAAAGGTGACGTTGAAAGGAAATGTAGTTTCTGAAGCTGTAGTCAGTCGTTTTGGCCCTAAAAAAAATCGCCTTTCTTTCCGATTGGTAATTGAACATGCAGTGATTTCAATTACTTTTTTTAACCAACCTTATTTAAAAAGCAAAATTGTTGCAGGAGAAGAGTTAGCTGTTTTCGGAAAATGGGACGCAAAACGAAAAAGTTTAACAGGAATCAAAATTCTTGGCGGTGGTTCATCAGAACAAGACAATGAATTTGAATCCATTTACCGAGCAAATAAAAATATAAAACAAAAAACGATTTTCAATTTAGTTACAGAAGCCTATCGAAACTATCATGAATTGATTCCAGAGATCATTCCTGATTTTCTGAGACAAAAATATCGTTTGGTTTCTCATCAAGCCGCTATCTATGCCATGCATTTCCCAGCATCAGAAGAACAGACAAAGCAGGCTAGAAGAGAAGTCGTATTTGAAGAATTTTTATTGTACCAACTTAAAATGCAAGTTTTACGCAAAAAACAAAAATTAATTGGACAAGGCACGCAAATCAAATATGATGTCAAGGCGTTGCGCCGTTTTATTGAGTCGCTGCCTTTTGAGTTGACTGCAGCTCAAAAACGAGTAGTCAATGAAATTTGCAAAGATTTAAGACAGCCTAATCATATGCATCGCTTGTTACAAGGTGATGTAGGGAGCGGCAAAACAATCGTGGCGGCTATCGCATTATTTGCTGCAGCCAATGCGGGGTATCAATCTGCCCTGATGGTTCCAACTGAAATTCTAGCCGAACAACATATGGAAAGTTTGGATCAGTTATTTGATCCTCTGGAAGTCCGAGTGGCGTTATTGACCGGTTCAACTAAAACAAAAGAGCGAAGAGTTATTTTGGAAGAACTAGCTAATGGACAATTGGATGTCATTATTGGAACACATGCGTTGATTCAAGAAGATGTTCACTTTGCTCGACTGGGTTTAGTCATCACGGATGAGCAACACCGTTTTGGCGTTAACCAAAGGAAAATATTGCGCGATAAAGGAAAAGAACCAGATGTGTTGTTTATGACAGCAACACCTATTCCTAGAACGTTAGCCATCACGACTTATGGAGAAATGGATGTTTCTATTATTGATGAATTGCCAGCTGGTCGAATTCCAATTGAAACGACTTGGACGAGGCCTAAGAACTTTGAACATACGTTAGAATTTATTGAGAACCAACTAAAAAAAGGTTCGCAAGCTTATGTGATTTGCCCTTTGATTGAAGAATCTGAAAGTTTAGACGTCAAGAATGCAACAGATATTTATGAAAAATTAACCGCTTATTATGCATCGCGCTATAAAGTAGGGTTATTGCATGGTAAGATGAAACCTGCTGAAAAAGAAGCCGTTATGCAAGACTTCAAAGATAATAAACTGAATGTCCTCGTCTCAACGACCGTGATCGAGGTGGGCGTCAATGTGCCAAACGCAACTACTATGGTCATTTATGATGCAGATCGTTTTGGGTTATCTCAACTGCACCAATTAAGAGGACGTGTAGGCCGTGGTCATAAAGAGTCGTATTGTATTCTGGTTGCCAATCCAAAAAGTGAAACGGGTATGGAACGGATGAAAATCATGACTGAAACGACAGATGGTTTTGTCTTAAGCGAAAAGGATTTAGAATTAAGAGGTGCAGGAGACTTGTTTGGCTCAAAACAATCAGGATTGCCTGATTTTAAAATAGGCGATATCGTTGGCGATTTTGGAGCCCTAGAAGCTGCTAGACAAGAAGCTTCCGAATTGGTCAACCAACCGGATTTCTTAACCAATCCAGCTTATGAAGAATTGCGAAAAGCGGTTGGAGTGGATAACTTAGCAGGCCTCAATTTCAACTAAGTGAGAAACGGCAAGAGTCTATTTATAAAGGCAGATCAATATGAATTTAAAAACAGCAGGAAAGATAGAAGGAGGCAACTAGAGTGAGAATTGCAGTAGACGCAATGGGTGGAGATAATGCACCAAAAGCAATTGTTGAAGGAATCGTATTAGCAGCCAAAGAATTTAAAGATATAGAATTCATTTTATATGGAGACGAAGTGGCTATCAATCAGTATTTAGATGGTGAAGCTAACATTAAAATCGTGCATACAGATGAAAAAATCAATAGCGAAGACGATCCTGTTCGATCTATCCGCCGTAAAAAGAAAGCTTCTATGGTTTTAGCTGCGCAAGCAGTAAAAAATAAAGAAGCAGATGCGTTATTTTCAGCAGGTAATACAGGAGCATTGTTGACTGCCGGTTTATTGATTATTGGCCGAATCAAAGGAATCGATCGTCCAGGTTTATTGGTTACTTTACCGGTTATGACTAAAGAAAACAGCACCTTTACTTTAATGGATGTTGGTGCAAATGCCGATACAAAACCTGAGAATATCCATCAATATGCTATTCTAGGAACAGAGTATGCTAAATTTGTACGTGGTGTTGAACATCCGACAGTTGGTCTATTAAACAACGGAACGGAAGAGAATAAAGGGAATGATATAACAAAACGTGCTTTTCAATTATTAAAGGCAGATAAAAGCATTCACTTTATTGGAAACGTTGAAGCCCGCGAACTGTTAAATGGTGTAGCAGATGTTGTCGTTACCGACGGTTTCACAGGCAATGCCGTCTTGAAGACAATTGAAGGAACAGCTTTATCTATGATGCAGCTCATTAAAAGTGCTATCTATGACAATGGTCCAAAAGCGAAGTTGGGCGGCTTGTTAATGAAAGATAGCCTATCAGGCATGAAAGATGTGTTAGATTATTCAAAACACGGCGGATCAGTTTTATTCGGCGTTAAAGCACCGGTTGTTAAAACACATGGTTCCACTGAAAAAGAAGCTGTTTATTTTACGATCAAACAAATTCACGAAATGCTGGCTTCAAAAGTTATTGACGATTTAGTTGAACAGTTTGAAACGAAAAATACGGATCAAGAAAAATAAAGAATGAATGGCCTAAATCGGTAAAGCTTAAAAAAGCCTAGACATTGCGGCTAAGAATCTGTAAAATAAATATGTCAGATGTGAACCATTTTTATAAAAGATGAGATTAAACGGAGGTGTAAAGGTTTGTCTAAAAGCGAAACTTTCGAAAAAATCAAAAAAATAATTGTAGAACGATTTGGTGTAGATGAAGAAAAAGTAACGAATGAAATGTCTTTTAAAGATGATTTAGGAGCAGATTCTCTAGATATCGTCGAACTCGTCATGGAGTTAGAAGATGTTTTTGGTACAGAGATTTCTGATGATGATGCAGAAAAAATTTCTGCAGTCGGAGATGCAGTGGATTACATTGAAGCTAATCTAAACTAACTTTAAATAAAAAGGATCCTTGTTAAAGAAATATATTTTTCTTTAACAAGGATCTTTTGCTTCCTATAAAATTCTGACAGGTGAGAGATACGGCAGTAACTTCGGCTGGGAAACGATCGGTGTAACAGCAGATGCGCCGCTTAAAAAATAGCAATCGTTAATAGTCTATAAAAAAAGTGATAAATGCCGCTAATTGCTGTTAAACACCATGAAAAGTGATTATTAAAGCAAGGAAACAGCGAAACTATTTATTTTTGTTCTAAAACACAGTATAATGGATAAGATTGGAGAACTCTAATCGAGAGGAGAAAAACAAATGGATGAAGTATTTTTAAAAATGATTAAAAAAAAGTTTGGCATCACATTTCAAAATACTGCTTATTTAGAAGAAGCATTCACGCATTCATCATATGTGAATGAGCACAGGGATCAACAATTAAAAGACAATGAACGAATTGAATTTTTGGGAGACGCAGTTTTGGAATTAATTATTTCAAGGTATTTATTTGAACATTTTCCAAAACTTCCTGAAGGAAAACTGACTAAGTTACGCGCAACCATCGTATGTGAAGCGAGTTTGAGCCAATTTGCCAAAGAATGTAGTTTTGATGATTACATTCGTTTAGGAAAAGGCGAAGAACGCATGGATGGCCGTAAAAGACCTGCTCTGCTTTGTGATTTATTTGAGTCTTTTATTGGAGCTTTGTATTTAGATCAAGGAATTGACAGTGTGTTGCACTTTTTAGAACAAACTATTTTTCCTAAAATTCAATCCGGTGCTTTTTCACATGTGATGGATCATAAAACAAATTTACAAGAGTATTTGCAACAAAAAGGAGAAATCTCAATTGATTACCATCTAGTGGAAGAAATTGGGCCGGCCCACCAAAAGGTATTTGTTGTTGAAGTGAGTGCAGAAGGACAGGCTCTGGGACAAGGGCAAGGAAAAACAAAAAAAGCGGCAGAACAAGTAGCTGCAGAAAATGCTTTGTTGATTTTACAAGACAAATAAAATGATCGAGAATAAGCCAAGGCACATAACTTATTCTCGATCATTGAATGTTTAGGGAAGGGGCCAGTTAGTTGTGCAGTTAAAAAGAATCGAAATCGCTGGTTTCAAGTCGTTTGCTGAAAAAACAACGATTGAATTTCACGAAGGGGTCACAGCAGTTGTGGGACCAAACGGCAGCGGAAAAAGCAACATTACTGAAGCTATTCGTTGGGTTTTAGGGGAACAGTCAGCTAAAAGCTTGCGAGGCGGGAAGATGAATGACATCATTTTTGCTGGTTCGGAAACTAGAAAACCATTGAATGTGGCTGAAGTGACATTAGTACTAGAGAATGAAGATCATTTCTTACCCTTGGATTTTAGTGAAATCAATATCACGAGACGATTGCATCGAAATGGCGATAGTGAATTTTATCTGAATAAACAGGCTTGCCGTTTGAAAGATATTGTTGATTTATTTATGGATTCAGGGTTGGGCAAAGAGTCGTTTTCAATCATATCGCAAGGCAAAGTAGAAGCCATTTTCAACAGCAAACCAGAAGACCGCAGAGCAATTTTTGAAGAAGCAGCTGGAGTTTTTAAATATAAAACGCGTAAGAAAAAAGCTGAACAGAAATTAGTGGAGACGGAAGATAACTTGAATCGGGTTCAAGATATTGTTTATGAATTGGATGGGCAAATCGAACCGCTGCAAATGCAAAGCAGTATAGCAAAAGATTACTTGATGCAAAAAGAACAGTTAAGTGATGTAGAAATCGCATTAACAGCCGTTGAAATTGAACAATTAAAAGACCAATGGACTACTCATAAATCTAAATTAACAGCATTTTATGAGCAGTTATCTAAAAAGAAAACAACTTATGCTGAATTAGAAAAAAAATCAAAAAAAATGAAGCTTCAAAAACAGCAATTAACAGAGATCCTTGATAGTGAGCAGCAGCAATTAGTAAAAACCATTCAACAATACGAACAATTAGAAGGACAAAAACAAGTTCTAAATGAACGCTCAAAACATACGCAAGAAAACCGGGATCATTATGAAATGTCTAAACAACAGGCGTTAATCAAAATTGAAAAATTAGAAGAACAGTTGCAGCAACTAAAAATTTTGCTGGATAAAAAAATCAATCAGCAAAAAGAGTTGAGAACCGAACTGGAAACAGCAGAAAAAGAACGGATGATGTTTTCTGCTAACAGTAAAGAAACGATTGAACAGCTGCGTAATCAATATGTTGATTTGATGCAGCAAAAAACAAGTTTAAGAAATGAACAAAGTTATTTGGAAAAGACGTACAACCAAGTAGCTCAAAAGACGTTGAAATCTAAAGCGTTGACAGCTACATTGGAAGCTGAGTTTCAGCAAGTGTCTAAGCAATTGGAATCCTCAACAGGAGATGTAGCACAAATTCAACAAGAAATTGCGCAGAAATTGTTGCATTATCAAGAACAACAAATCACTATCCAAGAAAAACGGACAGCCTTAGAACAAAAAGAACAAATGATGTACGATGCTTTGCGAGTCGTTCAGCAAGCTAAAGCTAAAAAGGAAAGTTTGCAAGAATTAAGGGATGACTATGCGGGATTCTATCAAGGTGTTAAAGAAGTATTGAAACAAAGGGTACAGATCGGCGGTATCATCGGTGCTGTAGCTGAATTGATCGTAGTTCCAAAAACATTTGAAATGGCAATCGATATTGCTTTGGGTGCGGCTTCTCAAAACGTTATTGTGAAAGATGAACTAAGCGGACGTAAAGCGATTCAATATTTAAAACAGAAACGTTCAGGCCGAGCAACTTTTTTGCCGTTAACCACCATTAAACCACGTCAATTGCCGGTTGCAGTTGAAAATCAGGCAAAACAGCACGAAGGGTTTATGGGGATCGCCAGCGAAATGGTTCAATATCCAGCAGAGATTTCTCATATCATTCAAAATATATTAGGCACCACCATTTTGGCAAAAGATTTGCAAACAGCTAATGATCTTGCTAAGACTCTTCAATTTAAATATCGTGTGGTAACGCTCGAAGGAGATGTTATCAATGCAGGAGGATCAATGACTGGCGGAGCAAGCAAAAAAGGCAATCAAGGCAGTCTCTTTTCGCGTAAAAATGAATTAGAATTATTAACAAAACAAATCAGTCAAATGGAAAAAACGTTAACCGATAAAGAAATTGAAGTGCGCGGTTTTAAACAAGTGCTTAAACAAGCACAACAAAATCTAGAAGATCTCAGAGAAACCGGAGAACAACAACGTCTAAAAGAACAAGAGCTTAAAAACCAAGCTGAAATAAACGAAGAAAAATTATCCCGTTTACAAAGAGAATTAAAAGCATATCAATTTGAATCAGAGGAAGCTAAAGCAGAAACAGAACAATACGAACAACGAACAGCTGCGATAACTCTTGAGCTAGCAGCGATTCAAACGGAAATGGAACAAATCAATCATCAAATTGAGCTAGCTTCCTCACAAAATGAAGAAAGAGCAGCCTTACAGGCTGAGGCCAGTGAGAAAGTGCAACGGCTGATGACCCAGTTAGCAACCATTAAAGAACAAGTTGCTAACTTGGAAAAAGAGCAGCTTGCACTCAAAAGCCAATTAGAGATTGAAAATCAAGAATTAAATAAATTGCAGTTAGCGATTCAACAAATGTCTCAAACAGATGGAAGCCATCAGTTGTCTCAAAAAGAGATAATGGAAACATTATCGAAATTAAAAAAACAAAAAGACAATTTAGACCATTCGTTAGCCGTCCATCAAAATCAGCGCACGGAATTGGAAACTGATTTGGAACAATTAGAACAAGAAATGAGTCTCAAACAGAATCAACAGCAATACGTTATGGAGCAGATCACCAAGGCGGAAGTGGCTTTAAATCGAGATGAGGTGGCTATTGAAAGCCGATTGACTTATTTGAATGAAGAGTACCACTTGAGCTTTGAAGCAGCAAAATCAGAACATACGCTTGTGATATCCATGGAAGAAGCAGCCCATAAAGTAAAATTATTAAAACAAAGTATCGAAGAACTAGGCAATGTCAATGTGGGAGCGATTGAAGAGTTTGAACGTGTAAATGAACGGTATTTATTTTTAGTCGAACAAAGAGATGACTTGCTTGAAGCTAAAAGTAGTCTATATGAAACAATGGATGAAATGGATGAAGAGGTTAAACGGCGTTTTTCCGAATCTTTTGAAGCGATTCGTGCGCGATTTAGTGTGGTTTTCCCGCAAATGTTTGGGGGAGGAACTGCTGAGCTGCAGTTGACGGATCCAATAAATTTGTTGACGACTGGAATTGAAATCGTCGCACAGCCTCCTGGAAAAAAATTACAACAGTTAAGTTTACTGTCTGGGGGAGAACGAGCATTTACAGCTATTGCTTTACTATTTTCGATTATTCAAGTCAGGCCCGTACCATTTTGTATTTTGGATGAGGTTGAAGCGGCACTTGATGAAGCGAATGTCGTTCGGTTTGGACGGTATTTGAGAAGATTTGAAGGCGATACACAGTTTATTGTAATTACTCACCGTAAAGGAACGATGGAAGAAGCCAATGTTTTATATGGCGTAACGATGCAGGAGTCTGGTGTTTCTAAAATTGTGTCGGTACGTTTGGAAGAAGCTGAAACAAAAGAACGTTTGCCTTTAGGGTAGTTAAGGCAGGACGAATAAAATAAGGTTACTAAATAGATAGATTAGGAGCTCATTAAATGATTAAATTAATTGCCATTGATTTAGATGGAACATTATTAACCAAAGACCGTACCATTTCAGATGAGAACAAGTCTGCCATAAAGAAAGCCAAAGAATTAGGTGTCAAGGTCGTTTTATGCACAGGAAGGCCTCTTTTAGGAATGGTTCATTATTTAGAAGAGTTGAATCTACGGGAAATCGGAGATTACGGGATCACATATAATGGCGGATTGGTTCAAAAAACAGATACAGGCGAAATAGTATCTCAAAAAACACTCACACAAGTAGAGGTCCAAGAATTGTATCGGTTAAGCCAAGCCATCAATGTACCGTGTAATTTCATAGATTTAGAACAAATCTATGAGCCTCCATACCCTAAGAATCGGGATTCACTTTATCCAACGGTCATGAATGCCTTGCCATACGTACCCGTTATGATGGATGAATTAGCTGAAGATGCAGCGATCAATAAAGTGGTTTTTTGTTATGAACAACAAGAACTAGATGAAGCTATCGATAAAATCCCAGAAGCCTTTTTTGAAAAGTATACAATCATGAAATCCAGACCGATTCTATTGGAAATGATGCATAAGGAAGTCGATAAAGGAAAAGGCATCGCAATACTGTGTGATTTGCTAGGCA
Source organism: Carnobacterium sp. CP1 (assembly GCF_001483965.1). NCBI lineage: Bacteria > Bacillati > Bacillota > Bacilli > Lactobacillales > Carnobacteriaceae > Carnobacterium > Carnobacterium antarcticum. The sequence continues at coordinate 299,820 of NZ_CP010796.1, forward strand.
TTAAAGCAGATGAAGTGATGGCGTTAGGAGATGAAGCTAACGATCATGCGATGATCGAATTTGCTGGGCTCGGTGTTGCGATGGAAAATGCAACGGCCGAAATCAAAGAATCCGCTCAATTTATCACTAAAAATAATGATGAACACGGCGTCGCACATGCAATCAATAAATTTGTTTTACAAAAGGTAGACAGCATGAGCAAATAGTCGTATCAAAAGCAGGGAACGGGGGAAATAGAATGGGATTGTTTGATAAAATAAAACGAGCTTTTATAGGCGAAGAGCAGATTGAACAGACTGAGGTCACTGAGAAATATGAAAAAGGTCTGGAAAAAACACGAAAATCATTTTCGCAACGAATGAACGAACTATTTGCCAATTTCAGAACAGTAGATGAAGATTTTTTTGAAGATTTAGAAGAAATTCTGATTGGAGCAGATGTGGGGTACGAAGCGACAATGGAAATCAGTGACGCTTTACGCCAAGAAGTAAAATTTAAAAATGCTAAATCTGAAGGTGAAGTTCAGCAAGCCATCATTGAAAAAATGGTCGAAATTTATGAAAAAGACAATACAGAAAAACCGACGATTCATTTGAATAACGATGGTCTAACTGTTATTTTAGTCGTCGGCGTAAATGGTGTCGGTAAAACAACGACTATTGGGAAAATGGCGCATCTTTATCAAAAAGAGAATAAGAAAGTCGTATTAGCTGCTGGTGATACTTTTCGGGCTGGGGCAATCGAACAGCTTGTAGTATGGGGTGAACGTGTAGGAGCAGATGTGGTGACAGGCAAAGCAGGTGGCGATCCAGCAGCGGTTGTATTTGATGCCATACGCCAAGCTAAGCAGCAAGGAGCAGATGTATTATTGGTAGACACTGCTGGACGTTTGCAAAATAAAGTAAACTTGATGAATGAATTAGAAAAAATGAAACGAATCATCGAAAAAGAAGTACCCGGCGGGCCTCAAGAAGTCTTACTGGTTTTAGACGCTACCACCGGCCAAAATGCAATGGTACAGGCTAAGCAATTTAAGCAAACAACGAACGTTACTGGGCTAGTTTTAACCAAGCTGGATGGAACAGCTAAAGGTGGGATCGTTTTAGCGATTCGAAAAGAATTGGATATTCCTGTCAAATATGTGGGGTTAGGTGAAAGTGTAGATGACTTGCAAGAATTTGATCCAAATGAATACATTTATGGTTTGTTTAGCGAATTAATTCAAAAATCGTTATAAATGAAGTCAAAAGACTATTCTATCAGTGGCTTTCCTTTATAAAATGTGGTATTATTTAAATTGCGTTTCCAAAAGTTTCTGCCCTCTAATGGTTTTTTTTTAGAGAGTAGAAGCTTTTTGGTTGGAAGTTTTTGGAAATGCAAGCACTTATTTTCATTATTAAAGCAACAAAATTATTGAGGAGGAAGTATGTTGAAAGATAAAGTTTTTGAAACACTGCAAAAACTAGGCAAAACGTTTATGTTGCCGATTGCTTTGTTGCCGGTTGCAGGGTTGATGTTAGGAATTGGAGCATCTTTTACTGGAGCATCATTTGTTGAGTTATATAATTTAGAAGGTATTTTAGGGGATGGAACGTTCCTTTATAAATTTCTGACCGTTTTGAAAGATTGCGGAGAAGTTATCTTTAATAACTTGCCGTTGCTTTTTGCTATCGCAGTAGCACTTGGTATGGCTAAAGCGGCTAAAGAAGTTGCTGCTTTATCTGCCGGAGTAGCGTATTTGATGATGTATGCTTCTTTGACGAGTACCATTGCAAACTTTGGCAACTTAGAAGAGCTGCAAGCTATCCCTGGTTTGATCAGTAGTACGCTAGGTTTCGAAAACACGATGAACACAGGAGTTTTTGGCGGTATTATTATTGGATCTATCGTAGCGTTCTTACACAACCGGTATTATAAGATCGTTTTACCAGATGCTCTTTCATTCTTTAGTGGAACGCGTTTCATACCAATCGTTTCTGCTTTTGCAGCGGTTATCGTTGGAATGATTTTAGCTGTTGCTTGGCCATACGCTGCTTCAGGAATCGCATGGTTGGGTTCATTGGTAGCAGATTTAGGGTATATCGGAACCTTTATTTACGGTTTTGTTTACCGAGCTTTGATTCCTCTTGGATTGCACCATGTCTTTTACTTGCCATTTTGGCAAACAGCACTTGGCGGAACTGCAGAAGTTGGAGGACAATTGGTTGAAGGAGCACAAAACATTATTTTTGCTCAATTAGCTGCTGGTGAAGTTGTTGATCCAGAAGCTGCTAAATTCTTCTCAGGTATGTTCCCGTTCATGATTTTTGGTTTCCCAGCTGCAGCTTTTGCTATGTACAAATCAGCGAAACCTGAACGTAAAGGTGATGTCAAAGGGTTGATGATGTCTTCTTCTCTTACATCTATTTTCACAGGAATCACTGAACCGCTTGAATTTTCATTCTTATTTGCTTCTCCATTTCTATACTTTGGAGTCCACTGTGTACTAGCAGCATTTTCATTTGTCTTAATGCATTTCTTGCAAGTCGGAGTCGGTTTAACATTTTCTGGAGGGTTGCTTGACTTTGTTTTATACGGTATTTTACCAGGACAAGGACTTACAAACTGGATTCCAGTAGTGATAGTCGGAATTGTCTACGCAGTTGTTTATTATAGTGTGTTCCGCTTCTTTATTTTGAAATTTGACTTAAAAACACCGGGTCGTGAAGATGAAGTTGTTGAATCAAAACTATATACAAAAGCTGATTACCAAGCTAAAAAAGCTGGTGAAAAAGGAGATCAAGCAACATCTGTTGATTCCCCTGAAGACCGTTTATCTTTTGATATTATCGAAGGATTAGGCGGCGAAGATAATTTAATCGAAGTAGACAACTGCGCAACTCGTTTGAGAGTAACCATTAAAAATGGTGAATTGGTCAATCAGAACCAATTGAAAGCAACTGGTGCTGCTGGTGTAGTGGTTAAAGGAAACAACGCTCAAGTTATCTATGGACCTAAAGTGTCTAATATTAAATCGAATATAGATGAGTATCTTAAAAAATAAGCAATTGTTTGAAGGAAAGAAGGCCTTTTTAAAGGGTCTTTTTTCCTTTTTTGCACGTTAAAGAGACAAAAGAGAGAATGATTGAAAATCATGAGAAAACAGCTTAAACCTATTGACTATTCAAGGGATAATGAGTACGCTTAAGTAGTGTGTAAACGAAAATCACTTGACAATGGTTCAGAACAGAAAGAAGGGATAATGTGGAAATAGAACGAACGAATCGTATGAATGCATTATTCGATTTTTATGGCTCTTTATTGACTGAAAAACAGAGAAGTTATATGCTTTTGTATTTTGCTGATGATTATTCACTAGGCGAAATAGCGGAAGATTTTGACGTGAGTCGTCAAGCAATTTATGATAATATTCGACGAACAGAGCAGATTCTAATGGAATATGAGCGGAAGCTGCACTTGTTAGATAATTTTAATCAGTCAGAAAAAACCATTAACGAGCTTTCGCTTTATATAAAAGATCACTACCCTAAAGATGAAACATTGCAAGGATTTGTCCGAAGGTTAAAAAAAGATACAGATGATGAATAAAGGAATGGTGAATTGAATGGCATTTGAAGGTTTATCCGAACGTCTCCAAAATGCGATGGCAAAAATGCGTCGCAAGGGGAAAGTATCAGAAACTGATGTAAAAGAAATGATGCGCGAAGTGCGTCTGGCTTTGTTAGAAGCAGATGTTAACTTTAAAGTAGTAAAAGATTTTGTGAAAACAGTTAGCGATCGTGCAGTGGGAGCAGAAGTATTAGAAAGTCTTTCACCAAGCCAGCAAATTATTAAAATCGTTAGCGAAGAGTTGACCGAATTAATGGGTGGCGAACAAAGTACCATCCAAATGGCACCAAAAGCTCCGACAGTTGTGATGATGGTAGGTCTGCAAGGGGCAGGGAAAACGACAACCGCTGGAAAATTAGCAAATCATTTAAGAAAAACACAAAATAAAAGACCAATGATGATAGCAGCCGATATTTATCGACCAGCTGCTATTCAACAATTAGAAACATTAGGCGAACAACTAGATATTCCGGTCTTTTCTATGGGAGATCAAGTCAGCCCAGTAGAAATTGCTAAACAAGGGATTCAAAAAGCAAAAGATGAACACCGAGATTTTGTTATCATTGATACAGCTGGACGTCTGCAAATTGACGAAACATTAATGGCAGAATTATCAGATATCAAATCAGTAGCCAATCCAACGGAAATTTTCTTAGTCGTTGACGCTATGACAGGACAAGAAGCTGCCAATGTAGCGGCGTCCTTTAATGAACAACTAAACATCACGGGAGTTATACTGACGAAATTAGACGGGGACACTCGTGGTGGTGCAGCTCTTTCTATTCGTTCAGTGACCGGTAAGCCAATAAAGTTTGTTGGTCAAGGGGAAAAACTAGATGCCCTAGAGCCGTTTTATCCAGACCGGATGGCTAACCGTATTCTGGGCATGGGAGATATGCTGTCTTTAATCGAAAAAGCTCAAGAAGACTTCGATGAGAAGAAAACAGAAGAAATGGCTAAAAAAATTAAAGAAAATAGTTTTGATTTTAATGACTTTATTGAACAGATGGATCAAGTCAGCAACATGGGTCCTTTAGAAGATATCCTTAAAATGATTCCAGGTATGAGCAACGCACCGGGGCTTGAGAACTTGCAATTGGATCCTAAAGATATGGCTCGTATGAAAGCTATTGTTTTATCTATGACTCCGAAAGAACGGGAAAACCCTGATCTTTTATCACAAAGCAGAAGAAGACGTATCGCACGGGGTTCTGGGCGACCAATCGCTGAAGTCAATCGTATGATCAAGCAATTTAATGAATCTAAAAAAATGATGAGCAAAATGTCTAAAGGCAACTTTGATGGTATGGACGGCATGTTTGGCCAAGGTGTTAAAGGCAAAATAGGCAAAATGGCTATGAATTCAATGGTTCGTAAAAACAAGAAAAAAGTTAAGAAAAAAAATAAAAAGAAACGGTAATTCGTTCTTTTGTCATTTTTCAGCTAAAGAAAAATAAAAAAATGTGCTGTAAAGAAAAAACACTTTACAAGCTTATAAATTACTGTTAATATACTTATTGAGAGATAGTTAATGGAGGTGTAAGAAATATGGCAGTAAAAATCCGCTTAAAACGCATGGGTTCTAAAAGAAATCCATTTTACCGTATGGTAGTTGCAGATGCACGTGCTCCACGTGATGGACGTTACATCGAACCTGTTGGAACATACAACCCAGTTGTTAGCCCGGCAGAAGTAAAATTGGACGAAGAATTAGTATTGAAATGGTTAGCCGACGGTGCTCAACCTTCTGATACAGTTCGTAACATCCTTTCAAAAGAAGGTATTATGAAAAAATTCCACGATTCAAAAAACAGTAAATAAAAAGGATGAGGACTATGGCTGACATGAATGAATTAATTCTTACCATTGTTCGCCCTCTTGTAAGTCATCCTGAAGAACTAGCACTTGTTACTGTAGATTCTGAAGAGTTTTTAGAGTATCATTTATCGGTTCATCCGGATGATATCGGGCGCGTAATTGGGAAAAAAGGTCGCGTAGCAAAAGCGATTCGTACAGTTGTCTATAGCGTTAAAGTTTCAGGACCGAAACGTGTCAGGCTAACAATTGTCGATAGCTAGTATTCTTGAAAGAATCAAACCATTTCTTTTAGAAATGGTTTTTTCTTTTGCCTTTACTACTTTTTAGCCACCGCTAAAAGAAACATATGGTACAATTACAACGATTAAACTAAAAAGCAAATGAGGGATATTGTGGCTGATTTATATAATGTAGGGAAAATAGTAAATACTCAAGGAATCAAAGGTGAAGTGCGGGTAATTTCAAGAACAGATTTCCCCGATAAGCGGTACAAAAAAGGTTCGAAATTATTGCTTGAACAAGAGGGTAAACAAAGTATTGAATTAACGGTAGCAAGCCATCGAAAACATAAAACATTTGATATTCTTTCGTTTGAAAACCATCCATCGATCAATGATGTTGAGAAGTACCGTGATGGAATTTTAAAAGTAACGGAAGATCAACTGGGAGAGTTGCCAGAGAATGAATATTACCTTCATCAAATCATCGGCTTAACGGTTCAAGATGAAGAAGGGACAAAAATCGGGAAAATTACGGAAGTATTGTCTCCAGGGGCAAACGATGTTTGGGTCATTCAACGCTCAGAACAAAAAGATCTTTTAATTCCATATATTGAAGACGTGGTGTTAAAGGTTGATTTAGAGCAGCAATTGGTTACCATACATGTTATGGAAGGGTTATTAGATTAATGAAGATTGATGTTTTAACGCTTTTCCCCAGAATGTTTGAAGGCCCTCTGACTGAATCGATTATAGGAAAAGCAATTGAGAGGCAATTGTTGGATGTTACCGTAATGAATTTCCGTGATTTCTCTGAAAACAAACACCGCAACGTTGATGATTATCCTTATGGCGGCGGTGCTGGTATGTTATTAACAGCACAGCCTATTTTCGGAGCTTTGGACACCATTCAAGCAGAAAACCCGGAAACAAAAAAACGGGTCATTTTACTCGATCCAGCAGGGGTGCCTTTTACTCAATCCGTCGCTGAGGAATTAGCTGAAGAAGAGCATCTAGTGTTTATCTGCGGCCATTATGAAGGGTATGATGAACGTATTCGCTCTTTAGTAACCGATGAGGTTTCTTTAGGCGATTATGTTTTAACAGGCGGAGAATTAGGCGCTATGGTTATGATTGATGCTACAGTTCGATTGTTGCCAGAAGTACTCGGAAATGAAGAATCTGCTAAAACCGATTCGCATTCTACAGGGCTGCTGGAACATCCGCAATACACCAGGCCGGCAGATTATCGCGGTATGAAAGTTCCGGACGTTTTGCTCAGTGGCAACCATAAAAAGATTGCTGAATGGCAAGAAAAAGAATCGTTGCGAAGAACGTATTTTCGAAGACCTGATATGTTGGAACAGCTTGAATTAACAAAAGAACAAAAAAACTGGTTAGCCGAAATCAAGTCAGAAGAATGCTGATTTAGGATTAAAAAGAAGCAAAACTACTTTACACCCTATTCTGAATGTGTTAAACTATTTTGGTGAGTGGGTAAAGCCCACTGAAATAACGATATTCCGCTGTGTCCGAATGGAGATGCATGAATGTTTGTTGGAAGGAGAAAAAACCATGAATTTAATCGAATCAATTACTAACGAACAATTGCGCGAAGATATCCCAGCTTTCCGTCCAGGAGATACTGTTCGTGTTCACGCAAAAATCGTTGAGGGTACAAGAGAACGTATCCAATTATTTGAAGGCGTTGTAATCAAACGTCGTGGTGCTGGAATTAGCGAAACTTATACAGTTCGTAAAATTTCTAATGGCGTAGGTGTTGAACGTACTTTCCCATTACACACTCCACGTGTAGCTCAAATTGAAGTTGTACGCTTTGGTAAAGTCCGTCGTGCTAAATTGTATTACTTACGTGCTTTACACGGTAAAGCAGCTCGTATCAAAGAAGTTAGAAGATAATCATTTTTTGACTATCTATCTAAGCACAAAAGAAAAAGTCCTTGTCTATCAAGGGCTTTTTCTTTTTGTACTTTTTTCTAAACCTATCATACTTGACCACTTTACCTTAGATTGCTCTAGGTCGTTTAGAGAGGTAAAAAGTTAAAGTAAAAAAGCTGACAAAACGTTTAAATAGTTTTTTAGACAATCGTCTCTATAGTTAATAGCTGTTCTATTAACTATAGAAGATGTGACAACACTACATGAAACTGCTAGAATATGTTGGAGCGAAACTCTTCAACTTGTCTCATGTTTTGCTCTGTTGTTCAACATTAGACGAAGTTAAAAAAGATAGATAGTAAAGGAGCTATGAAAATGTTAGATAAAAAAATACCCTATGTTGAAATTTGGATGAAACGATCAGCTGGTTTGCCCATAAGAGAAAAAAAGCTGCCAGAAGAGTTTAAAATTACTACTTATCAATTGGAGGATGAAAAAGCTTGGGCTGAAATTGAATGTTCAGTTTTAGAGTTTGAGGAGATAAAGGATGCACTTGCATACTTTGATAAGTCTTTTGCCCCTTATCCAGAAGAATTAAAAAAAAGAATGCTGTTTATCGAAACAGAAGATGGAGAAAAAGTCGCTACTTGTAGTGCTTGGTGGAAAGAGGTCGCCGGAAAGAAAGTTCCAATCCTTCATTGGTTAGCAGTTAAACCAGAGTTTCAAGGGCATGGTTTAGCTACCGTTTTAGTAAGTGAAGTGACCAAATTATTACAAAAATACGGTGAAAATCAACCGATTTATCTACATACTCAAACATGGAGCCACGCAGCGATTGGCTTATACGAATCGTTTGGCTATCAACTGGTGAAAGAAAATATAGATGGATCTGTTAATCCAAATTATCTGCAAGCTATGATGATTTTAGAACGTTTAAAGAAGTGAACTTATTCAAAAGTTAGTGAAATTAAACATTAATGATACGCTGTTTTTTATACAAAACGACTCTTCAAAAACTGGTTCTTTGTCAAATTGTGTTTGCTTGTAGAAGCCCTTTGGTCTCCAAATTTTCAAGCCTCAAACGTGCGCCGTTCTTTAGGGATCAATTACGCGTGTCTGTCGCCAATGAAAGAAGTTCGGAAATTGATAGTCGATAACTAATTGCTCCTTTTCTATGTTGATGAAAATTTTCAGCAGGTTAATGTTGTTTTAGGTCACAACCGGTTAAAAAGTGAAAACTCTTTGAGAAGCTTGTATTTCATAGAATGAATACGTTATACTTAAGATGAAAATGGGATTAGAAAAAACGAAGTGAGGTATTCAAGTGACGAAAATTACAGAGCAATTTGAAGCGATATTAAGAGAGAAACAGATACCATTGGCTAAAAGACAAATTGACAATGGTCAAATTTTATACAATGGAAAGTTCCAAATCACTAAACAACATGCTTTGCCATTTGGAATCGTGTTTGATAAAGAAGAGGGAATCAGCGATTATCAAATCGTTTATCATAATTTGGCTTTTGTAACCAATTTTGATAAAAAAGCAGCTGTTTTGGAACTGTTGAATGAATTAAATGAAATGAAATCAGGGTATTACCGAATTTGTCTGGGAGCAGATGGAGAAGTTTATATGCGCTTGCTTAGCAGAACATCTAACGACGTGGTCCCGCTTTATGAGATGCTGGTAACGGGTTCGACTATTGCAAAAGCTGTTATGCCGCTTATTGAAGCAGCAGCAGGTATCTCTAAACCAGAGTAAATAAATTGGGTTATGCAAAGGAGAGAAATACGATGCCCCAATCTAAAAGTTTGTTTCATGCTGAAATGGTTAATGAACATGGAGTAGATGGAGTAGCTTATGTGAAAAACGGCGGCTTAGAAGTGACTGTATCTAGTCCAATTACTGAGGCTGCAGGCACAAATCCAGAGGAATTATTAGGGTTGTCTCTAAGTACGTGTTTAAATGCGACCATCCAATCCTTATTAAAAGCTAGAGGAAAAAACAATCAAAGCCGTGTAGAAGTTCAAGTTGATTTTATGCGAGAATCTTCTGGAATTGGTTTTTTCTTTGAAGTAGTAGGGTTAGCCCAAATAAAGGGGATGGCTCTTGAAGAAGCTGATAAACTAGTGAAAGAAGCTGAAAAACGGTGTCCTGTTTCTAAGTTATTAGCTGGAAGTCAAACGGTCACCATTAAAACAGTTGAAGCAGCTAAAGAGTAACATGCAAATAAAAAAAGAAACTTTGGCACTTAAAAGCGGTGTGCAAAGTTTCTTTTTTACGTTCATTAACGATAATTAGTAAATTGTAAAGCAATCGGAAGACTTGTTTCTCTTAGAAGAGCGATAACTTTTTGCAGATCATCTCTATTTTTTCCTGTGACACGTATTTGGTCATCTTGGATTTGGGTTTTAACTTTACTGCCGGATTGTTTGATCAATTGTGTAATCGTCTTAGCATGTTCTTTATTAATACCATTCATCAAATCAGCGGTTTGTCGAACATTTCCTCCGAATGCCGTCTCGACTTTTCCAAAATGTAAATTTTTTGAAGAAACGTCTCGTTTGATCAATTTATTCGTTAAGACATCTTTGACTTGTTCTAACTTAAATTCACTTTCTGAAACGATGATCACCTGTTCTTTTTCTGAACTGATTTCACTGATAGATCCTTTAAAATCGAAACGATTATCAATTTCTTTTTTAGTCATTTGAATAGCATTTTTAACTTCTTCCACATTTGTTTCAGAAACAATATCAAAACTAGCTTCTTTTGCCATTTTTTTCCCTCCGTATTCAGTTGATGGTTTAAATCTACTAATAGTGTACCATATTGGGAAAAGAGGCTAAAGGAAACGATTGCAGATTAAAGCTTTTTAATGCAACCGGATTCTTCTTTATTTATGCTGAGAAGCTTGCTATTCTAAAAGAGCACGAAAAAGGAGAACTGAAATGATAAAATTAAAAACACCGAACTTTTGGCTGGAACAAGCAAAAAAAATCTTTTTCGTTTTATTTGCCTCTATTACAAATGCCATTGCTTTAAATAATTTTTTAATACCTTCCAGTATTTACGCACCTGGCGTAAATGGGATTTCGCAATTATTGGCACATTTAACAACTGAATGGTTTCACTTAACGGTTGATACGGGTATTTTTATTTTACTCATCAATATCCCCATTGCTTTGTTAGGGTGGTTTAAAATCGGAAAAGATTTTACATTGTATAGTTTTCTAACCTCCCTGATGGTTTCTTTTTTCACGATTGTATTGCCTATCAGCCCGTTGACCACTGATCCTATTATGAATGCTCTATTTGGAGGCGTTATTGGCGGGGCAGGAATTGGGTTTGCATTAAAATACGGTTTTTCAACAGGCGGGATAGATATCATTTCGATGGTTTTGGCAAAAACAACGGGAAGATCAGTCGGTAGCTTATTGTTAGCCATTAACTGTTTGATTGTTATAGCAGCTGGGTTTCTAAATGGATGGCAATATGCTATGTACACGCTGCTTTCTATTTATGTAATGACCAGAGTGGTAGATATGGTCCATACGAGTCACCAGAAAGTTACTGCGATGATCGTGACTAATGATCCGGATGCTCTTATAAAAGCCATTCATGCAAAGCTGATACGAGGAATAACGGTTATTCCTGCAACAGGCGGGTATACAGGAATAGACCGATCAGTATTAATGATCGTAATCAGCAATTATGAAATGTATGAATTGGAACAAGCAGTTAAGGAAGCGGATGCAGCAGCATTTGTTAACTTTATGGGAACGAATAAAGTTCTAGGCGAATTTTTAAGTTCAGATCAACAAAAAGCTAGAAGGGACAATTCATAAAACGAACAGAAAAAAGCTTTGAACGATGTTTCAAACGTTCAAAGCTTTTTTGTTTAGATTAAACCAAGATAATCTTCTAGATAATGGGCTAAACCATCTTCTGCATTGGTTTTTTCAGTAATATCATTGGCAATATCTTTAAGAGCTTCGATTCCGTTTTGCATTACAACGCCATGACCAGCGTATTGAATCATCTCGTAATCGTTGTCTTCATCACCAAAAGCGACAATGTCTTGTTGCTTGATTCCATAGACGCTTGCGATCCGTTCAACGCCCATTGCTTTTTGAACTCCAGCAGCCACAACTTCTAAACAAGGCGATTGTCCGCCCCAAGTTCTTACTTCTACTAAATCTCCGTAGCGTTGGATAATTTTATTCGTGATGAATGCTTGATTTTCTTTTGCAGTGAAGACACAGACGGAAGTAGGGTCTTCTTTTAAATTAGCAGCAGAAAGTTTTAGAGTCTCTTTTTGGCCGTTCGGGAAAAAATCGGGATAAGGCAGATAGTTTTCATCCGCATAAACGGTGTTTTGAAGTTCGGCAGCAATTAACTGAATATCGAATTCTTTTTTCAAATCTAACATACTGAGAGCGATATCGCGATCCAATGTTTTATGGTACTGAGCAGACCATTGGGCTTCATTAGGTAAATGACATAAAGCGCCGTTAAAGTTGACCATTGGTGTATCCATTTCGAGTTGCGTGTAATAATGTTTGCTGCTGCGGTAAGGTCTGCCTGTAGCAATCGAAATGATGTGGCCGGCTTGTTTAGCCTTTTGAAAAACGGCTTGTGTTTTTAGCGTGATGTTTGATTGAGGGTTCAGTGTGGTCCCATCTAAATCAATGGCGATTAATTTTCTGTTCATGAGGGCCTCCATTTAGCACTTTTTATTTTTTTGAATGACTATTTTTTTATGTTAAACTAAAATAGTAAAGACTATATATTTATTTTACCATAAAGTTCGGAGCAATAGATAAATAATGAAATGAGGAAAACAGATGATCTCAATTAAATCGGTTACGGTAGCTGGATTGCCTTTGCTAGAAGTCGCACCTTTAGGAAAAGAAACAGATGAATTGCCTACAGTGGTTTTTTACCATGGCTGGACCAATCACAAAGAAAGTTCATTGGTCAATGGGTACGAACTTGCTAAAAGAGGGTTTCGCGCGCTTTTGCCAGAAGCCCATCTTCATGGGGAACGCAGTGCTGGCGAATTATTAGAAAAAGACAGCCCCGAGTTTTGGGATGTGATTGCACACAGTTTAGCAGAATTGCCCGTATTAAAAGATCATTATATCCAAATGGGGTTATCTGATCCAAACCGTTTTGGTGTAAGCGGACTTTCGATGGGAGGAATTACAACCTGTGCAGCTTTAACTCAATTTCCTTGGATTAAAGCCGCTGTGGTTTTAATGGGCAGTCCTTCACCCGTTTCGTTTTCAAAATGGTTGTTGTCTTCTAAATGGGTCGAAGGGATGAATGTTCCATTCAATGAAGCTGACTATGCAAAAGAATTAGCGGCACTTCAACCGATTTCATTAGATGCTCAACCAGAAGCGATTGCTGGTCGTCCGGTTCACTTCTGGCATGGTACAAAGGATGATTTAGTACCTTATCAACCCACTTTTGATTTTTATCAGTCCATTAAAGATCAACCTCATGCCGAGAATGTCAGTTTTACAACCACAGTTGGAGCGGGTCATAAAGTCCCTTATTTGACGTCTGTAGAAATGGCTGAGTTCTTTTTGAAACATTTATAATTTTTTCACAATATCTCTTTGATGTTATTTACTTTCCGTATAAGAACAAGTAAACTGAATAGTGAATACAGGAGGGGCTTAGCCAGATGGAGAATAAAAATAAACTTTGGAATACAGAAAAAGCAGCTGAAATTCATGAGCGTATTAGTGCAGCTTTGGAAAAAGTTATTGACCCTGAATTGGGAATCGATATTGTTAATTTAGGACTCGTTTATCATGTTTACCTATATGAAACAGGTCTTTGTGTGGTAGAAATGACGCTTACTACCATGGGGTGTCCGCTTGCCGATGTGATCACCAATGATATTATAGAAGCTCTAAAAGTTATTCCTGAAGTGAGGGCTTCAGAAGTAAAACTGGTTTGGTATCCTGCTTGGGATACTTCAAAAATGAGCCGTTATGCTCGTATTGCGCTAGGAATTCGTTGATGAAAAAAGAACTGTTTTGCATTCAGAAGTGAAGGCAAAACAGTTCTTTAAATTTGCCCATAAGATATAAACTGATCAACTAAGTTTCTGTACAGCTAAGCCCTCAAAATTGACACTTGTTTTTCTGGTCTTTAAAGTAATAACTATACTAGAAGGATAAGAGGGGGGATGAATTGTGAAGGTCTTTTGATTGGTGAAGTTTATTCTGAAAACCTCGGAGACGGCATCATTTGTGAAACGGTCGCTAGTTTGATTCGTAAAGAGTATCCCAACTGTACACTTGTGATGGGAGATATCTCAGGAAAAAAAGGGTATGAAGACAATCAAAACACGAAAAAATCGCATGCTAAACTGTTTAATTTTAACCGGCATTTTCACTCAGCAATTGAATATCCGCTTTATCTTCTGCTCAACAGCAGTAAAGGTAAAAAGACGTTTATTCAAGATATTTGTGATGATGATTATGATATTGCTGTATTTGCAGGCGGGCAGTTGCTATTCAATCATTTTATCATTCCTATTTCAAGGTATGTCAGAGCTTTAAGTGAAAAAGGAGTGCCAGTGGTTTTTCACTCTTGCGGATTAGGAAAAATCAAAGGGCGTCAATTAAAAGAGTTGTTAAAAAAGACATTATTAAAAGAAAATGTTATCTCAGTATCTCTGAGAGATAATTTAGAAACTTTTCAAAAAGAGATTATGAGTAATGATGAAATAGAAGTTCAACAAACTTACGATACAGCATTATGGTGCAGTGAAGAGTATGGAGTCAGAAAAGAACCAAGTGAACGAATTGGGTTGGGTGTGATGCACCTAGCTGGGCGTAAAAAACAAATGATAAAGTTCTGGTTAAACGTGGTAGCGGAATTAGATAAACAGGATTTGAAATGGCAGTTGTTTTGTAACGGCGATCCAGCAGATGAAGAATTAGCGAAAGAGATCGCTTCGTCTTATAACCGCTCGCATCCCCAAGGCAAATCAGATTTAGCAGCTCCGCGTCCGATGACAGGCGAGGATCTGGTTCGACAAATTGCTGGTTATCATTCCATTTTGTCTTTTAGATTGCACAGTCATATTGTGGCTTGTTCTCTCGGCATTCCAAGTTTAGCTGTTGGTTGGGACAAAAAAGTAAAATATTTTTTTCAAGCTATTGGACAGCCAGAACGTGTTTTTACTCATGAAGATCCTGTCTCAGAAATCGTTAAAAAGCTGGAGCAGTTAAACGGAGAAAAATACGACCTCAAAAAAATCCAGTTGCAGAAACAAGCTGTTTTGGATCAGTTGTACGATAGTATCGAAAATGCATTAACTCATCAGGTCAGAGACTCTTTTTCCGAAAAAGAGCAAAAGAAAAGTATCTGTTGAAAACTATCCAGCATTCTTTCTCGCTAAGTTTCATGAGAAAGGGTGCTGTTTTTTTGAAAAAGATAATAAAATTTGACTGGAAAATTTAAAGGGGTAAAGTAAACAGTGACCCCACTGTTTTATTAAAAATGCAGGTATGTTATTGACCAATACTGACCAAATAGATATAATAAGTTCAAGAATAAAAAGAAAAAGGGAGGAATGTATGTTGGATATTGAAAAATTAACTTCCACTATGCAGCAAGCTTTAGGCGATGCACAGAAAATAGCTGTTACAAGGCGCCATCAAGAGATAGACATTTTGCATTTGTGGAAAATATTTATGACACCGGGTCATTTTGCACGTAATTTTTATCAAAATAGCGGCGTCGACGTTACTAAATTCGAACAGCTTATTGATGAAGAACTCGATCGCTTGCCAGTTGTTGAAGGCAATACAGTTAGTTATGGCCAAACTATGAGCCAAAATCTATTTCGTTTGTTATCTGAAGCCGATCAGTTGCGAGAATCTTTCCAAGATGACTATTTAGCAACAGAAATGGTTCTGTTAGCTTTAATGAAACTAAAAAACCATGTTTTAACAAACTACTTGGATTCACAAGGAATAAAAGAAAAACAATTAAGGACGGAAATCGAACAATTGCGAGGAGGAGAGCGTGTGACGTCACAAAACCAAGAAGAAGGCTATCAAGCCCTAGAAAAATATGGCACAGACCTTGTGCAAGCCGTTAAAAGCGGAAAGCAAGATCCTGTCATTGGACGGGACGAAGAAATCCGCGATGTGATTCGTATCTTGTCGCGTAAAACAAAAAATAACCCTATTTTAATTGGTGAACCTGGAGTTGGTAAGACAGCCATCGTGGAAGGGCTAGCTCAACGAATCGTCCGAAAAGATGTCCCTGAAAACCTGAAAGACAAAACAATATTTTCTTTAGATATGGGAGCGTTGATTGCTGGAGCTAAATTTCGTGGCGAATTTGAAGAACGTTTAAAAGCTGTTTTAAAAGAAGTGAAAAAAAGCGAAGGGAAAATCATCTTGTTTATTGATGAAATCCATACTATCGTCGGCGCTGGAAAAACAGAAGGCAGCATGGATGCTGGAAACTTATTGAAACCGATGTTGGCTCGTGGTGAGTTGCATTGTATCGGTGCAACCACATTAGATGAATACCAACAATATATGGAAAAAGACAAGGCATTGGAACGCCGTTTTCAACGAGTGCAAGTCAATGAACCTTCAGTTGAAGATACCATCAGTATTTTGAGAGGATTGAAAGAACGGTTTGAAATCCACCACAGTGTGAACATCCATGATAATGCGTTGGTCGCAGCAGCTACTCTTTCTGATCGTTATATTACTGATCGGTATTTACCAGACAAAGCCATTGATTTGGTGGATGAAGCTTGTGCAACGATTCGAGTTGAAATGAATTCAATGCCGACTGAGTTAGATCAAGTAACACGACGGTTAATGCAGTTAGAAATTGAAGAAGCAGCTTTGAAAAAAGAAAAAGACGATGCAAGCAAACGAAGATTAGAGTTGTTGCGTGAAGAATTAGCTGATTTACGTGAAGAAACCAATTTATTAAAAATGAAATGGGAAACAGAAAAAGAAGAAGTTTCAAAATTGCGGGACAAACGTGCTGAGATTGAACAAGCTCGGCGTGAATTAGAAGATGCTGAAAGCAATTACGATTTGGAGCGAGCAGCAGTCTTGCGGCATGGACAAATACCAGCCTTGGAAAAAGAATTAAAAGAATTAGAAGCAGAACAGAATGAAGAACAATCCAGTTCTCAACGTTTAGTTCAAGAATCGGTTACTGAAAATGAAATTGCAGTTGTTGTTGGCCGGGTAACGGGAATACCAGTAACACGCTTAGTAAAAGGCGAACGCGAAAAATTGCTGCATTTAGCAGATACGTTACATGAACGGGTCATTGGACAAGATGAGGCTGTCGAAAGTGTCACAGATGCTGTTATTCGAGCACGAGCAGGTCTTCAAGATCCTAATCGGCCGTTGGGTTCGTTCTTATTTTTAGGGCCTACTGGAGTAGGAAAGACAGAATTAGCTAAAGCTTTAGCAGAAAATTTGTTTGACTCTCAAGACCGTATGGTACGCATCGATATGAGCGAATACATGGAAAAACATGCCGTTTCACGTTTAGTAGGGGCTCCTCCAGGTTACGTAGGTTATGAAGAAGGCGGACAATTGACAGAAGCCATTCGGCGCAATCCGTATAGTATTATTTTGCTGGATGAAATAGAAAAAGCTCATCCAGATGTTTTTAATATTTTATTGCAAGTGCTAGATGATGGACGGTTAACCGATGGTAAAGGCCGCATAGTTGATTTTAAAAATACGGTTTTAATTATGACGAGCAATATCGGCTCTTCTGTTTTGTTAGAAGGTACGGATGCAAATGGCCAAATCGATGAAGCTTCCAAAGAAGAAGTAATGGCTTTATTGAGTGCCCATTTTAAACCGGAATTTTTAAACCGAATCGATGACACGGTTCTCTTTGCTCCATTGACGATCGAAGTAGTGAAGAAAATTATTCTTAAATTGACGAATGATTTAGCAGAACGCTTGGAAGATCAAGAGATTGAGTTGTCCATTTCAGAAGAAGCTCAAAGATGGATCGCTGAAAATGCTTATGATCCAATCTATGGCGCACGTCCGTTAAAACGGTATTTAACAAAAGCTATTGAAACACCCTTAGCAAAAGAGATCATTGCTGGGAAAGTGTTGCCAAAATCCAAAGTGACCATTACGTTAGAACAAGACCACTTAGCTTTTGCACACCAACCGCTTGATGAAACCATTGATTAAAATTAAAAAATAAAAACAAAAAAAGCATCCGCAATTCAGGATGCTTTTTTTTCTTACGGCTATTCGTGAGCCGAAGTTGTGTGAACGGTTTTTGGAATAGCTTGGCCGATCAGCATGATCAAAATCGCTGAAACAAGTCCAATTAATGTAGCTGTCATAAAATCATATGAACCACCAGTTAACGAACTTCCAATGTAATTTACTGCTTGTCCGATGCAAAATCCCCAAAACAAAGTAATAATATATTTCATTTTTAAACACCCCTTCTTCCACATGTTAATTTTATCACTTAAAAAAAGATTGTAAAGCTTTAACCTTGGTTTTTCTCATTTAAAGAGTTTGCGAAACGTTCTACAGTAAGGGTATAATAGAAACGATGGAACCAGAATGGAGTGACGAAAATGTCATTTGTACATTTACAAGTTATTAGTGCCTATAGTTTATTAAAAAGTACGATTTCGATTGAAAAACTCGTTATAACCGCTAAGGAGCGTGGCTATCAAGCTATAGCGTTGACAGACCATAATGTCTTATATGGCGCCATCGATTTTTATAAAGCCTGTAAAAAACATGGAATCAAACCCATTATCGGCTTAGCACTAGAAATCAACGGTGTAGTAGATACTCAGAAAAATTATTCGCTTATTTTATTAGCTAAAAATGCAGCAGGTTACAGGAGTTTGATGGAACTGTCCAGTCAAAAAATGTTATTGGACAGAAATGAGATGCTGGATGGAAGCATATTAAAAGAGCACAGTAAAGAATTGATTGCTATTACGCCTGGAATAACCGGCGAAGCAGAATATTTTTTAATGAACCAAGAAAATACAAAAGCGAAAGACGTTATCGAACAGTACCGAGCGATTTTTCCTGAGCAGCAATTTTATGTAGGGGTTCAATTGCACGATTCTTTAAAAACCATCCAAACAGAGTTGGTGGCATTGGCGCAACAGACCGCTGTTCAAACTGTAGCTTTGGACGATGTGCGGTATTTGAATTCAGCTGATGACTTCAGTACGAAAGTATTAAGAGCTATTGACTCTGGTGAAAAGATCGATTTAGAGGGTCAAATAATGGAAGGCCCTTATGCTTTGCCTGAAAAGGTTCAAATAGTGAGCGATTTTGAAGCCGCTGGTTTACAAGAAGCTGTCAACCAAACGGAAAAGATTGCTGAACTCATTGACGTTGAAATTGAATTGCAACAACATTTACTGCCAAAGTATCCTTTACCGGAACAAATTCAGACGGCTGCGTATTTGCGTGACCGCTGTACGGAAGGCTTAGGGGAACGAGTTCCAAATTATGATGCGGTATATCAGCAGCGCCTTGATCATGAATTAGCTGTTATCCATACAATGGGTTTTGAAGATTATTTTCTGATCGTATGGGACCTCATGGCATATGCTCATGAAGAAAAAATAGTTACCGGGGCAGGAAGAGGCTCAGCGGCAGGTTCGTTGGTGTCTTTTGCATTAGGCATTACAGATGTCGATCCGATCGTCTACAATTTATTATTTGAACGTTTTTTGAATGAAGAACGCTATACGATGCCGGATATCGACTTAGACTTTCCAGACAATCGACGCGAAGAAATGCTGCAGTATGTAAAAACGAAATACGGGCAAGATCATGTGGCTCAAATTGCCACTTTTGGAACATTGGCAGCAAAAATGGCTTTACGAGATGTTGCACGAACGTTTGACCTTAGCCAAGCTGAGGCGAGCGTTTGGTCCAATGCCATTCCAAAAGTCTTAGGAATCACACTTCAAGCTGCTTATAAGCAATCCGCTTCCCTGCGAGAACTAGTGCAAAAAAGCGAAAAAAATCGTTTGTTATTTGAAACAGCACAAAAAATCGAAGGTTTGCCTAGGCACGTTTCAACGCATGCAGCCGGAGTCGTCATCAGTGACCAACGGTTAAATCGTTATTTGCCTTTACAAAAAGGCAGCGGTACGATTTATTTGACGCAATACGCTATGGGAAATGTAGAAGAAATCGGCTTGTTAAAGATGGACTTCTTAGGCTTGAAAAATCTGGCAATCATTGATCAGGCTTTAAAGCTGATCAAACGCGAGGAAAGATTAACTCTTGATTTGCTCGATCTCCCAATGGACGATCCGTTGACATTAGAAGTATTTTACAAAGCCGATACTGTCGGGATATTCCAGTTTGAATCAGCCGGTATTAAAAATGTACTGCGGAAATTAGGACCGACTTCAATTGAAGATGTGGCCGCGGTAAATGCATTGTATCGTCCTGGTCCAATGGAACAAATTGATTTATTTATTCAACGGAAAAAAGGCCAAGTTCCCATTGTTTATCCTCATGACAGCTTGAAAGAGATTTTGGAAGTCACGTATGGCGTGATGGTTTATCAAGAACAAGTCATGCAAGTAGCTTCTAAAATGGGCGGCTATACATTAGGGCAAGCCGATATTTTGCGAAGAGCCATTGGGAAAAAACAAAAAGATATTATCGACTTGGAACGAACCCATTTTGTCAATGGTGCTAAGGGTCTGGGGTATACACAAGAAGTTGCGACTCAAGTTTACGACTATATTGAACGGTTTGCCGATTATGGCTTTAATCGCTCGCATGCTGTCGCTTATGCTTTCATCGCTTACCAGATGGCTTATTTAAAAGCTCATTATCCAGCAGCTTTTTTTGTTGCATTGTTAAACTCAGCCTCAAACAACCCCACCAAAATGAAAGAATTTATTTTGGAAGCTAAAATACGAAAAATCATTTTATCGCCGCCTGATATTAACAAAAGTTTTTCGGTCTTTTCGTTAAAAGAGGGAGAAATTCAATTTGGTTTAGGGTCGATCAAAGGATTGAGAAGAGAAATGATCCTGGAGGTTATCCGCACCAGAAAAGAAACTGGAGCATTTCATGATCTGATCGACTTCCTTCGACGGATAGATGCAAAATGGCTGAAAGAAGAATACATTAAGCCGTTGATTTATACGGGGGCTTTTGATACTTTAGGCTATTCCAGAGGAGTATTGATTGCTTCTTTAGAAGGCATTTTATCGAGCATTAAATTGAGTGGCGATAACGTTGGGTTATTCGATATTTTAAAACCTAAATATGAAACGGCTGAAGATTTAACCCTTGAGGAGAAACTAGAAGCAGAAGAACACTATTTAGGAGTATATTTATCAGGACACCCTACTGAAAATTATGAAAATTTACGTTTCTTGAAACAAGCCAGTTTCGTTCAAAATCTGCAAGTCGGCAATCAAGGAAACGTTATAGGCTTAGTCAAAGCTGTTCGGAAAATCAGGACCAAAAAAGGCGAACCAATGGCATTTGTAACACTAAATGATGCTTCAGGGGATTGTTCACTAACCCTTTTCCCGCCTAAATACCGTCAATATAGCCGCTTACTTGAAAAGGGTGAAATTCTCTATGTAGAAGGGAAAGTAGAAGCTAATCGCGATCAAACGCCGCAAATGATCGTCAATCGTCTAGAAAATGTTGAACAACTCAACCAAGACCAAAGCCCAGACAGATGTTTTATTCGGATATCTTCTGAAAAAAACAACATTCAGATATTGTCTGAAATGAAAGAAACGTTAAAGCAGCATTCAGGAAACATTCCTGTTATTCTATATTACGAAGCAACCAATAAAAAAATGGTGCTGGATGAAACTGAGTGGGTCGACGGGTCAGAAATGTTACAAGAAGTTCTCAAAAAAATTATGGGTTCTAAAAATGTGGTTATCCAAAAAGGATGAAAAAAAAGAGGTTTTTTAGAAGATTTCATCATTTTACTAGGACAATCTTAGCTAAAAATGGTAGAATGACTCTGTGAGCTTAATAATTTAAGTGAGGATTAGTAGTCTGACTTAAAAGAATACTAGTAAACATGTAAAAAGTGTTTTTAACAATGGTGAAAGAATGTTTTTTACGCTAAATACACTGATTGATGAGGTGGGTTATCAAAATGAAACGTATCGCTGTTTTGACAAGTGGTGGGGACGCCCCAGGTATGAACGCAGCTGTTCGCGCAGTCGTTCGTAAAGGACTTTATGAAGGAATGGAAGTTTATGGTATCAACTATGGCTATGCAGGTTTAGTAGCCGGAGACATTCGTAAATTGACCAGAAGAGATGTTGGAGACAAAATTTCACGTGGTGGAACATTTCTTTATTCAGCTCGTTACCCTGAATTTGCAACTGAAGAAGGACAATTAAGAGGAATAGAACAGCTGAAAAAATTTGGCATTGAAGGTTTAGTAGTCATTGGCGGAGATGGGTCTTACCGTGGAGGTTTGGCTTTAGCTAAACATGGCTATCCAACGATCGGATTGCCTGGAACGATCGACAATGACATTCCGGGAACCGACTACTGTATCGGTTTTGATACAGCAATCAATACCGTTTTAGATTCAGTTGATAAAATCAGAGACACTGCAACGAGCCATGTGCGTACTTTTATCGTTGAAGTAATGGGCCGTAATGCAGGAGACATTGCTTTGTGGACCGGTGTTGCTGGCGGAGCAGAACAAATCATCATTCCAGAAAAAGAATTTAATATGGAAGAGGTTGCCAGCACGATACAAAAAGGACGCGAACGAGGTAAAAAACACAGCATTATTATTCTGGCTGAAGGCGTAATGAATGGCAATGATTTTGCTGAGAAACTATCTGAATATGGAGATCATCATGCACGCGTGACTGTCTTAGGACATGTGCAGCGTGGCGGTTCTCCTACAGCTCGTGACCGTGTGCTTGCAAGCATTTTTGGCGCTAAAGCAGTTGACCTTCTGAAAGAAGGCAAAGGCGGTTTAGGCTTAGGTATTATTGGTAGTAAAATTGTGGAAAATGATTTTGAAGATCTTTTACAAAATCAAAAACATATGCCTGATGTATCTCTGTATAAATTGAATCAAGAAATTTCTTATTAAGTTAACGAAATTTCCTATTAATAATGTGTATAAGATTTTAAAAAATGTTTATTGGGAGAGATTGCAGAATGAAAAAAACGAAAATAGTATGTACAATTGGTCCAGCTAGTGAAACAGTTGAGTTATTAGTTCAAATGATCGAAGCGGGAATGAACGTAGCTCGTTTAAACTTTTCACATGGTGACTTTGAAGAACACGGTGCTCGTATCAAAAATATTCGTGAAGCTTCAAAAATTGCTGGGAAAATGGTCGCTATCTTATTAGATACGAAAGGACCAGAAATTCGTACGCATAATATGAAAGATGGTCGAGTTGATTTTGTTTCTGGAGACGTTGTTCGTATTGCGATGGACGAAGTTGAAGGAACAAAAGAAAAATTTTCAGTTTCTTATCCTGATTTGATCAATGATGTTCACCCCGGTTCACATATTCTTTTAGATGATGGTTTGATCGATTTAGAAGTAACAGATATTGATCACGAAAATCGTGAATTGGTTACTGTAGCTAAGAATGGTGGAGTACTAAAAAATAAAAAAGGTGTTAACGTACCTGGCGTATCTGTAAACTTACCAGGAATTACAGATAAAGATGCTGCTGATATTCGTTTTGGTTTAGAAAACGATGTTGACTATATTGCAGCAAGTTTTGTTCGTCGTCCAAGTGATGTTTTAGAAATCACTGAAATCTTAGAAGAAAAAGATATGACGCATGTTCAAATTATTGCTAAGATCGAGAACCAAGAAGGTGTTGATAACATTGATGAAATCTTGAAGATTGCTGACGGTGTTATGGTAGCTCGTGGAGATTTAGGTGTGGAAATTCCAACTGAGGAAGTTCCTATCGTTCAAAAAGCGTTGATCCAAAAAAGTAATGCTTTAGGCAAACCTGTTATTACAGCTACTCAAATGTTGGATTCAATGCAAGAAAACCCGCGCCCAACACGTGCAGAAGCTAGTGACGTTGCGAATGCTATTTTTGACGGCAGCGATGCAATCATGCTTTCTGGCGAAACAGCAGCGGGAGACTATCCTGTAGAAGCTGTTCAAACAATGGCACGTATTGCTATCCGCACCGAAGAAGCACTGATAAATCAAGACGCTTTCGCGTTGAAAGCTTACAGTGAAACAGATATGACTGAAGCTATTGGACAATCAGTTGGCCATACAGCACGTAACTTAGATATTCATACTATTGTAGCGGCTACAGAATCTGGCCACACTGCTCGTATGATCTCTAAATACCGTCCAAAAGCAAATATCGTGGCAGTAACGTTCTCAGAACGTCAAATGCGCGGATTAGCACTTTCATGGGGCGTTTATCCAACAGTTTCTAAAAAACCGTCATCGACTGATGATATGTTTAACTTAGCTACCACTATCGCTCAAGAAGGCGGCTTTGCTAAAGAAGGCGACCTGATTATTATCACAGCTGGTGTACCGGTTGGCGAACGTGGAACAACTAACTTAATGAAAATCCAATTGATTGGTTCGAAGTTAGTTAGCGGACAAGGAATTGGTACTGAATCAGTTATTGGTAAAGCTGTTGTAGCGGCTTCTGCTGAAGAAGCAAATGCAAAAGCTGTTGAAGGTAGTATTTTAGTTGTGAAAACAACCGATAAAGACTACTTACCAGCAATTGAAAAATCTGCAGCTTTAGTTGTTGAAAATGGTGGTTTAACAAGCCATGCAGCCGTTATCGGTATTGCTATGGGCATTCCAGTGATTGTAGGAGCAGAAAATGCTACTTCATTGGTTAATCCAGATGAATTAATTACAGTTGATTCTCGTCGTGGAATTGTTTACCGTGGAGCAACAACAGCCATCTAATCAGTTAAAACTTAAGATAATTTTACAAAAGGTGCTCCCCCATCAGAAAGCTTGTTTCTCTGAGAGGGGAGCTTTTTTTGTAGACCATAGATGACATAATACAATTATGGTAAACTAGATAGACGTGGATGTTGAAAAGTAAAGTTTCAACCTTTCATTCCTAAGTTTTTTGCTATAAAATGAAAGAGAAAAATAAAATAGACTAAGATAAATCTAAGAAAAATACATTGGTGTTAGATGGAGGACAAAATATAATGAATCAATCGTTAGGAAATGTTATTACAGGTTTGGTTACAGATATAAATGAAAAAGCTTATTTTATTCAAAAAGACGGGGTTACGTATAAATTATTAAAAAATGGAGAAACAACTTACCAATTAGGCGATACTGTTGAAGGTTTTGCTTATGTAGCGATGAATAAAGATACGATGATGACTCAAGAAATTCCGGAAGTTCGTATGGGAAATTATTCTTGGGCGACAGTGATTGATACGCGCAAAGATTTAGGAGTCTTTATGGATATCGGTTTGCCGGACAAAGAATTGGTTGTGTCGCTGGATGAATTGCCGACACTTAAACACCTTTGGCCTAAAAAAGGAGATCGTTTATTGATAACGATTCGTGTAGATGAAAAAGACCGTATGTGGGGCGAGCAAGCACCTGAATCTGTATTTGAATCTATGTCTCGTAAAGGCGCTGAAGAACTAAATAACCAAAACATCACAGGGACTGCTTACCGATTGAAATTAGTGGGCACTTATATCTTAACAGAGGATAACTATTTAGGTTTTATTCACCCTTCTGAACGAAAAGATGAACCCCGACTTGGCGAAGTAGTATCTGGACGTGTGATCGGTGTTAGAAACGATGGCATTCTAAACGTTTCTTTGATGCCGAGAGCGCATGAAGCTATTAGTGATGATGCTGGGATGTTGCTTGCTATTTTAGAACGTACACATACAGGGAGTTTTCCTTATACTGATAAAAGCGACCCAGATGAAATCAGAGAACGCTTCGGTATCAGCAAAGCTCAATTTAAGCGCGCACTTGGAAATTTGATGAAACAAAGAAAGATTACTCAAGAAAATGGCGAAACAAAACTGGTCGATTTTAACACTGAAACAGAAGAATAAACAACAGATAAGACAGCATCAGTTAAATGAGGGCAATCCAAATGAAACCAATTGAAACATCTCTATTAAAAATAAAAGAATCGTTGCACGATGCGGGTTATAAACTAACTTCTCAAAGAGAAGCAACCATGAAAGTTCTACTAGAAAAAGAATCGGAACATATGAGTGCAGAAGAAATATATTTGCTGGTCAAAAAAGTGAATCCTGATATCGGTCTGGCAACGGTCTACCGCACGTTAGAAATGTTGACCGAATTAGAAATAGTAAATAAAGTTAGTTTTGATGATGGTTTAGCGCGGTATGATTTAAAAAAAGATGGAGCAAAACATTTTCATCATCATTTGCTGTGCACTCAATGTGGTGACATAGAAGAAGTCCATGAAGATTTATTAGAAGAGATTGAAGCGATCGTCGAGTCACGTTTTCAATTTCTTGTCAAAGATCACCGATTAACGTTTCATGGCATTTGCAAGAAGTGCCAAGATCAAGAAAAGAAAGGCATACAATAACATTAAATAAAGAGTAAGAGAGCGGATAACAGACATGTTTGGTGCTCTCTTTTTAACTATTGAAAGGATGTTTTGGATGGAAGTGGAAATGGAAGAGAGTTTAACGGAATATATCCGCTTTTTGACAATTGAACGCGGACTTTCAAAAAATACAGTAGAAAGCTATCAGCGTGATTTGAAACAGTATTTGCTCTTTCTAAAAGAAAATCATATCAACCATTGGGATGCGGTGGATCGGTATACGGTTTTGTCTTTTTTACAACGGTTAAAAGAAGAAGAAAAAGCAGCAGGTACAGTCATTAGAATGGTTTCCAGTTTAAGACAATTCCATCAATTTTTAAGACAAGAAAAAATTTCAACTACTGATCCGATGTTACACATTGATACGCCTAAAAAAGCCCAGACATTGCCAAAAGTTCTTTCTACCAAAGAAGTAGAGATCCTCATTGAAACACCTAATACCAGTGAAACGTTGGGAATTAGGGATCGGGCTATGCTTGAGGTGATGTACGCTACAGGACTGCGCGTTTCTGAACTAACGGAATTAAAATTGGATGATTTACATCTTTCACTAGGTTTGATTCAAACCATTGGGAAAGGCGATAAAGAACGTATTATTCCATTAGGCGATTTAGCCATAGAATGGATCGAAAAGTATTTAAAACATAGTCGAAATCGGCTGGAACGGCCAGATAAACGTTCACTTTATGTCTTTTTAAACCATCATGGACGTAAGTTGAGCAGGCAAGGGGTATGGAAAAATTTAAAAGGGCTTGTGAAAAAAGCTGGCATTGAAAAAGAAGTAACTCCTCATACATTGCGACATTCATTTGCTACGCATTTACTAGAAAACGGCGCTGATTTACGTACTGTCCAAGAGTTATTAGGACATTCAGATATTTCGACAACACAAATCTATACACATATTACGACTCATCGGATGTCGACCGTTTATAAAACGTATCACCCACGAGCTTGAAATTAAATGAGAGTTTGGTTTTTCTCTCGCATTTAAGCGGTTTATTTACTATAATAAGAGAGATAGAAACCAAGAAAGAGGAGGACAAACGAATATGTCTTATAAAAGAGTACATTTAATTGTCATGGATTCAGTAGGAATTGGAGAAGCGCCAGATGCTGCTCAATTTAATGATATAGGCAGCGACACATTAGGGCACATCGCCCAAGAAGCTGGCTTAAACATTCCACACTTGGAAGAACTAGGTTTAGGCAATATCCGTCCTTTAAAAGGTGTCCGTAACGTTCCGGATAGTGTAGGTTATTATACAAAATTAGAGGAAGTATCTGTTGGGAAAGATACCATGACGGGACATTGGGAAATCATGGGATTAAACATTCAAACGCCTTTTCGTGTGTTCCCTGAAGGTTTTCCAGCTGAATTATTAAAAAAAATCGAAGACTTTTCAGGGCGCAAAGTCGTCGCAAACAAGCCAGCGAGCGGTACAGCTATTATTGATGAATATGGTGAACACCAAATGAAGACCGGTGATTTGATTGTTTATACTTCGGCTGATCCTGTTTTACAGATTGCAGCTCATGAAAAAGTCATTCCATTAGAAGAACTTTACAAAATTTGTCAATACGTACGCGATATCACTAAAGATGATCCTTATATGATTGGCCGCATTATTGCTCGTCCGTTTGTTGGCGAACCTGGCAACTTTACCAGAACAAGTGGGCGTCATGATTACGCATTGAATCCATTCGGAAAAACAGTTTTGAATCATTTGAGCGAGGCTGGAAAAGATGTGATTGCCATTGGTAAGATCAATGATATTTACAATGGTGAAGGGATAACAGAAGCCGTTCGGACGACCAGCAATATGGATGGTGTCGATCAACTTTTAAAAGTGATGACGCAAGATTTTGAAGGACTAAGCTTTTTGAATCTAGTCGATTTTGATGCTTTATTCGGACATCGTCGCGACGTCGTTGGATATGGAAAAGCGATTGATGATTTCGATGTACGTCTTGAAGAAATCGTTGGGCAATTAAAAGAAGATGATTTGCTTTTGATTACTGCTGACCATGGTAACGATCCAATCGCCCCAGGAACAGATCATACTCGTGAATATGTTCCATTGTTAGCATACTCGCCATCAATGAAAGATCGTGGTGAATTATCTCAAGGGCACTTTGCTGACATTGGGGCAACCATTGCGGATAATTTCGGAGTAGAAAGCACCGGTTTTGGGAAAAGTTTCTTAAGCCAGCTAAACTAATAAAAAAACGTTAAAAGGAGATCAATCATGACAGTATCTTTACAAGAAAAAATTACAGCAGCAGCTAGTTTTATTAAACAACAAGGGGTAAAAGATCTCGAAATCGGTTTGATTCTTGGATCAGGTTTAGGAGAATTGGGAGATGAAATTGAAAATCCTGTTATTATTTCATACGGCGATATTCCTCATTTTCCCGTTTCGACAGTTGCTGGGCACGCCGGACAATTAGTTTACGGTGTGCTAGGGGGTAAACAGGTCCTTGCGATGCAAGGCCGTTTCCATTACTATGAAGGCTATACTTTGCAAGAGGTCACTTTTCCCGTTAGAGTGATGAAAGAATTAGGTGTTCATTCTTTGATTGTGACCAACGCCGCAGGTGGTATCAATACCAGCTTTACTCAAGGCGAATTAATGATGATCACTGATCAAATCAATTATACAGGAGTAAACCCTCTTATCGGACCAAACGATGAGGCGATGGGTGTGCGTTTTACGGATATGAGTGAACCATATGACAAGGCTTATCAAGAAACTGTGAGAAAAGTCGCTGGAGAAATGGACTTGGATTTAAAAGAAGGCGTCTATATTGGCTTTTCAGGCCCTACTTATGAAACCCCCGCTGAAATCAAAATGGCTCGTTTACTAGGAGCAGATGCTGTGGGTATGTCTACAGTGCCTGAAGTTATCGTAGCTAAACACGCTGGATTACGAGTGATTGGTGTGTCATGCATTACCAATCTCGCCGCAGGTATGCAAGCTGCTTTAAATCATGAAGAAGTAGTTGAAACCACACAACGTGTGAAAACGACCTTTAAAGCATTTATAAAAAACATTTTAGCTGCTCTTTAATTCTTTTGAAAACAATAAAACCAATGAATATTTTAGTGTTTTTGTTTTGTAAATTTTCTTTTTGAATGTAGAAAAGGATCCCGCCTCTATGAAGCTGGGGTCCTTTTTTGCCGCGTTGAGAAAAAGAGGGTTTTGTGTTAAAGTAAATAGAGCAAATTTTCGGATAAAGTTGAAATGAGGACAACAAATGGATGAAAGATTATTAACAGGTACAATGAAAATAAACGAAAAAAATCACTTGGAAATTGGAGGAGTAGACAGTTTAGATTTGGTAGAAAAATATGGGACACCAATCTACGTTTATGATACCTTGTACATTAAAGAAAAAGCTCGTGCTTTTAAAGCTGCTTTTGAAAACAGAGGGGTAGCGGCTCAAGTTGCTTATGCTAGTAAAGCTTTTTCCTGCTTAGCTATTTATCAACTGATGGCAAAAGAAAACATGTCACTTGACGTTGTTTCCGGTGGAGAACTTTATACGGCTATCAAAGCGGATTACCCTAGCGAAAAGATTCACTTTCATGGCAATAATAAATCTGATGCTGAAATTATTACGGGATTAGATTACCGGGTAGGTTGTTTTGTGGTCGATAATTTCCATGAATTAAACCAATTGAATAAATTCACTAGTATACGCAAACAAATGATGAATGTTCTGATCCGTGTTACTCCAGGAGTGGAGGCTCATACACACGATTACATTTCAACGGGACAAAATGATTCAAAATTCGGTTTTGATTTAACTAATGGGCAGGCAGAAATGGCTATTGAACTGACAAGAAAAATGCCTTTTATTAATGTTATGGGATTGCATAGCCATATTGGTTCCCAAATTTTTGAAACGGAAGGCTTTAATTTGGCAATCGATAAAGTTTTAAACAAAGCGAAAGAATGGAAAAAACAATTTGATTTTAAATTGAAAGTTTTAAACGTGGGAGGCGGATTTGGTATTCGCTATACAACAGAAGATGAGCCGTTGCCAATCGAGACGTATATCAATACCATCATCGATGAAGTTGAACAGGTATCGAAAGAGCTAGGTCTTGAAATGCCGGAAATATGGATAGAACCAGGGAGAAGTTTGGTAGGAGATGCAGGAATCACTCTTTATCAAACAGGTTCACAAAAAGAAATCCCTGATGTGCGCAATTATTTAGCTGTGGATGGCGGAATGTCAGATAACATTCGTCCTGCTCTATACAATGCCAAGTATACAGGAGTTTTTGCTAATCGCGTCAGTGACCAAACGGAAAAAATGTATTCCATCGCTGGAAAATGTTGCGAGTCTGGAGATATGTTGATTTGGGACCTGCCATTGCCTGAGGCTCAAACACAAGATATCCTAGCCGTTTTTAGCACCGGTGCCTATGGCTATGCGATGGCTAATAATTACAATCGCATTCCTCGACCACCAGTGGTGTTTGTTGAAAACGGAGTAGACTTTTTAGCGATTGAAAGAGAGAACTATGCAGATTTGATGAGATTAGAACGTTCACTGATTTAAATAAGTGAATAAACTGCTTTTTGATTCTCGGAAATCTCTAGGAGGATGACAATGTTACTCGACTATAAGAATGATTATGAAAAGATTACCATGGGATTGCTCTCATTTGTGCCAGATTTGAAAGAAGTTACTAGATTACAATCTGAAATGGAGTGGTACCAACAAGAAGAAAACCGTAAACTTTATTTGTGGCGAGGAGAAGAAACAAGAGATTTGATTGCTGTGGTAGGCGTCGAAATAGGAGAAGACTTGATTTTGCTTCGTCATATTGCTATCAATCCTTCTTTTCGAAATGAAGGCATCAGTTATAAGATTTTCGAGGATTTGGATAACCAATTTTCACAAAAAAAGGTCATTGGAACGCTGGAAACAGCTCCCTTAGTTGTAAAATGGGAACAAGAAAAAGCTAAGAAGCAGGACAACAATGAAGAAGGTCTTGAAGAAAAAGAAGAGAAAGAAGATTGAGCGATGTCTGAAATAAATGTGAAAATTGATGCTTTTGAAGGCCCACTTGATTTATTATTGCATTTGATTCAACATCTGGAAATTGATATTTACGATATTCCTATTGCGGAAGTGACTTCGCAGTATTTGATTTATATTCAATCCATGAAAGTATTTGAATTAGATGTTGCTGGGGATTATTTGGTCATGGCTGCGACGCTAATGGCTATCAAAAGCAAACTGCTTCTGCCTAAACAAGAATTGCTCTTAGACGAAGAACTTGACCTTTATGAGGCTGGGGAAGATCCACGAGAAGCATTAGTGGAACAACTATTAGAGTATCAGAAGTACAAAAAAGTGGCGGACGTTTTAAAATCAAAAGAAGAAGAACGGAATCAATATTATACAAAGGCACCCGTTAATCTTGAATATTTGCAAACGGATGTCCCAATGGAGCCTATGCAAGTCAGCACATTAGATTTAGTCGCTGCTTTTCAAATGATGGTGACTAAACAATTAAAAAAAGTACCGCTTCAAACCAAAGTAATGTCTGAAGAAACGACGATTGGCGAGAAAATGGAGTTTATTTTAGCTAAACTGCCTTCTGGCTTGAAAACGGAAGGCGTATTGTTTGCTGATTTTTTTGACGCACCGACAAAAAAAGAATTAGTAACGACTTTTCTAGCACTTTTAGAATTGATTAAGGAAAAAAATATTTGGATTCAGCAAGAAGAGAGATACGGAGATATTTTCGTATACCGTACAAAAACTGAAGAAATAGGAGCGTGAGTGCATGAATAAAGCAGCGGCGGTTGAAGCATTACTCTTTGTAGCAGGTGATGAAGGATTATCGTTAGAAGAAATCGCTTCTATTTTATCTTGCTCAACACAGCACGCTTACCGACTTTTGATGCAATTACAAAAAGAGTACGATTCTTCAGCGGAACGAGGATTAATGTTGTTAGAAGTTGGCGAGCAATACCAATTGGCAACAAAAAAAGAGTATGCTGAAGTTATTAAGAGCTATGCGATTTCACCTTTGTCCACCAACTTGTCTCAAGCGGCGTTAGAAACATTGGCGATTATCGCTTATAAGCAGCCGTTGACACGGATGGAAATCGATGAGATCCGGGGAGTGCAAACAAGCGGAGCGCTACAAAAATTGACGTTGAGAGGGTTAATTGAAGAAAAAGGCCGGGTCGAAGGGCCGGGACGAGCTATTTTGTATGGCACATCGCGTTATTTTCTAGATTATTTTGGTTTGAAAAAACTCTCAGAGTTACCGAAAATATCGGACTTGGAACAAGAACCTGCCGAAAATGAATCCGATTTGTTTTTTGAACAGTTCAATCAACAATTTATAGACATACCAAGCGAACAAAAAAATGACCATTAAGGGGTAGTTAAAATGGAAAGATTGCAAAAAGTAATGGCTCATGCAGGAATAGCTTCTAGACGGAAATCAGAAGAGTTGATCGTTAAAGGCCGTGTAAAAGTAAATGGAGAAGTCGTCAAAGAACTAGGGGTACAAGTAGGTAATTCTGACCGAGTAGAAGTGGACGGAGTTCCAATTGATCGTGAAGAACCTATTTATTTTTTATTAAATAAACCTAGAAATACCATTTCAGCTGTATCCGATGATAAAGACCGCCGTGTAGTGACGGATTTATTCCCTCATATCGAACAACGGATCTATCCAGTGGGACGTTTAGATTATGACACAACAGGTGCACTGATTTTGACAAACGATGGCGAACTGTCACAAATGTTGATGCATCCAAAATTTAATATTGATAAAACCTACGTAGCCAAAGTTGAAGGCATGGTAGAGAAACACACGCTAACTAAGTTAGAAAAAGGAATTGTCGTTGAAGGCAAACGAACAGCTCCTGCTAAAGCAAAAATCATATCAGCAGATAAAGCAAAAAATGTGACTATGGTTGAATTGACTATTCATGAGGGACGGAATCGTCAAGTTAAAAACATGTTTAAAGCCGTAGGACACCCTGTTCAGAAACTTAAGAGGGAAACATACGGTACGTTGAATCTAGATGGTTTGCGTCCAGGAGAATGGCGCGAACTGAAGTCTTTTGAGGTCAACCAATTGCGAAACTTAGCCAATCAAAATAAAAATTCTTCTGAAAAATAAGCTGCTTTAAAATAGGGATAATCAATCAGATTATTCCTATTTTAAAAGTAAGCATACATAGTAAGAGTGCGTTTAGCTGTATGCCAAAAAGAAAGTTGTGTATACTTGACTAGTACAGATTAATCAGTATGTTTAAAGTGGAGGTGTAACATCAGTGGGAAATGAAGCATTAAATCTACTAGTTGTAGATGATGAAGACCGCATACGTCGTTTATTAAAGATGTATTTGGAACGTGAAAACTATATCATTACTGAAACAGATAATGGAGAAGATGCATTAAACCTTGCATTAGAAAACGATTATGATTTAATTTTATTGGATCTTATGTTGCCTAAAATGGATGGTATTGAAGTTGCTGAAAAATTACGCGAGCACAAAAATACACCTATTATGATGTTAACGGCCAAAGGGGAAGAAATCAACCGGATTCAAGGATTTGAAGTAGGAGCAGATGATTATATTGTAAAACCTTTCAGTCCACGCGAAGTTGTCTTACGAGTGTCGGCAGTTTTGAAAAGAACCCATACTAAAAAAGAAGAAGAAAAAGAAAATCCCGATTTGATCGTGATGCCTAATATTGAAATCGATAATCAGTCACACCGTGTTTTAGCGGATGGAAAACCGGTTAATTTAACGCCAAAAGAATATGACTTATTATTGTATTTGATCCAATCGCCAAATCAAATTTTCGGTAGAGAACAACTCTTACGCGAAGTATGGAAATATGAATTTTTTGGAGATCTGAGAACAGTAGATACCCATATTAAACGATTACGGGAAAAATTGACCAAGCAATCTGAGGCGGCTGCAAAAATGATTGTGACTGTTTGGGGATTAGGGTACAAATTTAATTCCTATCCTGAAGAAAAGAAGTAGGTTAAGTGATGATTAAATTAAACAACATCACCTTTCGTGTATGGGCAGTCACTATGCTTATCGTAGGGTTTTGCTTTATTACGACCAATCAGATATACGGCAGCATCTATCAAAAAAATGTTGAAAACAATTATCTATCCGATTATAGAGCCTCAATAAAAACGACAGAAACATATTTAGAAGAAGATCCTCAGTTTTTAATCGATCACTTGGATAAGTTGAAAGCGCACGATACCCATGTGTTTATGTCGATTTATTTAGATGGTCAACCTGTCAGTACCTCTTACAATGTGTCTGAACAATTGACGCCTTCTTCTAAAGAGATTTTACTCGCTGATGAAAAAGTAAAAAAAGCGATGAAAGCTGGAAAAGATACTGAGATCATAAGCGAACATGAAAATAAAAAAAACGCAGAGTCTGTATTTATTTTCCGCATGAAAACTTTCGAGTTCAATGGACAAAAGGGAACATTGTATTCGTTTGGAGATTTGTCTTTTTTAAACGCAACACAACAAAAAATGAATATCTGGTCTCTGATTAATTTTGCTCTTTATGGATTGTTAGCAATTGGTCTTTTTTATTATTTGCAAAATCGTTTAGGGAAGCCTTTGAACGAATTAAGAGACATTGCTTTTGAATATGCAAAAAATGATTTTTCACAACAAGCTCCAATACATTATAAAGATGAAATCTCACAACTTGCTTTAGCCATGAATAAAATGCGGAAATCATTGGAAACCACTGGAACGGCAACTCGACAAGAAAAAGAATTGTTAGAAAACATTGTTACTTCGATCTCAACCGGTATTTTATACTACAATCAAGATAAAACTTTGCTGATGTCTAATCCGATTGGCGAAGAGTTTTTGCATAATTGGTATAAGTTGGAAGGGATAGAAGAAACGGCTGTGCCGGAAGTGATAGCAGATCAAATAGATGAAGTGATTGAAAAATCTGAAAAAGTTTATTACGATGCTACCTTTAATGACATTTATTTCGAAATCACATTAGTTCCTTTATTTGATGAAGGGTTAGAAAACGTCCGGGGAGTTCTAGTATCGTTGCAAGATTTAACAAAAGAACGGCGTTTGGATAAAATGCGCGTCGATTTTATCAATAACGTTTCTCATGAATTACGAACACCTTTAGTAATGATACAAGGTTACAGTGAGGCCATTTTAGACGATATAGCTGAAACAGAAGCAGAAAAACATGAGATGGCGAGTATCATCGGCGAAGAATCGAAACGGATGAATCGAATGGTCAACGAAATGCTGGATTTATCTAGAATGGAAGCAGGTCATATTGATTTGATTCGTGAAGATGTCATTTTAGAACCGTTTTTCAGAAAGTTGATGGCGCGTTTTAATCGTATAGCTGGAAGCAGTCATGTAAGGTTAACCCTTAAAATCGATCCAGGAGTGCAAACATACGAGATGGATGAAGACAAGATGAACCAAGTATTTGTCAATTTGATCAACAATGCTATACGGCATACTGCTATGGCGGAACGAGAAAATAGAGAAGTCAAATTATGGGTTCATTTAGATAAAGTTTTTGATGAAGTTGTTATGGAAGTGATAGACAACGGCATTGGCATAATGGAAGAAGATATTCCCTATATTTTTGATCGCTTTTATAAGGCGGATAAATCTAGAACGGTTTATAAAACCAATCAGACGGGTACTGGGATTGGATTATCAATCGTAAAAAATATTATTGAAGAACATGGCGGCACTATTGAGGTTAAAAGTGTTCCAAATGAAGAGACAGTTTTCGCCATGCGTTTTCCTTATATTGATCCTAACGAAACAAACGTATAAAAAGTAAGTAAAACTCTTGCAAAATACTCTTAAGTTTAGTATACTTTAGGAGTACAGATGATGTACTAAAAAAATAATAGATTCGTCTTCAGGGGCAGGGTGTAATTCCCGACCGGTGGTATAGTCCACGAGCTAGGTAGCATTATCTGGTTGAACTGGTTTAATTCCAGTACCGACAGTAAAGTCTGGATAAAGAAGATGGGGCTTATTTGAATGTACTAATGTTCTTATGCTCTGTTTGATTTTTCTGAAGAAAAATTAGACGGGCATATTTTTTTGACTAGTATTCTTCGGTAAGCTCAAAATGCTCAAGCTGATGAATCCTTTTAGGAGGATTTTTATGCAAAATAGTAACACAAAAAGACTAGTAGGAGTTTCGATGCTTGCAGCGGTCGCCTTCGTCCTAATGTTTTTCGCTTTTCCCATTATCCCTGGAGTTTCTTTTTTGAAAATAGATTTCAGTGATATTCCTGTATTGTTAGGTATGTTTTTATATGGTCCTGTAGGGGGAATAATGGTAGCTGTGATCCGGACGGTTCTTCATTATATTCAAACTGGCGGAGATGCAGGGTATCCTATTGGTGATGCGGCTAGCTTGATTGCCTCGTTAGCTTATTGTTTGCCGATTTATTATATTATGCGCAATAAAGTAGAAAACACGCAAACCATCGTTTTTGCTAATGTGATTGGAACCCTCTCTTTAACGACGATCCTATCGTTCTTGAATGCTTATGTGCTGATCCCGCTTTATTTTGCCGTTTTAAACTTCAGCGTTGGTCCGATACAACAATACGTTTTTTACGGTGTAGTACCCTTCAACCTGGCGAAAGGAATAATCGTCAGCAGTGTTTTCGTTATTCTTTTCGCTAAAATGAAACCCTGGATCGTTCGCAATAAGCTCTCTAATTTCAGTTATGGAAAATAGAAATTAAATTGTATATTAAATAAAGAAATGGGACTCGTGATCGTAACGAGCCCATTTTTGTTTAATGCAATAAAAAATAAAGTAATTTATGTATTTCCCATTATATTTTCTAAATATTTGGTATATTAGAATAAGAAGAAGCATTAAAAATAAGCAGTAACAATAATCAAATGAAACAAAGAAAGAGGAGGAGACTACTTTGGTGAAATTGACTTATTTTGAAAACTTTTGTTTGTCGTTGTTTTCAAATGATGTTTCGAAAAAATCCTCTACCATTTACCATATACTTACAGGAAAAAGAACAGCTTCGATATTGTATAATGCTCAACAATACCGTTTAACAGCTTATTTTTCTTTGTTTCCAAAAATAAAACGACAACAATTTGAACGCCTAATAAACAAAATGGAACGTTTAGAATTGATTACAGCAGATTCCGAAGGAGAAGGGTATCAATTAACAGAAATTGGAGCTAAAGGCTATCAACAGTACTTTATGAAGCATACTTATCCAGTTCATTTAAATCAATTGAAAAATGGAGCTGTTAACGCCTATTTTTGGCGTAAATGTTTATTTGTTACCCAAGTTTTATCAGAGGTTCGCCATGGCAATAAACGCTATTTGCCATTGGAAAAAGAATGGAAAAATCAAATCTGGTTAAAAAATTGGTTAAATCAACATCATCAAGATAAGCAAACTTTAGCCCAGCAATTTGGCAAAGAATGGTTATTTTTATTAAATGAGCTGACAGAAACTAATGCTGAGATCATCGTTGCTTATCTAACCGGCCATGGAAAGATTGGAAAAACACGAAGACAATTAGCTGAACATTATGGTATCGAACCTCTTGAAGCTGAAATAATATTGACAGATTGTTTAGCTGAATTGATCGAATGGATTGAACGACAGCCACAAATGGTTCCTTTATTTTTTTCAATTTATTCTGAAACGGCAAGAGACTATAGCGGCATTACCCAAAGTGCAGCTATAACGCAAAAGTATTTATTGAACGGCCATTCTATTGAGGAAATTGCTGATTTGCGCCGGTTGAAATTCAGTACGATTTCAGAACATGTAATCGAAATAAGCATTGTTGATCCATCGTTTGATTTGTCGCTTATTTTGCCGATAGAAATAAGAGAAGAACTTAATCAGATGTTAAGCGAAAAACCGAATCTCACCTATCAAGAACTGACGGAAAAAAGACCAGATATTCTCTTTCTTTGGTATCGTTTAGCACAGATTGAAAGGAGGCATCGTATTGACTAATCAAGAAAAAATCAAAGAATTGCTTGGGAGTCATTTTGGATATACTTCCTTTCGTGAAGGCCAAGAAGAAGCCATATTAGCCGCTTTATCAGGAGAAGACACACTTGTGATGCTGCCGACAGGAACAGGCAAATCCATTTGTTACCAACTAACCGGTTATTGCTTAAAAGGAATCGTGCTGATTGTTTCTCCGCTCTTATCTTTAATGCAAGACCAAGTAGAACAATTAAAAATGTTTGGTGAAAAAAGAGTTGCGGCTATCAATAGTTTAATGGATATAAAAGAGAAAGAGTGGGTTTTAAATCATTTAAATCAGTATAAATTCATTTTTCTTTCGCCGGAAATGCTGCAGCAGCCTTTGTTATTGGAGCGGTTTAAACAGTTGGAAATTGGGTTGATGGCGATCGATGAAGCCCATTGTATTTCACAGTGGGGGATGGATTTCCGTTTAGATTATTTAGAACTGGGAACGATTCGAAAAACATTGAACTATCCGCTGACAATGGCGTTAACAGCAACAGCAACAGAAACCGTCCGGCAAGAAATACTCGATTCGCTGTTGCTGGATAAAGATAAAACCAAACAAATAGTGTACTCTGTTGATCGTCCTAATATTGCTTTTTCTGTTGTTGCGTGTCGTCGCAATAAAGAAAAGAAACTGCTGGAAAAAATTGAACAGCTAAAAAAACCAGGAATCATTTATTTTTCAAGCAAAAAAAAAGCCGATGAAGTTACGGCTTGGCTTAAAGTGGAAACGCCGTTTGCAGTAGAAAGTTATCATTCTGATATCGAAGGGGATGATAAAATTAAAATTCAGCAACAGTTTATTCAAAATGATATTGACATTATTTGTGCGACGAGTGCTTTTGGTATGGGAATCAATAAAGAAAATATTCGTTTTGTTATCCACTATCATTTGCCGGCTAGCATGGAAGCTTATCTTCAAGAGGTAGGCAGGTGTGGACGTGACGGGAGGCCAAGTATCGCCATCCTACTTTATGAACCAGGCGATCAATTTTTACAAATGCGCTTACATGAAGATGGTTTACCAACGCCAGCTATGTTAAACTATGCTTATCGCAATGGAACTGTTTTTGATGGCAGTTGCAGTACGATTCAACAAGAAATTATTGAAAACTATCTTTCTTCTAAGACTCCTCTTGAAGAAGCTAAGGCCCAAATAATGAGCCGCGAGCTGCAAAAGAAAAGGCAACTTGACTATATGGTTCAATATGCTGAAACAACTTCATGCAAAAGAACTCATATACTCTATTATTTCGATGAGACCAGGATAGAAAAGCCTTTAAACTGCTGTTCTAATTGTGGTTTAGATGAAAGTGTCTATTCGGCTGATCAAGATGAGTTCCTTAGAAATAAGGCAACCACATTTTTAAATTGGAAAAAGACCTTGAATGAACTGTTTTTATTAGAGAATTAATAGGACAAGATGAAACGAAATATGGTACAATAAAAGCGAATTATCTTTAGGAGGAATATTTATGGCGGGGAAAAAATCTAAAAACAATCAAAAAGACGAAATATGGTCTCGTAAATTTGACGATGAAGATGGCTTAGCGAATGATGAACAGTCAAGGATAGCTCGCAAAAAAGCCAAAGGGGGTATTTCTCCAATATTGACTTCGCTTTTTATTTTTTTAGCGCTTCTGATAATTCTGCCAGTAGCGACTTATTTATGGTACACCAACAGCGGTCGTGCTGATGAACTAAAACCTGCTGAAGATAAAATAACGATTACGCAAAACAGCAGTACGGAATCAAGTTCTGAAGCGAAAAAATCATCTAGTTCATCAAGCGAAGAAAGTTCAGAATCTGTTTCGTCAGAAGAAAGCAGTATAGCGGAAACGCCGGTTGAATCTGAAGCTGTCATTGAGCAAGAAGAACCAGAACAATCTACTCCAGAAATTATTGAAGAAGCGCCGATCGAAGAGACGCCTGAAGTGGAAACACCTGAAGTAGAGACACCAGCAGAAACTGGAAATACATATACTGTTAAAGCTGGCGATAACCTTTACCGGATTGCGTTAAATCATGGGATGACAACTGAAGAACTAAAAGCACTGAACGGCATTTCGGGAGATGAAGTCTCTGTGGGTACTGTGTTAAAAGTTAATTAATGAGAATAGAATAGGTACTAGAAGCCGTCCTTGGACGGCTTTTAGTTTGAAAATAGAAAGAAGGCTTATGATAATGGAAAAAAAAATGATGATCGCGATAGACGGTCCAGCTTCAGCTGGAAAAAGCACGGTAGCTAAAATAGTAGCAAAAGATTTAGGCTATGTTTATTGTGACACAGGAGCTATGTACCGTGCATTGACCTACCAAGCGCTTCAACAAAAGGTAGATCCAACTGATGAACCTTCTTTGGTGAAACTATTAAAAGAAATCGACATTTCTTTTGAACCTTCTGATGACACACAAAAGGTATTTGTAAACCAAAAAGAAGTAACTGAAGCTATTAGACAACCAGATGTAACGAACCTTGTTTCTGCAGTAGCTGCACACAGTGAAGTTAGAAAAGAGTTAGTAAAAAGACAAAAAGAAATCGCTGGACAAGGCGGTGTTGTTATGGATGGCCGTGACATTGGCACAGCTGTTTTACCTAATGCTGAAGTGAAGATATTTTTAGTTGCAAGTGTCGAAGAGCGAGCTGAAAGACGTCATAAAGAAAACCAGCAAAAGGGAATCGAAACATCGTTAGAGACGCTGAAAAAAGAAATTGCTGATCGTGATTACAAAGATTCTCATCGTTCTGCTTCACCTTTGACGCAAGCAAAAGACGCTGTTTTAGTTGATACGACCAGTTTGGATATTCCTCAAGTTGTTCAAAAAATCAAAGAAGTTATTCAAGAAAAAACGCAGTAATGAAATAATTCCTTTATTAACGTATCTTTCTCTTTTTGACCGGTGCCTTACCAGTAATAAAAAAACGGTTAAAAAGAGAATGTGCTACATTGATTTTGAAAGCACTTTCCTTTGAAAAAGCAATGATAAGCGGTATAATGATAGTAGACTTATGCTGTGCCTTAGCTAATTGCTTTTATTTTTTTGATCATACCAAGCAAGGGAAAACCAACGAAGTTTATTGATCAATAAATTAAGCTGAAGCAGCAGATTACAATCCATCAGGTGTTTTGGTGGCAATATTTTAAAAAATTAGTTAAAATAGATGAAGAATAGTTATTTGGCTAAATTAGGAGGACAAAAACATGACAGATCATACAGACAATCACGAAGTATCAGAACAAGAGTCAATGATGGACGCGTTAAACAGCGTACAAGAAATCCACATTGGGGATACTGTTCAAGGCGAAATATTAAAAATTCAAGATAATAAACAAGCTATCGTTGGAATCATCGGAGGCGGCGTTGAAGGGGTTATCCCAAACAATGAGTTATCAGCAGCTCCTTTTGAAGATGTTACCGAAATCGTCAACGTCGGAGATGTCGTAGATTTAGTTGTTATCAAAGAAATCAAAGATAAAGAAAATGGCAGCTACCTGCTATCAAAACGCCGTATTGACGCGAAAAAAGTATGGGAAAAAATCCAAACAGATTATGAAAATGGAACAATTATCGAAGCACCGGTTAAAGAAGTTGTTAAAGGCGGCTTAGTCGTAGACGCAGGAGTGCGTGGGTTTGTGCCTGCATCAATGGTAGATGTTCACTTTGTTGATGATTTTTCAAGCTACAAAGGACAAACATTAGCCTTTAAGATCATGGAAATCGAACCAAGTGAAAATCGATTGATACTTTCTCATAAAGCTGTTTTGCAAGCTGAAAATGAAATCAAGAAAAAAGAAGTTATGAAAAACCTGACAGAAGGAGAGACCGTTAAAGGGAAAGTTGCTCGTTTAACTAACTTTGGGGCTTTCATTGATCTTGGTGGTGTGGATGGTTTGGTTCATATTTCTCAACTATCGTACGAACATGTTAAAAATCCTGCTGATGTATTATCTGTGGGAGAAGAAGTCGACGTTAAAATTCTTTCTGTTAACGAAGAAGAAGGACGTATTTCGTTGTCTATCAAAGATACACTACCAGGACCATGGGACAATATTGAAGAACGTGCAGCTGTTGGTTCAGTCTTAGACGGTACAGTCAAACGATTAACGAGCTTTGGTGCATTTGTGGAAGTTTTCCCTGGAGTAGAAGGATTGGTTCATATTTCTCAAATTTCGCATAACCACATTGCAACACCGCATGAGGTCTTGAGCGAAGGGCAAGAAATTAAAGTGAAAGTTCTGGATGTTAATCCTACTGATCAACGCTTATCTTTAAGCATTAAAGCCTTAGAAGAAAAACCATTCCAAGAAGCAAAAGAAGAAACAACCGATTACCAAATGCCGGAATCAGATACTGGATTTACTTTAGGAGATATTCTAGGCGATCAATTGTCAGATATCACTTCTGATGTAGAAGATACTAAAGAAGAAAAATAATTAACGTTAATGTAAAAAAATCTGACATGTGGTGTAATTGAGCCGCATGTCGTTTTTTTTGTCTTAAAATGAGAATCATCTTAAAAAAAAGCTTGGATTTTATTGTTTTAACCGGTTTCTTTCAGCAAAAGCTTGCAAGTTCAAGCTTTGTTCTATAAACTAACTAAAAGAATAAGAAATAAAAAGAAGGAGGCTAAAGCAATGGCAAAACCAGTTATCGCCATCGTTGGTCGTCCAAATGTAGGCAAATCAACTATTTTTAACCGGATCGTTGGAGAACGTATTTCAATCGTCGAAGATATTTCAGGTGTAACGCGTGATCGTATTTACGCTCCAGCTGAATGGTTAGGAAAAGAATTTAATGTGATTGATACCGGTGGAATTGACATAGGGGATG
This sequence comes from Carnobacterium sp. CP1, assembly GCF_001483965.1. Taxonomy (NCBI): domain Bacteria; kingdom Bacillati; phylum Bacillota; class Bacilli; order Lactobacillales; family Carnobacteriaceae; genus Carnobacterium; species Carnobacterium antarcticum. The sequence continues at coordinate 342,909 of NZ_CP010796.1, forward strand.
AACCATTCCTTGACCAAATTAAATACCAAGCAGAAATTGCAATGGAAGAAGCAGATGTCATTATTTTTATCACAAGCGGCAGAGAAAGTGTAACTGATGCAGATGAAAATGTAGCAAAAATATTATACCGTACCAATAAGCCTGTTTTGTTAGCTGTTAATAAAGTAGACAATCCAGAAATGCGCAGCGAAATTTTTGATTTTTATACTTTAGGTTTAGGAGAACCATTTCCTCTATCAGGAAGTCACGGATTAGGGATAGGCGATTTGTTGGATGCAGCAATCAGCCATTTTCCGGAAGAAACAGAAGAAGAAGATGATGAATCTGTTATTAAATTTAGTTTGATTGGAAGACCTAACGTTGGAAAATCTTCCATTATAAATGCCATGTTAGGTGAAGAACGTGTTATCGTTTCTGATATTGCTGGAACGACTCGGGATGCTATTGATACCGAATTTGTGGATGAAGATGGAACTGAATTCGTGATGATCGATACAGCTGGAATGAGGAAACGCGGTAAAGTCTATGAAACGACAGAAAAATACAGTGTTTTAAGAGCTTTGAGAGCAATTGAACGTTCTGATGTCGTCCTTGTAGTGTTAAACGCTGAAGAAGGCATTAGAGAACAAGATAAGAAGGTCGCGGGTTATGCTCACGAAGCCGGTAAAGGTGTTATTATCGTTGTCAATAAATGGGATACTCTTGAAAAAGATAACAGTACTATGAAAGATTTTGAAAATGATATCCGTAAAGAATTTGCTTACTTGAGTTATGCTCCAATCGTATTCGTTTCAGCATTGACCAAACAACGTTTGAATAAACTGCCCGAAGTTATCAAACGCGTTAGTGCCAATCAAAGATTGCGTATTCAATCTTCAGTCTTAAACGATGTGATCATGGATGCGGTAGCAATGAACCCGACACCGACGGATAAAGGCAAACGCTTAAGAATTTACTATGCAACTCAAGTGGCGATAAAACCACCTACTTTTGTTGTGTTTGTGAATGAGCCGGAAATGATGCACTTTTCATATGCTCGTTTCCTTGAAAATCGAATCCGTGATACCTTCGTATTTGAAGGAACGCCTATTCGAATCCTTACTCGTCGCCGGAAATAATTCATTCTTATCATGAGTTTGAAAAAGCAAAGAAAGTATTTTAACACATTTAGTAAAGTGGTTCAAATAAATATGAAGATAAAAAGAAAAAGCAGATAAAATGCAATGAAATTGGTTAAATACATTGCAGTATCAGCATTTGTATGATATCTTTTTAAATGAAATGTCATTTAGAAAATCTAATGTAGCATTTCGCATTGATTCATTTTTGGACCACTCAAAAATGAAATTATGATGTTTATTTGCTTCTTAAAAAAAGCATCTATTCTTCTTTTCGAGGGAGGTGAAATATACATGGCTAACAAAGCAGAATTAATCGAAAACGTTGCTTCTTCAACAGGCTTAACTAAAAAAGATGCAACTGCAGCAGTAGATGCAGTTTTTGAATCTATTCAAACAACCTTAAGTGAAGGTGAAAAAGTTCAAATCATCGGTTTTGGTAACTTTGAAGTTCGCGATCGTGCTGCACGTAAAGGTCGTAACCCTCAAACAGGGGAAGAAATCCAAATCGCTGCAAGTAAAGTACCTGCGTTCAAACCAGGCAAAGCGCTTAAAGATGCAGTTAAATAATACATGACTTAGAACCCTTGAGAAATCAAGGGTTCTTGTTGTTTTTAGAGGTTAAGTATTTCAATGAATAGCAAATACGAGCAGAAATTTATTATCCGCGAGCTTCAAGTTGTTCAATAATAGTAGGTATCATAAAATTTGTGACGTGAGTAGTGAGTATAGATACGATTCGTAATTTCAGTATCTTTATGATCAACGCAATCCATGAAGGCTTTTATCGGTGTGTTTCTTTCGGATAATAAGGAGGTATGAGAGAGCCTGAAATATGAAAGGGTAATTCTTGCCATCTAGTCTAACTTGCTCACCAGTCCTTTGTATATGGCCAAAGCAGCTAGGTTTCGAATTCGAGACGGTATATTTTTTTTGTTAACTGTATACGAGAATTAATGGTTCTCTCTATTGCGAGGACCGAATTTTCTTTTATAATCTCTACATACGTTTATAAGCCTTCATTCCAGCAATCAGACAATTAAATTTACGATTATCTGTGTCGGATAATTTAGTATCGGGCAACTAGAAAAAATTAGTCTATTAATCAATAAAGAGCCAGAACAAAAAAATCAAATAAAAATACACTTCCAAACTCTAGAATGTCCGAATGGCATTAGAAGTAGGAGTGTATTTTTTATTTGAGAAAAAGGTATTTCAGAAAGTGATTGTTTTAAACAGTCGCTCTAAAAATTAATTTAGTTCGGTTCTGCTTCATAAGTACCGTCTTTATAAATTTTATAGAGACCTACAGTTCCAGAACCGCCTTGCTCTCGTAAGGATTGACTCACTAGTCTTAATGTGTAAGAATCTTCATCTGAGTCTAAAAGTCCATAGACGATGTCAGTGTTATCTGCTTCTATTCCAGTTTCCTCTTTGATGAAATTAAAAGCCTCTTCTTCAGAATTGATTACATTTTCTGATGTACTTGAAGAGCTTTCTGCTGGATCTTCCGAACTACTGGTACTTGTTGTATCGCTTTGTGCAACAGAAGATTGTATAGAAGACTCATTTTCAGAAACGATTGCATTTTCCGATGTGCTCGAAGAACTTTCTGCTGAACCTTCCGAACTACTGGTATTCGTTGTATCGCTTTGTGCAACAGAGGATTGTGTAGAAGTTTCTTCGTTCTCATTGCTAGTATCGCAACTGGTTAAAATAAATAAACCCAACAGCATAGTGATGGTAATGCTTAGTTTTTTCATTTTTTCTCCTTCTCCTTTCCTAATTAGGAATAAGTTTAAAAGCAAATGACGTAAACCAATCTGTTAATCAATCTTAGTATATTACTATCTTAACATTAACAATATACTATTCAAATAATTGAATTCGCTTACTTGTTCAATGTTGACTTACTATAATTCTTCTCAAAAATCCACGTATGATTTTATGGCATCAACTATTCTTCCGGTCTAAACGGGTTCTATTCTTAAGTGAACCGGGTATTTTTTTGTATACATAAATACTCTCCAAGGATATGGCTAAGCAGAGGTAAAAAGTTGTGGTGTACGTTTTAAAACCAGCAAATAACTGACTAGCAATTTTATTCAGCAAGCTTACATTGAGCAGGTAATTTATTAAAATTTAAAGGCTGGAAAAACTAATTTAAATTGGGGTAAGGGTAGGGTTGAACGGATTAATGTTATTAGAAAAATACGGTTAAATAAAAAAGAGTTAAAAGAGGTCTGCTAAAAATCAAATTTTTTGGATGGTTTTTAAAGAAAACTTTAATAATAAAGCGCTGTCTTCACAATTGAAACAAAGATGTGGTAAAATGAAAGTGAATGAATGCGAATGAGAAAGGTAGATTAATTAAATGAATAATGGACAAAAAATGCTGGAAGCTCTTCAAAACAATCAGTTAGATGAAGCAAATGATTTTTTTAAACGAGCTTTAGCAACCGATTCTGATGAACAATTGTATCATTTAGCCGATGACTTATATCATCTAGGATTTTTGGAAGAAACCCAAATGATATACAAACAATTATTAGCCCTTTATCCGGAAGACGATGAACTGAAAATTGGGTTAGCAGAAATTGCTATCGAAGCTAACGAAATTGATAGCGCCATGGACTGGCTGCTAGATATACCAGAAGAAAGCGAAACCTTTCCGCAAGCTTTATTGGTTTTAGCCGATTTGTATCAAGTACAAGGCCTTTATGAAGTCAGCGAACAAAAGTTATTGAAAGCAAAAGATATTTTGCCGGATGAGCCCGTTATCCAATTTGCTTTAGCAGAGTTGCATTTTTCGATGGGAAAATATGCTCAAGCTATTCGAGCATATGAAGAACTGATGATCCAAGGTTACGATGAGTTTACTGGGGTCAACTTAGCAAATCGTTGTGGGAGTGCTTATAGCGCCTTAGGAGACTTAGACCAAGCAGTGGAGTACCTTGAGCAAAGTGTTGAGGAGAATGAGACAGTCAATGGTTTGTTTGAGTTGGGCATAACGTATATGCAACAGAAAGAGTTTAAACGCGCAAATGAAGTGTTTTTTAAATTAAAAGATTTAGACCCAAGTTATACATCAGTGTATCCTAATTTAGCGCAAAGCTTGGAAGAAGAAAATCAACTTGAGAAAGCAGCTGAGGTCATTCAAGAAGGACTTCGGATGGATCAATACAATTATGAGTTATTTGCGATTGGAGCAGAAGTAGCACTTAGGCTGGAACAAGAAGAAACAGCAGAAGACTATTACCTCGAAGCGATAGCTTTAGCGCCTGAAAACGAAAGTCTTCAATTAGCTTATAGTAATTTGCTCTTAAAACAAGAACGGATTGAAGAAACCGTGAATTTGATTGATCAGGCATTGCAAAATGGACAGTCTGACCCTCAATTTTATTGGAATTTAGCTGTTGCTAATGAAAAACTAGAAGAATACGATAAAGCAGAACAAGCTTTTGAACAAGCTTATCCTGCGTTTCGACAAAATAAGGACTTCTTAAAATCCTATATCTATTTCTTGAGAGAAGCTGGAAACCGAACGACGATCAAGCAAGCTGTAACTGATTACTTATTGATTGAACCGTCTGATGAGGAAATATTAGGAATTTTAGAGGAAATAAATACAAACTATTAGTAGATTAGGGTATAATGAGAGAAAGCTTGGAGATGAGGAGGCGCTTCACATGAACATCAAAGTACCTTTAGAAGCAAAAAAAGTATTTCTTGGGTGGTTCTTAGATCGTCACCAGTTAAAACGAAGAGAGTCAATGTGGATTTTAAATTATTTGTTAAACCACGATATTGTTTTGAATAAAGTTCATTTTGTTGAGTCTGTAGATACTACGCCACGAGGAATGATGATGTCTTCGGTGGGAACGGATAACGAACCGTTTTTCTTTTATAAAGACGGTACATTGTTTAATGACCCTGAACAAGCCTTTCATGAGGTTCGCTTGAATTGGCATGAAGATATCTACGTTGAACTCATCTTCAGAGATCCTTGGAAATCCCCGCAATACCTAGCTGTATTAGAAGATAATCCTTATCATAAATGGAACGACTTTGTCAGTTTAGAATTGAAAAAAGAAGTTGAGCATGCATTAGCTGCTTTATCATTAAGCGAACAAAAACAACAAATTATGAATCAAGTGGATGAAGCGCTAGAAGCTGGCGACCGCGAAGGATTTATTCAACTTTCAAATGACTTAAAAGAAATTGAAGAAGCACTTATAAAAGAACAAAAAAAGCCAAATCATTAGTCCTGCTGATTAATCTAACAGTGATGATATATGAATAACTCTTCTAGTTAGTCTATTTTGGTTTCAATCGTTCCTTTGAATTTATTTGAAATTCAAAGGAACTTTTTATTTTTACTGTATTTTTTGATAAGATTATCAAAAAATACAAAAGGTTTGTAAAACTAAACAACAACTCTTGCAACCAGCCGACTTTTTGGTAGTATTAATGAGAAAGCTTTTAATGAGTTGCTTTTTATGAAGAACAAATTTAATAAACAGGATAAAAACTGTTTTGAAGGGAAAGATGGACAAGATGATTAAGATAGTCGTAGCTGGATTTAAAGGTAAGATGGGAATGACAGCGACAAAAATGGTTAGAGACCACGAGGGGTTTGAGTTAGTAGGCGTGTTAGACCCGCATGCCAAAGAAACGAACTTAAACGAATTAGCTGAATTTTCAACAGTAGATGTCCCTATTTTTAATGATAAAGAAACGGTTGTTAAAACGGTGAAAACCGATGTTTGGATCGACTTCACGATTCCATCGGTAGCTTATGAAAATACGCGTTTTGCTTTAGAGCAAGGCATTCGTCCTGTAGTAGGAACAACCGGATTTTCTGAAACTGAAGTAAATGAATTGGTCAATTTATCTCAGAAACAAGCCCTTGGAGGATTGATAGCCCCTAACTTTGCTATCGGGGCTGTATTGATGATGCAATTTTCAGCGAAGGCAGCCAAATACTTCCCAGATGTGGAAATAATTGAAATGCACCATGATAATAAATTAGATGCACCAAGCGGAACAGCTATTAAGACAGCTGAAATGATCTATGCAGAACGTGGCGAACATCAACAAGGACATCCAGATGAAAAAGAAAGCATTCCTGGAGCACGTGGAGCGGATTACCATGGAATGAAAATCCATAGTGTCCGTTTGCCAGGTTTAGTAGCTCACCAGCAAGTTCAATTTGGCAGCACAGGCGAAGGTTTGACAATCCGTCATGATTCATATGATCGTGCTTCTTTTATGACTGGTGTAGCTCTGGGCTGTGAAAAAGTTATGGACCTGAAAGAATTAGTTTATGGATTGGAAAATTTGTTATGATCGCTTTCAACCAAAAATTTACGACTGCTTTGCCTATTATTGAAAAAATACAAGCAGCAGGTTTTGAAGCTTACTTTGTAGGTGGTTGTGTAAGAGATGCTCTATTAAACAAAGAAATCAACGATGTTGATATTGCTACTAGCGCTTTTCCTGCTGAGGTCAAAAAAATTTTTCCGAAGACGATCGATGTGGGCATTGAACATGGGACCGTGATGGTTTTAAGCAAAGACGACTCTTATGAAGTGACCACCTTTCGAACAGAATCGACTTATCAAGATTTTAGAAGACCAGATCAAGTTGTTTTTGTGCGTTCGTTGGAAGAAGATTTAAAACGGCGAGATTTTACAGTAAACGCGTTAGCGATGGATCAAGAAGGCCAGGTGATCGATTATTTCGATGGCGTAAATGATTTGAAAAGAGGGTTGATCAAAGCGGTAGGTTCACCAGAAGAACGTTTTTTTGAAGATGCTTTGCGAATGATGCGCGGTGTCCGCTTTGTCAGTCAGTTAGACTTTATTATGGATAACGAAACGGAAAATGCTATTCATAAACATCATGCTCTTCTTGAAAATATTGCAGTTGAACGCATTCAAGTAGAATTTATGAAACTTCTTTTGGGAAGAGGCCGGCAAAAAGCTTTGAAAGCTTTTATTCAAACAGAGTTGTATCGTTATTGCCCTGGTCTTTCACTTTATAAAAACGAATTAGAATCATTTGCTGCGTTAGAAGGTCGAATTCCAACACGGTTAGCTGCTTGGACGATGTTGTTGTTTATGCTAAAAAAATCAGAAGATGAAGTTGAGACATTCTTACGAGAATGGAAGTGTTCTAAAAAAGAACTGCAAAGAGTAAAAACCGCTTACATTGCTTTGCAGCAGCGTATCAAAGAACCGTTAAACCGCTTATTTCTATATCAAAGCGGTTATGAGATTGCTCTAGAAGTTGAATACATGCTGCCTTTCTTTAATCGTGAATCCGATACCGCTTATTTGGAAGAATTAAATGCATCATTACCAATAAAAAGCAAACATGAGATAGTTGTTTCTGGGCATGATTTACTGCAGCAGTTTGATGCTAAACCGGGAAAATGGTTAGGGGAAGCCTTAGATAAAATAGAAACTGCTATTTTACTAGGAGAAGTTGCGAATGAAAGAGTTCAACTTATAAATTGGGCAGATTCCCATCTCGAAAAAAATCGTGGTAATTAACACAATAAAGATGAACAAAAGAACAGTTTACTTACGAAAAGAAAGCTGTTATACTATTTGAGTAAGTTACTTTTAAGGGGGAATTACTCAAATGGAAAACCAATTCACAAATTTACTAAAAGAACGTCGTTCAATTTATGCTTTAGGAAAAAATGTATCACTATCTAATGATCAAATTTTAGCATTAGTGAAAACAGCGGTTAAAGAAAGCCCATCTTCATTTAATTCACAAACTTCCCGTGCGGTTGTATTGTTTGGAGGAGCTCATGAAAAACTATGGGACCTAACAGAGGCGGCATTAAAAATAGCTGTTCCTGAAGGACAAGATTTTGCTCCAACTATTGAAAAACTAAACTCTTTCCGTGCTGGTTATGGAACAATTTTATTCTTTGAAGATATGAGCATTGTTAAAAATCTGCAAGAGCAATTTGCGCTATATGCAGATAACTTCCCAGTATGGGCAGAACAATCTTCTGGAATAGCACAACATTCAGTATGGACTGCATTAGCAACTGAAAATATCGGCGCTAGCTTGCAACATTACAATCCACTGATTGATGACGCTGTTCGTTCAGAATGGAATTTATCTTCTGATTGGAAATTGCGTGCACAAATGCCATTCGGCTCAATTGAAGCACCAGCTCAAGGCAAAGAGTATATGGATGACACTGAACGAGTTCTTTCGTTTAATTAATTTAAATTTAAAAAGCGTTACATCAGACCACTAAATCTAATGTAACGCTTTTTATTTTTTGTTCTGACATGTGTTTAAATTCACATATTCGAACGATTTGGCTTTGTTTTTTCTTTTATTGTGTTATAATAACATTGTTCAATTAATCACAAATACACAGAGCTAAAAGGAGGAAATAATAATGAAAAGAGAAGTAACAGCTTTAAAATTCTATTTTAAAAATGGTGAAACTTGGACCATTAAGAAAGAGTTCATTGGAGACTTGTGGGTTAAACAAATCAGTAAAAGCTTCGGACGGATAGCAGGCGGAGAATTACAAGAAATCTTTCCATGCGAATCGTTAAAAATCGAAATTTTTCCAGAAGCTGATAATGTGAACACAGATGATATCAATTTAGGAGGATTAGAGTTGGGAATGTTTGAACGCGTCACTAAACATCCCGACATTGAAAAAATGGACATCCTTTATAAAGAGGGAGATCATCTTAAATCAGATGTTATGGTAGAGTCGGATTGCGTTTACTTTCCTTACGACCCGATGGATCCAGATGGAAATGACAATGCTTATCAAACCGGCTTTATCTCTACAGACAACCATTTATTTATAGTCATCGATCCTCTTAAAAAAGCGGAAGATATTTATTCTGTTAAATAAGCGAAAAAATAAAAACTATGGACGATTAAGCGCCATAGTTTTTTTGTGTTTTCTGATACTTCATAGTATGATAGGTAAAGACAATAACGATCAAGAAATTAGAATTAGGTGACTAAGGTGAAAGAAAAAGTTACATATGCAGTAGTAGATATTGAAACGACTGGTGGAAACGCCGCAACTGGAGACCGTATGATTCAATTCGGCTGCGCATTGATAGAAGAAGGTAAAATCGTGCAGCAATATGCTATTGATATTAACCCGTTAGTTAGCATTCCGAAACAGATTGAACATTTGACAGGCATCTCTAATCAAACAGTTGCTAATGCACCTTATTTTGAAGATGTAGCACCAATGATCTACAACTTGTTAGAGGGATGTATATTTGTCGCGCACAATATTCAGTTTGATTATAAGTTCCTTTCAGAAGAGTTGGTTCGCTGCGGGCTTCCGCCTTTAAATAGTATAGGGATGGACACCGTTGAACTTGCGCAAATTTTATTGCCCACTGAACCGAGTTTTCGTCTTAACGATTTAGCTACACGATTTGGTTTTTTACATGACAACCCTCACCAAGCAGATAGTGATGCTTATGTAACTGCAGAGTTATTTCTGCTGTTAAAGCAAAAATTGAAAAAGCTGCCTCTAGTAACGGTTGAAAAATTAGTGGAACTAGCTGAGCATTGTACCATGCAGACAAATTTGTTTTTTAAAGAAACATTAAGTGACATGCTGACTATGCGCCAACTATTGTCTGATGATTTGCTGGTCAAAGAAGGGCTGGCAATTCGTAAAAAAACAGTGACATATGAACAGCGGACACACCGTGAAACGGAACATTACCCTGTCGGTATTGAAGCAAAGGAACAGTTATTCCAGAAGAAGTTAACTACCCGAAAATTACAAATACAAATGATGGATGAAGTTTACCGTTATTTTTCTGAGAAAGATTCGGAGCATTTTGTTATTGAAGCAGCTACAGGGATTGGAAAAACGTTAGGGTATTTGATTCCATTAGCCTATGTGGCAACACCTCAAGAGCCCGTGATCATTAGTACGTACACAACGTTATTGCAAAAACAATTGCTTGAAAAAGATAGTATACAACTTAATACGATTTTGCCATTCGCGGTTCAAGCAGCGATTTTAAAAAGCAAGCATCACTATATTCATTTGGCTAAATTTCAAGAGGTTTTAAAAGATCCTATCGAACACCAAATGGATGCCATTTTAAAAATGCGGACCCTGACTTGGTTAACTGAAACAGTTACTGGTGACTTAGACGAATTAAATTTAACCAATTACTTGCAGCCGTTTTGGAACAAGATTCGGCATCGAGGGTGGATGGACAATGCTCAAGAAGATCTTTTTTATGAGCAAGATTTTTATCTTCATGCTCAGGAGAAAGTCAAGCAAGCAAGCATTATCATCACGAACCATGCCTTTTTATGCCATGATCTGCAACGTGAAGAACCGGTACTGCCAAATGTGCAAAAAATAATTATTGATGAAGCACATCACTTGGCTGATGTAGCAACTACAGCATCCAGTGAAGTTTTTTCTTACTACCGCAATCAGCAGTTGATGAAATTAATAGGAAAGCGAGCAGACGACAAAAGCTTTCTAAGTCGATTAAGTGCATTAGCAGAAAAGAGCAACAGCATTCAATTGACTCAAATCAATATGATTGAAATGAGCGTTGTTGCTTTTGAAGAAGAGCTGGCTGCTTTTTTTGACAAACTGATTTCGTATTGCCGTTCAGAACTCCCTGAAAGACAACAAATGTCAGACCAATTAGATGTGCAATTTTCTAAAACTGAAAATTGGACGCTTGATTTAAAGAAAAAGACAAAAATTCTTTTGGCATTGATGGAAGACATTGTTTTCTTAGGTTATGAAATTACTCGGCAAGCTTTAATTCACCGTGAACAATTTACTCACCGAGAGCGGCATTTAATTGATGATTTTTTTGAACTGATTGGAACAGTTGAATCGCAAAAGGGTATTTTTCAAAAGATTTTTCGAGAAAGCGAACAAAATGAAGTTACCTGGTTTTCTTTTAAACAAAAAAGCCCTAAAAACAGTTTTGTTATCAAACGTTCAAGAATCGATAGCAGCGAATTTTTAAGAACAAAATTGGCAGAACAAACGACTTCCATTTTGTATACTGGTGCTACGTTAGAGTTGAATGGCGATTTTTCTTATTTTGAAAAGCAACTGGGTGAGAAAAAGTTGCGTAAAATGGTTATCCCATCACCGTATGATTATCAAAAACAAGCACGGTTATGGATCCCTAAAGAATTAAAGCCGCTAAAACAATTGACTAAGAAACAATATGCCGAGATGATCGTTGAACACTTGGAAACAGTCATCCAGCATTCAAATGAAAATATGATGGTCTTATTTAATGCAAACGAAACTTTGCAAGATGTTTTTTCTTTACTTCAACAACATCCTGCGTTTACAGGGCGTGAATTATTAGCGCAGGGCTTATCCGGCAGCAGAGATCGAATCCTCAAACGTTTCTTTCATTCTACCGGCGGCATTTTGTTAGGTGCAGACAGTTTTTGGGAAGGCGTTGATCTGCCAGGAAAGTCATTACGAATTATTGTAGTGACACGTCTGCCTTTTGAGTCACCCGACCGTCCTTTCACAAAAGCGAAATATAAGTGGTTAGAGAGCCAACAATTGAGTCCATTTAAGATGGATACGTTGCCTAAAGCGACAGTCCGTTTAAAACAAGGGTTAGGCAGGCTAGTTCGTTCAGAAAAGGATAAAGGCGTCATGATTGTTTTAGATGACCGACTTATTAAAACCAACTATGGACAGCAGATGCTGGCGTCGTTGCCTCATGACTTGGTAAAAGAAGTAGTGGCAAAAGAAGAGCTGCAACGGAATTTGTCGCTGTTCTTAGAAGAAGACTAAAATGAAGGAATACGTAAAAGAGGAGATTTCATGAAAAAAACGATCATTAGCGGATTAACTATTTTGATGGCTGCCGTCATTTTTGGCTCCATTTATTTATTTAATACCAGCCGTCAACCGTTAAAACAAGCTGAAGCGGAGACGATTGCGATTGCCAAAGAAACAGCCGGATTAACAAAAGCGGATAAATTTTATTGGTACAATAATGCAGAAACCTATTTCAGCGTAGTCGGTACCGCCCAAAATAAAGAACCTGTTTTAGTCATCGTTGAGCAAGAGGGTGGAGATGTAGTTGTTCTAAAAGAAGGAGACTACATTACTGAACAGCAAGCTAAGCAAATTGTAAGAGAAGCAAAAAAACCAGCTGAGTTGTTGGAAGTACGAATTGGGATCGAAGAAGACGTTCCAGTCTGGGAAGTGGCTTACAAGCAAGAAAATGGGCGTTTAGGTTATTATGTCATTACCGCTAAGGATGGAAAATGGGTAAAAGATATTGAGAATATCTAAACGGAACCGCTTAATGTAAGAAAGACTAAATTTTCCCCGTTTTTTAATGCTAACTTTGCATAAGTTGGTTATAATAAGAAGAGTCATCACTACTTTGAAAAGTAACATCAAAATGAAAGTAGTTAATTTTAATTCAAAGGGAGACTATAACCGTGAAACATATTTCAATTAAAGAATCCAAAAATCATGTTGGAGAAGAAGTAACGATCGGAGCGTGGGTAGCCAATAAACGATCAAGCGGAAAAATCGCATTTTTACAATTGCGTGATGGTTCAGCTTTTTTCCAAGGAATCGTAGTGAAAAGTGAAGTTGGAGAAGAAGTTTTTCAACTGGCTAAAGGTCTAACACAAGAGACATCAATTTTACTTACGGGCACTATCCAAGAAGATAGCCGTTCAAAATTTGGTTATGAGATTGTTGTGAAAGAAATTGAAATCATTGGGGAAAGCCATGATTACCCCATCACACCAAAAGAACACGGAACAGAATTTTTGATGGATCACCGTCATTTATGGTTACGTTCCTCTAAACAACACGCGATTATGCAAATACGTAACGAAATCATTCGTGCAACGTATGACTTTTTTAATAAAGAAGGATTTATCAAAATTGATCCGCCTATTTTAACAGCGAGTGCTGCTGAAGATTCTACGGAACTGTTCCACACAGAATATTTTGATCAAGAAGCTTATCTATCTCAAAGCGGACAGTTGTATATGGAAGCTGCAGCTATGGCGTTTGGCAAAGTATTTTCATTTGGTCCAACTTTCCGAGCTGAAAAATCTAAAACGCGTCGTCACTTGATTGAGTTTTGGATGATCGAACCTGAAATGGCCTTTATGGATCATGAACAAAGCCTGGAAGTCCAAGAACAATATGTGGCTTATATCGTTCAAAGCGTATTAGACAATTGTGAGCATGCTTTATCAGTTTTAGAACGCGATACAGACTTATTAAAAAAATATACCGAGTTGCCATACCCAAGAATCTCTTATGACGATGCTGTTGTCCTTTTAAATGAAAATGGATTTGATGATATTACTTGGGGCGATGACTTTGGTTCCCCTCATGAAACGTTTATCGCTAAACAATTTGATAAACCAGTCTTTATCTTAAACTATCCTAAAGCTATCAAAGCCTTTTATATGAAACCACATCCAGAACGCGAAGATGTAGTCTTGTGTGCCGATTTAATTGCACCTGAAGGGTACGGAGAGATTATTGGCGGAAGCGAAAGAGAAGTTGATTTTGACGCTTTGACACAACGCATTAAAGAATTTGGTTTAACTGAAGAAGATTACGCGTGGTATTTAGATTTACGTAAATACGGCTCAGTTCCGCATTCTGGATTTGGTCTAGGATTAGAAAGAGCTGTTACTTGGATTTGTGGTACGGAGCACATTCGTGAGTCCATTCCATTCCCACGTTTGTTGAATCGCATTTATCCTTAAATCAATATTGACAGTGACTTAAGTTTCTTAAGTCGCTGTTTTTTTCACATAGCTGATCAGAACAGCATAGCTATTAGCTAAGGAATTTAGAAGATGGAAAAGTAAGGAGTATAAAAATGACCAATCAATTATTACAAACCTGGCTTAAGGCGGGAGACACAACGATAACCAATGTGCTATTAAAAGAATATCGGCAGATCGGTTTGTCTAATGAGCAGTTGATATTAGTTCTTCAATTAAAATCATTTATGGATGCGGGAATTCTGTTTCCAGACACTGAAGAAATTGCAAAAAGAATGGAAATATCGTCAGCTGAAGCTTTTCGCGGTATTCACGAGCTGATTCAAAAAAAAGTTTTAACGATTGAAACTGAAAAAAACAGTGATGGAAAAACAAATGACCAGTACAGTTTAACGTTACTTTGGGACAAATTAGGGATATTATTGATTCAAACTGAAAAAAAAGTTGCAAGCGAAGAGCAAGAACTTTCTGAGCAAGAACTTTTCCGGCGTTTTGAAGCTGAGTTTGGCAGAACGCTCTCTCCAATAGAGATGCAAACCATAGGAATGTGGCTTGACGACGATAAATACCCTATTGATTTGATTGAATTAGCTTTAAGAGAAGCAGTTTTAAGTCAAGTATACAATTTAAAATATGTGGATCGAATTTTATTGAATTGGGAACGTAAAAACATCCGTTCCAAGGCACAAGTGGAAAATGAGACCAAACGTCACCGGCAAAATAAAGCAGCCAGTCCTTCTGGTCCTTCAACAGATAAAGAACCTGGAGCAAAAGTTCCGCTTCACAACTGGTTAAACAATAACAATTAAAACGGGAGTGACTTGAGTGCTATCGAAAAAAAAGACAATAGAATTGATTGAAGCAATGGGAGAGCTCTTTCCAGATGCTAAATGCGAGTTGAGCCATTGCAATGCTTTTGAGTTGTTGATCGCAGTGATGTTGAGTGCTCAAACGACAGATGTGTCTGTTAATAAAATAACCCCGAAATTGTTTGAAACGTATCCAACGCCTCAAGCTTTCTTAGCAGCACCAGTAGAAGACATTATGGCGCTGATCAAGACGATCGGTTTATACCGCAATAAATCAAAATTTATCAAAGGGTGCTGTCAAAAATTAGTTGATGAGTTTAATGGCGAAGTTCCGCATACCCGAAAAGAATTGGAGTCTCTTCCTGGAGTAGGCAGAAAAACGGCGAATGTCGTTTTGAGTGTGGCTTTTGATATTCCTGCAATAGCTGTTGACACTCACGTAGAAAGAGTGACAAAACGTTTAGGCATATGCCCTCCGGATGCAACGGTTCGTGAAGTGGAAGAAATATTAATGAAAAAGCTTCCTCCTGAAATGTGGAGTGCAGCTCACCATCGATTAATTTTCTTTGGACGCTACCAATGCACTGCTAGAAACCACGATCATGAAATTTGTCTGCAACTGCTCGGTCAAAAGACTAATGGAAACGGAAAAATAGTGAACGACTAAATTAAAAGGGATAAAAAGAAAAAGAGCGAGAAAAAACTCTTTTCATCTTATACGTATAATTAAAGAAAAAAGCTTCAAATCAAAGGTTTTATCCTTGATTTGAAGCTTTTTATTTTGGAGTCTTTTATCCCGGAACTTTCATTAGGTTTCAGGAGTTTTTTCTGGCTCATCTGTATCGGGAGCTTCTTCGTTAGTGGGTTGAGAAGAGGAAGAAGATTCCTCTGGAGCTGATTCGGAAGATTCTTCGGAACTGCTCTCACTGCTAGAAGAACTGCTTTCGCTACTTTCGTTTTCAGATTCACTGCTGCTTTCTTCAGAGCTTTGTGAAGAGCTTTCTTCAGAACTTTCAGAAGAACTATCAGCACTGCTGTCTTCTGTTTCTTCTTTTTCAGGAACCGTTACTGAAGTAGACGCTTTTGGTCCAGTCTTATCGTTAGCTTTAACGGCAAGAGTGATGTCTACTTTTCCTTCTGATGGGTTTTGGATCACGTAGGATAAATCGGAAGTTTCATAAGCTTGTCCATCAACGGTTAAGACATAATTAGCTTTGCTCGTTTTATCTTTTAGTGAATAAGCATCCCATTGAACAGAAATTTCATCTTTTTCTTCATCATAAGCTGCTTTTAGTCCACTTGGAGCTTTCAATTCTTCGCCAAATGAAGTTGAAACAGAAGTTGGTTGAGTCCCTTTAACAAAGAGTTCCTTGACAATACTGCCAGAAGGAGTATTTGGTCCTGGCAGTTTAGCTGGATTTGAACCAGCTTCAACCGCTACTTCAACAACAGAAGCCGGTTTAGTCCAATCGGAATTCTCAACAGACGCTGACACATGCGACATTAATGAGCGGTAGATCTTCCGTGGGAGTTGTTGAGAAGAAGGGCTTAACCAATGGCCATCTGTGTACTTATCATCGTATCCTACCCAAACAGAGATAGAATAGTTGGTTGTATAGCCACTGAACCAAGAGTCGGGCACTCCGCCGCTTGGAATGTCGTATTTTGCTTTTTCTTCGTCAGTATAGTTGGTCGTACCGGTTTTACCAGCTTGCGGCAATCCAGAAATTGTCACTAGGTCTTTATTCGTACCTGAATTGACAGTGTCTTTTAGGATATCGGTGATCATATAAGCTGTCGAATCTTTCATAGCTTTGCTTGTATCAGGGGTCAAATCAATTTCTTGACCATTTTGTAAGACAACGCTGGAAACGGTATAGGGATCGGTATAATCTCCGCCGTTTGAAAAAGCAGCATAAGCAGCTGAAAGTTGGATTGGTGTGATTTCTCCACCGATGGCATTTGATTCTACTAATCCTTTTGTTTCACCATTCCATTTGGTTACGTCGATGCCTAGGTTAGCCAAAAATTCAGTTGTATCTGGATAACCGACTTCTTGAAGGATTTTAGCAGCTGGCACATTTCTTGAATCGATCAAAGCTTCGCGGAGACTCATTTGGCCGCGGTAGCTTCTATCATAGTTGTAAAGTTGTCCACCGGCTTTAAAGGTATAAGGTTCATCCACAACTTGTTGATACGTGGAGTAATTTAAATAGTCAATCGCTGGACCATACACACTTAATGGTTTGATTGCAGAACCGACACTGCGGTTCATTTCTGAAGCGCGGTTTAAACTCAATTGGCCTTCTTGGTTACGTCCGCCGCCGATCGCTTTCAATTGACCGGTCTTAACGTCTACCATTGAAACACCAGCTTGAATGTCTTCATCGGGATAGGCAATGTATTCATCAGAATTTAAAATATCGTACACTTGTTGTTGAGCATCCATATTCAGATTGGTTTTGATTTTTAAGCCAGCGGTATAAGGGTCTAATTTGGTTTTTTCTTTCACTTCTTTAATGACTTCTTTTAGATAAGAGTCAAATACCAAGTTATTTGTTTCGTCACCTGAATGATCAATTAAACCATCTTCAATCGGCACTGCTTTGGCTTCATCTGCTTCAGCAGTTGATAGTTTTTTGTTATCTACCATCATCGTTAAAACCAGATTGCGGCGTTTCTCAGCTTTTTCAGGATTCGTGTAAGGATTATAAGTGTTTGGCGATTGAGGCAGTCCGGCCAGCATAGCGGCTTGTGATAGGGATAACTCATTTAACGGCTTATCGTAATAATACTCGCTGGCAGTGCTCATCCCATAGTTATTATCAGACATATAGACTTTATTGATATAGAACGTTAGAATTTGTTCCTTAGTGTAAGTCTTTTCCAATTTCAAAGCTAACCAAGCTTCTTGAGCTTTACGCTTCAATGTTTGGTCGGCTTCATCTGTAGAAAAAACAGACAATTTAATGAGTTGTTGTGTCAGGGTACTTCCGCCTTCAGAAGCGAACCCTTTAGTCAAATTAGCTACTACAGCTCCGCCAATTCGAATGGGGTCAATGCCTTTGTGCGTATAAAAACGTTGGTCTTCAATCGAGATAATGGCGTCTTTTAAGACTTGTGGAACTTGATCTTCAGTGACCACATCTCGGTTTTGCCCGCCCAAAGTATAAAAAACTTCTCCTTTATCATCTAATAAATCAGAAGAAATCGATCCGGTCAAATCTTTTTCGGTCAATTCGGGAGCAGAAGCAGCGTAATAGGCAAACAAACCAGCTCCAGCAATCAGAGCAGTAATAAATGCAATGAGAATTCCAAAAACGATGGTTTTCCATAACGGTCTAGTAGGGGCCTTTTTTTTCTTTACAGGTTGTGAGCGTCGTTTTTTATCATTTTGTTTTTTCGAAACACGTGACATGGTTTCTTTTTTTTCTGGCATAAGTCGTTCTACTCCTTAACATTCTATAGGATAGAAAAGTACGAAAACTTTTCTTCTTTGTTTCTAGTATCTTAGTATTACTGATTTTGTTTCTCTGATCGAGCTTTGTCGATCAAATGATCCACGACATCCAAGTAAGGGATGCGCGGCGATAGTCCATAATACAATTTATATCCATTTTTTTCAAGTTCGCTTATAGGAATTGATTTTCGTCCTTCTTTCATTTGGTTTTCCCAATAATCAATTAGAAAGGCAGCTTCTAAAAGAAAAATTTGATCAGTAGTTGAAAAACGTAAAACAACAAAACAAATAGCTCCTTGTTTTAAACATTGCTGCATATGCGTGATTTGGTGTTGATGGAAGTTTTTAAGAGGAAAAGAAAGCTTGTTTTTTGTTTCTTTAGCTTCGAAATCCAAATAAAACCCTCTGTAAACACCATTGTAATCGGTCGTAGAGGCTTGTCGGAAATAAGCTTCTTTAATAACGGCTGCGCTTCGTTTAGGATAATCGACACTCACGATTTGAATAGGGGTAGGTTTTTTATGAATCACTGCTCTCTCAAAGGCTAAATAAGAATCATTGCTTTCATTTAATTCTTCTTCTAAGGTCATGCCTCTTTTGCTGAAGGAAAAGTCTTTCTTTTTTGTTTGCTTTTTTCCTTGTTTTTCGGCATTATGAAAGTAACTCTTGCCGTTTGGATATTTTATAGCCAATCCTATCACACTCCTGTGATCTATTATATCAAATACATCACTTGAAAGAAAAGGAGAATGAGAAGACTTGATAACAAATTTATTAATTAGCGGTTACCGTTCGTTTGAACTTGGGGTTTTTAAAGATGATGATCCTAAAGTAGCTGTTATAAAAAAATGTTTAAAAGAAGAAATTCGTTCTTACATTGAAGAAGGCGTCCAATGGTTTCTAACAAGTGGGCAATTCGGTGTTGAACAATGGGCAGTAGAAGTCATTAATGAACTAAAAGAAGAATACCCAGAAATTAAACAGGGCTTGCTGTTTCCTTTTCTTGAATTTGGTTCTAACTGGAACGAGCAGAACCAAGCGAAATTGATGCAGTTGAAAAAACAAGTTGATTTTGTTGAAGCTGTTTCACATCAGCCGTACAAGGATCCTTCACAGTTAAAAAATCATCAAGCTTTTATGTTAGGACACACACAAGGGGCTTTATTGGTTTATGATCTTGAAAATGAAGGCAAAACAAAATGGCTCTATCAGGCGATTTTGAAAAAGCAAGAAAAAGGTGAGTATGAGTGTCGTCTGATTGATTTTGATCAACTGCAGAATACTGTTTTAGAAGAGGAATAAGCCTTGAGTTAAGCAAATAAATAGACTGAAAAACAGGAAGATTGCGAATTATTCAAAAATAAGTTTTTATTTCTGCTCTTCTTTGCTATAATGGTAATAATAGCAGACTTTATTACAATCAGTGCCGCATTATGAATGAAGTATAAAAAGAGGTGTAGTCATGGCAGAGAGAACGTTAACAACAAAAGATATTTTACAAAAAGAATTTAAAACAAGTATGCGTGGATACAATCCTGCAGAAGTAGACGAATACTTAGATGATGTGATTCGCGATTATGAGTCATACAATAAAGAGCTTACCCAATTAAAGGCTGAAAATGAACGGTTATTAAGTAAAGTAGATGAACTAACGAAACAAGCTTCGTTATCTAAACCAACTTATTCATCAGCTCAGCCTAATAATACGGTAACAAATTTTGATATCTTAAAACGTTTATCCAATCTAGAACGACATGTATTTGGTTCAAAATTAGATGAAACGGAAGAAAACCTGTAACAGAACGGTTACAGATCAAAAAAAAGAATTTTATTTGTAAATTTCGGGTAATTGCGGTCTAGCTTGACTAGACTGAGGAAAGTCCATGCTCGCACAAGCTGCGATGCTTGTAGTGTTCGTGCCTGGCGAAATCATAAGCCAGGGCCTTTATCTTTTGATAAAGTGACGGCAGAAAAAAAAGCTAAGGTTTAATACTATGCTTGAGTATTCTTGAAAGTGCCACAGTGACGAAGCAATACGGGAAACGGTATTGGTGGAACGCGGTAAACCCCTCGAGCGAGCAACCCAAACTTTGGTAGGGGCACTTTTCCTAGGGAATTGAACCGATGGAAGAGGCAGTAATTGCAGACAGATAATTACCTCCGGATAAAAGTGACCCTGACATTTTATCTGAGACAGAACATGGCTTACAGAAATTTACAAATTCAGGTATAAAACCCTCCTCTATGGAGGGTTTTATATTTATCTTATAAATAAAGTTAAAAACAAAAAGAATTGGAGCAAAAAAGATGAAAAAATTTCAACTTGTTGCGACTGCAGCTAGCGGTATAGAAGCCTTAGTTGGAAAAGAATTACGCAATATGGGATATGAATGTGAAATAGAGAATGGGAAAGTATTGTTTACAGGTACAGAAAGGGATATCGCAAAAACGAACCTCTGGTTAAGAACAGCAGATAGAATCAAAATCGTTGTGGGAGAATTTGATGCTTATGAGTTTGATGAATTATTTGAAAAAACCAAAGCATTGCCTTGGGAAGATTATTTACCAATGGACGCTAATTTTCCAGTAGCGGGTAAATCAATCAAATCGACGCTTTACAGCGTTTCCGATTGCCAAGCATTGGTAAAAAAAGCCATTGTAGACCGTTTGAGCGACGTTTATCATCGTAGAACACGTTTGCCTGAAACTGGAGCTTTGTATCAATTAGAAGTTGCATTATTGAAAGATAAAGTTACATTGACTCTAGATACAACCGGTCCAAGTTTATTCAAACGTGGGTACCGGATCGCTAAGGGTGGCGCACCTTTGAAAGAAAATATGGCTGCAGCGTTAATCTTGCTGACAACTTGGCGCAAAGATCGTCCGTTTTATGATCCAGTATGTGGTTCAGGAACACTTCCGATTGAAGCAGCCTTAATTGGACGGAATATCGCTCCTGGGCTCAATCGTAATTTTTCTTGTGAAGAATGGGAATGGTTTGATCAATCTGTCTTTAAAGACGTTCGAGAAGAAGCTAAAGCAGCGATTGATCACGACACAGAATTAGACATTGTTGGGACGGATATCGACGCAGACATGATTGAAATTGCCAAGCAAAATGCAATCGAAGCAGGAGTAGGCGACAGTATTACGTTTAAACAAATGCAACTGGCTGATTTTACAACGGAAAAAGAATACGGCGTTATTTTAGCGAATCCGCCTTATGGGGAACGCTTAGGAGAAGAAGAAGAGATCCAAGCCTTGTACAAACAAATGGGGACCGTTTACCGTCCATTAAAAACATGGAGCAAATATATTATTACAAGCGACTTAACGTTTGAATCTTATTATGGCGAACGTGCAACTAAAAAACGTAAGCTCTATAATGGCGCACTCAGAACCGATTTGTTTCAATATTGGGGTACACGTCCGCCGCGGGCACCTCGCAAATAAAAACGAAGACAAAAGAAAAAGAGCTCTTTGTCAATCGTGTTGGTGGGTAAAACCATCTAATTAAATACAGTTATGGTGAAGGTCTTAAGAAGCTGATTTCTTGAGACCTTCACTTTTTATATGTGGATTATAAGACAACAAGATACGGGTGCGAAAACTCGTGAAACTTCTAAAACCAAAAACAATTCATTTAAGGAC
This sequence comes from Carnobacterium sp. CP1, assembly GCF_001483965.1. Classification (NCBI taxonomy): domain Bacteria; kingdom Bacillati; phylum Bacillota; class Bacilli; order Lactobacillales; family Carnobacteriaceae; genus Carnobacterium; species Carnobacterium antarcticum. Next base: position 364,754 of record NZ_CP010796.1, read on the forward strand.
TATAATTTTAAGAGGAACAGTACGTGTAACGGTTTTTATAAAAAGGCGTTTTTTTTGTGTGCGTTTTCTATTTTTGTTAAGATATAATTATAAAGGAACACCAGAAACAATGGAATAGACCAAATTATTCCGTTAGTATTTGTAGAAAGAAATGAACGGAATAGATTTTCGAAAAGCAAGAAAAAAAGAAAGGCAAAGATAAATGGTTAATAGTATTTATCCTTAACAAATAAAGATAAAGGAGTGGTGGCTATTATGAACAAAGAAAATCATGAACTGCAATCAAAACAAGACGATTCAGCTTCTTTCCTTGAAGAAGTTAAAGCACCAGGGTTTGGAGTTAATCCAATACCAGAAGGGCCGGAAATCCAAAATCCTGGAGAAGATCCGATTGATCATCCAAAAGCACCAGAAATAGAAGATGAACCCTTAAAAGAACCTACGATACCCGATATCGGAAAAGATCCAATCGACTATCCGAAAGCGCCACAAGTAGAAGAACCAGGAGATATTCCGGAAAAACCTTAATAGAGGAAAAAGAATACAACTATAATAGATTATTTATTAAAAGAAAGAGTTACAGCTAAAATGATTGTAGCTCTTTTTGTGCTTATAAAAAGAGACGGATTCAAATTTTTAATAGCGTTAGAAGGTCATCAAGAGTCATGCTAGTGGATTTCAATATCATTGTTTTTGGTCGTATTTCAGAGTATAATTAAGAACAGATTTTGGAAGATTACCCAAGTCTGGCTGAAGGGGACGGTCTCGAAAACCGTTAGACGGGTTTTGCTCGTGCAAGGGTTCGAATCCCTTATCTTCCGTAACAAGCATTATTCTGGGTTATACTGTACAACCTGAAAAGCAACTAAACGTTGTTATATCAACGTTTGAATCGTTTTGTTATACGGGAACGAGTGTTTGTGTTATTCTGCATTTAAACACCTCTGCTCACATCCTGCTCACTTTTTTTATGCCCAGATTCAGCGGAATGTGTATATAAATCATTCATCGTGATACTTACTTGCTCACTTTCACGTTGGCTCAATTCATCTATGATGTGACCGTACGTTTGCAAAGTAGTAACAATCGTTTCGTGCCCAAGACGTTTAGAAATGTATTTGATATTCAAATCATTGTAAATCATAATGGAAGCGTGAGTGTGGCGAAGAGAATGGGAAGTTATTTCTTGGACACCAGCTTTAACACACAAACGCTTTAACGTTTTATTCATACCAGCATTAGAAGTTAAAGTTAATTGACGATCAATAAAGACAAGATTTTTCTTATTTCTAAGTCCAGACGAAAGTTGTCGTTTGGCTTGGTATAGTTTTAATTCATTCAAAATAGACAATGTTTGGTCATCGATCGTTATGACGCGGTTAGATGATTTGTTTTTTGTAGGAGCAAAGTCATGTTTATGTTCGTAATCCCAAGTTTTATTGATTCTGACGGTCTTATTTTTAAAATCGACACAATCCCAGGTAAGTCCTAATGTTTCCGAAAATCGGCATCCAGTTGCTAAACCAAAAACAATCATGTACCTAGAAGCATACATGGGATTTAGATTACTAATTGTCTCTTTTAAAAGAAGAGAGGCTTCAGTTTGGCTGAGATACTTAGAAGATTCTTTTTGAGCCTCTACAGTGCCTTTTACGAATGCCCTATAAGAAGGGTCTCGGATTATAGCTCCAGCTTCGTGTGCATCACGTAAACAAGCTCTAGTATACGTATGAATCTTTTTAACAGTAGCAGTGGCATGACCATTTCCATAATCATTCAAAAAAGACTGATACATCACTTTATCAATTTCTTTTAACTTAGTTTTTTTGAAGAACCTTTTAGCTACGCTTATGCTGAGTAGGATGTCGCGATCGTTTCTGTTTGAAAATTTACCTTTTCTGAATACTTTATACCAATTCTCGAAATAATCTATAAAAGGGGAGTTACCGTCTAATACAGAACCTCCGCGCCTTAACCTTGACTCCAAAGCTTCGGCTGCTGCTTGAGCTTCACGTTTGGTTCGGAATCCTTTTTCCATTAATTGAATTCTTTCTTCGTTGACCACTACGTTTGTTCTATATCGCCACCCTGACTTTAATTTAGTATATGTTGCCATTTTGGTTATAACACTCCTTCCGGATTATGTGCTATAATAGGGCTTGTCAAATAGCCCTATTATAGGCATTTGATAATAGTGTTCTTCTTTGGATGCTATTCAAGCTCGATCACACTCAATCTTTGGTAGGGGAGAGTGTGATCTTTTTTTATCTTTCAGTCATTAAAACTTCGATACCGGACCTAGTTCTACCGATGGTATTTTTGTATTTATCTACATATACTGAATCAAATAAAGGTGCGACAATACCATCAATTTCACAATAGTCTTCTTCTGACAAATCATCATAAGTTTTGTATTTCTTTTTTATATCAAAAGGTATTATCTTTTTGTTAGACATATTAATTCTCCTTTGTTAAAGCTTTAGAAGCCTTTATCTTAATCGAATTTTACTTCTACCGGTTGAGAACCTAACGAATCGTAAGTGTCAAAATCTACTGGGTCAATATAAAACTTAACTGAACTTATATCCGAGTGTGGAATAGCGACATGTCCCAATTGGTTTGAAGCTTTACTTCCTGCTTCAAGTTGTAAGGTTTCATCAGAGTACATAAACCTCTCGATTTGTTCACCATCGGATAAAATGACTTTCCCAACAGCAGCGTTATCAATTTTAAAGTCATTTTTGTTTTCTACTGTATAATCAAATTGTAAGTCATAGCCTTGATTCCCTTCAAATCCATACCACGCGTTGGCAGTTTCTTGAAAAGATTCAGGAATATCAACAAAGTTTATAATTTTAACGTTTCCGAACGTGACGAAAACATTAGGTGCCACTTCTACTTGGTTCCCCGGACTGGCTATTTTTATTAATTCTAGCTTTCCAAGATCATTATCGTTTTTGTATTGTCCAGCTTCCAAAAGTTCGCCTTTTTCAACTAACTTAGAATCTTTTTTAGGTTCACTTTCTTTAGAACTATCCTTCTCAACCAGTGCCGCTCTTGATGTCTCTTGGGCTTTGTTTTCTGTGTTATCTACGCCACACGCTCCTAAAATAAAGCCACATAGACCGACTACAGCTAGCAATTTAAATTTCATCATTTTTTATCCTCCTAATAATATATGTATTTTAATTATAACCTTCCGTCATTTAAACGGTAGGTATTTTTTTGTTTAAAATTTCATACCTATAGGAGTCATGGCCCAAACTAATTTCCCTATAATAGAAATACTGTCGCATTCGCCTTTGGTGCAATCATAAATTTGGTTATGATGTTCAGAATTAGTTGACTCGGGTTGAAGCATAATTGTTTCACCCATTTTATAAAACCTTTTTAAAGTAGCTTCTGTGTGGTTAACGCGAACAACACCAATTTCCCCATTCTCTAAGTTTGTACAAGGATCGATTAAAACATAAGCTCCTTCCATAAGAATCTTGTTCATGCTGTCTCCTTTTAATTCTAGAAGGTACGCTTCAGGATATTGCTGGTTAATTTCATAAGGCACAGATATCATTTCAGGGGTTTCGAACATTTCTAAAGGATATCCCGCAGCAACAGCACCTTTTAATTCTTTGTAAGATGATTTGCTAATAGTTTTTTGGTGTATATCATCGGCTGACGTTAAATCAGATATGTTAACTCCGAAATGATCTGATAGTTTTTGTAAATTACCACCGCGTGCCATCTTCTTTCCGTTTTTCCAATCGTTTACCGTTGAGTAGGCTATACCGGTTTTTTCGGATACTTCAGTTGCAGTTTCATTTTTTAATTCCATTAATCTGTTTAAATTTTTAGAAAAAATACTTTTTATATCTTCTGCCATTTTTGATTCTCCTTCATGAATTTCCCGTATTCGTTAATATCATAATAACGCATAAAGCATTATAATACTAGCAAAAAGAAAATATTTTTTCGCTTTTAGCGTTAAAGTAGTTGCTTTACCGCATAAAGCGGTATATAATGAATATATCGATAAGGAAAGGAGTTATAGAAAATGACTACTAAGGATAAAATACCTTACTATTTAAAGTTCACTTTAGCCAGTTTGCGAATTAGGAAAGGCTGGACCCAAGAAGAAGCAGCAAGTAAGTTAGGAATGGGCAGGGATACGCTAAGATCCTATGAAAAAGATAGTAGCAAATTAGATTATGAAACTATTGAAAAAGTTGAAAAGGTCTATAACATTCCTCAAGATTATATTTTTTTTGGAAAAGATACCGCTTTTAGCGTTATTTTAGAAAAAGAAAAGAAATAATTAATTTAAAAATAAATATAGAAAGAAGGTAACTAAATGTCGGTTATAGAAATATTTAATTTTGAAGCATCTGCTGTAAGAACAAAACTAATCGATGAGGAACCTTGGTTTGTTGGGAAAGATATAGCAGAAATATTAGGCTATAGCGAACCTCATAAAGCTATTCAAAGACATGTAGATGAAGAGGATAGGATGAAACATCCCATCCCTACAACTAGTGGTACACAAGAAATGTTTTTAGTGAACGAATCAGGCATGTATGGTTTGGTTTTTGGTTCCAAAATGCCTAATGCTACTAAGTTTAAACGTTGGGTTACAAATGAGGTACTTCCCTCCATTCGTAAAACAGGAGGCTATCAAATTCCAAAAGATCCTATGAGTGCATTAAAGCTAATGTTTCAAGCAACAGAGGAAACGAAAGAAGATGTCGAAGAAGTTAAAAAGCGAGTGTACAACCTAGAAGAAAATAGTAGCTTGAGCCCTGGAGAATACAACTATCTCAGTAGACGTATTTCTCAACGGGTATTCCAAGTTGGGAGGGACCGCTCGTATAATATGAACAAAAAACAAAAATCAGAATTGTTTAAAGCTCTAAACAGTGAAATATCTTCTATCACAGGTGTGAAGACACGTTCCCAATTAAAAAACAAGCATTTTAATTCAGTGATTGATTTTATAGATGATTGGGAACCATCTAAGGCAACGACAGTAGTAGTTAAGCAGTTAGAGCTGGAGGTAATTTAAGTGAACAATACAAAAATAAATATTGAATATATTAATTTAGACGAACTAAAAAAGCTGATCAACAAGGCTAAGACCCAAGTTGAACAGCTTGAAAAAACAGTAACTGAACTTTCTGAATTTGAACCGAAAATTAAAAACCTAGAATCTTAAGAGTGTATTGTTCAGCAGCAGAATTTTTCATATCTTGCCAAGATTGAAAACTTGAATTATCGCTAATATACACATCTAACTGATTTTCATCAATGGCTTCAAAAGACTCATTATTAGATGCATCGAATCCTCCGGCAATGAAGAATGAATAGATTTCATCACCGTTCGTATATTTGTTCATAAACGAAGATGAGAAAAGTTCTTCAAAAGGAACAGAATGTTCTCCATTAGCGTTATTAGCTTTTTTAGATAAATCGTTCAGTTTTTTACTCATATCTTCAAAGCCAGACAATTTAAAATTACTTTTTTTACTCAATAGAATCACCTCACTTAGTTTATTTTATATAAATCTCAGTTGGTAGATTGGTCGATTTATATAATTACAGTATAACACATAATGTTGTGTGTTCAATATTAAATAACACATCATGTGGTGCATATAGGAGGGTATCCATGAATTTATGGGAAAAAATAAACAAGCAGTTAAAAGAAAAGAATCTAACTATTTACGAACTGACAAAAAAAGCTGGAATTTCTCAAAACACTCTCTATGAACTAAAAAGTGGGAGGGTGAGTGATTTAAGGTTCAATACAGTTTGTAAGATAGCCGATGCGCTAGAAGTAAGTTTAGATGAATTTAGAAAGGAGTAATTTAAATGCAACAACCACAAACAGTTGAATTGAACATTCTATGGCAGGTGCCAAGTGATTCAATCATTATCAAAAAATCAGAATACGAAGAGCTGGTTTCAGCTTCTCTTGCAGGCGAAACATGGACCATGAAAGACCTTGAACGTAAAACAAAGAAGAAGGCCATCTGGTTAAGAAAAAACGTACTAGATGTACCTGAATTTAGAGAAATATTAGACGTTGATAATGGTGGATGTACCTTTTATCCAGAAACAGGAACCGGTGAACGTTGGGCCTTTCAAGCTTCGAAGATGTCTCAGTTCTTAGATGAACACTTCCCAGACATCTACACAAGGAGCGAGTGAGTAAGTGAGTAGTGAAGTGATGCTAGCGTTTTTGCAAACTGAATACGATAAGGCTCTGGTAAGTAGTGATGTAGTTAAGAGTCTTATTCAGTTAAAGAAGACTGCAGGTAAGTATAAAAAAGAACTAAATAAAAAAGAATACAAATTGTTTATAAGTGGAATTACAGAAGCCATTAAAGAATTTGATGAAGAAATTAAAAGGGAAAAGCGTCTGTCAGCTAATCCTCATAAAAAACTTAAGGAGTGTGAATGGGATGCATATTTTTAAAAGCGTTATTCAAGCATCTAACGAATGGTTTGATTTAGAAACAGAAGAGGATAAGAAGTGGATGTACGGCTACCTTGGTTTTATGTCAGTAGCTGCAGCTTACTTGATTCTTACGTTTATTTTTTAGGAGGGCTTATGTATGGAAGCAGTTAAGCAAGAAGGAACGTTATACCAAGTAGGAGGAACAATCAAAATACTTGGCACTGAACACACGATCACCAAATTAAGGTGGAAGCACAGCTATGGCCAACGCATATTATTAGTAACTGTAGCCGATGGAACAGTCTTTAATGTTTAGAAATAAAAAAGACTAACAAATATGCACATTTGTTAGTCGCAAAGTTAAAAACTATGTACGTAAATTATACCATTCAAAAATCAAGATTAAAAGAGACGAGGGCTTAAAAATGGAAGAAATGGGAGACACATTAAAGCTAGAAGGAGTTATGTCTAAAGGTTATGGAATCATACCTAAACTTGTAATGATGGACAAAGATTTGTCTATTGAAGCAAAAGCAATTTATTCATATATCGCTAGCTATGCAGGTAATGGGGTTTCAGCGTTCCCTTCAATAAAGAAAATTTGTTACGACTTACAAATAAATGAGAAACGTTTTAGCAGACATAAAAAAGTATTGTTAGAAAAGGGATATATCGAGGTAACTCAAGAAAGAAAAGGTGGAGGGATGTTCGCCAGTAACGTTTATACAATAAAACAATTTGTTACACCGACCACCCAAAACAGGGGTACGGATAAAGAAGAACCGACCACCCAAAATGGGAGCACCGTTAATGGGAGCACCGATAAACGGAGCACCGATAACGGGGGTACTAATAATAACAGTTCTATTAATAACAGTATTACTAATAACAGTTCTAATAATTTACAACAACAACCCGCTGAGAAAAAAAGACCCAACTTCATCACTGCCTGGGAACAAAACGGATTCGGAACAATTTCTCCAATGAAGATCGAACAGCTTGATCACTGGGTAAGTGACTTTGGCGGTAAAGAAGAAATCATTGTTAAAGCTATTGAGTTAGCAGATGACAATGGGAAACGTTCATACAACTATGTTGAAGCTATATTAAAAAACTGGGAGAACAAAGGTGTTAAAGAACTTTCTGATATTGATGCCTTAGAGAAACAAAGGCAGCAAGAGTTAGCTGCTAAAAAATCGAAACCGACTAATCAGTACAATAAACAACCTATTCGTAAAGAAACACTAACTGAATGGCACGGTAAACCAGCAGTCACAGAGAAACCAATGGATGCAGCAGCACAAGCAGAACTGCAGGCACGGTTAGATAAGATAAGAGCTTTATAAACCAGAAAGTGAGTGATGAGTATGACAGCCAATGATATGAAAGCAGCCTTACATGATTATCTGATTATGAATGGTTATCGACCAACTGGATCGGCTTATATGATTGAGAGTGAATTACAAATGGATGCACTCGATGAATATGGAAAGTTTAGCCTATTCAGAATTAACCCTAAAAATGTTATTAGAACATTCGTCATCTCCCAAAGAGCATGGGTAGAGATATGAACACTGCAGAGTATGGACTTCAAAAGATTCCAGAAATCAAGCAAGCCACTGATTACATGGAGCGAAAAGGGATTTACTTTATGAGCTGGTTTATAAACGGCAGCAACTATGTGGTGGAAGGCGAATTCTTAGGAAAATACGTATTGATCCTTATTCAAAACGAAAAGTTGTATTTGTTTAAAGACTATAAGTGGGAGGCAATCGAAGAATGAACAAAATAAATGAAATGTCTTTTGAAACGAAACGCAAAAGAAACGTCACGAATGTAACTGTTGGCAGCGTTGTTGAATGCAAAACAATAGGCAAGCCATTTAAAGGCAAAATAGAAGTCCTTTACAACAATAGCGCTATGGTAGCTCAATCGCGATTTGATAAAACAGTCGTCAACTTTAAAGATATGAGCGTGGGTGGTAAGAAAGTAAAAGTAATCAAGCAAGTGGTTGAAAAAATAAACGTTAGCAATCGGCAAAAGGTTAGATCCCGAACTAAACCTCCAATAGCTCCGCAACCAGTTGAACAATGGGATGCAGAAGGAAAAGTGTTGATAAAAACGTATGAATCAGCAATAGAAGCTGGCAAATACCATGGAGTTCATGATACTACCATCTATAGCTATATCAAAGGTCGTTCATCAGCTTCAGCCTTTAAATGGAAATATCAAAAAGACAAGGAATTCAAACAAAAGAAAGTGAGTGATGCTAAATGATCAAGTTTGGTGACTGGGTAGAAATTAATTGTGATTTTCCTTTTGAAAGTCCCCATTATAAAAATGGCAGTAAGTGCTTAGTGATAGAAGTGGATAAGACAGATCTAGAACTTCCGTATTGCTTATTGAAAGAAGGACGAAAAGAAACGGTGTGGGCATCAGAAAATGATGTGTTTAAGGTTACTGAGGAGGATGCAGAATGAGCGAGACGTACAAAGTAGAGGTAGATGGGAAAACAATTGAATATGGAGCGTATACAAATCATAGCCATTTCAGCGATGTGGAATGGGAAGCTATCTATCACAAAATGGTAAAAGAAAATCATCCAGGAGTATATGAGATTAAAAAAAATGATGATGACTTCATAATGACAGCAGGATCTTTAATTGGTATTGAAGAACGGTATGAAGCTTTATTAGAATTATTGCCTCAAAGTTCTTTTAGTAAAGCGGGAACACATCCGCAATGGGTGGCTGATGCAGTTGAAGAAAATACGTTAGACAAATTAATTACGCAAAATGATGTAAAAGACATGATAAAAGATGTAGATGACGTTGAAGAATTAAAAGAATGTTTGGTTAATTATTTTGAGATTATGAAATTAGTTGGAAGAGGTGCTTAAATGATTAACAACGTTGTTTTAGTTGGACGATTAACAAAAGAATTAGATTTACGCTATACAGCAAATGGAACCGCAGTTGCTTCCTTTACGACAGCTGTAAATAGACAGTTCACCAACCAAAAAGGAGAACGTGATGCAGACTTCATTAATTGTGTCATCTGGCGCAAGGCTGCAGAGAACATGGCTAGCTATACAAAAAAAGGATCACTCGTTGGCTTAGAAGGACGACTTCAAACAAGATCCTATGATAATCAACAAGGACAACGAGTTTATGTGACAGAAGTAGTAGTTGAAACATTCTCATTACTTGAATCAAAGAGTAAAAATACGGCTGAGCAATCAAGTGGAAGTGTACCTACTGGACCATCACCAGCTCCTAATCGGTCACAAGGAAGTGATGCTCCACAAAATGACCCATTTGAAAACAGCAGCCAACCGATAGACATATCAGATGATGACTTGCCATTCTAAGGTAGCCAGAGCCATGAACATCTATTCAGAAGTGACCGGTAACCGAACAAATGATAAAGGAGAACAGTTGCTCACCATAAAGTTAGACAAAAACATTCCTGGTTACATGCTAGAACGCTACCTAGATGAAAATGGACAACTTTCTGGAGAGTTTACTCTCTTCGACAATAGAATCATCACCGCACCGCAAAGGAAGAAAATACACGCTATTTTTGGCGATATCGTAAAGGCAACTGGAGACGGTAAAAGCGACTATGACATAGAGTCCATTAAATATGATATGAAACTTATCTTTTGTGAGCAAGAGAAAATAAAAATGTTTAGCTTATCTGAAAAGAGCAAAACGTGTACAGTGACCCTTGCATCACAGTTCATCACTTTCTTATTAGATTTCTGTATGGAATACAAAATAGGGTTAACGGTGCCGCCTCTTAGTTTGGTGGAGGACATCAAGCATTACCTCATCAAGTGCCTGCATGAAAGACAGTGTGCCATCTGTTGGGAGCATGGAGAAGTGCATCACGTTGACACAGTTGGTGCAGGACGTGACAGAAAACACATCGATCATACAAAACATGAGCTGATGTGCCTATGCCGTACTCATCACCAAGAATCACATACGATCGGTCAAATAACATTTGCTAAGAAGCATCACGTGCTTGGAGTAGTCATGAATGACGAACAGTTTAAGAAGTTGAAGTATAAGGGATAGCCAAATAATTGATTGGAGTGAAGAGAATGAATAAGCAATCTATTAAAAAAGAGTTGGTATGGTACGCATTGTTTGTATTAGCAGTCCTTGTTTTTAGTTATGGAGTGTTTTCTGGTGCTAAAGCAAACAGTCTAGAGAAAACGGTCATTGAGAATGAACAAGAAATAAAAGTATTAAATAAAGATTTAAAAGAACATAAAACTTTGATGCTGGAACGTGACATTAAGCTTTTAGATAAAGACAGTACGATCCAATCATTAGTGGCGCAAAATGAAGCGTTGATGTGGCGGATACCAGGAGGTAGTCAGGATGAATAAACTCCACTACTATAAAGCAGTTTTCATGAAAGACAATTATCCAAAATACGCCACTAGAGACTGGTCTAATGGTGTGACAGGTTACAAGTTCAAGTTGGACGAAAGAGTGGCTAAGGAGCTTAATTTTAGCTATATGGGGTACATGAGCGAGGGTGAGCTGGACGAGAAGATGAATGTTAAAGTTTTTAAGAAACCGCGGAACGTAAATGGATTTTAGGGGGATGAGTAGATAGATATTAAAGATATAGCTGTCGAAACGTTGTTCGTGATAGTCGATAAAGAAACAGGTTTAGTAAAGAAGCACCATTCAAAAGGAACTATTGCTGTTTTTAAGAGTAAAGAGATGGCCGAAAAACATGCTTTTAGATACGGTGCAAGAAATGATAATTACAGAATCGTTGAATATAAACCGGTGGAGGTAATCAAATGATTATTAAATATGCAGTAAAAAGAAGAGAGTTATACAAAACTTCACAGCAAGGAGTGTTTAGCAATTTAGCTAGCGCTGCTCTTTATACGAGTATAAAGACCGCTGAAAGAATAGCTAAAATTAACGATGGAAAAGTAATAAAAGTAGAGATTAAGGAAGTGATCGAATGAACAGAAAAGATGAATTGCTAACCGATTTTGTTGCCGCTAGAGACGAATATGATGCAGCAATCGATGAATATAACAAATCAGTTATGGAAATAAGCAGGCTGAATATAGAACAAAATGATCTTATCGTTAACATGTCTCGCAAAGAAAAAGCTTTTCATTCAACTAAAGAAGTATGGCTTAAATTTAAGGGGGACGAGTGATGATAATCGACTTGAACGTTGCGGAAAATGAAAAGGAAAAATTAAGAAAAATAGGAAAAGTTATTTTCGAAATGAATGAATTGGGCATGATTGATAGTTCAGATTTCACTAACTTAATAAACATAGTCAATGACCGTCTAGTTCTTTTAAAGGAGGACGAGTAGATGAAAAAAGATAAAGAGTGGTTGAAGGATAGTTTAGCTAAAGAAATGTATAACGCAGAGATTCAAGGGATGTTTAGTTCTTCTGGTATGTCAAATCTTTTATATGACGATATTGTTAAACTAATTGGCCAACTAGAAGAATCAGAAATCACCGAAGAGCAGGCAACTCTTTCCAAAAAGGAAATTGTTGAGGTTCCGCAGTTTGTTGCTGACTGGCATGAAGAAAACAAGCATGACATTTTAGAGTATAAATTCAGAAAAATAGAACGGCACGAATGCGAAGAAGTTAGGAATTGGTATAACAACTGCAAAGGGCGGCATCCAAACCCTGTATCTAATGCTCAAGAAACAATTGCAAAAATGGATTTGTATGGCTACACCATCGAACCACCAAAAACCTTACAAGTAATCGTCAAGAACTACGACAGCACAGTTTTCACAACAGAACTACCAGAAGACGAAGCGATGAAGTTGATTGAAGGGTGGAAGGGTAATGAATAAAAGAGAAGGTTTCGTCCAAATATCCATTGAGGAGTATGACGATCTAAAAGAAGCAGCAAAGTTTAAGGAGATACCAGCAACGATATCTAAAATAACCGTTGCTGGGTCATTAGTTCCTGAAACAGTGATAGTTGATATCGATATGTACAAATTGAAACGTCAGATATGCAATCAAAATAATATTGATCCAAATAATACGACTGTCCAGTTTTATTAAAGGGAGGAACTGTGAATGAATAAACCATTGGTTCACGCTAAAATAACGCAAGAATTAAACGAAATATATAAGTCTAAGAATGCTGATTATGGTGATGCGTTTGGTGACACATTTCAAAAGTTAGGCATTGTTTCAGCCGTTACTAGAATTAGCGATAAGACAAATAGATTAGTGTCATTAGCTGCTAAGACAGATGAAGAACGATTGGTTAAAGATGAAACCATCAAGGACACTTTAATGGACCTTGCTAACTATGCCATCATGACATTAATCGAAATGGAGAAAGATAAACAAAATCATATTGTTAACACAATCGGAAAAAACTTTACGAAAATCTCTACAGCACCGATGTCTTTATTTCATAAAAGTTGTATTCAAACAGCAGTGGAGCATGAAGAGGATAAATGTAAAGTAGATGCATACTCTTCTTTCATGCATGACTTGGCAAAAATAACAAGTAGTGATGAGTGTCCACCATCAAACAATAAAATTTCAACATATTACCATGGTACAAATCCTAACGACTAAGAGGGGGCAATCGCTTGGAATATACAGACGAAGAACTAGAAGTGATGCTGTTCAGTTACAGGCAGTTAGAAGCTCAATTAAATAAAATCCGATTGAACATATTAAGCCCTTATAGAATTTCAGACAGCAACATTGGTGGAGGTCGTTCGAGCTTTGTTAGTAACCCAACAGAAATGACAGCTGTTCGATTATCTGACGATGAAGAAATATTACGGATCAAGCAGAAAGGTATCGCAATAGAAAATACTTATGCATCACTAACCAGCGATAAGCAAAAAATGATGATGGTCTATTACATAGATCCGAATCCTTTGAAGAGAGACAAACACATAGCAGACCAATTGCACATTGATCGTTCCACGTTATGGCGTTGGAGAACTATGGTAGTCAATGTTTTCAGAAACGAATTAGATAAACAGGAGACAAGAGAACTAAGAACGTTGATACCTTCTTCTGATAAAAACTAAAAACGTTGCATAACGTTGCAGAAACTTGCAACCACGTGCAACATTTACGGTGTTAAGATGATAGCGTGAAAGAATAAGGAAAGCGATATGAACTCAATCCTTTAGGAAATAACTGTCATCAAACGACTTTCTTTATTCGTTCATCATATAGTGTTACTTACCGATGTTAAGCGGTAAGTATTGGGATCCGTCAGCGGAAACTGACGGTTCTTTTCTTATTACGTATAGCTCAATGGATGGAGCGTTAAATAGGAGGTATTTTGAATGACTATGGGTATGTCTAAAGATATGTACGCGTTCATTATGAACTATAAGCATAGAATACCTAATATTGATTTAGAAACTGGAACTATTACAACTGCAAAGAGGACGAACGGAACTGTTTGTTCAAGCACTGGGTATCTTAGGGTGAAAGTAAACAAAAAGTTGCTGCAAGTCCACCAGGTATTAGCAGTGTGTTATTTTGGTGAGCAATGCATAGGTATGCAGATCAATCACATAGATGGAAATAAAACAAATAATCTAAAGACCAATTTAGAGGTCGTTACTCAGATAGAGAATATAAAACACGGGTGGGAGACGGGATTGTCCGCAGCTCATCCTCAAACAAACAGGAAATTAAATGAAGATCAAGTTAGATTTATTAGAGAGAACCATATACGCAAAGGGAAATTTACCACAGCATACTTCGCTAATAAATTTAGCGTTAGCAGAACAGCAGTACGGCAAATTCTCACAGGGGTAACATATAAAGAAATTCTATAAACTAAACAGTAAAGCATTCACTCAATTGGATGGGTGCTTTTTTTACATTCAAATATGAGGTGGCGGGTTCTCTTGCCCTAATTAATGCAACGTACCTAATTGAAGCGGGAGATGATAATCAATGGCGAACAAAAACATTAAGCAGCCGCAAGACTTTAAACGCAAGGCAAGCAAAGCTGCTACTAACCCTAAGGCTACTCAACAGGACTTCTTAGAGCTACTAACCTCTATTCGTGAGGAGAAAGACTTGGATCAGATGCAGGAGTTGTTTGTGTCTATATTCTCTATGTACGGATTAACGACTGATGAAGTTGCTGCATTACTATTCTCAACGATGCGACAGGTATTACATGAACAGCAGAACAAAGATATGTTGGCGGACAAGTTCAGCATCGATGTGACGAAGCTAGGAGCTGAAGGAGTGCTGCGGGTTCAGCGTGCCTTGCTATCCGCATACCTAGATAAGGTGAACACCAATGAGGCCTAAGAAGCTAGCGTTTGTTAATGGCAAGAGAGTGCTGGTCGAACATGATTCACGCAAAGAAGAGGACAGAGAATACAACAAGACAAGGTGGAAGCATCAACGTGAACTGATGTCATTCTATAACTCGAAAGCCTGGCGAACATTAAGCAAGCAAGTATTGAATGGTGACTATTATGTTTGCCGAATGTGCGGTGGAGATGCCACACTAGCTGATCACATCATACCTGTTAGGGTTGATTGGTCTTTACGCTTAGTCAGGACCAATCTGCAACCATTATGTGGTGAATGCCATGCGATAAAGACTAAGGATGATGAAAAAAGGTATAACATATAGAACTATCAGCTCAATAAAGGTGGGGGATATTTTCACAAAGGGTTCGAAAGTGGGGAGTAGTACCCCTACGAAGTGCAACGGGGCGCGGTTTGTGGAATCCAAAACAACGGCCCCCCTTTCCGTACCCGAAATTCCCTTTTTGAAAATATTTGAAGGAGGTGGAAAAGGATGTCAGGTAGAAAATTCAAGGTTTTAGAAAACAACAAAAAGAACTTTACAAAAAACGAAATTGAAGACCGGAAAGTCATACAGGATAAAGCTTCAGATGGTTTAAAGTCGTTGCAAAAATCTGCTCCCAACCATCTAAATCCTATTGCTCGCTATGAATACGAAAGAGTGTGGGAAGACCTTCAAACCCTCCCTGTTAAAAACCTAGATCGGGCAGTTTTGGAAATGTACTGTACGTGGTATGCAATTTACCGAGAAGCTGAAAAAGATGTTAAAGAAAATGGCATTTTTATGGAAGCCAACTACCTCGAAGAAATTACAGAAAAAGATGGAACTAAAAGAAAAGAGTTAATAACTTATACAGATAAATCTAAAAAGAATCCTTCTGTATCTGTTATGAATGATGCAAGTTCAAATATTATGCGTTGTGCAAGCAATCTCGGCTTAACAGTAGATAGTCGAATGCGAATCTACACACCACCGAAAGAAGAGAAAAAACAAACGTTAGCAGATTTATTCGGATAGTCATTAGCAATCGCTAGTGGCTATTTTTATGCAAAGGAGTTGATTAAGTGACTTGTGGTATCTATGAAATAAGAAATAGAATCAACGGAAAAGTTTATATTGGCTTGAGCGTAAATGTAGATAATCGTATTAGAAATCATAAGTATAAGCTGAAAAGAGGTAACCATGACAATCCTTATCTTCAAAAAGCTTATTCCAAAAGTAAAGACGCCTTCTTTTTCTCGTTGATAGAAGAATGTAAAGAAGAAGAATTAGAACAAAAAGAGATAGAATGGATCAATCATTTTAATTCTAATCTAACAGAACATGGATATAACTTGTTATCTGGCGGCGTTTCATGCTTTAGACATCATGAAACTAGCATTAAAAAAATGAAAATAAGCAGTAGGTTATGTAACACTAAATTATCTTATGAGGATGTTAAATATATTAAAATGAGCTTGTTTTTATGTATGGATGTTAAAGATATAGCTGATTTATTTAATACTACGATGGATATTGTTTATAAAATAAAGCAAGGTAACGAATCTAATTTCGGTTGGGTTCTTCCTGAATTAAATGGTCGTTTTGATGAATTAAGAAAAGAAGACAACATCAATCTTGAAAGTGAAATAGTTAAATTGATGCAACAAGGTTACTCTGCTCTGTCTATCTCTAATCAATTGAACATTCCTTATGAAAAGGTATTAGGAATATTTAAAACCGAAGGAGCATTTGAATCAAAAAAAGAAGATATACAAACGAGAAACAAATCAATGAGAGAAGAATTTAAATTGGGGATAAGCAAAAAAGAAATACTAAAAAAATATAAAATATCCGCTTCTCAATATAACAGAATATTAGGTAAAAGATTGTCGGAAAGAAAAAAAGAGATTTATATAAAAGTGATAGCACTTCATAAAGAAGGAATAAGCAATAGTGAGATAGGTAAAATATTTAATTTGAATAGGTGTACGGTTGGAGATTACGTTAACGGTAAAATAATTTTTAAATAAGGAGAAAAAGATGGATTACACAACAGAATACGCTAGAAAAGTAGTTAAGGGCGATATTCTAGCGTGTAAATCAGTCATTAAGTCTTGTGAACGTCATATGAAAGATTTGCAAAGAATTTCTGATGATGATTTTCTTTATTTTTATGATGAAGAGTCAGCAAACAAAGTGATTGCGTTCATGGAAATTCTACCTGATCCAAAGACTGGACAAACGTTCCCTTTAGCAATGTTCCAAAAATTTGTTGTCGGTTCTATTTATGGTTGGCGCTTGAAAAACAATCCTGATGCTAGAAGATTTAAAAAGGTTGTTGTTAGCGTAGCGAGGAAAAACGGTAAATCTTTATTAATATCAGGCATAGTTTTATATGAATTTTTGTTCGGTAAAAACCCAGCTCAAAGTAGACAGCTTTTTACTGCTGCGAACGACAAAGAGCAAGCTAAAATCGTCTTTAATATGGTCGCTAAGCAATTAGAATCTTTAAGGAGTAAATACCCTGAAGTAAGTAAGTCTACAAAGCGCGTACGTGAAGAATTAAAGAATATAGATGATTATTCTTTTGTTCGCCCCCTTTCTCGTGAAACAGGTGGCTTAGACGGATATGAAATGTATGTTGCAGTAATTGACGAGTACGCTGCTGCTAAAACTACCGAGGTAATGGAATTAATAGAATCCTCTCAAGCTCAATTACAATCTCCTTTAACTTTTATTATTTCTACAGCTGGTTTCAATTTGAATGCACCATTTTATAAAATCGAATGGCCATATGCTAAGAAAGTTATTGATGGTGAAATACAAAACGAAACTTATTTTTCTTATATTGCTGAGCAAGATAGCATAGAAGAATTAGAGGATGAAGTAAATTGGATTAAGAGCAACCCTATTCTTGAGGTTGAAGGACTTTACGATCAGTTAACTGGTTATTTAAGAGAACGAAAAAAAGAATCACAGCTAAAAGGCACATACAACTCTGTTCTCGTTAAAAACTTTAACATGTGGCGACAAGCCAGCGAAGAATCTTATTTATCTACTGAACATTGGGAAGCTGTTAAAAATGAGGTTCCAGAAGATATAACTGGTAGAAGAGCGTGGTTAGGTGTCGATGTAGGGAAATCAAGTGACTTATTTTCAATCAGCTGGGCAACGATGGCTGACGATCATTGGCATGTTGATAGCCATTCATTTATAGCTACTAAATACGGATTAGAAACAAAAATAAAACGTGATGGTATAGATTATCTGGTCCTGGAACAAAGAGGCGAATGCGATATTACAGAACTCGAAAGTGGGGTTATTGATTATGACTTTGTCTTTGAATGGTTAGAGAACTTTATATACAGCAATGATTTAGATGTACAGGGTATCTGCTATGACCCTTATCAATTTGGACACATCCTCACATTGATTGAAAAGAATCATCCTGAGTGGCCATTAATTGAAATTAGACAAGGAACCATGACGTTGTCTATGCCAACAAAACAATTTAGAGATGATGTTATCAATAAAAAGATAAGACACGATGGAAATGAACTTTTAACGTCTGCTATCAATAACGCGATCACGTTAGAAGACAACAATGGTATTCGAATCAACAAAAGTAAGAATAGCAATAAAATTGATCCTATTGATGCTTTACTCGATGCGTTTGCAATCTGTTACCTAGAATCGTTTGACGGAAGTGGTTATTGGACAGACGAGAAAGTGATGAGTGATGACTTTGGTTTTTAGAAAGGGTGATGTAATGACAATAAAAATGAAAATACTATTTCAATATTTGATATTAAGAGTAAAAGTATTCTTCAATTTTTTAATGTTAAATATCCACACTATATTATTATTCGTCGGTATCGCATTTATTGCGTTAGCGGCTTTTTTGTTCAATCAAATTATAGGTTTCCTAGTATTAGGGATTGCTTTAATTGTCGTTAGTTATTTGATAAATATGAGCGTTGGTTAACTAATCTTATTAGAGAGGTGGTGAGAAAAATATATGGCATATTTTAAATCAATACAAGGTAACGTTGGCTATGATGACTACATCGAATCGGTGTTAGCTGGTAGCAACACACCACAGTATGTCGGACTGTCCGCCTTAAAAAACAGTGACATACTAACTGCAGTATCTATTATCGCGGGAGATATAGCTCGCTTCCCAATAATCAAAAAAGACTTAGACGACAATATTGTTCAAGATGAAGAGTTGAGTTACTTATTGAATGTTCGATCAACATCAAATGCTACTGCGAGGGCATGGAAATTCGCCATGACGGTAAATGCTATTTTAACCGGAAATTCTTATTCAAGAGCTTTACGAGATCCAACAACAAATAAAATTATTCAATATGTATTTTATCGTCCTTCAGAAACTTTAGTAGAAGAAGATGTGGATACACATAGATTAACTTACACATTTACTGACTCTGCTACTGGAAAAGTATTTAATTGCAACGATAACGATGTTGTTCATTGGAAATTTTTTACGCATGACACAGTTACCGGACGTTCCCCTCTCTTATCACTTGCTGACGAGATAGCATTGCAAGAAAACGGAGTAGATACTCTTAAAAAGTTTTTTAAAAGTGGTTTTTCTAGTGGGATATTGACGATGAAAGGCGCTCAATTGAATAAAGAAGCTAGAAAAAGAGCTAGAGAAGAATTTGATTATATGCGTGAAGGCTCAACTGGAGGAAGCCCATTAGTGATGGACTCTACACAAGAATTTTCTCCTTTGGAAATCGATACAAACGTTCTTCAACTTATTAACTCAAATAATTATTCGACAGCTCAAATTGCTAAATGTTTACGTATACCCGCATATAAGTTAGCAGTGAATAGTCCTAACCAATCTGTCAAGCAGCTTAATGAAGATTATATAACAAATGATCTTCCTTTTTATTTTGATGCCATTACAAGTGAACATGGGCTTAAGAATTTTGGTGAAACGGAACGTAGAAAATACCGGTTAGTGTTTGATACGAGAGCAGTTACTGGAAGGAATGTAGAAGAAGTCATTAAGCTTTATAATGGCGGAATTTACACTGGAAATGATGCACTGGTTGATCTAGGTAAATCTCCGGATACAGATCCTAACATGAAAAGAAGAAAGGCCAGTTTGAACTATGTTTGGGCTGACAAGGTTGAGGAGTACCAAGATAAAAGGAACGGACAAAAACAA
The DNA here is from genome assembly GCF_001483965.1 of Carnobacterium sp. CP1. NCBI lineage: Bacteria > Bacillati > Bacillota > Bacilli > Lactobacillales > Carnobacteriaceae > Carnobacterium > Carnobacterium antarcticum. The sequence continues at coordinate 384,725 of NZ_CP010796.1, forward strand.
GTGAAGGGTGGTGATGAACAAGATGATAAAGATTAACTTGAAAGGTCCAATTGTAAACGATAGTCAAAAACGTATATATGATTGGATGGGTATGGATGCGGTATGTCCTAAAGATATCTCCGATAACTTACCAGATAATGGAGAAGAAATTGAACTAACCGTAAATTCACCTGGGGGGATAGTGGATGCTGGAAGTGAAATCTACACTGCTCTTAGAGAATATACAGGCCAAATAACAGCTAAAGTCGTTGGTATGGCAGCAAGTGCTGCTTCAGTAGTTATTATGGCAGCTGACACGGTTAAAATATCACCAACAGCAAGAATAATGATTCATAACGGCTGGAGATACGCTGAAGGTGACCATAGAGACATGGAATCAGCAAAAGAGGCTTTAACAACAGCTGATAAAGGTATCAGAAGTGCCTATATCAGTAAAACGAAGTTATCAGAATCAGAAATAACTGAACTGATGAATAAGGAAACTTACATGGATGCGCAAAAAGCATTAGATTTAGGTTTTGCAGACGAAATTATGTTTCAAGAAGATGCGATAGCTTTAGCTGCAAGTGTAGAAAATGGCCTTTTGTCTGAAACAGCTATAAATAAAGTTAGAACTATTATGGCTAAAGAAAGTGACGAACCACCTTTTATTGCTCCTGCAGTTAATTTAGAAGAAATTGCTCAAATGAAAAACGAGTTATTAAAAGAAGAAATATTAAATAGTTTGTACTAGATATTCGAAATATTATCGGATGTCTATTTTTTTACCAAAAATTAGGAGGAAAATATATGTTTAACGAAAAAGTAGAGGCTTTAAAAGCTAATATCAAGGAATTATCAGCAACAATTAATACTCAAAAAGGTGAAATCACAGCTAAGTTAAACGCTGAAGATTTAGAAGGCGCTAAAAATATTAAGGATCTACGCGAAGAAAACAAAGCGAAGTTAGAAACAGAGAAAGCGACGTTAGCAACTTATGAAGCTGCACTAGAACCAGATGGTGTATCGAATGAATCAGATGGAACTAAAAAGGTTGTTGGTGATCCAACTGATGAATATCGTAATGCGATTAATAATTTTATCCGAACAAAAGGTTACGATGTTAATGGTTTGAAAATGGAAGGAAAAGATGAAGCTATTGTTCCATATTCTGTTATTAAGAATGAAATTACTCCAACAACAGATGGGATTGTTAAACAAGATACTAAACTTGTTACTTCTGATGATACTTCATACATTCCCAGCCATGAAGTAAATACAGTAGTTGATTTGAAACGTTTCACTCGCTTAATTCCTGCCAAAAAAGGTAAAGGATCATATCCTGTTTTGAAATCAGCGACCACAAAAATGATCAGTGTAGCTGAGTTAGAAAAGAATCCTAAACTAGCAAAACCTGAATTTGATAACGTAGATTGGACAGTCTTAACTTATCGTGGTGCCATTCCGTTGTCTCAAGAATCAATTGATGATGCAGATGTTGATTTAATTAGTTTAGTAAATGAAAACGTCAATGAAATCAAACTCAACACAACAAACTCAGCCGTGGCAACAGTTATGAAAACATTTACTGCTAAAAACATCTCTGATTTAGATGATTTAAAAGCGATCCAAAACGTAGAACTAGATCCTGCATATGTAATTTCTTACGTTGTCTCTCAATCATTCTACCAATTCTTAGATACAGTAAAAGATGGTAATGGTCGTTACTTATTGCAAGACTCTATCATCAGCCCCACTGGAAAAGTTTTTTCTGGTCACCCTATTTTTGTTATTAAAGATGAAGAATTTGGAGCAGCTGGAGACAGCAAGGCATGGGTAGGAGACATGAAACGCGCTATCTTATTTGCAGATCGTAAAAATTTAGGGCTACGTTGGGCAGACAATGAAATCTATGGTCAATACTTGCAAGCTGTTACTCGTTTTGATGTAAAAGTAGCTGATAAGAAAGCTGGCTTCTTCTTAACTTACACAGCACCAGTGGGGGAGTAACACCGCCACAATCAAGAGTGGCGGCAGTAGACTATAACAGCCTGACTGTTGTTGATTTAAAAGCTTTGCTTGATGAAAGAGGCATTGAGTATAAATCAGGTGATAACAAAGCAGCATTAATTGCATTGTTGGAGGGATAGACATGAATTTAACACCGGATGAACTCCAAAATTTGAAACTTTATTGCAAAGTGGATCATGACTTTGAAGATGATTTGTTAATGGAAATGGTTGAGGGAGTAGAATTGCAAATTTGCGATGCGATTGAGCAAGGTTCTGCTCCTCAATCTTTTTTAAAGGATGCACGATTTTCATTGGCTGTAAAAAAACAAGTGAAAGAAGAATATGAACACCGTGGTTTATCTGCTGATTCTGAACGCTATCCATTGGCTAATGGTGTTTTAAACATTATCCACCAATTGCGCTACAGAAAGGTTGAGATAAATGATCACTAGAAATATGAATGAACGTATTACTTTTTTCGTTATTAAAAATGGCCAAAATGAAGATGGTGAAGTTATTCCTGGACAAAAAGAAGAATTGTTTACTTGTTGGGCAGAGGCTAGCAAAGCTACTGTTAAAGAATTTAGAGAACGGACCACTCAAGACATGGCCGGTGAAGGAATCAAGAAACGGAAAGACACCATTATCTTTAATATCCGTTACCAACAAAAACGAGTAGTTGATTCAACTATGATGATTGTTTTTAGAGGGAATGACTACGAAATATTAAATGTTGAAACAGACTTTATGAGAAAAGATTTTAGTATGATAAGCGCGGTGATGATCGAATGACAACCGGAACAAATGATCTTCTTGCTAACCTTACGAAGCTGCAGCTAAATAATAAAAGTGCAGCGCGTAAAGCGGTAGATGAGGGAGCGCAGTTGTTTGCTAAGAATTTAACGGCAAATACACCAATCGGTGAAACGGGAGAGATGGCTGCAAGTGTAGAAGTTTCTGGTTTTAAAGGCGCTAATCAAGGTTTAATTGAAAAAGATATCGGATATAACCATGCCGTCGGGAATCGAGTTCACTATCCAGACACGGGAACAATTTACCAAAGCGCTCAGAACTTTGTTGAACAGACCATTAATCAATCTACACCGCAAGTGCAAGAAATATACAGAGAACAAATCATGAAGGGGTTGAAGCTATAATGTTGGCCGAAACAAGAGCTTATCGTTTATTGGCGAATGATAGTGAACTCAATTCTCTTTTTGATGCATTGAGAGGCGGTAAATTTGATAAAACAGGTCAGTATATACAAGGAATATTCCTTGATGACATTCCTGATAACTTCAAAAAAGTAGAATCCGCTCCTTTTATGCGAATAAATCCGATCGATGAAAATCCAGCAATTTATTCAGATGATGAAAACCTTGCTGAGGAACAAACGATACAGATTGACTGGTGGTGCACGTCGGCTAGTCAATCGCTACAAATAAAGAAACTTGTCGATAAAATTTTAAAAAGAAATGGACACATTCAATATTATTCAAAGCGATATAAAGACCCTGATATTAACCTCAAAATGAACGTGAGGAAATATCGGGTCTTTGATTTTGACTTAGAAAACTAAAAATAGAAAGAGGTAGAAAAAATGGGAAAAGTAAAATTTGGTTTAAGTGCAGTAGAATACGGGAAAGTTGATTCTGATAACACGGTAAAAGTAACGAACAAGTTGCCGGGAGTAAAAACAGCGAAGATCAATATCACAAATGAATTAGTAACGGTTATGGCTGATGATGGTCCAGATGCAGTTCTATCAGGAGGCATTACAGATACTCAATTAGAGCTAGCCGTTTTAGATTTAGCTTCTACAGCTCGTGTTGATTTCTTTGGAATCACGATTGAAAAAGGAGTAGAAAAATATAACAAAAACCTAACTCCTAACGACATTGCGATTATGTTTAAAACGAAAATGGAAGACGGGAAAGCCGTTTGGTTCGGTCTTTTGAAAGGTAAGTTCAATATCCCTGGTTTCGATGGAGCGACAAAAGAAGGAACGCCTGCACCAACTACTGATGCTACTACTGGTCAATTTGTTGCTCGTGGAGATGAAGAAGAAGGCGATATTTTATATATCGGTCGTGAAGATAATGAAGACTTTGTCTTTGAAGACTTCAAGAAAATGGTATTCCCAAGCACTCCGGTGTTGCCCTGAACCTCCTCTTTTTAAAGAAGAGGAAGAACCAGAAGAAGAAATAACAGAATAAACGTGAAAGGTTAGTCATTTGACTAGCCTTTTTTATTTGAAATATAGGAGGAAAAAAAGATGGTAGCAATTGAATTGACGATTGATGGAAAAGTTAAGAAGTTTGAAAAGAAAGAGCTGTTCATACGAGAAAACATTGCTGCGATGCAGTTTAGTTTTAAGCAAAACAAATACTTAAATAAAGAAGATCAAACAGAAGAAGATATTGAAGAAAATCAAACAAATTTTGCTGACTTTATTTCTTATGTCTTCAATCGAGAGTTTACAGCAGAGGAATTTATCAATGGTTGCACCATAAAGGATTCAAAAAAAGCTGAAAATATTTATATCGAATGCCTTGGAGGAAAAAGCGACGACGAAAAAAAGGACCAAGCCTAACCATTGAGGAAGGCTATCAAAAAATGAAAGAACTCATTAATAGTCTGATTAAAAGTGGCTATAAGCTTCCGGAAATATACGGAATGACATTAGCTGATATCGACTTCCTAATAGAAGTTTCAAATGTTGAAGAAACCAAAGAAGAGGAGTTGGTAACGCTAGATCAGGCGTTCCCATTCCTGTTTTAAAAGAAAGGAGGTAAATAATGAATGGTAATTTAGGCCATATAGCAGCAACAGCCACATTAAATATTGACCCGTTTCAACAAAGTACCAGAGTATTAGGGACACAAATCCGATCGCTGGATAAAGCTTTGAAAGCACAAGAAACAGCCTTTAAAAATAGCGGGAAATCAATAAATAGCATGAAAGCGACTTATACCCAAACCGGACAAAGTGCTAAAGCATATAGTGCTTTATTAACCCAACAAAAAGCGAAATATGATGAACTTAAAAAAGGCATTGGTGATGTGAGCAAAGCCACTGCTGGCCAAAAGACAGATTTATTAAGTGCTGAGGCAGCAATGAACGGAACTGCAAGTAAGCTAGAAACACTTACTGGAAAATATAACGACTTAGGAAAAACGATTGCTATTCAAGAATCGAATTGGACTAAAGTTGGAACCAGTTTACAAGCTATTGGCGACAAAGGGAAGAAAATCGGCGATGGACTAACCAGTTTTGGGAACAAGTGGACCGTTGGCGTGACAGCACCTATTATCGCAGGGGTTGCAGGAAGTGTTAAAGCTGCAATAGATTTCGAATCAGCTTTCGCAGGAGTAAAGAAAACAGTTGATGAAGTAGTCGATTCAAACGGTATTGTCGTTATTTCTTATAAGGAACTATCAAAGGGCATAAGAGAAATGTCAAAAGAATTGCCTGCTAGTGCTGTAGAAATATCAAACGTGGCTGAAGCGGCTGGACAATTAGGTATCCAAACAGAAAATGTTCTTTCTTTCTCTAAAACGATGATAGATTTAGGTGAATCTACAAATATGGGAGCAACTGAAGCTGCAACTGCATTGGCTAGGTTTGCAAACATAACGGGACTAAGTCAAGATAAGTTCTCTAATTTAGGCTCTGCAATCGTGGATTTAGGAAACAACTTTGCTACTACTGAAAGTGAAATAGTAGCAATGTCTCTTAGGCTGGCCGGTGCAGGTGCACAAATTGGACTTAGTGAAGCAGACATACTAGGACTTTCAGCGGCGTTAAGTTCTGTAGGCATAGAAAGTGAAGCAGGTGGTTCTGCTTTCAGTAAAATTATGGTGAATATGCAATTAGCTGCAGCAAAAGGTGGGCAAGAATTAGAAGACTTTGCAAACATAGCTGGAATGAGTGCTGCTGACTTTAAAAAAGCCTTTGAAACTGATGCTGTTGGAGCAATTGGGGCATTCGTTGAAGGATTAGGAAAAGCTGAAGAAAAAGGAACGACAGCAATAGAGTTATTAGATGAGATGGGTATTTCAGAAGTTCGCTTACGTGATGCTCTTTTGCGTGCAGGTAATGCAAGCGAGTTGTTTGGTGGTGCTGTTGAAATGTCTAATAAAGCGTTTAGTGAAAACACGGCTCTAACTGAAGAAGCAAGCAAACGTTACGAAACAACCGAATCAAAACTGAAAATATTAAGAAATCAAGTAACAGATACAGCTATTGAGTTTGGTGGTCCTTTTGTAGATGCTTTAAGAAACGGATTAGAAGCTGCTGAACCATTAATTCAAACTCTAGGAAACTTAGCTCAATCCTTTAGTGAAGCTAGTCCTGAAATGCAAGGTACTATCGTCAAAGCGTTAGCGTTCACTGCTGCAATAGGTCCAGCAAGTAGTATTCTAGGGAAGTTTATCAGCATTGGTAGTGGCGGACTGTCTATGATGGGAGGGCTTGCTAAACATTTTGGAGTAGTAAGTGGAACGGCTAAAGCTAGTTCTGCAGCATTTGAAATTGCGGCTGATGGAACATTGAAACTATTAGGTGGAACAGAAGCTTTGAGTGCTGGGATGGTAGGTGCTTCCGGAAGCTCTGCTGGTTTAATTGCTTCGCTTGGTGCCATTGCCCCAGCTTTACTAGTGGTAGGCGGCGTAGTTGCTGCAGGAGCGGTTGTCTGGAAAGTATGGGGAGAAGATGCATGGAAAGCAGGGGAGCGAACACGTAAGTGGGGCACCGACGTTGGTGAAAGTGCAGACAAAGCCTTGAATGAATTCCAAACAATGTCTGATGAAGCCAGCCTTGCCACTGATTTGATGGCTTTCAATATAGAAGAAGGAACCACTAGAGCTGTTGGTGCTTATGAGGGCATGTCTAACAGCATTAAAGAAGACATTCAAGAAACGATCTCTGAAACAGAAGAAGGATTGGCTGGTCTACCTGAATCAGTAAGAAAAATTGTCGGAGAGTCAATGACAGAGGGAATGGCTGAACAGACCAAAATGATCGCTGAAGTGGATAAAATACAATCAGCGATTACAGGAATATATGAAAATGCATTAGCTGAAAATAGAGAAGTAACCGATGCTGAATTAACCGTCATAGAAAACTATCATTCTCGATTAGCTGAAATCAGAAGTGAAACACTTCAACTGAGTGCTGAAGAACAACGAAGTGTGCAGGCCGTTATGGCTAATGATCTGAAAGAATTTTCTGCTGAACAGTTAAGGCAACGTATAGAAATGTTACATGAAGAAAAAACAGCTATTCAAGCTGGTTATGCTGAACAAGCTGCACTATTAGAAGAGCAACGAACAAGCGGGAAAATTAGTGGACAGGAGTACAATGATGCGATGTCTGCTTTACGTATTTCTGAGTTAGAAGACTTGAAAGAAATAGGCGCTGAATATATTAAAGTTTGGGAAGAACAAGGTAATGTTCCTGTGGAAGTTCAGAAGAAAATGCTTGCTGATATGGGACTTAATTATGATGAAATTCAAGCTAGAATCGAATTAGCTAACCAGAAAATAGACCAATCGAATCAAAGCATGATTGAATCATCAAAAGGTGCTTCTGAAGAAGTTCGTGAAGCGAATGAAGCTTGGAACGGTATGATACTTGATGAAAAAACCGGTGAAGTTAAAACAAACCTTGATGAAGTTATTACTGAAGCCAGCCAGTCTGAAGAAGGTTGGAACAATCTTGAATTTATCATGCAAAACGCTGAATTAGATACTAACGCTAAAGAAAAAATTATGGAAGCGTTAATGGCTAATGGTAAATGGTGGGAAATGGACTTCCCTACTCAATTCGCAGACGTCGAAACAAACGCTGGGGAAACCGCAACTTATTTCTTGCAGTCAAATTATGATTGGGAAAATATGGAATACAAAGATCAGATGGCTATTTTAAATACCAATACCCCCGAAATGCTTAAACAAGCATTAATGGATACAGGTGTTTGGAATAATTTGAGTCCATCTGAACAAGAGATGATCATGACTACCACAGCTGGCGCTGCTGCAAAACAAGCATTAATCGCAACAGGTCAATGGGATTCTTTAAGCCCAAAGCAAAAAGAAATGGTTGTGACAAGTAATTCCACACAGAAAGCATTAGAAGGCGTTCAAGCTGCTAGTAGTTGGAACGGTAAAGAGTGGGTACCCAAAGATATCCGAGTCGAGACAAACGCAGCAACAGTTGCTAGTTCTGCTCAAAGGTCGATAGACGGAGTGGTTGGTAAAACAGTTACGATTAAAACCATTAAGGAAAATATTACCAGCTACCAAACCATTCAAAAGGGAGGTTTAGGTGGACCTAGATTAGCTAAAGGAACGAATTTCCATATTGGTGGGCTTGCTACATTAGGTGACGGTGGAAATCATGAGCCTTATTTAACTCCGCAAGGTGAATTTGGTATTTCTCCTAATGTAGATACCCTATTTAATTTGCCAAGAGGAACTAAAGTTTGGCCGACAATAGAAAAGTTCAAAGCTGCAATACCTAAATTTGCAAATGGCACTGATATTGCTGACACAAAAATAATGAACACATTAAGCATGATGAGCAACGTTACTAGAAACAACGGTAATAGACAATCTCCCGCAAACAATTCTGAAACGGCGCGAGAATCGTCCTCTCAAACAGTGATAAATCAGTTAGTTGATGGTCAAAATGCTTTAACCACTATGATGAGTCAATTAATTAATAATAGTGGTAAACCTATTTACTTTAATTTTAATGGTAAACAATTTGGTCAGCTATTAGTTCCTATTTTAGATCAACAAGATGGCCAAAGAATACAAGATGCTGAAGGGAGGATATTTATTTGAGATTAGGAATAAAAATTGATGAAATAGATTTGTTTAAAGAATATAGAATTAATGTTGAATCAAGAAGTATCGGCAATCCAGACAAAAACAAAATACTGGAAGAGATTCCGTTTTCGAATAAACTTCTCGACTTCAGCGAATTGTATGGAGAACAAACTTATACAGAAAGACCTATATCGTATGTTCTGAATTTAATCGGCACACAACCCACAAGGGAGTCAGCTTATTATTTGCAAACGATCATGACCAATCTGTTAATGGAGAAACAACAATTCAAATTGTATGACGATATCTTCCCCGGCTACTTTTTTTTAGCTGAAGTAAGGGAAGGTACCGCATTTGAACCGATCGTCTATGCGGGTAAGTTGCAGGTCAACATGACAGCTTATCCGTACAAAATTAAAGAAGCTCGTGAAGGCAGCCCTTACTGGGATGATTATTCCGAGTTGGATTATTACCAGGAGTCAACGTATACGATCAACGGGTCCAAAACGATTGAATTGATGAATAATGGAATGGCTTCGGTGGTTCCCAAAGTAACCTGTTCCGCTCCAATGGCGGTCAAAAAAGATACGGTTCAGATTAATTTTCCAAAAGGCACGAATGAATCATTGGATTTTGTTATCAATAAAGGTATGAACCATTTGACAGTGACCGGCAATGGCACGATCGACTTCGAGTTTCATAAGGAGTTGATTTAATGTATCGCGTTACTTTTCATGAAGATATTAACGACAAAAAAAGCACCATCATACACTATCCGAACATTGAGCAAATAAAGTTAACTAGCGGGAATGTAGGACAAGGAGTCAATGTGGTCAATTCTTTTACGTTTACTTTAAACATGAAAAACCCGGCCTACAGCAAAATTAAACCCAGAAAGTCGCTGCTGAATGTCTACAACACGAAGACCGGAAAAGATGAGTTTAACGGGTATGTTTTGCGGTTGAACAGCACGATGGCGGCTAACGGAATGTACAACAAATCGTTTACTGCAGTCGATGGATTGAATTATTTAAAAGAGACCAGCCAACCATTTGCTGAAATACACAATAAGACACCAAAAGAATTTCTTCAAATCGTTATTGATAATCATAACGCCAGCACCGACAACCATAAGAAATTTATATTAGGTACGGTCAACGTTACGAATTCAACAGATAACGTTTACCGCTTTTTAAGCCAAGACATGAATACATTTGATACTATTTTTGACAAGCTCGTGGATCGCTTAGGTGGAGAAATAAGAACGAGATTCGTTGATGGCCAATGGTATTTAGACTGGATGACGGTTATTGGTGAGGAGAAGACAACTGAAATAAGAGTTGGCAAAAACTTAAAGTCGCAAGATCGTGACGAGGACACAGAGACCGTTGCTACTCGCTGGTACATTTATGGTGCTACGATTGAAGCAGAAGAAGGCGCTGAGGTATCAGACGTCTCTAGGCCACGAATCAGCATCAGCAGTGTTAACGGTGGCAAAGCCTATATTGATGATGTAAAAGGAATTGAACAATTTGGCATTATTGCTGGAATAAAGGTATTTGACGATGTGAATCAGCCGAACATTCTGTTGACGAAAGGCAAAGAATTCGTTAACACCTATAAGCAGGTGACCATCAGTAATCAAGTGTCCGCTTATGATTTGTCATTGATTGGGAAAGATATTGATGCTTATGAAGTTTATAATTCATATCCGTTAAATAATCCTGGCATAACGGAAAAAGAAACTGTCCGGATCGTAGAAAAAAGAATCGATATCAATAACCCGCAATTGAATACTTTAACGATTGGCGATAAATACCAAACCGCAAGCCAGTATCAAGCAGATATGAAAAAGTCGCAAAAGTCTTATGAAGGTCTACGGACTATGGTGGCCAATCAAACGCAAACGATTGGAAACTTAAAAACGCAGATAGCGAATGTTGGCGAAATAGTCGATGTAATCAATCTTGAAATTGGCGAGGCTGACATACCAGGTTTAAAGCAAGCAGTAAATAACCTGAATGATGTGGTAGATGCGCTAAATGATTCTATTGGCAGTATTCCCGTTTACGACGTGGCCACCGTTTATAAAGATGGTTTAATGAGCTCTCAGAATGTCATCAAACTCAATTCATTGCAGCACTACGATAAAGCAACTGGATTGACTGATGGATTGATGGCGAAAGAAGATAAGCAAAAATTGAATAGAATCTTAGCAAATCAGTCGATTGATCTAGATCAGTTTATGGCTGATTTTTTAGCGTTGAAAGAATTGGTTGAGGGAATTTAGAGGAGGGATTAGATGAGTATATTTATTTATTCATTAATATTAATAGCTATTTCAGTTACCGTCTCAACAATCATAAATATAATAATCATGAGACAGGTTGCTGAAATAGCTGCTAAAGAAGTTGGGAAAATTGAAGAAAGAATTAAAAGGTTTCTAGAACTTATGACTCAGAAATAACAATTTTTGCAAATTGTTTTCCTAGAGGACTTATTGCTACGTTCCCTCTAATTATAGTTAATACTTCAAAAGTATATTCTCCCACACTTATTGGAAGCTTGGATTTTTCATCTTTAAAATAAGTAGTTTTTTCAAATTCCTCATATTTAAATTCGTTGTCAGGAGATACTAACGCAATATCTGGAGAAATTTTAACAAGCCCAAATCTTTCCAGATTATTTAAGGAAACTTGTTCCGTAAATTTTATATTATTCCCTAAAATTATATTTTCGATATCATTAAGATTGAAATCGCCATTCTCGGTTTGTAATTTTAAAGAAACTAATGGTAATGTCTCGGATTGGTGCATCTCTTTAAATAATGAAGCATCTTTTGGAGATAAATCTTTTAGAATTGTCGAAAAAGAAGGATGAACAAGTTGGTTAACTTCTGAATCTACAGTAGCGGAAATTAAGTTAGCGAACATTTCTCTTAATTCTTCTGAATCTAGCTGATAGGCTGCATCTTCGACTGCTTTGTATGCCAATCCAATTTTTTCTGAACTCCTGTTTTCGATAGGGACGGCAGCAGTTTTGTTTCTCACTTTTTGAGTAAAGTCTTCCAATTCTGCATCCTTAACTATGTTGTATCTAACTAATGGACCTAGTACTTTATGTGCAATTCCTTTAAACGCTTGTCCAACTAAATTAGCTGAAGGGTTAAGCAATTCTTCTTTAGTTGATTCTGGTAAATCAGGTATTAAATTTATATTAACAAGCTTATTATCAGTCATGTTTTTCACCTCACTTTCTAAGGAAAGTATACCAAACTAAAAATTAAATAACACAATATTTTAAGGGTTACCAATAAGGTAGGCCTTTTTATTATGCAAAAAAGGAGTGATTTAATGTCAGCAAAAGAGACGATCAAACGAATCGTTGATAGTTTTAATAGTAAACCACATTTAAAAGATAAAACCCGTGAAATGGGCGAAGGTTTGATGCTAGGCGCAAGTCTGGCAGATGATGCCAACGAATTATCTAAAGATGTGCAAGCACAAGTTGACCAGTTAGTCGTTGAGGGTGATTCGTCCGTTGAGGCAGCACAAGCAAGGGTGGACGCAAGCGGTAGAGCATACACCACTTTAAAGAAAAGATTAGACGAAAAAGAACAAGAAACTACCGCGCAGTTTCAACAAACTAAAAGAAATATTAGCATAACGCCTGACGATTTTACCGGCTTAACAGATTCGGAAAAGATAACTAATGCATATGCATTCGCGCTAGAAAATAAGATACCCAATATTAGGTTAAACCGGACGTATGACTTAACAGGCGGTAGTGTTTTTTTGCCGGAAGGTGATTGGATTGGCGAAGTAGGTTTTATAGATGGACATTTAGTTAAATATGACAGTGGGTATATGTTCACAAGAGCTTCAACCTCTAACGGCATCAATAGCCCGATGTTTCATCACGTGAGATTTACTGGTGATCCTGAAGGGAAAACAATTATATCAGATGGAGATAAAATGATTAGGCACGCTTTTTACTCATGTTATTTCAAATATATTAGTGGAATAAAAACAACCAAATATACTCAATCTTTGCGGATAATCAATTGTGAGGGATCGTTATTCACTTCCCCTTTCATTGAATCTCCACATAATTTGGATACAGTGATAGATGGCGGACGCATGGAATCTTCGATGGAACCTTTGATAGAAGCTTTGTCAACAGAATTAACATCTTACGCTTGTACTAATCTACGGATTAATAATTGTGTAATCGAAGGATATACACAAAAATGTCCTATTCGTCTTTCGTCAGCAATTGGACTAGACATCAGTCGAAACTATTTCGAAAAAAACATGCACGATATCGAGCTTGTACAAACAACAGGGTTAAAAAATGTTATTGGAAATATTAAGTTGAATAGTTTTTGGGGAGCAATGAAAGATTTAAATATCTCTATAGCAATCGGATTGAATATTGATCGTATGCGGATTGAGGATAACACTTCCAATATGCAACTCTCAGATACAAAAGCATTGATGAATCGTATGCCTGGATATTATGAAAACAACTATATGTTAGGCGGAAACGTATTTTTGAAATCTCTTTTAGTGCAACCACAAGACATTAATTTAAAAGCTAATAGAAGTTTGGAACCGTTTATTTCTGGAACAACGTTAAATGGATGGTCCGGTAAAGTCGAATATGCAAAAAACGATTTAGGTCAAGTATTGTTTAAAGCTAAATTAACTGCTGGAACCGTTTCGGGATCAACAGCTTTGTGCTTAATCCCTTCGGGTTATAGACCTTTCGTAAGAGTTTTTTTTGGTGGATTTAATGTAACTAAAGGTCTCGCTCTCAGCGATATGTTTATTCATACTAACGGAAATATATATCTTAACACATCTTCCGTTAATGTCTCTACAGGTGATTCGATCGAATTCAGCTTCATAATTTATACGGAGCAAGGAGGTACATCATGAAAATTCAAATATATAAAGTAAATGAAGAAGGTTTTTTGATAGATATAAAAACTGTTCTATTAGATCAACCAAAAGAAGAAGATTGGATTTATACAGAAATGCCCAACGGGTTATATAAAGCTAAATGGGATGGTGAAAAATGGCTAGAGGCGGGAAAGGAACCGGATCAAACGCCCAAACTTCCCTCATTGGAAAAACGGTTAGAAACAGCAGAAAATACAATATTAAGCTTGTTATTCATGGCATAGAAAGGAAGAAAGGAGATGAGTGATATGTACGGGTTTTTATTGAATATGTGGATTATGAATCGTATTGATAGTAGTTATTTAGATGTAATGGTTGAAAAGAAATTCATTACATTAGAAGAAAAAGAAATGATCATTGCGACACCTCGGGTTGAAAAGTAGAACAAAATTTCCATCTGAAATTAAAAAAGGTACAGACAAACAAATCAATGGCAAACAGATACTGATACTAAAAACTTCCTAATTATATTATGTTATACTATCAACAGTTTGACATAATATAATTAGGGGGTTATAAAGCAAATGGTTAACAATTCTTCTCAGATCACAGAAAGAAATTATATTTACTCTTTAAAAGGACTCGCAATCATCAGTATTGTATCTGCTCATTGTGCCACTGTTTTCAGAGATACCAATCAACTAAATGTACAGTTTTCATGGATATTGGAACAGATAGGTAGTGTAGGTGTGGGTATATTTTTTATTATATCTGGCTATTTATTTTATCGAAATAAATACACTATTAAGACCTATTTCAAACGAAAAGTAAACACTATATTGATACCGTGGATAGTGACGGGAACAGTAGTTTATCTTTATATCGTATTGAGAAAAGGGGGAATAGAGTTTGGTGGTTGGGTAGACTTTATATTAGGGAACGGAAGCTATTTGTATTACCTAACTCTATTGGTCTTTTTTTATCTTTTATTTTTTTATACTTCAAAAAATAACGCTTTTGTTATCAGCACAATTGCAGTATCGTGCTTAAGTATTTTAATAACGGCAACGGGATTTATTGATGGGATAAATAACTTTTTGAATCCTTTAAATTTCATTGGCTATTTTAGTGTTGGTTTGATAATAGCCAGTAATAATTCTTTAATGAAATTAGGATACAGATGCAGTAAATATAAATTCTTTTTGTTATTTATGTATGTAGCTTTGTTAATTTTTATAAAACTATTTGATATTACATCCGGATACTGGGGTTATGCCACCTTGATTTTACAACCTATTGCAATTTCACTGGTGTTTGGACTAGCTACAATGAAATTTATGAACACTAAAGTTTTTCTAAATATAGGATTAGAATCTTTTAGTATCTATCTACTCCACATGCCAGTGGCAGGTCTAGTAACTTCTATTTTTAATCGGTATGATTTGTGGGCACTAACACTAGCAAGACCTTTGATTATTGTAGGAATCACTTTAAGTTGTATATTTTTATATAAATATATCGGAAGTAAATTTAAAGTCGATACTTACAGTAATTTGATTATTGGCACCCGACTAGTTTAAAGGAAATCAGAACCAAACTGCGCGGTAATGCGTATTAGTGTGTATTGATATTTATTAGCGAATAAATGATAATATGTATATCTCATTTAGGGGGTATACATATGGTTTCAAAAAGATTAAATATTACTGTTGAGGAAGAAATCTATGAAGAATTTCTTAAACACGCAAGTAAACAAGGTATAAAAGTTTCTACTTGGATTGGTGCTCAAATGAATCAATTCAATGATGAACAACAAATGTTAGAAGAATATCGTAAAGAGAAGCGCTCATAATTGAGGGCTTTTTATTTTACCGCGCAGTAATACAGATGAGTGGTTAAAAGTAGCTATAAACACTTATAAATCAATACTTGTGTCAATGATTTGGACAGGAACCAAACTGCGCGGTAACTGAAAAATAAGAATATAAAAATTAGACTCTCTTTTTATATTTAGTTAGTATATAATTAAATGAAAAAGAGAAGAGTGATATTTTGTTTCCATCAGTATGTGATAGTTGTGGTAATATTTTTTCAACGAACATTATTGGAATGTCAGGGGCAGGATCAGCTACTATAGTAATGAAAGGTAACAAAACAAATTGTCCGAAATGTGGCAATATGGCTAGAATATTAGACGGAACGTATGAAATGGTAAATAATATCATCAACATAATAAGTTCTCCTCAAAGACAATTTGAAGAATTAAAAACATTCTCTGAAATATTAAAAGAAGCCCAAAAAAATGGTTTTTCTGTTGATGAAATAGCTATTAAAACAAAAAAACAAACACCAGGATTATCGAGTCTAGTCGATCTTTTGCCAAAAAGCAGAGATGAAAAAAGAAGTGATATTCAATTTTGGATTAACATAATTTTAACTATTATTTTATTCATATTGCCTCGAATGTTAGATGGTGAAGTAACTGGAACTCAAAATATAAATACTGAACAAATTATAAACACTACTATAAATAATTACTATGATAATAATGAAGAAAGTATTAAGCCAATAGAACCAGTTAGAAATCAACCAACAATTAAAAATAAAATAGGCAGAAACGAAAAATGCCCTTGTGGTAGTGGGATAAAGTATAAAAAATGTCACAGTAAATAGAGGAGGAGTTTAAGTGAATCCTACTTTTATAGTTTTAGAATTCGGGACATTATTCAATTTTATTTCAATTGTAATGTTAATTTTGCTCATTATATCTTATATAAATTATATTAAAATATCAAAAAAACAGAAGATGAAGTTAGCTGAATTAGAAATTTTAATAAAAGAGATCAATCACCTGAACCAAACTGCGCGGTAACCGAAAATAAGAATGAAATGAAGATTCACTCAATTATGAGTGGGTCTTTTTATATTGAGAAAAGGAGTGACGAAATGTGAAAGAAGTTGAAGCGCCTAGCTTGGATAATCATGAAAAACGTATTTATAAATTGGAACAGTCGAATGAAGACATCCAGAAAAATATTAAAGAACTAAAAGATTCGGTCTTAATTAACCAAGCTCAATCAGCCGAACGTTCAAAAATTATGATGAGTCAGAATGAAAGTTTGATGAAGCAAAATGAACGATTATCAGAACAAATGGGTAGTGTATTCAACACGGTTACCACGACAAGAGAAAAAGAAGCTGAACGATCTAGTGAAATGAAGAAGCTAAGCACAGATACACGGATGAAGTTGCTTGCGATGGTTTTCGGTGGTGGTAGCGCAGGCTACTTAGTTATACAAACAATATTAAATCTATTAGGAAAGTAGGAGAAACAATAATGAAAAGTTTTAATTTTAAAGGAGTACCAACAAAAACGTGGGTACGCATTATCGGTTTATTCTTCATATTAATCAATCAAGTATCGGTTTCTATTTTCGAATTCCAATTGTTACCTTTTGGCGATGCTGAAATTTATGAAGGTGTGTCAACGATTCTTACTTTAGTCATTTCAATATTTGCTGGTTGGAAAAACAATTCACTGACCGCAGAAGCGCAATATGCTGACAACGTTTTGAAAGATATGAAAGGGGAGAACAAATAATGAGCGCATTAACAGAAAACTTCATTAATAAAGTTAAACCAGGAGCCATGCAGTTGTGGTCCATTTACAAAGTTTTACCATCCGTGGCCATCGCACAAGCAGCACTAGAAAGCTCGTGGGGTCAATCCGGTTTAGCTACCAAGTATAACAACCTATTTGGTATCAAAGGGTCATACGGAGGCAACGCAGCAAACATGGCCACGTGGGAAGTGTATGGTGGTGTCACTTATAATATCACCGCTAACTTTAGATCGTATCCGGATTGGGCAACCTCTATTAAAGACTACGGTGTGTTTTTAAATGTAAACAGCCGCTATAAGAATGCTTTAGAATTGACAGACTATAAAAAACAAATCAAAGCTATTCACGATGCTGGATATGCTACGGATCCACAGTATCAATTTAAAATCATTTCTATCATTAAAGCTAACAATTTAGTTCAATTCGACAAACAAGTATTAGGTGGCGCAGTAGCAGCGCCTAGCAAACCTGCACCAGAACCAGCTAAACCAACAAACGATAAAATTACTGGTGATAGCTACACGGTTAAATCAGGTGACACATTATCCGCTATTTCTAGCAAAAGCGGTGTGAGCGTGGGTAATTTGGCTGCATGGAACGGAATTAAAAATAAGAACGTGATCAGTGTTGGCCAGAAGCTAATACTTAAAGCACCAGTTGCGGCAGTACCGACCAAAACAGCAACGTATACCGTTAAAAGTGGAGATAACTTAAGCACTATCGCAGCTAAACACGGCACGACTGTTAAAGCGTTGCAGGATTTGAACGGCATTAAGAACGCAAACTTAATTAATGTTGGTCAAGTTATCAAGCTTTCAGGCGCCGCAGCTGCAGGCGGAACCTATACAGTCAAATCAGGTGATACTCTAAGTGGAATTGCTTTGAAAGTGGAATCAACTACTAAGCAGCTACAAGACAAAAACGGAATTAAAGATGCTAATAAAATTTATGTTGGTCAAAAGATTAAATATTAAGTATAGTAAAACCCTATCTCAATTAAGAGGTAGGGTTATTTTTTTGATGTTTTTACTGTATCATGATTAATAAATGTGATTGGAGGATAAATAACAAAATGATTCTAGGTAATTTAGTATATATGGTAGTTCGTGAAACATCAGGAACTGATTTTTGGTTAAATCTATTATCAACTATAAGTACATTTTCGGCAGTAATTATTTCTTTATTCTTTGCATGGGGGGAACGGAGATTAAGGAAACAACAAGAAAGAGACCACGATAACAAGATAAAAGAAATAATAAGTACTATGCTATCCAACGCAAATTCGAATTTTACGTTATATCAAGAAGAAATAAAAAAACAAATAAAACTATTTCCGTTATTGCCGCCTAAAGTTACAGCTTCTTTTTTTATTGAGAATGGAAAAAAACAATCAATATCACAATCTGCATTTGATAAAATAGAAGAGTATATTGATAAAAATATTGCTACTGATGCTTTAGCTGCTACTCATCAAATTAGTATATTAACAAGATTAGATATTAAGGATATTCCAATCGATATAATTAATGACTATAGTGAAGCTATTTCAAAATTAAATTTGCTAATAAAGTGGATAGAGGATATAAGAGATGGTCCTAAGTCATTGAGAGCTGAAGAATTTTTAAAAGACTTTGATCACTATTATACACCTACAGAAGAAGCAATAGGGAAAATAACTGCTACTTGTATCAAAACATAAACTTATTATGCGACATCTTTCATCCTTATATAATAACCAAAATTTATAATTCGACTTATGCATATTTTGTTTTAAAAATGTATATAATTGAAATGAAAGGAGCATCAGTATAAATAATGAATAATCAAGTGTTTTTAATAAAATTTATAGATAAAGAGTATCTTAAATCATTTCTTGATGGCGAAATTTATTTTCCGCTCTTAAAGACATTTTGGGATATAGAAATAAAAGAAGAAGATAAAATACGTGGAGATATCTATGAAGGGTACTTTTCAAAATTACTTCCAAAGGGGACTAAGGTAAGTATAAAGCAAGAAGAGAATGATGAATGGTTTGATTTTCCGATTACGGACATAGTACAGACTAAATTAAAAGGAGAATATGGTTATTTACCAATAGCTTGTTTTTCTTTAATAAAAGTAGAAGAATTATTTTTGCCTATAAAAAATAATAAAGTAATTATCAATCCTAATATAATTGAAGAATTGAAAAAGATAAAAGGAAAAAGAGAAATGGTAATTATTTCTAAAGAAGCATTTCTAAAAAAAATAAAAAATCAGTCGGAAATTGATGGATTAAAAAACGTTTCTAAAAGAGTTGACTACTATAATCATTTAAAAGATTCTAATATAAAGGAAGAAGAATTTGAAAAAGGATCATTAGAAGTAGTTTTTTCTAAACGTTTAGAATACGAATACCAAAGAGAGTTTAGGTTGCTCTATGATAATAAAATTTACACAGAAAACCAAGTACTTAAAATTGGTGACATTAGAGATATAACGATTAGTTTGGAAAACATTCCTTTAAATAAAATGAAATTAGAGTATATAACGGAAGACAAAATAGGAAATCCGAAAATCTTTCACCTAAAAAGATAGCCACATAAAAACAGAACTCCATTAAATGAAGTTCTGTTTTTGCCCTATTATGCTAAAAAGTATTAAGAAAAATTCTGCTCATATTCTGCTCACCTTGTAATTAAAAAGTAGCGAGAAACCTATATGGGATAAGGATTGTAGAGGTAGGTTTCAACCCCTTATCTTCCGTAACAAGCATTATTCTGCATTTTAATAACTCTGCTCCCATCCTGCTTATCTTTTTAGAGCTCTGATTCAGGGGGAGATGTATGTAAATTGTTCGTTGTGAGTTTTATTGTAAATAACGCTTAGTACTCATGAAATTCTAGTCTATAGAATTTTATGAGTATTTTTTAGATAAAAAAGTTAGCGCAATGAAAGTGATAATAAAATGAGAAAAGTGGGACAGATAGATAAAATAAAAAAAATCAAGTAGAAACTGGGAGATTCAACAATTTTTCAAAGAAATCGAATGAGCTTAAAAAAGATTTATTTGTTTAAAAGATATCATCTAAGCTTATTTTTCAGGGGATAACATTTGGTATAAAAATTAAAATACGGTACAATTAAATCAAATTTAATAGGTGAACAAAATGTGAATAATGAGAAAATGATTAAATGGTTGCAGAAGTTAAACTATATTTGTTGGGTTCATTGGACACAAAAAGGCAGGTGTGTGAAACCACAAGAGGGCTTAACAAACCAAGAAAATATTTTTTACACCTAAACAGCTAGTTAGAGAACAAATTATTATAAATCCTACCGGAAATAAAACACAACTGGAGAATGTGTGAATAAGGAGGTAGAGAGAAAATGAATAAAATGTTGGTGTTCATTGGTATTGCAGCTTTATTAGCAGGATGTGATTTAATAGGAAATACAAAAGATGAATCTTCTAGTCAAGAATCAAGTTCAATAATCAAAGCTAGTGATGATTCAGTTTCACAAACAGCTGCTGCATCTACTAGCGAAATGAATAGTGATGAAGAGAAGTCAGCGAAAGAAGTACTTTCGTTTGTGCCTCAAACAGATGAAATCAATAAAGGCCTAACCATTGAAAATGATGAAGTGTTGTCCACTTTACAGCAAATGGTGGAAGAAGACCAAGATATGGGATTTGATGATGATGTGACCATTATTTATTCTGGACAAACTTTTGGTAAAACTCCTAATTTGTCTGGTGTGTTTTTAATAGTTAACCGAACAGACATACCAATGAAAAACATGGAGTTTACTTATACATTTGGCGGTATTGATAGGAAACTCATCTTTGATAAGAAAGCCTTTAGATTAACGGAAGAAAATTTTGGAGTATTGGAGCCAAATACTGTAATGCCGATGTACTTATCTATTCCATCAGAAAGCGAAGCAGCTTTTGCAGCATTAGATGCGAAACAAGTCATTGAAGAAATAAATGCATTTAATTATGATATAGCTGATTCAAGCAGCGACTCTTCAGAGACTATAGATCAAGATCAGCTGTTTTTAAAACTGCCAAAACAAAATAGCGATAAAGGACAGACCATTGACAATAATCCATTAATGGCTGAGTTCAATCAATTAGTGATCGAACATCCTGAAATGGGTTTTGAAAATGATGTAACTGTTCTATATTCTCAACTGTATGATAAAACCGATAACGGAGTGCTAGCTTATTTCCTAGTTATCAATAAAACAATGGTGACAATGGAAGATATCAGTTTTAATTTCAGTTATGGAACCGAAAACAACGAAATGGTTTGGGATCAAGAGCCATATACAATGACTAAAGAAATATTTGGCGTACTGGAACCTAATGCAGTTATACCTATGACTTTAAGTGTTCCAGCTGATAAAGAAACCTTGTTTTTCTCCATCACCGAAGAAAACGTTCAGACAAGTGTAGATAAATTTAATTACCAAATCGTTAAATAAGAAAACAAAAAAGGATAGTGATTTTTAGATTTAATTGAATGGAGGAGAAAGAAAAATGAAAAAACTAATGGTGGTATTAGGGATAGCTTTTCTTATGGCAGGATGCGATTTAATGGGTGGTGGAAGCGATTCAACAGAATCGTCCTCTGCTGTTACGAGCGAATCAACAATTGAGAGCCAATCTTCTTCAGAAGTCAGTCAATCCTCAGTCAGTTCAGACTCTTCAATTAATGAATCTATGACCAGTTCGGATTCATCTACTACAGATACAACGAAAGGTGAAGGCGCAGGGGCAGGCGGAAATATTCAAAATCCAAAAAATGATTCTAGTGAAACTGCACCAATAGAAAACGATATTACCTTAGTTCCTCAAAAATCAGATATTGAAAATGGCTTTACTCTTGAAAGCGATCCAGTTCTACAAGAAATCGAAGCGAGAATACAAGGAGCCGATTCAGTTGGCATTCCCAATGATGTAGCTATTCATTTTACAGGTATGTATCTAGGTGAAGCAGGAAAAACACAAGCTATTTTTATACTTGTTAACCTGACTAAAATAGCTATGACTAATATTGAGTTGACAGTCAGTTTCAGCAATACATCAGGAGATGTCATCTTAGATAAAGCACCTTTTTCTCTTTCAGAAGATAAATTTGGAATTTTAGAGCCAAATACCGCTATGCCTATTTATCTAGATATCCCGGTAGAAGCCGAAGATACGTTCTACAATCTTCAAGATTTTAATGAAATGGTCTACTCCATTGACTCATTCGATTATGAAGAACGTTAAAAAACTATTCTTAAAATCTAGGCAAAAAGTGTACGCCAAGTGAATCACTCTTAAGAAAGGGAGTGATTCATTTTTTATGGGTTCTACACAATTTTATCCGAAAGCATATTAGGAGGATTAATAGGCTATTACGAATATATTAAATAAAGACTACTATTATTTACTAGGAGGTCGTTTTGATTTGTCATCATATAATAGAAGAGATTGGTTTACGATACCCAACATATTATCGTATATTCGTATATTATTGGTTCCGGTATTTATTTTTATTTACTTGAATGCAACTGAAACAAAGCATTTTCAATATGCTGCTTTAATTGTTGTTTTTTCTGGTTTGACTGATTTATTAGATGGATGGATCGCTCGAAAATACAACCAAATTACGGAGATTGGAAAGTTGTTAGATCCAATAGCTGATAAAATTACACAAGCAGCGATTATATTTTGTCTGATATTTCGTTATGATTACATGTGGTTGCTTGTTTTATTGTTTGTAGTGAAAGAATTAACCATGGGGATATGCAATGTAGTCCTTTTCAAAAAGGAAAGAAACTAGATGGAGCAAAGTGGTTTGGAAAAATTTCTACTGCTGTTTTTTATGGGTGTATGACCGGTTTAGTCGCATTTCCGATGATCTCTGATGGGACAGCAACACTTTTAATGAGTGTAACAGGATTTTTTTTATTTTTATCTTTTATTCTGTACGCAAAAGTTTTTACAGAAATGCTTCGATCGGTAAAAAAGTAAATCCGTTGTTCTACAAGGAACAGTCTATCAGACTGTATTCGCTGCTTATTACTTAAAGTACTGTTAAGTAATAATAACAATTTTTGTTTTTACTCTGTTAACCAATCAATTTAGTTGATTAGTGTAAGGATTTACGATACACTTACTTTATGTTAGCGATAAGATTTTGAAAAAGTTAACAGAATGCTGATTAAAATCAGAAAAAACCAAGGAGGAATAATGATATGACAAAAATTGGTATTATCACCGGAAGCACACGTCCAGGGCGCAATAGTTTACAAGTGGCTCAATGGGTAAAAGAGCTTGCTGACAAACGCGGGGATGCGGCATATGAAGTAATTGATATTGCAGATTATCATTTGCCAATGTATGCAGAACCTATTTCTGCGGCTTATAGCCAAGACTATCAAACGCCTGAAGCTAAACCATGGTCAGCAAAAATCGCTGAAATGGATGGTTATGTATTTATTACACCTGAGTATAATCACGGAATGACTTCTGCCTTAAAAAACGCCATTGACTATCTTTACCCAGAATGGAATAACAAAGCAGCTGGGATCGTCAGCTATGGTTCATCAGGCGGGGTTCGTGCTGCTGAGACATTACGTATTGTTCTTGCTGAATTGCAAGTAGCAGATGTACGTACGCATCCAGCAATGTCATTGTTTACTGATTTTGAAAATATGTCTGTTTTCAAACCAGCTGATTTGCATGCAGAAACAGTTGGAGTTATGTTAGATCAAGTAATAGCTTGGTCCAACGCATTAAAAACAGTTCGAGAAAAATAATTTTTTCATAACAAAGAAGCAAAAAAATTGTACTATAAAGAATTACTTGGTATTATAATAGTGAAGAGAAGGACAAGGTACAATGTCTTCTTTTCTAGAGTTGATTAAACTGACTCTAAGGTCAACAATGAAAATTGTTGTTGACTGAACCTTTGAGAATTCTATTTTAAGAAAAAAGTAAGCTTAAAGAGTAATAAAATAGAGTGATCGAAGGAAAACTTCATAGCGTGGCTAAGTTCCTGAAAAATGAACAAGTCAAGAAGAAGTAACTAAAACCCACATGAAAGAAACTAAAGTTCATGTGCCGAAAAGAACCAAGTTTTATTCTAGTGGGACTACTGCTAGAAACCAAGTAAAAAAATAGGAACTGGCTACAAAATGAAAGAAAGAGGGCTCAGCATTGATGAGCTCTCTTTTTTTACATAAAATCATACCATTTAAGTCTCTTTTCTTGCGGTTAAAGCGGATACATACTATACTTACAGTGTAGAGATAGAGGAGAAATAAACCTCATCTTTACGTCAGAGAACGAGCGTCAGTTGTTCTCAGGTTAATAGTTTTTCACTATTAACCAGCAGATGATTCTAAAGGAGTAGCACTAAGTTTTTACATTAAGCTATTCATCTAGAAAGAATCATCGACCGATACAACTTCATAATGTGGCGCGGTTCCTTTCTAGGACAAAGTCAATAAAAGAAGTTTAAACACGCAGCATCTAAAGCAGAAAAGCGATAGATAGCTTACTAGAATGGAATGAACCAACTGAAAAAGAGTTGGAGATAAACGACTAAGGAACTACGTTACAAAATGAAGCAGGGAGAGCCTAAAAATTTGGGCTCTTCTTTTTTTGGATTTATAGCTCTTTTTAATAAGCAGACATACATAAAGTAAGCGAATGGATTGACATGAAATAAGTTAAATGGTATATTTATCTCGATAAAGAGATAAACACGTTCGAGATAAAATGCATTTGTGAAAGGAAGTTCTTTAATGGATAGACAAGATAGATCTTTAAAAGCATTGACGGTCTTACTGCGCTCTTCTCAAAGTGTACAAGAAGTGATCAAAAAAGATATGATAAAGTATGGGGTAAATCCAACTGAATTTGCTGTACTTGAGCTCTTGTATCATAAAGGGGAGCAACAAATTCAACACCTGGGTAAAAAGATATTATTAGCTAGCAGCAGCATCACATATGTTGTAGACAAATTAGAAAAGAAAGGGTATGTAGAAAGAAAACCGTCCCCAACGGATCGAAGAGTCATTCACGCTAATATCACAGAAAGCGGCAAAGCATTCATGGATAACGCTTTTCCAAAACATAAAGAATTGATTGGACAGGTTTTTGAAGAGTTATCAGAAGAAGAAATTGAAACAGCTATCGTTATCTTGAAAAAATTAGGGTTACATGCGGTGGAAATAAAGTAAACGTTCTAACCAGGATGGTATTAATTTCATCTTGATATGCAGAAGCGAGGAGGAAAAAAATGATTCATTTATTTAAAAAAGGAATAAATCCTTCAAGCTCCACATTACTTTTATTGCACGGCACAGGTGGAGATGAAAAAGATTTATTGCCATTAGCACATGTGATCGATAAAGATGCTGCTATTTTAAGTGTACGAGGCAATATTTTGGAAAATGGTATGCCTCGGTTTTTTAAGCGATTAGCCGAAGGCGTCTTTGATGAAGAAAGTTTGAAAACAGAAACAGAAAACTTGTATCATTTTATCAAAAAATCAGCTGAACAATATGGTTTTGATTCTACTAATGTAATTGCTTTAGGTTACTCAAATGGTGCAAATATTGCTGCTAGTTTATTGTACCATTACCCAAATGTATTAAATGGAGCAATCTTGCATCATCCAATGGTTCCATTAAGGAATATTGAATTACCTGATTTAACGAACACGCCTATTTTTATTGGGGCTGGCATCAACGACCCTATATGTCCGGCTGAGGAAAGCAAAGAATTAAAAAATACGCTCGAAGCAGCAGGAGCTGAAGTGACTATTGAATGGGGCAATCAAGGCCATTCTCTAACTCAACTTGAAGTAACCGCAGCTGCTAATTGGTATCGTCGACAATTTTATTAATAATAGCATTTGAAAGTAAGAGCTGAGGTTTATATCTCGGCTTTATTTTTTTGTTCTAGCCGCAGAGTGTCTTTATGAATGGACTCGTTATCAAATCGTGTTGATGATTCTTTGGGTTTTAAATTTCCTTCGAAACTTACGTGGTTACTTGTAGAAAACCATGGGATCTCTTTGAGCCTTGTGAGTCTCCAGGTTTCCAAGATTGTAGAATAAAGTCATTTCACCTGGCATCATCAAAAATGATAGAACTTATAAATACTGTTTTCAGGGCATCAAGTTAAGGTCGTTTAAAAAGCGGTGATTTATACACATTTCATTTTGATGAGAAATGTGTTATAATAGTATAACGAGAGATAAAATATTCGGGTTACGTTCTTTAAGAACCAAAGAAATGAGGGAATTTACGTGGGAAACAAAATAACCAAAGAAATTCAATCGTTAGTTGAGGTTGAGCTTCGAAAAGGAGCCAGCAAATCAAGAATTGCGACTCTTTTAGGCGTGCCGTATGATGAAGCAAACGAAATCATCGACGAAATCAAAGCTTCTTTCAGACCAGATTTAGGCGATCAAATCATTTTTTCTTTTAGAGATGAAAAGATGGCTGGAACTATTGTTAAGTTATTAAACAATAGTGCTGTTGTCGAAATTTACTGGGAAAAATCTTCTGAAAAGATGAAAGATATTATGGAGACGAAGACAATTGTAAACTTTAAAGATATTGTTGAATTTGTTCATAAGTAAATCGAGAATTTAAACCGATGCAAAAAACATTCACCCATTAAAAGCGGGTGAATGTTTTTTTGTTTTTCAAAACTCCGCAAAAAAGATAGATATGAGAAAAAGATAAAATAAAAAAATGCTGCATAAAGCTTCATTTTTCAACATCCATCAAGAGAGAAGAAATTAAATACAATTTTATTCTTGACAGACACATGTTTTAATAATATAGTTTGATAGTCAAATGATTTGATGTTCAAAGTAATTTCGGATTTTGGCAAAATGAAAGAATGGAGGAGTTGATGTGGACGATTTATTAGTTCATGAAATTAATTCTTATTTAATCACAATATTTAATGAAATTATGATTATTGAAGAAGATGCACTCCAAGGAAGCACATTTAAAGATATTTCCATAAAAGAAATGCATACTATTGAAGCTATCGGAATGTATCGCGTGCATACGACCTCAGAAGTTGCCAAAAAATTAGCTATTACTGCTGGGACATTAACGGTTTCTGTCAATAACCTAGTTAAAAAAGGGTACGTTGAGAGGATACGTAGTGAAACAGATCGACGAGTCGTTAAATTAGGGTTAACTAAAAAAGGGCGTCTGCTTTACCGTTTACATGATAAATTTCATCGTGACATGGTTAAAGAAACTGTTGTTGGGATGAAAAAGGAAGAAGCCGAAGTTTTGATTAAAGGTTTAAGAAATCTTCACGGTTTCTTAGATGAAATAAAAAATAATTTATAAGAACAGAGTTGAACTCGATGCAAGCAAAAATTATTGGTACCGGGAGCTATGTTCCTAAAAAAGTAGTTTCCAATGAGATGCTAGAAAGTTTAATGGATACAAATGATGAATGGATCAAAACGAGGACAGGGATTGAAAAACGGCGCATAAGCGAAGAAGAGAATACTTCTGTTCTTTGTGGAAAAGCAGCTCAAAGCATTCTTGATAAAGCAGGCGTTGCGGCTGAAGAAATCGATTTGATCATTGTCGCTACCATGTCACCGGATTATTTAAGTCCTTCAACGGCTTGTTTGGTTCAAGATTTTCTTGGTGCTAAACAAGGAATGGCGTTTGATATAAGCGCAGCGTGCTCAGGATTTATTTATGCTTTATCTGTTGCTGAAAAAATGTTGCAAAGCGGAGGGTTCCGTTATGCTCTTGTTTTAGGCGGAGAAGTTATGTCTAAAATCATTAATTGGGAAGACCGCAGCACAGCTGTTTTGTTTGGCGATGGTGCTGGTGGGGTTTTATTAGAACGGACAGATCATGAAGGCAGTTTTCTAGGCGAAGACATCCATGCAGATGGGAGTCGAGGCTTAGCTTTAACGACTGGTTCATTAGCTGTTCAAAATCCTTACAGCTCTCAAAAAGAGTTGAATGATGTATTTTTAAAAATGGAAGGTCGAGCTATTTTTGATTTTGCTATCCGTAGTGTGCCTCAAAGCATTCGGACGGTTGCAGAAGCTGCAAATCTTTCCTTATCCGATATCACTCGAATCATTCCGCATCAAGCGAATTCACGAATCATTCAAGCTATCGCAAAAAAATTAAAAATTCCTAATGAGCAGTTTGCATTGAATATTGCTAATTATGGAAATACTTCAGCAGCAAGCATACCCATTTTATTAGACGAGCTTGTCACAGCTGGTGAATTGACTCTTGGAACTAAAGAGAAAATTATATTAACTGGATTTGGTGGAGGACTTACTTGGGGCTCCATGCTCATCCAACTTTAAACAGGTAACAATCAGCTCGCTTAAGCTATAAAAAAATTAAGCAAAAATAAACTAAAAAAACAACTTAAATGGAGGAAATAAAAATGACATTCGAAAAAATTCAAGCAATTATCGTGGACCAATTAGACAAAGAGGAAGAAGAAGTACAATTAGATACAAACTTCCGTGAAGATTTAGAAGCAGATAGTTTAGACTTATTCCAAATCATCAATGATATTGAAGACGAATTCGATATTAAAATTGAATCTGAAGAAGGATTAACAACGGTTCAAGATATCGTAACTTTTGTAGAAGCAGAATTAGCTAAAAAATAATGCAATCATTAGAAAGAGGGAACCTATATGCAGTCTGAATTAATTGAAAAACTTGGTATCAAGTATCCAATCATTCAAGGCGCTATGTCATGGGTAGCAGATCCAAGTCTAGTAAGTGCGGTTTCAAATGCAGGCGGTTTAGGAATCCTAGCTTGTGGGCATGCAACAGCAGACACTGTTCGTGAGTTGATTAGAGAAACAAAAGCTCTAACCGACAAACCTTTTGGAATCAACGTATTACTACTCTCTCCACATGTAGATGCAGTCGTAAAAGTTGTCTGCGAAGAAAGAATACGAGTAGTGACAACAGGTGCAGGAAGTCCTGGAAGATACATGGAGCAGTTTAAAGCAGTTGGAACGGTTGTTATTCCTGTAGTTGCGTCAGTTGCATTAGCAAGACGGATGCAACAAGATGGAGCAGATGCTATTATCTGTGAAGGAATGGAAGCCGGCGGACATATCGGTAGAACGACTACGATGAACTTAGTTCCGCAAGTCGTCGATGCTGTTTCTATCCCTGTTATAGCCGCTGGAGGTATCGCGGATGGTCGCGGAGTGGCTGCTATTATGTCACTAGGAGCTTCAGCAGCTCAGCTTGGAACCCGTTTTGTAGTTGCTTATGAAAGTAATGCACATCGCAATTTTAAAGATTCTATTTTAAAAGCAAAAGATATTGATACTGTAGTAACTGGTTTAATTACTGGACACCCTGTACGTGTTTTACGTAACAAACTAACCCGTCAATACTTAAAAGTAGAAAAAGAAATTACTAGTGATGAAAAACCAGATTTTGATCGCTTAGAAGCCATTGGAAAAGGAGCTTTAAAACGGGCAGTTGTCGATGGAGACAAAGATACCGGTTCGTTCATGTCGGGACAAAGTGCAGGACTAGTCAAGAAAGAACAAAGTTGTGAAGAAATCATCCATGAATTAATGTATGAATATAAAGAAGTAATCAAAAAACAAGCAGAACTTCTATCATTGTAGAAGCATATGTTTAAGTCATTAAAATACCAGAAAGCTGAAAGAAGTTTCTATTAGCTTCCAAGGATTTCTGGTTATTTTTATGGAATGACTGTTTCTTTTATTCGTGTATCAGTGAATCGGATGATTTTTTTCAAATAAAAAGCTAATTAAAGGAGTCACCAATATGAAGATAGCTTTTGTATACAGTGGTCAAGGTGCTCAATACTACGGTATGGGAAAAGAGCTCTATGATGAATACGAAGTCGTCCAAAATGTCTTTAATACAGCGAGTGCTGCTCTAGAAATGGATGTCGCCTCACTTTGTTTTGAAGAAAATGAATTGCTGAATCAAACGACTTACACGCAGCCTGCTATTTTGACGCTCAGCACAGCGATTGACGCTTTACTGAAAGAAAAAGGGATTCAACCTGACGTTGTAGCTGGTTTAAGTCTAGGCGAATACAGTGCTTTTGTGAAAGCTGAAGTATTGGAATTCACTGCAGCAGTCAACTTAGTGAAAAAGCGTGGTCAGTATATGACGGATGCAGTGCCATTAGGCGAAGGTGCTATGAGTGCTGTAATGGGATTAGACCGTGAAACGATTAGTGAAGCTTGTCAAGAAGCGAGTGTTTTAGGTGTTGTTTCTCCAGCAAACTACAACATGCCCGGTCAAATTGCTATCGCGGGTATTAAGGCTGCAGTCGAAAAAGCTGGGGAAATTTTACTAGAAAAAGGCGCTAAGCGGGTTATTCCGTTACAAGTGAGTGGTCCATTCCATACCGAATTGCTCCTGCCTGCTGCACAGCAGTTAGCCAAAGCTTTAAAAGAGGTAGCGATTCAAGATCCCGCTTTACCCATTGTCAGCAATACAACGGCTAAAGTGTTTTCTGACAAGGCAGAGATTGCCGATATAATGGTCAAGCAAGTGATGTCCCCTGTTTATTGGGAAGACAGTGTGAAAACGATGATTGATCTAGGTGTAGATATCTTTATCGAAGTAGGGCCAGGGAAAACATTAAGCAGCTTCATTAAAAAAATTGATAAAACTGTTCTCACATTAAATGTGGAAAACAAAAAATCGTTAGAAAAAACGTTAACGAAATTAGCAGCTTTGAAAGCAGAGAACCAGGTATAACGTACTTGCTTTTAACTATATAAAAAAGGAATGAGTTCATGACGTTAGAAAACAAAACCGTTATCGTCACAGGTAGTTCTAGAGGAATTGGAAAAGCAATTGCTTTAGCATTTGCAAAAGCCGGAGCAAACATTGTTTTAAATGGACGGAAACCGATTCCAACGGAACTAGTTGAAGAAGTCCAAGCATATGGTGTTAAGGTACATACCATTCTTGGAGATATGAGTGACTTTGAAAGTGCCAAACGATTAATTGAAGAAACCAAAGAAGTATTTGGCAGTGTAGATGTTTTAGTTAACAATGCCGGTATCACAAACGACAAGCTTTTGATGCGGATGTCTGAAGAAGATTTCGACCAGACAATTGCGGTCAATTTAAAGGGAACGTTCAATACGATTCGGCATGCGACAAAAGTTATGTTGAAACAACGAAGCGGGACGATCATCAACTTATCAAGTGTTGTTGGTTTAGTCGGAAATGTCGGACAAGCAAACTATGCAGCTAGTAAAGCGGGCGTAGTAGGCCTGACAAAATCGGCGGCTAGAGAGTTGGCAGCTAGAGGAATCACAGTCAATGCGATTGCTCCAGGATTCATTGAAACTGAGATGACTGATGTCTTAGCAGATAAAATGAAAGAACAAGCTGTCGGACAAATACCTTTAAAACGGTTTGGTCAAGTGGAAGACGTTGCGCGAGCTGCAGTTTTTCTAAGCGAAAACAACTATATTACCGGCCAAGTGATCAATATCGATGGCGGTATGGTAATGAATGGTTAAAGAAGGAGGAACAACAGATATGAACCGTGTAGTAATTACAGGAATGGGTGCTGTTACACCTTTAGGAAATACAGTAGATGAATTCTGGGATGGTTTAAAAGCCGGTAAAAACGGGATTGCACCTATTACAAAATTTGATGCAAGTGAAACAGGTATTAGTGTAGCGGGGGAATTGAAAGATTTTGACGCAACCAACTATATGCCGCGAAAAATCTCGAAACGAATGGATGAATTTTCAAGATACGGTGTTGCTGCAGCTGTTCAAGCTGTTGAAATGAGCGGAATCGATACAGAAAAAACAGATATGGACCGTTTTGGTGTCATTGTTGGTTCTGGTATTGGCGGGTTGAATGCTATGCAGGAACAAATCATCAAAATGCACGACAAAGGACCGCAACGTGTTGCACCTTTCTTTGTACCAATGGCTATCGGAAATATGGTCGCTGGTAATATTTCAATTGCAATCGGAACGAAAGGAATCAATACATCGATCGTGACGGCTTGTGCTTCAGGAAATAACGCTATTGGGGAAGCTTACCGCAACATCAAACACGGCTATTCAGATGCTATTTTAGCTGGAGGAGCAGAAGGAATGATCAACGAAATCGGGATTTCGGGATTTGCGGCTTTAACGGCGCTTTCTACGAGTACAGATCCGGATCGTGCGTCGATTCCATTTGACAAAGAACGCCACGGTTTTGTCATGGGTGAAGGTGCTGGTGTTCTATTGCTGGAAAGTCTAGAACATGCGTTGGAACGCGGAGCAACGATTTATGGAGAAGTAGTCGGTTATGGCTCAACAGGTGATGGTTACCATATGACAGCACCTACTCCTGATGGCAGCGGAGCAGGTAAAGCTATGCTTAATGCTATGGCAGAAGCAGGGATCAAAGCTGAAGAAGTAGGCTATATTAATGCTCATGGAACAAGTACGCCGGCAAATGATTCAGCGGAAACTATGGCGATCAAATATGCTTTTGGTGAAGAAGGAGCTAAAAAAGTTGCTATTTCTAGTACTAAGAGTATGACCGGGCACTTATTAGGAGCTGCGGGAGCAATTGAAGCTATTGCATGTGTGAAAGCCTTAGAAGAAGATTTCTTACCGCCAACTATCGGTTTGACAGTAAAAGATGAAAACTGTGATTTGGATTATATTCCAAATGTAGGAAGAAAAGCGGACGTTCGTTACGCTTTAAATAACTCATTAGGATTCGGTGGCCATAATGCCGTCACTTGTTTCAAAAAATGGGAGGGACAGTAATGGATTTCTCACAAGTCAAAGAATTGCTTGCATTAGTAGATCATTCGGAGTTAACGGAATTTGATTTACAAATAGACAATGTAACCATGCGAATGAGCAAAAACAGTATTTCGACCCAACAAACGGTCCAAACTACTGCTCCTAATCAAGCAACGGAAGCACCGTCTGCTGGACAGCACCAGAATGCAGCACCTCAAACAGCATCTTCTCTTCAAAAGGATGCTATCACAGCATCGGAAACGATTGAAGTAGAAGAAATAAAAGAAGGCCATATTGTTCAATCGCCGCTTGTAGGAGTAACGTACATGGCGCCTTCACCAGATCAAGACGTTTTTAAAAAAGTTGGCGATCCAGTCACCGTTGGCGAAACGTTGTGTATTGTTGAAGCAATGAAATTAATGAATGAAATCAAAAGTGATATCGAAGGCACAATAGCTGAAGTCTTTATTGAAGATGAGCAAGTTGTCGAATACAACCAACCACTTTTCAGAATCGTCTAGGAGGAAATAAAATGACCAAAATGAATATTGCAGAAATCCAAGAACTAATCCCCAACCGTTACCCGATTTACTTTATTGACCGTGTAGATGAAATGATTCCAGGTGAACGTGTAGTAGCATTGAAAAACGTTACGATCAACGAAGAAGTTTTTCAAGGGCACTTCCCAGGCGAACCTGTTTTGCCAGGCGTTTACATTTTAGAAAGTTTAGCACAAGCAGGTTCTATTCCGTTGTTGCAATTAGATCGTTTTAAAGGAAAAACAGCTTATTTAGGTGGCATGAACAAAGTTAAATTCCGTAAAAAAGTTGTTCCTGGAGACCAATTGGTTTTGGAAGTTGATATTATTAAATTAAAAGAATATGCTGGTATCGGTAAAGGCGTAGCTTACGTTGATGGCAAAAAAGTTTGCGAAGTCGAATTAACGTTTATTATTGGAAGATAACCGCATGTTCGATAAAATTTTAATTGCAAACCGCGGTGAAATTGCAGTCCGGATCATACGCGCTTGTCGCGAATTAGGGATTCAAACTGTCGCGGTTTACTCAGAAGCAGACCGAGACGCATTGCATATGCAGTTAGCGGATGAAGCTATCTGTATTGGTCCAGCAAAAGCTACAGATTCTTATTTAGACATGCAAAGCATTTTAAGTGCAGCAGTTGTAACACATTCCCAGGCTATTCATCCTGGGTTTGGTTTTTTATCAGAAAACAGCACTTTTGCGACTATGTGTAAAGAGATGAACGTGACTTTCATTGGACCGGATCCTGAAACCATTGATCAAATGGGAAATAAATCTAATGCCCGAGATTTAATGATCCAAGCAGGAGTCCCGGTTATTCCTGGAAGTGATGGTTTTATCACCGATACTGATAAAGCTAAAGAACTTGCAGACAAGTTAGGTTATCCAGTAATGGTAAAAGCCGCTGCGGGTGGCGGAGGAAAAGGAATTCGTAAAGTATTTAACAGCGAAGAACTTGTTCCAGCTTTTAATAGTGCTAAAAATGAAGCAAAAGCTGCTTTTGGCGATGATCGTATGTACATGGAAAAAATCATTGAACATGCCCGCCACATTGAAGTACAAATATTAGGAGACCACTATGGAAATATTATTCATTTAGGTGAACGCGATTGCTCGTTACAACGCAACAATCAAAAAGTGATTGAAGAATCACCATCTGTGGCGATTAGTGAAGAACAACGCCAATCTTTAGGCGAAACGGCGATTCGTGCTGCAAAACATGTTGGCTATAAGAACGCTGGCACCATCGAATTTTTATTGGATCAAAATGGAGATTTCTACTTTATGGAAATGAACACGCGTATCCAAGTGGAACATCCAGTTACCGAAATGGCAACTGAAATCGATATTGTCAAAGAACAATTAACGATTGCAAGTGGCGGCGAGTTGACAATTCAACAATCAGATGTCAAACTTACAGGACACACGATCGAATGTCGAATCAATGCTGAAAATCCAGCGTTTAATTTTGCTCCTTCACCGGGTAAAATCACTTATTTGTTGATGCCAAGTGGCGGAAATGGGTTACGTGTTGACAGTGCAATGTTTGCAGGCTATGTGATTCCGCCTTACTACGATGCTATGATCGCTAAAATCATCGTAAAAGGCGCAGACCGAGCTGAGGCGATAGCCAAAATGAAACGTGCATTAGGAGAATTAGTCATTGAAGGCATTATCAGCAATCAATTTTTCCAAGAAGATTTATTAGAAGATGAACGGTTTGTTAATGGAGAATACGATACGAGTTTCTTGCAGGATGTCTTTCTTAAAGAATGGGAACCGCGTGTTGAATAATCCATCAAGGTTGTAAAGAGGTGAGAAAGTGAGACTGTTTAAAAAACGAGCTTTTATTCCAATTACTAAAAGTTCACAACTCGAAGATGAAAAAAACGCTCCTAAAGTACCCGATGGCATGTTTACACAATGTCCTAATTGCAAACGGGCTATTTATGGAAAAGACTTAGGATCAGAAAAGATTTGTCCAGAATGTGGTTATACTTTTAGAGTAGGCGCCCAAGAAAGAATTCAGCTTACTGTAGATGAGGATAGCTTTGAGGAATGGAATTTGGACGTCGTAACTGAAAACCCTCTTGATTTTCCTGGTTATGAAGAAAAAATCCAAACGATTCAAAAAAGAACAGGATTGCATGAAGCAGTTGTGACTGGAAAAGCACGAATCGAAGGTATGGAAACAGCGATTTGTGTGATGGATTCCTCTTTTATTATGGGAAGTATGGGAAAAGTAGTTGGGGAAAAAATCACCCGTACATTTGAGCGGGCGCTTAACGAGTCATTGCCGGTTATTATTTTCACGGCTTCCGGTGGAGCTCGGATGCAAGAAGGCATTTTATCTTTAATGCAAATGGCAAAAATTAGTGGAGCGGTAGCTCGCCATAGTGAAGCGGGTTTACTGTACATCACTGTTTTGACAGATCCGACAACCGGCGGGGTCACGGCTAGTTTTGCTATGCAAGGAGATATTATTCTTTCAGAACCTAGAGCTTTAGTAGGGTTTGCTGGCAGACGCGTTATTGAACAAACGATTAAAGAGACACTGCCCGATGATTTTCAATTGGCAGAATCTGTTTTGAGAAATGGGTTTATTGATAAAATCGTTCCGAGAAAGGACCTTAGACAAACACTAGGGCTTTTACTAGAACTGCATCAATAAGTAGGAAAACGCAGTTAAGAAAGAAACTTTGTATAAGAGAAGGTGAAACATTTGAGCGAAGCGATCGAGATTGTCGCCTTGGCCAGGAAAACGTCACGCTTAACGGCTTTAGAAATAATTGAATCGATTTTTGAAGGGTTTATTGAGTTTCATGGAGATCGTTCTTTTCGTGACGATAAAGCCATTGTAGGAGGCATAGCAACCTTAAATGGTCAACCCGTTACCGTAATCGGCAACCAAAAGGGACATGATTTAAAAGAAAATATTGAACGAAACTTTGGGTCGCCTCATCCTGAAGGCTACCGAAAAGCTTTGCGTTTAATGAAACAAGCAGAGAAATTTAAACGACCGATCGTCACGTTGATCAATACATCAGGAGCTTACTGTGGTGTGGAAGCTGAAGAAAGGGGACAAGGTGAAGCTATTGCTCGAAATCTAGTAGAAATGAGCCAGTTAAAAGTCCCAGTTCTTTCCATTATCATCGGTGAAGGCGGCAGCGGTGGAGCACTTGCGTTAGCTATGGGAAACCAAGTTTGGATGATGGAGCATACAATGTACTCTGTTCTTTCTCCAGAAGGCTTTTCGTCAATCTTATGGAAGGATGCCTCCAGATCCAATGAAGCTGCTGAGATTATGAAGTTAACAGCTCAGGATTTACTAGGTTTGGACATAATCGACCAAATCATCCCCGAGGTACAAGAAGGCGAATTGCTAACGCATGACGCTATTCTGATAAACTTGCGTAAACAAATAGCGAAAGAGTTAAGCAATTTGTCTGCTAAAACTCCTGCTGAGTTGGTTGAAGAAAGATACCAACGTTTCAGAAAATATTGATGAATAAAACAAGCACATGCTCAGTTCAACTGAATGGTGCTTGTTTTTCATTGTGTTTCGTTATAGAAAAATGAAGCGGGAGAGGTTAAACAAGATGCTTCGCAAGATCACAAAACCTATGGTACACTGGGAACAGACAAAAAGGGTATCTTACGAAAAGATTGGGTGAACAATGTGGGAGAAAAGATTGAATTTCCTAAAAATTATGAACTTTATTTAAAACAAGCGATGGAACAATTCAATGCTGGGAATATGCAAGAAGCCGCTAATTACTTTAAAGAGGCTTACAGCATTGAACAAGATAAAACAGTTAATACTTTCTATGTGACGGCTTTATACCAAATAGGTGAGTATCGAAAAGCTAAAGAAATTGCCGATACGCAGTTCGTTTTTTATCAGAGTGAAGAACGGTTATATGCCTTTTATACTTCTGTCTTGATCAAAGCTCATTTCTTTGATCAGGCAACACAAATCATCAAAAAAGAACTGACTAAAATGAAAAACCTTGACTCAATTGCTGTTTGGCAAGCGTTGTCAGAAATGAACATTAACGAAAAAGCGGAAGATGAGCACCAGAAAGAAAAACGGCATCAAGAAATCCTGAAAAATGCTTTTTCAATGGGCAATCAATCTTTTGAAAAACAAGCGCAAACTATAAAAGAGATAGAGACGTTGCCGCTTGATTTATTTATTAAAGCAGCTAAAACGTTATTGGCTAATCCTTTTGTGAATGGAATCGCTAAAGCATCGGTCATTGAGCACTTGATCCTGCACCAAGTCAATGAATCGTTCACGATCGATTGGTTTACTGAACAACGGACGATAGTGCCTATAAAATTGACAATGCTGGCAAAAAATAAGACCGTTCAGATTGTAGCGGCTTTATTAAAAGAAGAAATCGAAAACAATGATCCTGTTTTGTATCAAGCTATCCATCAAGAAGCCAATCTGCATTTTATGTTACTGTATCCATTTATTGATGAAGTGATTACGTTGCCTGACTATTGGATTGATTTGTACCGAGAACGTTATGAGATAGATTATCAAGCTGAAATGATCGATTCTACAGCACATTTGCTGATGAAAGAATGGATGAAGAAATTAAACGAAGAGATACAAGGATGGATCTGACAAAATAGCCTTATGGCATCATCTAATTAATGCATCAGTCCATTCGATAAAGGTTCATTTGTACACCTTCAAAAGAAGATAATGAACCTAAGTCCCAGATTTGGACTCAAACAGAAAAATAAATCCGAATTTTTCCGGGTTTCAACGGTTTGTATTTACAAAATTTCAGTGATAGTGTAAGATTAGGGAGTATGCAATTTTAAAAGATTGCCAAAAATAGAGTGTTTCGGAG
Organism: Carnobacterium sp. CP1; assembly: GCF_001483965.1. Taxonomy (NCBI): domain Bacteria; kingdom Bacillati; phylum Bacillota; class Bacilli; order Lactobacillales; family Carnobacteriaceae; genus Carnobacterium; species Carnobacterium antarcticum. Next base: position 423,276 of record NZ_CP010796.1, read on the forward strand.
GGAAATATACATGACTGCAAAATGGGAAAAAAAAGGCACCAATGATGGTGTTTTAACATTTGAAATTTCAGAAGAAAAAATCCAAGAAGGCATGACTACAGCTTTCAACAAAGTGAAAGGTACTTTAAACGTACCAGGTTTCCGTAAAGGGAAAGTTTCACGTCAAGTATTTAATAAAATGTACGGCGAAGAAGCACTTTTTGAAGACGCATTAAATGCTGTATTACCTGCAGAATATGATGCAGCAGTAAAAGAGTCAGGAATCGATCCAGTTGACCAACCGAAAATTGATGTTAAATCAATGGAAAAAGGACAACCATGGGTTATCGAAGCAGCGGTCACTGTTAAACCTGAAGTAAAATTAGGCGAATACAAAGGCTTAACGATCGAAAAACAAGATCGTGAAGTTACTGATGCGGATGTTGAAGAAAACTTAGAAACAAAACGCGCTGCTCAAGCAGAATTAGTATTGAAAGAAGATGCAGCAGTTGAAGGCGATACAGTTGTTATCGATTTTGATGGATACAAAGACGGTGTTGCTTTTGAAGGTGGAAAAGGCGAAAATCATTCACTAGAAATCGGATCAAATTCTTTCATTCCAGGATTCGAAGAACAATTGATCGGGGCAAAAGCTGGCGATGAATTAGATGTTACTGTCACTTTCCCTGAAGACTACCATGCTGAGGATTTAAAAGGCGCTGAAGCAGTCTTTAAAGTGAAAGTTCACGAAGTAAAAGCAAAAGAATTACCAGCATTAGATGATGAGTTTGCTAAAGATGTAGATGAAGAAGTTGAAACATTAGCAGCATTGAAAGAAAAAATCAAAACTCAATTAGTTGAAGCTAAAAATGCTGCAGCAGACGAGGCGATTGAAGAATCTGCTATCCGCCAAGCAGTAGAAAATGCAACAATTGAAGACTTGCCATGGGCTATGGTCCATGACGAAGTTCACCGTCAAATGGACATGTTCTTAAACGATATGCAACGCCAAGGTGTTTCTCCTGAAATGTACTACCAAATCACTGGTACAAAAGAAGAAGACTTACACAAACAAATGGAAGGCGATGCTGATTTAAGAACTCGTACTAACTTAGTTCTTGAAGCAGTCGTTGAAGCTGAAGCTTTTGAACCATCTGAAGAAGAAGTAGAAGCAGAAATCAAAAACTTATCAGAACAATACGGTATGGAAGAAAAAGCAGTTCGTGCTGCATTGACTCCTGAAATGTTGAAACATGATATTTCAATGAAAAAAGCAATTGACTTAATTACTTCTACAGCTGTAGAAAAATAATTTTTTAGATCAGTTCAATTTAAATGAAAATTGAAGAGAAGAACTTCAAAGGTTAATAAACTTTTGAGGTTCTTTTCTGTTAGGATGAAGTCACTAAAACTACGAATAGAATCATGGCAATGCAAGTGAGATTATGCTATGATTATTAGTGTTTGAAGTAAGCTTACCGTTGTTTATGCAGCAGGTTTGCTATGAAGTAACGAGTATGAATGAAGAATAGAGGTGGGCAAGTAGATGTTTGTTGATGAAGAAACTAAAGGACCTGTAAATTGTTCATTTTGTGGGAAATCCCAGGACCAAGTGAAAAAAATCGTTGCAGGACCAGGAGTCTATATTTGTAATGAATGTATCGACTTATGTAAAGAAATTATTGATGAGGAATTTAGCGATGCAGGTTACGGTGAATTTTTAGAAGTGCCAAAACCGCAAGAAATTAGAAGCATTCTGAATGATTATGTGATCGGACAAGAACAAGCTAAAAAAGCTCTTTCTGTTGCAGTCTATAACCATTATAAACGTGTCAATCAAATTGGAACTGAAGAAGATGGTGTGGAACTGCAAAAAAGTAACATCTGTCTAATTGGGCCTACAGGATCAGGAAAAACGTTCTTGGCACAAAGTTTGGCTCGTATTCTAAATGTTCCATTTGCAATTGCAGATGCGACCAGTTTAACTGAAGCAGGTTATGTTGGTGAAGACGTTGAAAACATTTTACTAAAATTAATGCAAGCAGCTGACTACGATGTAGAACGCGCTCAAAAAGGCATTATTTATATCGATGAAATTGATAAAATTGCTCGAAAAAGCGAAAATGTTTCTATCACACGTGATGTTAGTGGTGAAGGTGTCCAACAAGCTTTGCTGAAGATCTTGGAAGGCACAGTTGCGAATATTCCGCCACAAGGTGGAAGAAAACACCCTAACCAAGAATTTATTCAATTGGATACTAGCAATATACTCTTTATTGTTGGTGGAGCTTTTGATGGAATCGATAAAATCGTTAAAAACCGAATGGGTGAAAAAGTGATTGGTTTTGGGTCTGGTAAAAAAGTATTGGATCAAAATGCCAGTGTCATGCAACAAATCAACCCTGAAGATTTATTGAAATTTGGTTTGATTCCTGAATTTATCGGACGTTTGCCAGTAATGGCAGCTTTAGAGAAGTTAACTGAAGATGATTTAGTGCATATTCTGACACAACCTAAAAACGCATTAGAAAAACAATATAAAAAATTAATGATGTTGGATAATGTTGAATTGGAATTCGAAGAGAAAGCTCTTAGGGAGATTGCTAAAAAAGCGATCGAACGGAATACTGGAGCTCGGGGATTACGTTCAATTATTGAAAGCATCATGTTGGAAATCATGTTTGATTTACCTAGTCGTCCAGAGATCGCTAAATGCGTTATCACGGAAGAAACAGTAATCGGAGATGGCCAACCAGATTTTTATACTGTTGAGGGTCAAAAAATCGTTTAAGATAGACAAAAGAAGCCGTCATTATCCATCTTTTGATTTGGATAATTTCTGGTTTCTTTTTTAAAAAAGAAGAATAAACGCATTTTGTCATTTAATTCCTAAAAATAAGGGAAGCTGAACAGATTCTGATCAAAAATAAAGTCCTGTTTTTGCTACTGATATATGGTAGAATAATGGAAGAATTTAGTTTAGAGATGGAGATTAAAATATGAAAGTTAACAAAGCTGATATCGTGATTAGTGCAGTTTCACCAGCACAATACCCAAATACGGGCTTGCCAGAAATTGCGCTTGCTGGACGTTCAAATGTAGGGAAGTCATCATTCATCAATACATTGATCAACCGTAAAGGGTTGGCGCGTACTTCGAGTAAACCTGGTAAAACACAAACACTTAATTATTATATTATTGAAGACCAATTTTATTTTGTTGATGTTCCTGGCTACGGCTATGCAAAAGTATCTAAAACAGAACGGGCGAAATGGGGCGAAATGTTAGAAACTTATTTTACTCAAAGAGAACCTTTAAAGGCGACCCTATGCGTTATTGACTTTAGACACCCAGCTACTGTAGACGATAAACAAATGTATGAGTTTCTTAAACACTTTAATATTCCTGTGATTGTTGTTGCCACAAAAGCAGATAAAATATCTAAAAGTAAATGGAATAAACATGTGAAAATCGCTAAAGAATCATTAGGATTTGATCCAGCAGATGATTTCGTTTTGTTTTCATCTGAAACAGGGGAAGGCAAAGAAGAAGCGTGGAGTTTGATTGAAGGTTATTTGAAAAAAAAGTAATTTTTCTGGCAGATAAATAGAAGTGTGTTTTTTAATTGTAAAAAGTTAATAAAAATGACTAGTATTTAAAGAGCGTGAGTATGGATAAAAGGGGTTCATAATAATGGAGTTTAATGAATATCAAAAATTAGCAAATCGTACTTTATATGGAAATGAACAAGTATTGACTAATTGTGCGCTAGGCGTAGCCAGCGAAGCAGGCGAGTTAGTAGACTTAATTAAGAAATACACTTTTCATGGGTATGATTTGGATAAAAAAGAGCTTGTCAAAGAAATGGGTGACGTTCTTTGGTACTTGTCTCAAATTGCTGAGTGGGCAGATATTTCTTTTGAAGAAGTAGCCATTCAAAATATTGAGAAGTTAAAACGTCGCTACCCCGATGGCTTTTCTGAAGAAAGAAGCCAAAAACGAACTGAACATGAACCTATTTGATTTTCATAACTAAAGCCCCCTTGCTATACGGTATGTATAGCGAGGGGGCTTTTTGATTACATTGTTTTATTTAGAGGATAGTTCATTATGATTGTCTTTGTCCTCTTCAGTTTCATCTTTTTTAGTAGTGGCTTCTTCTGGGTCTAGTACGAATTTGTGAAATAAATCGTCTAAACTAGTTTCAACTTTAGATAATTGTCCCATATTATACCTCCTATTTAAAGCTATTCTTATCTTAACGCCATTGGACAAAAAATGCCACTATTTTATTTCAGTACATCTTCCAAAAGTATATATAGAAAAAATGCGTCCCTTTTAATTTTTAACAGTAAGACAGAAACTTCTGGCATTGAAAATCTTTAACAATTCTTTTTATTCAGTATATTATGCATAAAAAGATATAAATAAGAATAAACAACGGAGATATGTTTTATATATTGCATAAATATCCTTGTTCTGCTACACTACAGAGGTGTTTAAGAAAATGCAGAAAGAGAAAAGAGGAAATAAAATGAAAAGAAAGTCGCTTGTTACTGCTCTACTTATCCTGTTTACTGCTCTAATTAGTTTTACTATGCCATCTTTGCAAGTGGCAGCAGCAGATACTTCATTATCAGATGTCCAATCAAAAGGAACGTTGACTATTGGAACGAGCGCTGATTTTCCGCCATATGAATTTCACGCTACTGTTAATGGCAAGGATGAAATCGTCGGAATGGATATATCTATTGCTCAAAAAATTGCTGACGATTTAGGCGTAACATTGGAAATACAAGATATGGGATTTGATAGTCTGTTGCCTGCTTTGGAAGTAAATAAAGTAGACATGATTCTAGCAGGTATGAGTCCTTCTGAAGAACGAAAAAAAAGTGTTGATTTTTCTACTGTTTATTATACAGGAGGGCAAAATTTAGTTGTCCGTCAATCTGATGAAGGCATCTATCAAACTAAAGATGATCTGCATGGGAAAAAAATTGGAGTTCAAACAGGCTCATTACAAGAAACATTAGCCCAGAAACAAATGCCGGATTCTGATTTGTTGAGTTTATCAAAAATCACCGATTTGATTCTAGCTTTAAAAACGAACAAAATAGAAGCTATCGTAATGGAAAAACCAAGTGCGACTGCTTACGTTTCAAATGATACAGGATTAGTTACTTTTGATGGAGCGTTTGAATTGGCTGAAGGTGAGCAAGGAACAGCGATCGCTTTTAAAAAAGGTACTCAAACCCTTTTAGAGAGTGTCAATGATTCTCTTGTAGAAATAAAAGAGGGAAATTTAATTGAAGGGTATTTAAAAGAAGCTGGAGAACACTTGAAAGATAGTCAAGGTGGAACGATTGATTCAGAAGACGCCGAAGACACAGGGTCAAATACAATGATCAACTATTGGAACTATTTTGCCAAAGGAACGGGTTATACCATTCTGATATCTGTTTCAAGTGTATTATTCGGAAGCATTTTAGGAATATTTTTGTCCTTGATGCGTATGGCGGATAATAAAGTTATCCGCGGTTTGGCTACCGCTTATGTCGAATTTGTTCGTGGGACGCCAATGATGATCCAAGTAATGTTCATCTATTTTGCAGTAGGATACTTAGTAAATATCCCTGCTTTAGCTTCCGGCATCATTGCGGTTTCTTTGAACAGCGGAGCCTATATCTGCGAAATTATCCGTTCAGGATTAAATTCCGTATCTAAAGGACAAGCAGAAGCAGCAAGAAGTTTAGGGATGAGCAAGAAGCTTTCAATGCGATATATTATTTTCCCGCAAGCGCTAAAAAATATTTGGCCAGCCTTAGGAAATGAATTTATCACGGTCATTAAAGAAAGCTCGATTGTGTCGATTATTGGTGTAAGTGATTTGATTTTCCAAACAAAAGTCGTCACTTCAGTTTCATATCGTGGGATTGCACCGTTAGCTGTTACGATGGTCATTTATTTTGTTTTAACTTTTAGCTTAACAAAACTGTTGAATTATTATGAAGGGAAGATGAATCATGATTAAATTTAACCATTTAAAAAAATCTTTTGATAAAAATGAAGTCTTGATCGACATTAATGGAGAAGTAAAAAAAGGGGAAGTCGTCGTGATCATCGGACCATCAGGATCGGGTAAAAGCACGTTGCTGCGGTGCTTAAATTTACTGGAGACTCCGACAAGCGGTGAAATTATTTTTGAAGATATTGCTTTAACAGGACTTAACGAAACAAAGTTAAATCAATTGCGAGAAAAAATGGGAATGGTCTTTCAAAGTTTTAATTTATTTCCACATTTGTCTGTGTTAGATAATTTAAAAATAGCGCCGATCAAAGTTAAAGGAATGCCTGAAACAGAAGCGGAAAGCCAGGCGCGAAGATTGTTGAAACAAGTGGGTTTAGAAGACAAAGATACAGCTTATCCAGCTAGTTTATCGGGTGGTCAGCAACAACGAGTAGCTATCGCACGTGCATTAGCAATGAACCCAAAAGTCATGTTGTTTGATGAACCGACATCTGCATTGGATCCTGAAATGGTAGGAGAAGTTTTAAAAGTTATTCAAGATTTAGCAGAAACCGGAATGACGATGGTTGTTGTGACTCATGAAATGGGATTTGCTAAGCAAGTAGCTGATCGCGTCATTTTTATGGACGCAGGTTATATTGTAGAAGAAGGAACTCCAGAACAGCTCTTTGATCACCCGGAACATAACCGAACCAAAGATTTTTTAGCAAAAGTATTATAAAAAAATGGGAGTGAGACAAAAAGCGTTTAGACCCGAATCACTGGAACGAATAAGCGCAGTATGGTCACAGACCATCGAGCATTATTCGTGAAGTGGACGTCGGGTCTGCTTTTTGGAACACGTTCTAGAATAAATATTCGGATATGCAAAAGAGGTTGGGACTTTTGTCCCAACCTCTTTTTTTTGTTTCTTCTTAGTTCATTGCTTCGTTTGTATCGTTAACGGTTTTTTTCCAAAAGCCTAAAATCAGGGCAGAAACAGCCGTTCCAATCGCTAATGCTGCCAAGAATAGCAAGGCGTGGTTTGAAAGACCAATAGCGAAGATGCCACCGTGCGGCGCTGGAATAGTGATATCCCAGAATTGAGTTAAGCCGCCAGCAATTGCTGCTCCGATAACCGATGATCCGATAATGCGTAATGGATCAGCAGCCGCAAAAGGAATAGCTCCTTCAGTGATAAAAGAAAGCCCTAAAACATAGTTTGTGATTCCTGATTTTCTTTCGTCTTCTGTAAATTTGTTTTTAAATAGTGTACTTGCAACAGCGATTGCTAGAGGCGGAATCATACCACCAGCCATAACAGCAGCCATCAAACTACCGTCACCTGTATCAGTGAAGATACCTATTGAAAAGGCATATGCCGCTTTATTAAATGGACCTCCCATATCAATAGCCATCATTCCGCCCAATAATGCGCCTAGTAACACAGCATTTCCTGTACCAAGGTTTTCTAGGAAGTTAACCATAGCTGTATTGATTGTTGAGAAGACCGGATCAATGATGAAATACATTACTAGACCAATAAGGAGTAGACTAAGAACAGGATACAATAAGATTGATTTTAAACCTTCTAATGACTTTGGCAATCCTTTCAACAATCGTCTTAAAAGAAGAATAGAGTAACCGGCTAGGAAACCAGCAGCTAATCCACCTAAGAAACCAGCGTTGCTTTGGACGGCCATTAATCCACCAACCATCCCTGGCATCAAGCCTGGACGATCGCCGATACTCATGGCGATATAACCTGCCAAGATAGGAATCAAGAAGTTAAAAGCATTGCTACCTAAAGAGTTTAAGAACGTGAAGATCTCGCTGCTTTCTCCAAAGTAAGGTTCTACAAAGAAAGAAAGAGCCAAGACGATCCCGCCGCCGACAACGAAAGGCAACATATGAGAAATTCCGTTCATTAAATCTTTATAAACTTTACTAATAATAGAGCCGTTGCCTTCATCGCTGTCTTCAGTGTCTTTTTCACCACTAGCATGATAGGTTGGTGCTTGTTGATTCATAGCTTTGGTGATCAACTCTTCAGATTTACGAATACCATCGCTGACGGGTCGCTGCAAAAGGTGTTTTCCATCAAAACGAGCCATTTCGACATTTTTATCAGCAGCGACGATAACGCCGGCTGCACGTTCGATATCAGCTGCGGTCAACCGGTTTTTAACGCCTTCAGTTCCGTTGGTTTCAACTTTGATATCAACGCCCATTTCAGCAGCTTTTTTCTTCAAAGCATCTTCAGCCATATACGTATGAGCAATACCAGTTGGACAAGCCGTTACGGCAATAACAAATGGGCGATCAGCATCAGGAGTTTTAGTTGCTTCTGCTTGTTGTTCGGCTTTTTCATCTGCTAGCCGTTTTTGTTCTGCTTCTGTAAATAATGTTTGGACTTCATCAGGTGTCGTTGTTTCTTTTAGAGAAGCAACAAATTCAGGGTTTATCAGCAACCGAGACAAGCCAGCTAGAGCTTGTAAATGCGTATCATTTGCCCCTTCAGGAGCCGCGATCATGAAAAACAGATGGGTAGGTTGTCCGTCTAGTGCTTCGTAATCAACTCCGGCAGTACTTTTTGCAAATAAAACGGTAGCTTCGTTGACAGCTGTTGTTTTTGCATGCGGCATAGCGATTCCATCGCCTAGCCCTGTAGAAGTTTGGGCTTCTCTAGCCATAATGCCTTGTTTAAACAAAGCTGGGTCATTGAGGCGCTTCTTTGAAGCCAGACTAGCGATCATTTCGTCAATCGCTGCTTCTTTAGTTGTTGCTTTTAGATCCATGATCATGACATCTTTAAGCAATAAGTCATTGATATTCATTTTTTTTCCTCCTATGGGTACTGTTTTTTAATTTAATACTGTTAGTTGAACTTGAGAAATCAGGTTATCGATATCTTCTTTTTTTGCCAAATCATCTGAAAAAGCTGTGGCACTTCCAGTAGCGACACTTGTTTGAAAAGCAAGCAGCGGGTCATTCGTTCGGACTAACGTTCCAATAAATCCAGCTACCATTGAATCGCCAGCTCCAACGGAATTTTTCACTTGTCCTTTAGGGACCGTTGAAAGATAGACCTTATCAGCAGTGAAGAATAAAGCGCCATCGCCAGCCATTGAGACCAAAGCATACGTTGCTCCCATTTCGATCAGTTTTTTCCCATAAGGAACCATTTCTTCAACGCTGTTAAAAGTGACTTGGAACAATTCCGCTAATTCATGGTGATTGGGTTTAACTAATATAGGATGAGAAGGAAGAGCATCTAATAGTGATTGACCTGTTGTATCTACAGCAAATTTTGCGCCTGCAGCGGTAACTCGTTCAATAATAGATTGATAAAAATCTGCTGGTAATGCCGGCGGTTGGTTTCCTGAAAGAATCACTAAGTCATCAGCTGTTAATGTATCAAATTGTGCTAGTAAGGCATTCGCTTCTTTGTCAGTGATTTTTGGACCTTGAGCGTTAATTTCAGTTTCTTGGTCGGATTTCAATTTGACGTTGATTCGGGTGTCGTCTTGCACCTGAGTAAATTGAGTATGAACTCCTTCTTTTATCAACCAATTTTGAATGAATTGGCCGGTAAAGCCACCTAAAAAACCTAATGTAGTAGTAGGCAGTTGAAGACTGTGCAGCACCCGTGATACATTGATGCCTTTTCCGCCAGGTAATTTTAAATCCCGCTTCATTCGGTTCAAATCGCCCATTTTAAAATCAGCGACTTCAACAATGTAATCAATAGAAGGGTTAAGAGTTACCGTATATATCATTTTGTGACCTCCTTAATAGATGTTTGAGAAAAATATTTTTTATATAAAGCATGATCCATAGCCTCAGTCACAATAGTGGCATCTTCTAGTTCACAAACTTTTACAAAATTAACTTTATTAAACTTCGTTTGATCGGCTAAAACAAATGTTTTAGCGCTGTGCAAATGAGCCTGTTTCTTTACGGCAGCTTCTTCGGAATCAGGGGTAGTATAACCGAATTCAACATCGATCCCATTCATTCCTAAAAAACACTTATTGAAACGATAGTCTCCCATTTGCTGAAGACTTGTAGTGCCAATAATCGCTTTCGTTGTCGCTTTGATTTTTCCGCCAAGCAAAATCGTTTCTGTTTGTTGGTCCGCCAGCAACGAAGCATGTTGAATACCATTGGTAACGACTCGAACGTTTTTGTCTTTTAAAAAAGGAATCAAGTAAATAGTTGTTGTCCCAGCATCCAAATAAATCGTATCATTTTCTTCAATGAAAGAAGCAGCTAATTCAGCAATCGCTTTTTTTTCTTGAACGTTTTTGAACGTTTTTTCAGTAGCGGACAATTCCTCATCTAAATGATAAACCCGTTTTGCTCCTCCATGTATCCGAATCAATTCGCCTGCTTCTTCTAATAATGCTAAGTCTCGTCGAATAGTAGATTCAGAACAATCTAGTGCTGTCATTAGGTCTTGCGACTTTACGAGTCCAGATTGTTTCAATTGCACGAGGATAAAGTTATGTCGTTCTTCCGTTAACATATCATCACTCCCATCGCCTTATAATACCATCAAAATCAACCAAAAACAATCAATTAACAAGCGGTTACACCTAATTGTAATAAAACTCTACAAGTGTTATACTTGTTATAGAGCAAGTATAAACATAAGGAAGAAGTGAGCTCATTGTTTATTCATATTAAACCAGAAAGCGATACCCCTATTTATTCTCAACTGATTTACCAAATAAAGACTGGAATTTTAAAGAAAGAATTAATGCCCGGCGAGTTGCTGCCCAGTGTACGAAGCTTAGCAGGAGATATTGGTATCAACATGCATACAGTCAATAAAGCCTACAATTATTTAGTCAGAGAAGAAATCCTTATCAACCAGAAGAAAGGTTTTCAAATAAAAAACCGTGAGCAAATGAAAATGTCTGTTGAATATCAAGAAGAGTTTAAAACGAAGTTAACAGAATTGATGATCGATGCTGCTGTGTATCAGTTATCAGAGCAAGAGCTGAAAGAGATGCAACAGGCCGTCAATAAAAAAATACAGGGTGGTGAAGCAAAATGAGTTTATTCATAGGTTTTATGATCAGTTTATTTTTATTGATTGGACTCATAACTGGGTTGACTCCATTCATGGGACGTAAAAGCAGTCAATTTGGCGTTAGTTTACCGGAAAATTATCAAGAAGACCCTCAGTTAAAAAAGTGGATGAAACAGTATTGTTTCATTACGGTTTTGAGCAGTGTACTTTTTTCGTTGCCGTTTTTATGGTTTACCCGTAATAAAGATGCCGTACAAACAGAGATGCAGTTAGGCATTTACAGCGTAGTGGGGATAGCAGCAGTCTTAGCTGTCAGTGGATTAGCCTATTTGGTGATCCATAAAAAAGTGTCCACATGGAAAAAGAACTTGCCTAAAACAGCCGATCAAGACAGTGGGCAAGAAATAGTTGTAGAATTGAATTATCGGAAAAAGGGGACAACTATTTCAAACACACTGATTATCATCAGTAATTTAATCATTATTAGCGGTACGGCTTTTGCCACTTGGCTAAATTATCAACAGATCCCTGAAACGTTTCCCATTCATTGGGGAATCGATTTTAAACCCGATCGCTTTGCAACAAAATCAGTTAAAACTGTTTTTGGTTTACTAGCTGTGCAGTTGATCATGATCATTATTTTTGTGATCAGCAATTATTCCATAAAAAATGCAAAGCAATCATTGAATCCTAAAAACGCATCAGTTTCTAGTTTAAAGAATCGTTTGTTTCGGCAAGCATGGTCCCGTTTTACTTTGGTGATCTCCATGTTAACTCAATTGTTGATGAGTGCGCTCCAACTTGCTACTGTATTCGTTAACGATGTAGAGATTCAATGGTTTATTTACCTAACAATCGGCTATACCATACTTGTGATCGTTTATGCCATAGTTTTATCGATGAAGTATGGGCAAGGTGGGGAACGATTAAAGATGGCGGATTCTTTAGAAGAAAAAGATATTTTAGAATACCGTTACAATGAAGATCAGTACTGGAAATTAGGGGTTTTTTATTACAATCCTGCTGATCCGTCTATTTGGGTAGAAAAAAGGTTTGGTGTTGGAACAACAACCAACTTTGCCCGCTGGCAAAGTTGGGCGATCATCGTTGGTATCTTGATCTTAGCTTTTTCACCACTCTTATTTTTATAGCAGGTTCATGAAATCAATAACTAAGGAGGCTTCCGCTATAGCGGAAGCCTCCTTAGTTAACTTATTATAATTGACTGCGACGTTCAGTTGAATGGATAAACAAACGTTTCAATGTTTTCGTATCATTTTCAGCGACAGCCACTTTTATTTTGGTTAATTCTGTTTCGAATAAATCAATAGCCTCTAATAAGTTGGATTTGTTTCCGATAAACAATTCGCTCCATAGCTCTTCATTGATATTAGCTATTCGTGTCAACTCACGGTAACTGTCTCCAACGAAATCTCCTGTTTTTTCATTTATATCGCTGTTTACCAAAGCGACTGCAATAGCATGAGGCAATTGGCTAGTGAACCCGATTAATTGATCGTGCTCATGAGGAGTGATGCGTGTGACTTTTTTGAATCCTAATTCTTTAACCAGCTGTTCTAGAAAAACTAAATTCTTCTCTTGGTTTTTAACAGTAGGAGTTAATAAATAATTCGCGTCTTTAAAAACAGCTTGATTTGCAAAATCGATTCCTCTTTTTTCGCGACCAGCCATTGGATGTCCGAAAATAAAGTCTACAGAATCGGGTAAGAGTGGTGAAATTTCTTTGATGATTCCTTGTTTGATTCCTGTGACATCCGTTAAAATAGCATTTGGTTTAAATTTTTTTGGATGACTTTGGATGAATTGAGCGATAAGAGTAGGGTAGAGAGAAAAGATGATTAGGTCTGCTTGAGGAAGAATTTCCTCTCCATCTGTGAACCCTTCTTGAATGATACCTAGCTTTTTTGCTTTTTTTAATGTTGTTTCATTTGTATCGATTCCATAAACAGATGTATAACCAGCCTCTTTTAATGCCAACCCAAAAGAACCTCCAATGACACCTAACCCAACAAGAACAATAGTCATAACGATTCCCCCTCGGATTGCTTTAGTTGGTGCATATTTAAAGCATCCATAGCGAGTAGATAACCATCTGTTCCAAATCCTGTTACTTGTCCAATGCATGCTGGAGCGGTGACAGAGATTTTTCTGAAATCTTCTCGTTGATGGATATTCGACATATGTACTTCAACGGTAGCAATCTGGATGCTTTTGATAGCATCATGAATAGCGTAGCTGTAATGTGTATAAGCTCCGGGATTGATAATGATACCATCATACTGTTCATTAAAGGCCTTTTGTAAAGCGTCTATTATTTCGCCTTCAGAATTGCTTTGAAACAATGTTAAATCATGCTTTCGGTTTTCACCTTCAGTTTGGATAAAGGTACAAATCTCCTTAAACGTTTTGGCACCATAGACTTCTTTTTCTCTGATGCCGGTAAAATTTAGGTTGGGTCCATTGATCACCATGATTTTCATTCTGATAAACTCTCCTTTTCAACTAGCTTTAAGTGTTGAATAAACGTATGCATCTGCTGCACGGCTGTGGCAGGGGTTGTATCGTTTTCGATGATGAAATCAGCAGCTGCACGATACTGTTCAATTCGTTGTTCAAATAAACCGACCAATGTTTGTTTATCGTTTTTTAAAAGCGGCCTTCCCGAAACATCGATATCTCGCATAATCAGTTCCAATGGCCGATCAATAAAAAAAATATAAGACGTCTTTTTTAATAGCCGAATGTTTTCCTCTCTTTTAATAATGCCGCCGCCAGAGGAAACAATAGTATAGTTTTCTTTGGTTAACAGTTTGCAAACAGCTGTTTCGATATTGCGGAAATGATCTTCTCCAACTTCCCAAAGTTGAGCAATCGTTTGAGAGCTGTAGGTTTCGATATAAACGTCCATATCTATAAAAGAAAAATCAATTTCTTTGCTGAGTCTTTTTCCAAAGGTTGACTTGCCGCAACCAGGCATACCAATTAGCACAATATTTGTTTTCATATCTTCACCTACTTAAATTTGTTTTGAAAATCTTGAATTATCTTTTGGGAAACAGTGAGAGGGATAATTTGTTCTTGCCAAATTTCAACGGATTTAATTGCTTGACCAATGAGCATTTCTAATCCATTATAAGCTGGTTTATTTAAACGTCTTCCTGTTTCTAAAAAGAGCGTTTCTGTCGGATTGTAAATCAAATCAATCAAAATCAGATGCTGTGAAATAACCTGTTCATTTACTGGTGAAATCCCACAGTTTGGGTACATACCAATTGGAGTGGTGTTGATTAATAAATCGCTGTTAATTGAAGCAATGGCTTCGTAAGTCAGGTAACTGATTTTGGGGTGATTTATGACCGGACGTTGAGACGTTTTTCTTGAAACAACGCGTATCTGTTCAATACCATGATCTAGCAAATAAGTTATAGCCATTTTCGCAGAACCGCCGTTTCCTAACAGTGTTGCGGTTTTCCCTTGAATAGGAATGGCATGATTTTCAAAAATCATGCCAAACCCATGATAGTCTGTATTGTAACCAATCAGCTTTCCATCTTTTAATAAAACTGTATTGACTGCTTGCATCCGTTGAGCTTCAGAAGAGACAGAATCTAAATAAGGCAAAATGGTTTGTTTATAAGGAATGGTTACATTTGCACCTTTAATAGTTAATAATTTTAAAGCTGCTACTGCTTTTGGAAAATCAGCTTCTGTAACTTCAAACAGTTTATATGCACCTTGAATAGTTAGCATACGGTAAATTTCTTGATGAATGTTAGGGGAAAGGCTGTGCTTCAAGGTTTTTCCTAGTAATCCATAGAACTCCATTCGTTTTTCCTCCTTAGTAAAAAGAGCTTTTTATCATTTAAAATACCCTTTCACTTATCTTGAACGAAGTTTACCATATTATTATGATTTGGCAATAATTAAATAAAAATATAATGTGATTGACATTAATGTTTGGTGAGTGTTATAGTTCAATAACTAAGAACAGCAAGATTTTATTCTTGTCTCTTAATAAAACGAAAGGTGGAAGAGAAATCATGGAAAACAGTAGAATCATTCAGATGAAAACACAAAATGTAACGAATTTTTATAACTTCTTTTTCCGGGGCTTTTATTTTAGCGCTGGCTATTTTGCGTTTTATAAAACTGAATGTACCTTCCTGATGAGTGATTAATCTAACTACCTTTCAATTATCCCTAAACGCTAGGGGAATGAAATTAGAGAAGCTGGAGCTCATTAACTAATGAGCTCTATTTTTTTTTAGCGTAAAACAAAAAAAGGAGGAAACGGTATGATAATTGTATTAAAACAAGAAGCGAATCAAGTTGAAGTAAACAGGTTGACAAAGAAATTACAAAGTTTAGGGGTGACAATAAACCACTCTGCTGGGTCTACAACCACTATTTTGGGTTTGATCGGGGATACGAGTAAAATCGATATGTCTAAAATATCAGCCAATCAGGCAGTTGAAAAAGTCATGCGCGTCCAAGAACCTTACAAGAAAGCCAATCGTTTATTTCATCCAGAAAATTCAATCATCTCAGTTGATGGTGAAAAAATTGGTGGCAAACGGTTAGGAATCATCGCCGGTCCTTGTTCTGTTGAAAGTGAGGAACAGATCATTGGTATTGCTAAACGTGTTAAAGCGGCAGGAGCCAATTTTTTAAGAGGAGGGGCCTTCAAACCGAGAACATCGCCATACAGTTTCCAAGGATTAGAGCTAGAGGGACTGAATATGCTGAAGGCAGCTAAAGCAGAAACCGGCTTACCGATCGTAACGGAATTAATGTCTACTAAACACATCGATGCATTTGTAGACGATGTTGATATGGTTCAAATCGGTGCACGGAACATGCAGAACTTCGATTTATTGAAAGAGATTGGAAAAACACAATTACCCGTCCTTTTGAAGCGAGGCTTATCAGCTACGATTCAAGAGTGGTTAATGTCTGCTGAATACATCATGTCTGAGGGAAATGAAAATGTCATTCTTTGTGAACGTGGGATTCGCACATACGAAACCATTACTCGAAATACGTTAGATTTGCAAGCTGTGCCCGTTATCAAAAAATTATCTCATTTGCCTATCATTATCGATCCAAGTCACGCTGGCGGCTACACTTACTTAGTGGAACCAATGGCTAAAGCAGCTGTAGTTGCTGGAGCAGATGGTTTAATGATTGAAGTTCATGACGATCCTGAGAATGCTTGGAGCGATGGCGAACAATGCCTGACTCCAGATGAGTTCGATCGTTTGATGGATAAAGCCAAACGATTAGCAGAAGTTGAAGGAAGAGAAATTTAATGAACTCAGAATGGAATGGGAGGAAGGGGAATTATGGCAGAATTAGTAGTCGATTTAAAAGAACAGAGCTATCCATTAAAAATTCGCAAAGGACTCTTAAATGACGTTGGTTTAGAAATCACTCGTTTCTACCATGGGAAAAAAGTAGCCATCATAACCGATCAAACCGTTGCACGTTATTATGAAAAGCAAGTAAAGGAGGGTCTGTTGAAAGAGGGATACGAGGTTGTGGTGATTGCCCTTCCTCCAGGAGAAGAATCTAAATCTTTGAATCAGCTGCCATTTTTGTATAAAGCATTAATCGATTTTGGATTAACGAGAAGCGATTTAATTGTAGCGCTGGGAGGCGGAGTTGTTGGGGATGTTGGAGGATTTTCCGCTGCCACTTTTTTAAGAGGAATCCCATTTGTTCAAATCCCGACGACTTTACTGGCACAGGTTGACAGCAGCATCGGCGGAAAAGTTGCTGTTGATTTGCCAGAAGGAAAAAATTTGGTAGGCAGCTTTTACCATCCTGTATTAGTTTTGATCGACCCGCTTGTTTTGGAAACGTTAAGCGATCGTTTCTTTTACGATGGGATGGCAGAAGTCATTAAGTATGCTTGTATCCTAGACGTTGATTTCTTTGCTTTTTTAAAAACGCTAAAGACTAGAGCAGAGATGACAAAACAAATCGAACAAATTATTTATACGTGTTGTTCTCTAAAAAAAGCAATCGTTGAATCAGACGAAAGAGATACTGCTGAACGAATGTTGTTAAATTTTGGTCATACCCTTGGTCATGCTTTGGAAACATTTTACGCTTATAAAAAGTACACTCACGGGGAAGCTGTTGCCATTGGGATGTATCAAATCACATTGCTTGCCGAAGAAAAAGGATTATCGGCTATTGGCACAGCTGAAACGATCAAATCGCTTTTGATCCAATATCATTTGCCCTACACCTTAGAACACAAAGATTATGCAGCAGTATTGGAGTATGTAGCACTTGATAAAAAGAATATAAACGGGGTTTTAAAAGTTGTTTTATTAAAAACTATTGGAAAATCGTATTTGGAAGAAACAACCGCCACATTTTTTGTGAATTAAATAGGTAGGTTTAATAAGTAGAAATAGTTAAAAAGAGGTGAGCAAATGACGGATTTAATTCTAACACCAGCTAAATTGTCCGGAGCCGTTACAGTTCCTCCTTCTAAGAGTATGGCCCACCGAGCCGTGATCTGCGCAGCGTTAAGCGAAGGAAAGAGCTTGTTGACAAACATTGAACATTCTGATGATATTATAGCTACCATTGAAGCCATGCGCTCGTTAGGAGCCAGTTTCAATAGAAAAGAAGCTGGTTTGGAAGTAGCAGGTATCGACTGGGAAGCTGAAACAGTAAATGAGCTCGAAAAAGACCAGTCAAGGACAATCGACTGTAACGAATCAGGTTCAACACTGCGTTTTTTGATTCCAATCGCTACTCTATTCGAAGGCGACACACGTTTTATCGGCAGAGGTAATTTAGGCACACGTCCGTTAGAGCCCTATTATCAAATTTTTGATAGGCAAGGAATTGCCTACACAAAACAAGCAAACCAATTGCATTTGACGATCAATGGAGACTTACAACCTGATTTATTCGAATTACGAGGCGATGTTAGTTCACAGTTTATTTCTGGTTTATTATTTGCACTGCCGCTGTTAAAGAATGATTCAAAAATCGTCATCACAACAGAATTGGAATCTAAAGGTTACATAGATTTAACATTAAGTATGATGCAAACTTTTGGTATCGAGGTTTTGAACAATGACTATCGTGAATTGATCATTAAAGGAAATCAGCGTTATCAAAAACAAGAGTATCGAATTGAAGGAGATTATTCGCAAGCTGCCTTTTTCTTATGTGCAGATGCACTAGCAAATCAAGTTGTCGTTCAAGACTTAAAGCCCCATTCATTACAAGGCGATCGAGAAATTATTGCCATCTTGGAACGAATGGGTGTTGAAATATTAAGCACTCCTCACGCTTTAGAAGGCAAGCCAACAGGCAGGTTAAAAGCTGCGTTAATTGACGGTTCACAATGCCCTGATATCATTCCCGTCGTTTCTTTAGTTGCTGCTTTGAGCGAAGGGACAACAGAAATTATTAATGCAGGAAGATTAAGAATCAAAGAATGCGACCGTTTAAAAGCTGTTACCAGTGAATTATCTAAACTAGGAGCAGTAATTTTTGAAACAGCAGATGGGTTGATTATTGAAGGAGTTGAGCAGCTTGTTGGAGGCGTTGAAGTTTGGAGTCACAAAGACCATCGTATTGCTATGATGTTAGCCATTGCAGCTACCGTTTGCCAAGAACCAATCGTCTTGAAAGATGCTGAATGTGTCTCAAAATCTTATCCTCATTTTTGGGAAGATTATACTATGTTAGGAGGAAACAGCCATGAGCGGTGTTTGGGGAAATAAATTAAAAATTTCTATTTTTGGCGAATCACATGGGGTTGGAATCGGAGTGGTGATCAATGGATTGCCAACGGGTTTTGAAGTTGATTGGGATGAAGTATTAGTAGAAATGGCTAGAAGAGCGCCAGGTCAAAATGATTTAACCACCCCTCGGAAAGAATCTGATTTACCTGAGGTTTTAAGCGGGTTGTTTGAAGGGAAAACAACAGGTGCTCCTTTAACCGCGATTATACGCAATCAGGATACCCGTTCTAAAGACTACAGTCAGTTGAAAAACATTATGCGTCCTGGGCAAGCAGACTACCCTGGACACGTGCGTTATGGCGGTCACAATGATCATCGCGGCAGCGGTCACTTTTCGGGAAGGATCACCGCTCCTTTGGTTTTTGCTGGAGCGATCTGCAAACAACTACTAGCTGAAAAAGGCATAATGATTGGGTCGCATATCAAGAGCATCGGTACGATTCAAGATATCAGCTTCAATGAAACTACCGTAACTAAAGAGCAACTAGAAAAATTTAAGACAGAACAATTGCCTGTTTTTAATGAAGCAAAAGCAGAAGAGATGAAGCAGCTGATTTTAGCTGCAAAACAAGAGGGTGATTCTGTTGGCGGAACGGTAGAATGTATGGTTTTAGGTTTAGAAGCCGGATACGGCAATCCTTTTTTCGATTCTATTGAATCAACGCTCGCTCATTTAATGTTCTCTGTTCCAGCAGTCAAGGGAATTGAATTTGGAACAGGCTTTGCCATTACAGAACTTTTTGGTTCACAGAGCAATGACGCTTACTACTATGAAGGGGATCAAATTAAAACGGCTACCAATCATAACGGCGGAATCATCGGAGGAATTTCAAACGGGATGCCGATTGTTTTTCGCGCAGCTGTAAAACCTCCTGCATCGATTACAAAAAAACAGCAAACGATCAACATTTCAGAAAAAAAAGACGCGGAGCTAGTGATCGAAGGACGACATGATCCTTGCATCGTTCCAAGAGTTTTGCCAGTTATTGAAGCTGTAACAGCTATTGGAATATTAGATCTGATGCTTTAGCAAAAGGGGGTCGCAAAATGACAGAAATTGAAGAGTACCGAAAAAAAATCGATGAGATCGATCAGCAACTGACCCAACTCTTTGAACAGCGAATGGAGACGGTCAAAAAAGTCGGCCAATATAAAAAAGCTAAACACTTACCCATCTATAATGAAAATAGAGAAGCAGAAGTTATTAGTAAAAACCAAGCTTATTTGGTGGATTCTGCTTATCAACAAGGACTAGCTTTATTTTTTCAACAGCTGATGGCTATTTCAAAAAGGTTACAAAACAAAAACTCCAGCACAGAACAACCGTTGGACTTGCCTTTTGTTCCAGCTTCTTCTAAAAAAACTAAAAAAAATCCTAAAGTTGGGTGTTATGGAGCAGAAGGATCTTTTAGTGAAGAAGCCATGTTGAGTTACTTTGGTTCGGTTGAACAACCACATTACTTTACTAAGTTCGAAGATGTTTTTTCAGCTATTGAACAAAATGACATTGACTATGGGGTTGTGCCGATTGAAAACTCATCGACAGGAGCTATTACAAAAATTTATGACTTATTAACTCAATACGATTTTTACATCGTTGGAGAACAATACATCCACGTAGACCAGTATTTGGTTGGGTTCCAGGACACCGAACTTGCTAACGTCGCTGAAGTCTATTCTCATCCACAGGGTTT
Organism: Carnobacterium sp. CP1; assembly: GCF_001483965.1. NCBI lineage: Bacteria > Bacillati > Bacillota > Bacilli > Lactobacillales > Carnobacteriaceae > Carnobacterium > Carnobacterium antarcticum. Next base: position 443,790 of record NZ_CP010796.1, read on the forward strand.
TGAACAAAGCATGCTTTTTTTAAATCAGCATCCTGAGTGGAAGTGGATACCTTATCGTAGTACTTCAGAGAGTGCCAAATTAGTCAGCGAATTAAAAGACCTTACCAAAGTTGCTATTTCCAGTAAACGAGCTGCAGATCGATACAACCTTACTGTACTTCAAGAAAAGGTCAATGATCAACATGAGAACAGCACGCGTTTTATTGTGTTATCAAAACGGTTAGAATCGTCTGATGTATGCAGCAAAGTTAGTGTTCTCTTTTCAATTGAACATCGAGTGGGGACGCTGCATCATTTGTTGCACCACTTCGCTGAAAACAAATTGAATTTGATAAAAATCGAATCTCGTCCAGTCGCCAATGAACCCTGGCATTATCTGTTTTACATTGATTTTGAAGGAAACGTAAACATGCCAGAAGTTCAACAAGCATTGCAAACCATTCACCAAACGAGTTCTTTTTTTAAAGTCATCGGCACCTATCAGGCCGCTGAAAAAAATAAAAAATAAAAAAACGGTGAAGCAGAATTTAGTTTCCGCTTCACCGTTTCTTATTCATGGACGACAATAGAATCTACTGTTACAGGTTCAATAGGCAAATCATTTTTAGCAGTTTTTAAAGCAGCGATGGCGTCGACAACTTCCATACCATGAATGACTTGACCGAAAACAGTATAATGGCCATCCAATGATGGATAACCGCCTTTTTCGTAAGCTTCAGCTATTTCATTAGGGACAGTATCTGCTATAGAGCTCGACATGTCTTGTTGATTTTGAACAATGAAAAATTGACTGCCGATTGAAATAGGAGCATTGGTTTTTGCCATCGCAAGCGCCCCTCTAATATGATAAAGCTGATCAGAAGGCTCTACTTCGAATGGTTCTCTCCAGATACTTTCGCCACCTGTACCCGTTCCTTCAGGATCGCCACCTTGAATCATAAAATCTTGAATCACACGATGGAAAATGGTTCCATCGTAATAGCCTTTTTTGCTGAGGGAAATAAAATTCTCTACTGCTTTAGGCGCTAATTCAGGAAAAAGTTTGATTTTGATGGTCCCCATAGAAGTTACCATATCTACCGCTGTTTCATTTTCAGCGATATCTGTTGACAGTTGTGGAAAGGAATGGATTGTTTCTTTTGTTGTGGAAAGGGAGGTCGAACTTATTTGTGTTGATGAAGTCGTTGGTTGACTAGGAATCAGAAAAAAGACACCATAAATAATCATAGCTACGGCTATGATGAATAAGAGACCTCCGAGCAGAAGTTTAGTTGATTTCATGTTTCGCATTTCACGTCCTTTTATATTAGTCCTTTTTCATTATACGCTAGATGAGCCAAAGTTTAAATAGTTAAAATGAAATGATTTTTGTATTAAAAAAAGAAGAGGAATCGTTTTTATGGAAGAACATTGAAAAAAGAAGCGAATTATCTGTTGATTTTATTTGATTTAAATAGACAAACAAGTAAAACACACGTACAATAGAAAATGGATTAGAATGGGGTATACTGAACAATACTTCCTTTTTTTAGAGAATACGTGATGAAGAACAATCTTGATTACATCTTGGAACAAATGTAACAGCAAGAACTATCGCTACATCTAAAGAGTAACCCAAAAGATAAATCAAAATGAAACTCTCATAAACTCAAAAAAATGAGGAGGAAACTAACGATGTCAATGTTTTTAGATCAAGTAACAATTAATGTGAAAGCCGGAAAAGGCGGCGATGGCATGGTTGCTTTCAGGCGCGAAAAGTATGTGCCGGATGGCGGACCAGCAGGTGGAGATGGCGGAAAAGGCGGAAGTTTGATTTTTGTCGTAGACGAAGGTCTCCGTACGTTAATGGATTTCCGTTTCACGCGTCACTATAAAGCTGAAGATGGCGAAAATGGAATGAGTAAAAGTATGCACGGTCGTGGGGCAGGCGATAAAGTAGTTAAAGTTCCGCCTGGTACGGTTGTGCGTGATATAGATACAGGTATTGTCCTAGGCGATTTGATTCATGATGGTCAACGCTTAGTTGTCGCAAAAGGCGGACGCGGCGGACGTGGCAATGTTCGTTTCGCTACTCCAAGAAACCCAGCACCAGAAGTTGCTGAAAATGGTGAGCCTGGCGAAGAACGCAATTTAGAACTAGAATTAAAAGTCTTAGCGGATGTTGGATTAGTTGGTTACCCATCTGTGGGGAAATCAACTTTGCTATCTGTTGTTTCTGCAGCCCGGCCTAAAATCGGAGCGTATCATTTTACGACATTGGTTCCTAATTTAGGAATGGTTCAAACGGACAATGGCAAAAGTTTTGTTATGGCCGACTTACCAGGACTGATTGAAGGGGCTTCACAGGGTATTGGGCTTGGGATTCAGTTTTTACGTCATATTGAGCGGACACGAGTTATTCTGCATGTCATTGATATGAGCGGCAGCGAAGGAAGAGATCCTTATGATGACTATGTAACCATCAATAACGAATTAGAAAGTTATGATTTACGGTTGATGGAACGTCCTCAATTAATTGTTGCGAATAAAATGGATATGCCAGAAGCAGAAGAAAATTTAAAAGCTTTCAGAAAAAAAATACAAGCACTGAAAAAAGATGAATACGACGATGATATTTTAATTTTCCCGATTTCGGCAGTCACTCATAAAGGAACAAGCAATTTATTGAATGCAACAGCCGACATATTGGACGTTACTTCGGAATTCCAATTAGAAGAATTGGATCAAGAAGAAGAAACAGTACTCTATAAATATACCCCAGAAGAAAAAGGGTATGAAATCACAAGAGATCCAGATGCTACATGGGTTCTTTCTGGTGAGAAACTTGAAAAACTGTTCAAGATGACTAATTTCAGCCACGATGAATCCATCAGACGTTTTGCTCGTCAATTAAGAGCTATGGGCATTGATGAAGAAATGCGCGAAAGAGGCGCAGTAGACGGAGATACAGTTCGTATTATGAAATATGAATTTGAGTTTGTTGAGTAGCAGTAATTTGAATAGTGTAAAGAAGAATCCAATGGATGGCGACATCTTATTGGGTTCTTTTTTGATACGAGTAAGTGCTTATCGCTAATTCAAGTGAAGTTTGCTAAAATAAAGTGAATCGTTTGAGCACTATTGCTATTCAATAAAAATATGACACAGTTGGGACAGGATAAAATGGAATTATTATTTTTAGGAACCGGTGCAGGAGTTCCGGCAAAACATCGCAATGTCACAAGCATTGCACTAAAATTGTTAGAAGAACGAAACAGTATTTGGCTATTTGATTGTGGAGAAGCCACGCAACAGCAAATTCTGCACACTACTTTAAAACCGCGTAAGATAAATAAGATTTTTATTACACATCTTCATGGAGATCATATTTTTGGATTGCCTGGTTTGATCAGCAGCCGAGCTTTTCAAGGGGGAGAAGACCCATTAACGATTTACGGACCAAAAGGCATCAAAAATTTTGTGTTGACCAGTTTGAAAGTTTCAGGTACTTTTTTGAAGTATCCATTAAATTTTCATGAAATTCATGAAGCAGGTGTGATTTTTGAAGATGCACAATTTAAGGTTTCATGCTTGCCGCTAGAACACGGCATCCAATCGTTTGGTTACCGAGTTGAAGAAGCTGATCATCAAGGAAGTCTGAAAGTTGAAAAATTAAAAGAAGCCGGAGTGCCTTTTGGTCCGCTGTATGGAAAGTTAAAGAACGGCGAAACCATTACTTTAGCGGATGGTCGGATTTTTAACGGTCAAGATTTTATTGGAGAAACACAAAAAGGACGAGTGGTCGCTATTTTAGGAGATACAAAAAAAACTGCCAATAGTGCTATTTTAGCTCAAAATGCTGACGTATTGGTACATGAAAGCACCTTTGAAGGATCTGATCGAAAAATGGCTCGTGACTACAACCATTCAACGAATCTGGATGCAGCTGAAGTTGCTTTAGATGCAGGCGTTAAACAACTGCTTTTAACTCATATCAGCGCTCGCTACCTTGGAAAAGATGTTCATCTATTGGAAAAAGAAGCACAAAAAATCTTTAAACAGACTCATATCGTAAAGGATTTTGAAGAAATTGATATTCCGTTAAAAAGAACGACAACTAAGAAATGAGGGTGTAAGATATGGCAAACAAGCGAAACGGCTTAGCGAATAAGATTGTACTTATTACGGGAGGTTCCACTGGTTTAGGGGAACAAATCGCTTATGAAGCAGCTAAGCAAGGTGCAATCGTAGTGGTCAGTGCTCGCAGGATGGATTTACTAGCAGAAGTAAAAAAGAAGTGTGCAAACTACTCTGGAAAAGCAGCTTACGCCTATGCTATGGATGTTTCTGATCCAGAAGAAATTCAGACGGTTATTGAAACCATCCATCAAGAAGTAGGCGCTGTTGATATTTTAGTTAACAATGCTGGTTTTGGCCATTTTGAAGAAGCATTGACCTTTAAAATGAGTGTTGCTGAAAATATGTTTAGGGTAAATGTCTTGGGAATGATGTATGTAACTCAATTAGTCGCTATCCAAATGGCAGAAAAACGTCAAGGCCATATTATCAATGTGGCTTCACAAGGAGGCAAAATGGCAACTCCGAAGTCAAGTATTTATTCAGCTACAAAATTTGCTGTCATAGGGTACTCAAATGCCTTACGATTGGAGTTAAAACCTTTAAATGTTTTTGTTACAACTGTAAATCCAGGACCAATTGAAACCAACTTCTTTGATATTGCAGATGAAAGCGGAAAATATTTAGAAAAAGTTGGAAGCATGGTCTTAAATTCTACTGTTGTTGCAAAACGTGTCGTGGCTTTGATGGGCACGTCTAAAAGAGAGTTAAATCTTCCTTATTCTATGGAAATAGCTGGAAAATTGTATTACTTATTTCCGAAAGTAGGAGATTTTTTAGCATTGAATCTATTTAACAATAAATAAAGAGTTTTCATTAGGGGAAGAAACCCCGTTATGCTAAAATCAATGTATAGAAATTGAGCAGAGTTTCAGTTTTATTTTTAGTAAAAGGGGGAAGATAAAATGAAAAAACAGTGGGGCATTGTGGTAGCTATTATATTAGTTTTAATGATTGCTTTATTTGCAGTAGTGAATGTAGAAGCGGTTCCAGTTAACTTTGGCTTTACAATGGTGTCGTGGCCGCTGATCATGGTGATCTTAGGTTCTTTATTTATTGGGGCACTGATAACGGTGTTGATTGCAACGAATTCTGCTTTTAAGACCAAGAAACAAATTAAAAATTATAAAGATGAATTATCCAAAATAGACCAAACGAAACAAAATGAACTAGATAATGTGAGAATGGAATATGAACAAAAATTAAACGATCAAGATGCTAAAATCATTGAACAAGAAAATAAAATCAACAGTTTAGAAAAAGAATTGATCGATCGAATGACTCATGCAACACCAGACAACAAATAAAACACAATGGATTATTTTTAGGGTATGAAAGAAATAACTTCCTTTAAAAGATTGGGACAATTTTTTGTCTCAATCTTTTTTGGTGCGCCCGGCATGGGTGATAACTTGGTGGTGAAAGTCCACTACAGGCTTGGCAGTAGGAACTGTTAGCGAATAGCAAGGGTGTCTTTCGCGAGAAAGAATCCGAAGGAAGCTGGACGAGCTTGCCAAACAAAGCGAAGTCCGATACTGCACGAGTCTCCTACAGTAAATGAGGCAGTGACATGAGTGGAAGGTTATAACTCTTACCCGGGGAGGTCTCACTAGCGGTAAATACCGTAGTAACAACGAATAGTGAGAAGTCAGCAGACGCCATAGTAGGAGAACACAGTTCTCTGTAGGGCAGAACAATAATAATCTTGGAATAAACAAGGAGGTGGATGTAGCTCACGACTACAGAAAACATCGTGGTATAGACCGAAAGATGGCTACTCTTGGAGGGATAAGTTGGAAACGAAAGAGTACAAGAGAGTGTAGAGAGCTACAGTAACGATATGATGAAACAAGATAGTATCTCATTAATCAATCAAATCGCTAATTCAGATAATTTAAAGTCAGCCAGCAAGAAAGTGTATCAAAATAAAGGAGCTGCCGGTATCGATGGAGTGACCGTTCATGAATTGGACGCTCACTTAATAAAATATGGTCAGCAAATGATAGAGAAGATGAGAGCAGGAACTTACCAACCACAACCTGTTAAGCTGGTTTCTATCCCTAAGGATAACGGTGGTATAAGAAACTTGGGAATTCCTGTGGTGCGAGATCGAGTGGTGCAACAAGCTATTCTACAAGTGATTGAACCCATCATTGACCCTTCCTTTTCGACATACAGTTATGGTTTTAGGAAAGGCAGGAACGCTCATCAAGCGATTAAACAGGCAGAACAATATGTATCCGAAGGATACAAAACGATTGTCGACTGTGATTTGCGTAACTATTTTGATACAGTTCATCATCAGAAGTTGATGAATTACCTCAACTACTATATCCAAGATAAAATAGTGTTGCGGTTAATATGGAATTTTCTTAAAGCTGGAATTATGGACGGCAATGTCTTTATTGAGAATTATAAAGGAACCCCTCAAGGTGGAGTTATCTCTCCACTATTCGCTAATGTCTATTTAAATCAACTAGATAGAGAATTAGAGAAGCGAGGACACCGGTTTGTACGTTATGCGGACGACTTTTGTATCTATGTGAAAACACCTAGAGCAGGAGAACGAGTTTTAAAAAGCGTGACGACCTTTATAGAGGGAAACCTCCGGTTGGAGATTAATACGGAAAAAAGTAAAGTGACTACTCCAGCTAAAGCTAAGTTTCTAGGTTTCACTATCTGGAAAACACAGGGAAAGTCAGAAGCCGCCCATCTAAGGCGGCTAAACTCAAGTTCCGTAACCGACTCAGAAAACTAACGAGCCGAAAACGTCCTGGTACATTCAAACAAATTATAAAAGAAATTGACCTCTATACACAAGGCTGGATTAATTATTATGGAATTGGAGATATGAAAAGCTTTATCAAGAGCGTAGCTCATTGGCTAAATCATCGATTGAGACAACTATGTTGGAAACGATGGAACAAAGTATCGACTAAATTTCGTATGTTAAGAAAGTATGGAATAGAGAAAGAAGAAGCATGGAAGGTGGCTAATACGAGAAAAGGGTATTGGCGTATGACCCGTACCCACACACTTCACCGAGCGATTACGAAGAAAAAGCTGGTAAATTGGGGTCTAAAAGACCTGAACCAACTTTTCCAGCAGAGATACTTAAGTTATTGAACCGCCGTATACCGAACGGTACGTACGGTGGTGTGAGAGGTCGGAGCCGTAAGGCTCCTCCTACTCGATTAATATAGAATAGAATTCAGACAGATCAAAGTTAGAAAAGACTAAAGCGCATCATTAAAAAAGAGCTGGCTTGAATATTAATTTTTTTTGTCCTACAATGAATAAGATAGATAGAATTAAATAGCCTTGTTAGGTGAGGCTACTGTACCAGAGATAAGCTACTGCCCAGAAACGTCCAAAGACGCCAACGGGTCAACAGGAATTTTCGAATTAAGGAAATTTTTAACGTAGCTGGGTCTGACCCTATGCTGTACAGTGCTGAAACTCAATGAAGGGGTGCGGGGATTAAGCCCATTTGAAGCAACTTGCCCAGCAATTGTTTTGCACGCCCTTCGGAGCGTGTTTTTTTTGTTTCTATTTTATCTTAAAGACAGATAGGAGCAGAAGAATAATTTTGCTCCTATCTTGCTCTTGATGCCTTATCATAAAATCCTTTAAGGGAGGTGGTTCGGATGGATTCTATTCCGTCTTGTCGACAGATGAAACAAATCAAAAACATCCCATCCATACGCTACATAAACTATTACAAGAAGGAGAAGCTCGTTTGAGGAGCCTTCCTGAGAGGAATGATTTTAATGAAAAGAATTGATGATAGAAAAAATAATTACTATGAAGGAATCTTTAAAGCTGCGAAGGAAAATAATCGTAAGAAGTTTCGTAAGTTATTCTTAAAACTCCATACAAATGACCAAGTAGAACTCTTCCATCTTCTATATACTGAAAAAAAGAAAAAAGTAGAGAGTTTCTTGGAACCGTCAGAGTTTGCGGAATTATTTGAATGGATGGATCCCGCTGATCAAACGGAAGCCTATGAAGCCTTTTCAACTGAATATATTGCGAATTTATTCCATTATATGGAGATAGATAATGTGGTGGATTTTTTATCCTACCGAGATGACGAAGAAAGACAGGCTCTCTTAAACCAGTTGGATGCAGCAGAAAGAAGCAGAGTAGAAGAAATGCTTGCCTATGAGCCAGAGACTGCCGGATCCATTATGACTAAAGGATTTATCAGTGTTTCTCCTGAAAACACTGTGCAGCAGACGGTAAAAATGGTGCGTATCTTTGCTAAAGAAACAGAAATGGTTTACTATATTTATGTTTTAGATAAAGAAAACAGATTGGTAGGTATTTTGTCTCTTCGTGACATGATTCTTCATCCAGAAGATACAAAAGTTCAAGACGTTATGCTTACCCAGCTAACCTTTGTGAGAATCAATGATGACCAGGAAGTAGTTGCACGTATGATTCAAGATTACGATTTACTAGCAGTTCCTGTTTTAAACGATGAAGATGTGATGTTAGGAATTGTAACTGTTGACGATGTGATGGATATTCTAGTTGAAGAGACTACAGAAGATTTTAATGAATTTTCTGCTATCCGAAAAACTAAAAGCAAAATGGAAAGAGGAGAAGAAAGCGCTTGGCAAACTGCTCGAGTAAGGATGCCGTGGATCATCATCCTTGTTTTCTTGGGAATGATCAGTGCCTCTTTAATTAGTTCTTTTGAAGAAACTTTGAATCAAGTTGTAGTGCTTGCTGCTTTTATCCCCATTATTATGGATTCAGCCGGAAATGTAGGAACGCAGTCATTGGCAGTAGCGGTCCGAAACATTTCTATGGGAGAAAAAAGAACCAAGGAAGAATTTTGGCAGAATATACTAAAAGAATTAGTAGCAGGAATGATAATCGGGTTAGCTGCGGGAATAGTATTAGCACTCGTAGTATGTATCTTTTATCAGAATCTAGTTTTAGCAGTGATTATTGGGTTTTCTCTTTTTGTGACCTTAAGCTTGTCTACTGTAGTGGGTGCTGTAATTCCTTTTCTTATCAACAGACTGAAAATTGACCCTGCTATTGCTTCTGGTCCTTTCATCACGACCATCAATGATGCAATGGGGTTATTGATTTACTTTAGCGTAGCAACAAAACTACTCCATGTGCTTTAAAAATCTGGAAGCAGCACCAAACGTATCTCAAGACGTTTGGTGCTGCTCTTTTTAGGGCAAACCTAAAACAGTACTTTTCTATCTAAAAGATTTTAACCAATCTAAAGAGAACTTGTGAATCAAAGTGTCGGTTTAAAGGATTGAAAGCGAAATCAATCAAAGTGTTATTGACTCAAGCTGTAGGAGATGCTACTTTGAATAAGTTGATATTACAAACAGAGGAGTATGCATACAGTGAAAAAAGAACATGTTCAGGTTAAACAGGTAATAATAGATCCAACAGCAATTGGATTATTTGGATTAGCAATGGTGACATTAGTTGCTTCTACACAAAAATTAGGATGGACTAACGGCGTTTCCGGTATCGTCCCTTGGGCTTTTATGCTAGGTGGAATTGGGCAGTTGATTGCTTCGTCATATGATGCAAAACACAACAATTTATTTGGAGCAACAGCTTTTGCAGCTTACGGCTTATTTTGGTTAGGAACAGGAATGAGCTGGATGGTTCAAAACGGTTTATTTGGAGCTGCTTTTCAGGCAATGTATGACCCTAGACAATTAGGTGTGGCTTTCTTAGGCTACTTTGTTTTCACTGTGTTTATGACATTGGGAGCGATGGAAACCAATAAAAATTTATTTATGATTTTCTTATTGATTGCTTTTCTTTTCTTAGGGCTGTTTATGTCAAGTTTTGGAATTGCAGAAAACTTCTTTCACATGATGGCTGCTATTGCTGAGTTTTTGATTGCTATCTTTGCTTTTTATGGAAGTGCGGCAGCAGTTTTAAATGGACATTTTGGTTATACTTTCTTGCCAATCGGCAAACCTTTTGGTATTTTTAAAAAATAAAAAAAGAAACTCCTCTTCTTGCAAGAGGAGTTTAAACCACGCTATTATGTATGCGGTTACCTTTAGGTGCTGATTCTTCGAAGTGCTTTTCAAAAAAATATCTAGTTTCAATAACTAGTTTGTCTAGTTATCTGACTTATGGTAAACTATGGGTAATTAAATTGTTAGAATAGGTGACTACATGAATAAAATAGAAGAAGAATTAATAGCCTGGACAAAAGAAATTACTCAATTTCGGTTTCCGCGTTGGGAAGACTTGCCAGATTTTGATTTATACATGGATCAAGTACTGACTTTGATTGATACTTATCTTTCTGTGTTTAATCCGAGTCAACAGAAAAAAATCATTACGGCGTCAATGGTAAATAATTATGTGAAATTAGGGTTGATTCCAGCTCCTGTGAAAAAGCGATATAAGAAAAAACATTTAGCGTACCTAATTGCGATTTCTGTTTTGAAACAAGTCTTGACTATTCCAGAAGTTAAAGAAGGAATTATCTATCAAGCTTCAATCAGCGGCATTCGGGAAGCGTATGATTTGTTTTGTACTGAACAAGAAGCAGCTTTGATAGCTATCGCTTCACATTTGGAGAAAAAAGATCGACACCCTTTGCCGTTGATGCCAAATGATACAGATATGGCTAATTTAGTTGTTCGCACTGCAACGATAGCGGTAGCGACTAAAATCGTTACTGAAAAAACGTTATCTTTGATTGCTCAAGAAAAAACAGCAAATAGGAAAGAGACCAAACAAAAAAAAGAAACTGAACTGTGAGGAGATAATTATGAACAAAGAAAAAATTGCTTTTCTCGTCGATTCTGGGTCCAATGTCCCTGAAGAAATCGTTAAGTTAGGAAATATGAAAGTTATTCCTTTAAAAATTATCTATAATAATGAAGAATTCACTGATAATGTGGATATCACAGCGCAAGATGTATATGATCGGTTAGAAGAAGAAATACCTAAAACTTCATTGCCGAGCGGCGAAACCATCACTGAAATGCTGGAAGAAATTCAATCAGAAGGCTTTGAAAAAGTGATCTGTGTCACTATTTCTAGTGGACTGAGCGGCACAAACAATATGGTTCGAGTAGTGGCGGAACAGTTTAAAGATTTGGATATCTTCACAGTTGATACAAAAAATATCGGAATCGGCAGCGGGTTGATTGCTGTCCAAGCCTATACTTATGTTGCAGAAGGCTTGGATTGGGAAATCATCAAAACTAAATTAGAAGAAGATGTTGCGAAGTCTAAAATCTTTTTCCACGTACCAACGTTAGAGTATCTGCAAAAAGGTGGTCGAATCGGTTTGGTCGCTTCTGTCTTGGGTAATATGTTAAATTTAAAACCTATTATTACCTGCAATGAAGACGGGGTTTATGATACCGTCGCTAAAATACGCGGCAGCAAGAAAAGTGTTCAAAAAGCAATTTCTTTAGCAGTTGAATTTGCAGGAACGGCTAAAAAATACCATTTAGCTATTGCTTATGGCGGAAAAACTGCTGAAAGTCAAGTTGCGGGCATTCGTGCTGAACTTAAAAAACAATTGCCTCTTTTTGATAAAATTTACGAAGGTCAAATTAGCCCAGCACTAGGTGTTCATACGGGTCCTGGGTTAATCGGGATCGGTGTCTGTATCGTGGAACCTTAAAGTGAAACGAAAAGCTTTCCTGATTTCTATTAGGAAAGCTTTTTTCTGTTTGTTTTAGACTTTTAAATAACATTTCAGGAGGTTTCTTTGCTATAATATGAAAGTTGGGAGTGAAACGATTTGCTAAAAGCACATACAAAATGGAAAGTAAAAGAAACGATGATGGACAAAGAACATGAAAAAGAATTGAGCCGGAAATTAGGTTTCACATCATTATTTACGACTTTGTGTTTACAAAGGGGCTTAGAGACAGAAGAAGAAATCCAGCATTTTTTGAAGCCCGATGAGACGTGGATTCATGATCCTTTTCTCATGCACGATATGGATAAAGCCGTTTCCCGTATTATGGAAGCAATTGAAAAAGGTGAGCTGATCACTATTTATGGCGACTATGATGCGGATGGTGTCACAAGTACGGCCGTTTTGAAAGAAGCCATCGAAATGATTGGCGGAGAAGTAAATTTTTATATTCCAAATCGATTTAGCGACGGTTACGGTCCGAATACTCAGGCGTTTGAAAAATTGATTGAAGCTGGAACTGGGTTGATCGTTACCTGTGACAATGGTGTTTCAGGACATGAGGCGATTGCTAAAGCCAATGAGTTAGGAATTGATGTAGTCATAACCGACCATCATGAATTGCCTGCAATCTTGCCAGCGGCTTATGCAATTGTTCATCCCCGTCATCCAAATGGCCACTATCCATTTAAAGATTTGGCAGGAGTAGGAGTAGCGTTTAAGCTGGCGACTGCTTTACTGGGTGAAGTTCCACTTGAATTACTCGATTTAGTAGCTGTTGGTACCGTGGCGGATTTAGTTTCTTTATTAGGAGAAAACCGGGCTTTGGTCATGCAAGGAATAGCTGTTTTAAGAGAATCGCAAAGAGTGGGTTTAGCTGCTTTATGCAAGGTGGCTGGAGCCAAGCAATCAGAAGTAGATGAAGAGACGATTGGCTTTATTTTAGCCCCTCGGTTGAATGCGATTGGGCGTTTAGGCGAGGCTGCTCCTGCTGTAGAATTGTTGACGACATTCGATGAGGCCGAAGCGAATTCTTTAGCCCAGTTAATTAATGAGAAAAATAAAGAACGACAAGCCTTGGTTTCAACCATCACAGCTGAAGCTTTTGATATGATTGAAAAAAGCGATGCGAACCCGCATGTGTATGTATTAGCAAAAGAAGGCTGGCATGAAGGAGTTTTAGGAATCGTGGCCAGCAAAGTGGTTGGCAAGACTGGAAAACCAGCCATTGTATTGAATATGGATAGGACGAATGGGACAGCTAAAGGGTCAGGACGAAGCGTGTCAGCTTACCATCTGTATGAAGCATTAGAAGATGTCAGTCACCTGACGACGAATTTTGGCGGACACCATATGGCAGCAGGTTTGACACTGCCTGTCGAGAATATTGGTGCGATTCAAACAGAACTCAATGCTTTCTTACTGCAAAGCGGTTTAGCTGAGCAGTTAACGGAAGAAATCGTAGTTGATGAACGGTTGACCATAGCTGAGAGTAGCGTGGAATCAATCGAAGAGCTGCAAAAGCTTGCTCCTTTTGGAACGGATAATCCTAAACCGGTCTTTTTATTCGAAAATGTAAAAGCACAAGATGTTCGACGTATCGGCGGAGATAATGCACATTTGAAATTAAAAATAATGGATGAAGCAGCATCTTTAGATGTGATTGGTTTTCAATTCGGCCCTGTTGCAGCTGAGATTGGTGCTGATGCTGAACTATCGATTGTGGGACAGTTAAGCATCAATGAATGGAATGGGTTGCGTAAGCCTCAGTTGATGATTGAAGATTTGGCAATTGAGGGAGTGCAAGTTTTTGATTTGAGAAGTACTCAAATCGCTCCAGCAATTTGGCAGATGGCACCTGCTGATTATTTATTTTTCAATGAAAAAAACTATCAACAATATGAAAGCAGCATCACTGAGACAAGTTACGGTCATTTGATCACTGATCAAGAAAGTGCCGAGGGTTTTATCCTGCACACGGATCAACTTATTTTAGTTGATTGCCCCTCAGATTTAACTTTATTAAGCACTGTATTGAATCAGGTAGAGCCAACAAAGGTTGTGGCTTGTTTCTTTAACCAAGAAGAAGCTTATCTTACTGGAATACCTAGTCGGATGCAATTTTCACAAGTTTTTAAGTATACTGCAACTCATATTGATATTGATGTTCGTCATAAAATAAGTTTATTAGCAACGCATTTGAAAATAAAAGAAAAACTATTGATTTTTATGATTTCTGTGTTTTTTGAAGTAGGATTTGTTACAATAAAAGACGGTGTTATGAATATTGTTCCAAATGCTGAAAAGAAAGAGTTGACTGAATCGACTACTTATCAAAACCGTTTGAAAAAAATAGCAGCTGAAGAAGCTTTGATCTATAGTCGGTTTACTGAACTAGAAACTTGGTTAAAACAACAGTTGAAAAAAGAACTGTAAAATTGGATGGAGGAAAAGTTTCAATGGACTTAAAAAAATATATTGCAAATGTACCCGATTTTCCCGAAGAAGGCATTATCTTTCGTGATATTTCACCTTTAATGGCAGATGGAGAAGCTTATCGTTATGCTACCAACGAAATCGTTCAATACGCAAAAAATAAAGGCGTGGATATGATTGTTGGACCTGAAGCTCGTGGATTTATTGTAGGATGTCCCGTTGCCTATGAATTAGGTATCGGTTTTGCGCCGGCACGTAAAAAAGGAAAATTACCTCGTGACACAGTCGAAGTCAACTATGGTTTAGAATACGGCAATGACGTTTTGCAAATTCATAAAGATGCTATCAAACCTGGACAAAAAGTGCTGGTTTGCGATGATTTACTAGCTACTGGTGGAACAATTGCGGCAACAGTCAAATTGATTGAGCAACTAGGAGGAGAAGTAGTCGGTATGGCTTTCTTAGTTGAGTTAACCGATTTAAATGGACGTGACAAAATTAAAGGATACGATATTTTAGCTTTAATGGAATACTAGAAGCTTGATAAACTAATAATGGACAATACAAAAAGTCGTTAAACAAAATTTGTTTAGCGACTTTTTGTATTAAAATATATGGCTGCGGTAAAGTCCTACGACTTTTCCTAAAACAGATACTTCATCTAAAATAATAGCATCCATGGTCTCATTTTCCGGCTGCAAACGATAATAATGATCTTCTTTATAAAACCTCTTACATGTTGCTTCGTCTTCATTGGTCAAGGCAATAACGATATCTCCGTTGTTGGCGCTGGATTGTTTGCGGACGATCACTTCATCACCATCAAAAATCCCAGCATCGATCATGCTTTCCCCACGGATAGTCAACATGAAAAGCGATTCGCTTTCTTGTTTTAAGTTTGGCGGAAGCGGAAAATAATCAGTCGCTTCTTCTACTGCTAAGATGGGTTCGCCCGCTGTAACAGTTCCTAGCAAAGGAATTTGTTTTAATTGAACACCTAATTTTGATAACCCCGTAGCTGTTAATTCGATTGCTCTCGGCTTACTAGGATCTCGTTGGATAAACCCGTTTTTTTCCAATCTGGACAGATGCCCATGGACAGTCGATGTAGAAGATAAAGAAACGGCTGTTCCAATCTCGCGTACAGTCGGTGGGTAACCTTTTGATTGGACTTGTTCGTGGATATATTGTAATACTTCAATTTGTCTAGATTCTGGAGTTTTACGCATAAATAGCTGCACCTCAATTCCTATATATTTCTTATTCATAGAATACCATAAAATTATATGCGAATCAAACAAATGTTCGCTATATTTAAAAATCACTTTGATGTATTTTATAGGATTTTTTTGGTATAGTAGCTAAAGAATACAAATAATGGAGTGAGTAAAATGTTACCTAAAGAACAATTGACCAGAATCAATGAATTAGCAAATAAATCTAAAGCTGAAGGGCTGAGCTTGTCTGAACAAGCAGAACAAAAAAAACTTCGCGAAGCGTATTTAGCGGCTTTTCGGGGAGGAATGCGCAATCATATCGAAGGACTAAAAGTTGTTGATGAGGAAGGCAACGATGTGACTCCCGATAAATTGAAAGAAATCCAAAAAGAAAAAGGCATCCACGACCGTTCCTAACAAATGGAGCGATAAATAGTGCAGGTATTAAGAAAAGAAAGACTGTTTTTATAAAAAATGCATTCAGTGATTGCTTCAATGGGAATAAAACAGTAAAATAGAGGTATTACAATTGAAAGGATGATTTACTTGTTTGACAATACGGACCAATTAGCGGTAAATACAATTAGAACACTGAGTATAGACGGAGTGCAAAAAGCCAATTCTGGTCACCCAGGCTTGCCGATGGGGGCAGCGCCGATGGCGTATACTCTTTGGACGCAACAATTAAAAGTAAACCCTAAAAATTCAACGTGGGTGGATCGTGATCGGTTTGTCCTTTCAGCCGGCCATGGTTCAATGATGTTGTACAGCCTTTTACACCTTGCAGGCTATCAGGTGTCGATTGATGATCTAAAACAATTCCGCCAATGGGAAAGCAAGACTCCTGGACACCCAGAAGTTCACTATACCGATGGGGTTGAAGCGACTACTGGTCCATTAGGACAAGGGATCGCAAATGCTGTAGGAATGGCAATGGCTGAAGCCCATTTAGCCGCTACGTATAACAAAGAAAATCACCAAATCGTGGATCATTACACGTATGCTTTGTGTGGCGATGGCGATTTAATGGAAGGGGTTTCTGCAGAAGCAGCAAGTTTAGCGGGTCATTTAGAGTTAGGTAAACTGATCATGTTATACGATTCGAATGATATTTCATTGGATGGACCGACTTCAAAAGCCTTCACTGAAAACGTTGGAAAACGGTTTGAAGCGTACAATTGGCACTATATTTTAGTAAAAGATGGAAACGATTTAGACGAAATCAATGCTGCACTTGAAGCAGCAAAAGCAGAAACAACGAAACCAACCTTGATCGAAGTGAAAACGGTGATCGGTTTTGGGGCTCCTAATGCGGGATCTCATAAAGTCCACGGTGCTCCACTAGGTCCAGAAGGGATCGAAGCAGCGAAAAAAGCTTACGGATGGGAAGGCGAAGACTTCTTCGTGCCCGTTGAAGTAGCACAACGTTTCAAAGAAACGATGGTCGATAAAGGCGTTGCAGCGGAAAAAGAATGGACGGCTGCTTTTGAAGCTTACCGTAAAGATCATCCTGAACTAGCGGCTCAATTCGAATTGTCGATGACTACTGAATTGCCAGAAGGTTGGGACAGTGAATTGCCAAGCTTCTCCGTAGAAGACGACGCTTTAGCTTCTCGTGTTACCGGAAGCCAAGTTTTGACTGCTATCTCTGAAAAAGTTCCTTATTTCTGGGGCGGATCAGCCGACTTATCGTCTTCAAACAACACGATGGTCGCTGGAGAAAAAGATTTCCAACCGGGACAATATGAAGGACGGAACATTTGGTACGGTGTCCGTGAGTTTGCAATGACAGCTGCTGCTAACGGAATCGCTTTACATGGCGGTTCAAGAACCTATGTAGGCACGTTCTTTGTCTTTACCGATTATTTACGTGCAGCGATTCGTTTAGCGGCGATCTCGAAATTGCCGGTAACCTATGTGTTTACCCATGATTCGGTGGCGGTCGGCGAAGATGGACCGACCCATGAACCGGTTGAACACTTGTCTAGCTTACGCGGCATGCCGAATTTAACTGTTTTGCGTCCAGCAGACGGGAATGAAGTAACCGCTGCTTGGAAGATCGCAATAACGTCAACGGATCACCCGACATTATTGGTCTTGTCTCGTCAAAACTTGCCTGTTTTACCAGGCACACAAGAAAAAGCGCAAGAAAGCGTGGCTAAAGGGGCATATGTTCTTTCGCCTCAATCAGGAGAAACGCCTGAAGGCATCTTGATTGCGACTGGTTCTGAAGTAGCCTTAGCATTAGAGGCTCAAAAAGCATTAAAAGCAGACGGGAAAGATGTCTCCGTGGTTTCGATGCCAAGTTTTGATCTATTTGAAAAACAAGACGCAGCTTACCAAGAGTCTGTCTTACCGAATGCCGTCCGCAAACGGGTTTCCATTGAAATGGGCGCCAGCTTTGGCTGGGAACGCTATGTTGGTCTAGATGGAGCTATGGTAGCCATCGACAAATATGGCGCGAGTGCACCTGGTGCTACGGTTATTGAAAATTATGGGTTTACAGTGGAAAATGTTGTAGCGGCTTACAGTAAGCTATAGACTATTTCTTCATTTGTCAGCCATGTGGATTGAGAACAGTTCAATTCACATGGCTTTCTTATATGGAAATTGAAAGATCTTCAGGCAAACGGTACATTTTTTTCTTAAGTAAGGCGTTTAGCTATTTATTTTTAGTTTAAAGTCTAGTACAATTAACCATTGAGAGATTTTGAAAGGAGTGAATGAAATGAGCACAGGTTTAGCAATACTTTTTATTATTCTTGCGTTAATTGCAGGTTTAGTTGGTGGATTTTTCTTAGCAAGAAAATACATGATGGATTATTTCAAAAAGAACCCGCCAATTAATGAAGATACTTTACGTATGTTGATGATGCAAATGGGTCAAAAACCATCTGAAAAGAAAATCAAACAAATGATGGCATCGATGAAAGTGCAATCAGATAAAGCAAATAAAAAAAAATAAGCGGCATATGATGTTTTGCTTATATTATTTATGTGAGCAGATTTTTTCTGTTCGCATTTTTTATTTCATAAGCAGCCTTTTAAAAGGACAAAAAAGGAGTAGGTGAAAAGTTATATGGGCGTCTATAAAAAGTTAGGTTGGTTTTTTAAGCAAGAGAAAAAAGCCTATATTACAGGGATCAGTTTTTTAATTCTGGTTTCAATTTTACAACTATTGCCACCGAGAATCCTTGGAATCGTGATCGATGAAATCAAACAAGGTTCTTTGACCAAAATAGTTTTGATTAAATGGCTCATTATCTTAACAGTCACAGCTCTTACACAATATCTTTTTCGCTATATTTGGCGTATGAACATCTGGGGAACATCCGCTAAGCTAGAACGGATTTTACGGAAACGTTTATTCGATCATTTTACGGAGATGGATAATAGTTTTTTCCAAAAATACCGTACAGGAGACTTGATGGCGCATGCGACGAATGACTTAAATGCCATCCGAAACGTAGCTGGAGGCGGGATTTTAACTTTTGTGGATTCTATTATTACGGGCGGCATAACGATTACAGCTATGATGATAGTGGTTGACTGGCGGCTTACATTGATTGCCTTGATTCCTTTGCCTTTGTTAGGAGTTGCTTCGCGGGTGCTGGGTTCTAAATTGCATACACGTTTCCGTAAAGCACAGGCTGCTTTTTCACATATGAACGATAAAACGCAAGAAAGCATTTCTGGAATGAAAGTGATTAAAACTTTTGGACAGGAAAATGAAGATGTAGAAGATTTTAAATTGAAAACGGCACAGGTTGTTTCTGCGAATAGAAAAGTCTATAAAATTGATTCTTTATTTGATCCAGTAATGACTTTTATTATTGGTATTTCTTATATTTTAACCATTATCGTCGGAGGACATCTTGTGATGACTAATGCGATAACCATCGGTGACTTTGTTACCTTTATCAACTATATCGCGATGTTGGTCTGGCCCATGTTTGCCATTGGACGGTTATTTAATATTCTAGAAAGAGGTAGTGCAAGCTACGACCGGGTTGAAGGTCTTTTGCAAGAAACATCTAAAATCGTTGAAAATCCTGATGCCATTCAAACTGCCATCAAAGGAGATATCGATTACACTGTTGAAAAGTTTTGTTATCCAAAAAGCTCTGCAGTTGTTTTGCAAGACATTCATTTTGAATTGAAACGAGGCCAAACACTTGGAGTAGTTGGTAAAACCGGATCCGGGAAAACAACTATGTTCAAGTTGTTATTGCGTGAATACGACCGCTATAAAGGCCAAATCCGATATGGAAATACAGACATTAGGGATTATTCTTTAAATGCTCTATTGCAGCATATCGGTTATGTGCCGCAAGACCAATTTTTGTTTTCAACGAGCATCAAAGAAAACATTCGTTTTGCAGATCAAGAATTAGATCAATCCGCAGTCGAGCATGCAGCTAAACTAACAGCTGTTCATGAAGATATTATGGAAATGGAGCAAGGCTACGATACTTTAGTGGGAGAGCGCGGAGTTTCATTGTCCGGCGGTCAAAAACAGCGGCTTTCAATTGCTCGTGCTCTAATCATCAAACCAGAACTGTTGATTTTGGACGATGCACTTTCAGCTGTGGACGCCAAAACGGAAGAAGCTATCTTGAATGCTTTGAAACACGAACGGTCAGAACAAACTACGATTATTGCGGCTCATCGCATCAGCAGTGTGTTGCATGCTGATGAGATCATCGTTATCGAAGAAGGAAAAATCATTGAACGCGGGACTCACTTAGAATTATTGGCTCTCAATGGTTGGTATAAAGAAATGTATGACAAACAGCAATTGGAAAGAACAACTGAAGGAGGGGGAGACTAATGGAGCAAAAAACAAGTGGGTCAAAATCCTTTCCTCTTAAAGAACAGTTCCAAATTGTGAGTAGAATATTTAAATTTGGCGCCCCGTTTAAAGGTAAATTTTTTATGGCTATTTTCTTCGGAGTATTAGTGGCTATAACGAATGTAGTGTTGCCTCGTATTTTACAAACGTTTATGGATGATTATCTAGCAACGCAAACAGCCACAACTAGAATTATCGGTTTATTTGCCGCTGCTTATTTCGGAGTAACCTTGCTCAAAATTATTGTTTGGTATTTAAACCTGTACCTGTTTAATTTGGCCTCTGAAAAAACAGTGGAGAATATCCGGAACAAAGTGTTTACTAAATTGCATACTTTAGGGATGAGATTTTTTGATCAAACGCCTGCTGGTTCAATCGTGACGCGCGTAACCAATGATACTGAGACGATCAAAGAGTTTTTTGAAGTATTTCTTACCGTTTTGCAAGGGATTTTTGGAGTTGTAGCTTCTTTTATTGCGATGGCTTTATTAAGTTTGGAAATCACTTTGTGGATCATGTTATTCGTTCCAGTATTACTGATAGTTATTTGGTATTATCAAAAATACAGTTCGACGATCTACCGGAGTATGCGTGAAAAGCTGAGTATCTTAAATACAAAGCTGGCAGAATCAATCTCTGGAATGAGTATCATCCAACAATTTCGACAAGAAAAAAGATTGCAAAAAGATTTTGAAAAAACCAACAGTTCTTATTTCGAATCGCGTTATGCCATGGTTAAAGCCAATGCATTGCTGCTTGGTCCGATCATTAACTTATTGGATACATTAGCTTTGGTAGTCATTTTAAGCTTTTTTGGATACAACGCTTTAACTGGAGCGGTTGGAGTTGGTGTTATTTATGCATTTGCTTCTTATGTGCGAAATTTCTTCAATCCGATGGTTCGTATGATGGATAGCTTGAGTATTTTTCAAGATGGCGTGGTCTCAAGTAACCGGGTATTGAATGTATTGGATAATCAAGAACTCACGCCTCAGCAAGAACCTGATAGCTCTGCGAAGATCAAAGCAGGGAAAATTGAGTTTAAAAATGTTAGTTTTTCTTATGATGGTAAAAAGAATGTGTTAAATAACATTACCTTTACGGCGAATCCCGGCGAAACAGTGGCTCTAGTCGGTCATACAGGAAGTGGGAAAAGTTCTATTATCAATGTAATGATGCGTTTTTATGAATTTTCGGAAGGGGATATTTTAATTGATGGTATTTCGATCAAAAAATACCCGATTGAGGAATTGCGTAGCAAAATGGGGTTGGTTTTGCAAGACTCCTTCTTATTTTACGGAACCATTAATGACAATATTCGTCTGAAAAATCCCGCCATTACTGATCGTCAAGTTGAAGCCGCTGCTCAATTTGTTCAAGCAGATGCCTTTATTGAGCAGCTGCCTAATCAGTATGAATCGAAAGTGATTGAAAGAGGAGCAAGTTATTCCAGTGGTCAAAAACAATTGATTTCTTTTGCTAGTACAATCGTAACGGATCCTAAAATACTGATACTGGACGAAGCAACAGCCAATATTGATACAGAGACAGAAGCATTGATTCAAGAAGGTCTGAATAAAATGCGGCAAGGGCGTACTACATTGGCCATAGCCCATCGATTGTCAACCATTCGTGATGCCAATATGATTTTAGTTTTAGATCATGGTGAGATCATCGAACAAGGAACACATGACGAATTGATTAAACAAAATGGTGTTTACCATGAAATGTACCGACTTCAAAACAATGGTCTGGTGGAATAGTAAAAAAGGGATCTTTATCAAATCGTGTTGGTGTCTCTTAGATTGAAATTTCCTTCGGAACTTACGTGTTTGCTTGTAGAAAGCCATGGGACCGCTTGGAGCCTCTTTGGGTCTCCAGGTTTTCAAGCCTCAAACGAAGCGTAAACGCTTCGTAATTCGCATTGAATCCTTTTCATGGCTACAAGCAGCCACTATTCCTCCAAAAATTTCAAGATTGTAGCATATAGTCATTTCACTTACCAACACCCAAAATGATAGAACCTAAAAAAGGCAACACTTCAGCTGAAGCGTTGCCTTTTTTAGGTAATAAAATGAATTATTTGTGGTAATCGTATTTGTAAGTTGGATCAATTTCATGGTCCAGTTGATCAAAGGCATGCTGAATTTGTTCTTCGATACCTTTCAAGTTATCCTTAGTTAATTTTGTGCTTTTTTCAATGGTGATCGGATCACCAAAGCGGACCGTTATCCGTTTTCGTTTAAGCAGCTCTGAAACGGTCAAAGGACCTTGATAAACTGCTGGGATAATGGGCACACCGCTTAGTTTTGCGATGGTGGCTGCACCGCCTTTGAGCTCAGAAGAATGTCTAGTTCCCGTGGGAAAGATAACAAGACTAAGCTCTCCTTGTTTTAGAATTTTTACAGGTGTTTTGATAGCGCTTGGTCCAGGATTTTGGCGATCAACAGGAAAAGCGTTAGCGTGACGAATGACCCATCCCATAATTGGATTTTTAAACAACTCTTTTTTTGCCATGAACGTGAATTCATGAGGTTTAGCAGCTAGTGCTAAATAAATTGGATCGATCCATGTACGATGAGGAGCTACTAAAATGAAAGAACCTTCTTTAGGCAGCTTCTCTTTATTTTGATAATGCGCATTCCCATTTAAAATGGCTAATAAGAAACCGACGATACTACGTAATACTCTAAAAAACAATGGCTTTCAACCTTTCGCGTTCAGATGACTGAACGATATTGTGATGGTATAATTATGAGCGAGATGAGTTGTTTTAGCAAGCTATTTCAAAAAAACAAGCAATTTTATCTTAGTTTAATTCACCAAAGTATTTGGAAAAAGAAGAAGCGACAGACTCGATTTTGCTTTTATTAAAACCGGCTCTTATTAAAATGAATGAAAAAGTTTTCTTTTTGTACAAGAATGGCGTAGAATAGAGAGATAGTTAAAAATCAAGATGTAAAAGGTAAAATGTATGAAAGTAGGGGAACGTTGAATGAAGTGGAGTATTCCAGAACGTGTTATTGACCAAGCTAGAAAATATGTCGCCGATAAACGAGTCCTTTCAATCAATTCTTATTTTGAAAAAAAGGTATGGGTTGCTGAAGTTATGGGAGATGAAATTTATCGTGTTGAACTAGATGGTACAACTAAAGAAGACGACTATTGTGAATGCAGTTATTGGAAGGAACACGGTTATTGTAGACACACGGTAGCGGTTGAATTAGAACTGCGCGATCGTGGAATCAGTCGGATAATGACAGAAGAAAATGCCAAAGAAGTTGCAGCTGATTCACCCAACCCAGGACAAGAGTTAACGGAATCATTTACGCGGGTTTTCTTAAATGAACACAGAGAAACTTTAACTCCTTTACAAAAGAACCGCATTTTGGAGCTGGAATATAAAATAGAAACGAAACCATTAAGTACAGCACTCGTTCGGTCAAAAAGCGAAGTTTTTGCCTTAAGTATCCGTGCTGGTGTTGATAAACTTTATATTGTTAAAGATTTAACCAGCTTTTTTGACAGTTTTTCAGCTCAAAGCGTGTTTGAAATAAAACCTGGTCAGACGATTGATTTTAAACAAATTAAGTTAACTGACGAAGATGCAGCAATCATGGATTTTCTTCAAAAACAAATTCATTCGAATGCTTTGATCATCGGCAATCAAAAAGAAGCGACATTGTTAACGAATAACAAGCGGTACCTAGTTTTGTCGCCTATACTCGCTGAGTTAACGTTACAAATGCTTCAAGATAGCGGCAATCTTCAATTCGTGAATGGTAAAAATAAATATAAAACGGTTGTTTTTGTGGAAAATCAATTGCCTATTTCTTTTGAATTGTTTCAAAGAAACGGTGTAGTTATATTAGACACATTAAACCTAATTGACAGTTATTTAGATGAATACCAGTGGTTCATTTCTGGAAATGTTATCTTTCAGCCCTCTAAGGAGCAATTGCGGACAGTTCAACCTTTGCGTTACTTTTTGCAGCGTTACGATGGGAAAGATATCGAAATATTGCCAGAAAACATGCCGGATTTCACAGCTTATGTTATGCCGTTATTGACAAAAATGGGAGAGGTGACGATTGATGAAGCATTGAAAAATTCATTTATCCAAGAACCTTTAAAAACGATTATTTATTTTAGATATGAAAAAGAAGCGGTTCACGCAACCGTTGAGTTCAATTATAAACAATTGGTTTTGTCAACCAATCCTGAAGAAAACCAATTGCCAGACGTGGGGGTCCAAATTATTCGGGACAGCCAAAAAGAAATGAGTATATTAAATCGTCTAAAAGAATACAATTACCATCGGACTGAAACAAGTTATACTAAACGTATGGTGCGGGACGAGGATTTTTATACCTTGTTTACACAAGAAATCCCCACACTTGAATTAGAGGCTACTATTTATGTGGATGATTTATTAGACAGTATGTTTTTAGATCAAATCGATCCTGAAACAAGTATAGACGTCCAAAACGATGGATCTTTTTTAGATATTCGCTTTGATATCGGTGGAATTACTTCAGAAGAGGTCGATAAAGTTTTAAAAAGTCTAAGCGAAAAGAAAGCTTTCCATAAATTAGACAATGGAACTTTAATTGACTTGGAAACCGACAACTTTAAACAAATTAGTGATGTATTAAGCGAATTGAGAGTATTGAAGAATTTTCAAAATGGAAAAATCAGTTTGCCAAGTTACCGCGGATTGGAATTACATGAAAAGTTTGGTTTGGAAGAAAAAAATAAACAAACCCTTTCTAGAAAGTTCCAAGACTTGATACAAGATTTAAACTTTCCGGATCAATTTGAAGCAGTTGTGCCAAAAGGATTACACGCTGATTTAAGGCCTTATCAAATCACTGGGTACAAATGGTTGAAGATGCTTTCGAAATACGGATTTGGCGGTATATTAGCCGATGATATGGGGTTGGGTAAAACAATCCAGGTCATCACCTATATCCTTTCTGAAATTGAAGAAAAAGGTAAAAATGATCCTTTCTTGATTGTGGCTCCAGCATCGTTAACCTATAACTGGAATCATGAATTCAAAAAATTTGCACCTTCGATTGA
The DNA here is from genome assembly GCF_001483965.1 of Carnobacterium sp. CP1. NCBI lineage: Bacteria > Bacillati > Bacillota > Bacilli > Lactobacillales > Carnobacteriaceae > Carnobacterium > Carnobacterium antarcticum. Next base: position 469,156 of record NZ_CP010796.1, read on the forward strand.
AAACTTTGTAGTTGCTGGTACAGCGGAAGAAAGAATGGCTATCATCGATTCTGTTCAACCCAATCAGGTTTTAATTACTTCATACCCAAGTTTTAGACAAGATGCCGACCTTTATAAAAAGAAGACATTTAGCTTGCTGGCATTGGATGAATCACAAATGGTAAAGAACTACCATACTAAAACAGCCCAGGCACTTAGAGGACTGAGCATTAAGAAACGATTTGCATTAAGCGGGACACCTATAGAAAATAAGATAGAAGAATTATGGGCTATTTTTCAATTGATCATGCCAGGCTTTTTCCCTAGCATTAAACAGTTCAAAACATTGCCTTATGAACAAATTGCGAAAATGATTCGTCCGTTCGTATTGCGCCGAATTAAAAAAGATGTGCTAAAAGAATTGCCTGATAAAATCGAGACAAATTTATACAGTTCCATGACCAAAGAGCAAAAAACGGTTTATCTAGCTTATTTACAACGTATTCAAGAAAGTGTACAAAACATGTCCGGTGAAGATTTCCGTAAAAATCGTATTGAAATTTTATCTGGATTAACGAGATTGCGTCAAATTTGTTGTGATCCAAGATTATTCTTGGAAGACTACGAAGGAGAATCAGGAAAATTAGAGCAATTAAAAGACCTATTGGCGACTGCTAAAGAAAGCGGCAAGCGCGTACTCATTTTCTCGCAATTTACTTCTATGTTGACGATTATTGAAAGAGAACTAGCGACTGAAGGAGTAGATACGTTCTATTTAAGCGGCCAAACAAAACCAAAAGAGCGTTTAGAAATGGTCAATCGCTTCAACGATGGCGAAAAGGAAATTTTCCTAATTTCATTAAAAGCAGGTGGAACAGGCTTGAACTTAACCGGAGCAGACACCGTTATTTTATATGACTTATGGTGGAACCCTGCTGTAGAAGAGCAGGCTGCCGGTCGTGCTCACCGTTTAGGACAAAAGAAAGTCGTTGAAGTTTGGCGTTTGATAGCTGAAGGAACCATTGAAGAAAAAATCAATGCGCTTCAGCAAGAGAAAAAAGCTCTATTTGATCAAGTTATAACTGCTGAAGCTGGGGATCAAAAATCATTGAATCAATTAACGGAATCAGATATTCGTGAAATTTTGAGTATTGGAAACTAAATTTGATCAGTGAATAGGAATAGAAATCAAAGAAACGAGAGGAAGTGATTCAGGTGGCAGATGTTATTTTGCACATTGATGAATTAGAGAAATGGTCTTTAGTCTTAGGAAATGTTCGAAACTTAAAAAAAGCCCAAGCTTCTCTCAAAATTGAAGTGGTGGCTAATGCCGCAGCTGTCAAAGGATATCTTGATTCTGTTCTTTTAGAAGAAATCAAGCCTTTGATTGAGCAACATGTTTGGTTTGTAGCGTGCAATAACGCTTTACGCGCACATGAAATCAAAGAAAATGATCTTGCACCTGAAATTAAAATCGTGCCTTCAGGTGTAATGGAGTTGGTTGTACAACAACAAGCAGGAGCAGCTTATGTGAAACCTTAATAAAAAACAGCTATTCATTTATTTTGGCAAAACAAACTTTTTGGCTTGATTTATTCATCAAGAAACTATATAATAATAAACGGTGCTAAAACACCAAACTATTTCACACCTCAAAGGATGTAAAGGACGGTGCTTGAGCAATCAAGTCTCCTTACAGTTGATTTTGAGGGAGGGAAAATAAAAACCAAATGGAGGAAACAAATCATGGCAGTAATCTCAATGAAACAATTGCTTGAAGCAGGCGTACACTTCGGTCACCAAACACGTCGTTGGAACCCGAAAATGAAACGTTTTATCTTTACAGAAAGAAACGGTATCTACATCATCGACTTACAAAAAACAGTTAAGTTAGCTGATGCAGCATACAACTACATGAAAGAAGTATCTGAAAACGGCGGAATCGCTTTATTCGTAGGTACTAAAAAACAAGCACAAGAAGCTATTAAAGAAGAAGCAATCCGTTCAGGACAATTCTATGTAAACCACCGTTGGTTAGGTGGAACATTAACGAACTGGGATACTATCCAAAAACGTATCAAACGTTTGAAAGAAATCAACAAAATGGAAGAAGACGGAACATTTGAAGTCCTTCCTAAAAAAGAAGTCGGTATCTTATTGAAACAACGTGACCGTTTAGAAAAATTCTTAGGCGGAATCGAAGATATGCCTAGAATTCCAGACGTAATGTTTGTTGTAGACCCTCGTAAAGAGCGTATTGCAATCCAAGAAGCACACAAATTAAACATTCCTATCGTGGCTATGGTTGACACTAACTGTGACCCAGATGAAATCGATGTTATCATTCCATCAAACGATGATGCTATCCGTGCTGTTAAATTGATTACTTCAAAAATGGCTGACGCTATGATCGAAGGAAACCAAGGACAAGACGAAGTTGTTGAAGAAACTTTCACAGCTGAAGCTCCTGCTGCTGAAACAGCATCAATCGAAGAAATCGTTGAAGTTGTTGAAGGCGACAACGCTGAATAATTAAATAATTAACGGCTGTCTCGAGCAAAAGGAGAAGTGAGAAGCGACTTTATACGAAGCGGCATCATTTCAATTTTACTTGGGGCAGTTTTTTTATGAAAATTAAGGGTATTTATTATCTTATGAAAATCAAGGCAACTTATTAGGAGGAAATTTATAATGGTACAAGTAACAGCTGCTTTAGTAAAAAAATTACGTGATATGACAGGTGTCGGCATGATGGACGCTAAAAAAGCATTGGTAGCCGTTGACGGCGATATTGATGCTGCAGTAGACCACTTAAGAGAAACGGGTATGGCAAAAGCTGCTAAAAAAGCAGACCGTATTGCTGCTGAAGGCTTAGCAGGCGTAGACGTTGAAGGCAATGTCGGCGCAATTACAGAAATCAATTCAGAAACAGACTTTGTTTCTAAAAACGAACAATTCCAAAAATTAGTTAAAGACGTAACGACTGCAATTGCTGAAGGCAATCCAGCAACAGTGGAAGAAGCTCAAGCATTAAAAGCAGGAGACGGTACTGTTGAATCTGAAGTTCTTTCAGCAACGACTAAAATTGGAGAAAAAATTGGTTTACGTCGTTTTGCACGTGTAGAAAAAACAGATGCTGATGCTTTTGGCGCTTACACTCATATGGGCGGACGTATCGCTGTGTTGACTGTTCTTGAAGGAACAACTGACGAATCTGTTGCACGTGATGTTGCTATGCACATCGCTGCAATCAACCCTAAATATGTTTCTCGCGACCAAGTTTCTCAAGAAGAAATTGATCATGAAACAAAAATCTTAACAGAACAAGCTTTGAACGAAGGAAAACCAGCTAATATCGTTGAAAAAATGATTGTTGGACGTTTGAACAAATACTTGGCTGAAATCAGCTTGCTTGACCAACCGTTTGTTAAAGATCCAGATATGACTGTTGGCAAATACGTTGCTTCTAAAGGAGCAACTGTTAAATCATTTGTTCGCTTTGAAGTGGGCGAAGGTATTGAAAAACGTGAAGAAAACTTTGCTGAAGAAGTAATGAACCAAGTTAAAAAGTAATATTATTTAATGTTGTAAAAAGGGGAGACGCATTTGCCTGCGTTTCCTTTTTTTATGCCATTTATTCCTTTTGTTGAAAAAACTTCTTGCTGTTTTGAAAAAAGTCAAAAACACGCTTATTCTTAGGAATTATAAATGAAGTTTTTAGCGAGATATGGTAAACTAAAAAGAGTGTAAGAGCCAATGGAGGGAAAAAAGTATGATCGAACCAAAATACAAACGTATCGTCTTAAAACTCAGTGGAGAAGCTTTAGCTGGAGATTCAGGTTTTGGGATTCAACCACCGACGATTCAAAAAATATGTCAAGAAATTAAAGAAGTACATGATTTAGGCGTGGAAATTGCTATTGTAGTCGGCGGTGGAAACATTTGGCGCGGGCAAGTCGGTTCTGAAATGGGAATGGAACGCGCTCAAGCAGACTATATGGGGATGCTTGCTACGGTCATGAATGCTTTAGCATTACAAGACTGTCTTGAAAACGAAGGGGTGCCAACAAGAGTCCAAACTTCAATTGAAATGCGACAAATCGCTGAACCGTATATTCGACGGAAAGCTGAACGCCACCTTGAAAAAGGCCGTGTCGTTATTTTTGCAGGAGGTACAGGAAATCCTTACTTCTCAACAGATACCACAGCAGCTTTACGCGCAGCAGAAATTGGTGCTGATGTTATTTTAATGGCTAAAAACAACGTTGATGGAGTTTACTCAGCTGATCCTAAATTAGATGGTTCAGCAGTTAAATATGAGGAACTGACTCATTTAGAGATTATCAATAAAGGTCTTCAAGTGATGGACACCACAGCTAGCTCGCTAAGTATGGACAACGATATTCCATTGGTTGTTTTTAATTTAAATGAGTCAGGCAATATTAAACGGGTCGCTTTAGGCGAAACGATCGGAACTACAGTCAGGGGGAAAAGAGTATGAGTACACAGTTATTAACTGAAACTAAAGAAAAAATGACTAAAATAGAACAAGCTTTCCAACGCGAATTGGGAACGATCCGCGCAGGACGTGCCAATGCAGGTCTATTGGACCGTATCCAAGTTCTTTATTATGGGATTCCAACTCCATTGAATCAAATCGCTCAAATTTCGATACCAGAACCACGGGTATTAATGATTACGCCTTTTGATAAAACAGCGCTTCAAGATATTGAAAAAGCTTTGTTGCAAAGCGATATCGGAATCAGCCCTAATAATGACGGTAATATTATTCGCTTAGTGATTCCGCAACTAACAGAAGATAGACGGAAAGAGCTAGCGAAACAAGTAGGCAAAGAATCTGAAAATACAAAAGTTTCGGTTCGAAATGTTCGTCGTGAAGCGATTGATGCATTGAAAAAAGCTGAAAAAAATAAAGAATTAACGTCGGACGATGTACATGGCTATGAAGAAGATGTTCAAAAATTAACGGATGCAAGCATTAAGAATATTGATGCAATTGCTGCAGAAAAAGAAAAAGAACTGTTAGACGTTTAATTTTTCTTCTTTTTGAGAGAAGGAAAACACCTCACAACCTGTTTGAAGGGTCGTGAGGTGTTTTTTGCATTATTTTTTTGTTTCAGGTTCATCTTCTTTTAAGAAATAAGAAGTTACCTTTGCGGCTATAGCCGAAACGATAAAACTCACAATAATTCTTTTTAACTGTTTTTTCATTTTGAGCCCTCCCCATGAATCTTAAGACAAGTTTGCTGCCTGAATAAAGTATACCATTTTTTAATTCAAAGCAAAAAACTTAAGGTTTGTTTTACGCTCTTTTATTTCTGATTCAATTCTTTCAGGAAAATAAGTAAGGATGAGCAAAAAGATTGCTGTTACATTCCAAAGGCTTTATGCTTATTTTAAACAACAAATAGAGTCATAAATTCTAGAATGGGGAGCTGAATAAAGATGGAACAAAAAAGATCTAAAGGTTTCAGAAGGTATTTAGTGGAGGATGGTGAAGCTGGTTTTAATATCTCTTGGTCTGCTGTTTTTGCAGGAGTGGTGACGTTTTTGGCGAGCTTGTTTACACTCTCTTTGATTGGATCAGCCATTGGCTTTGGAACAGTAGAACCTACGTCTAATCATCCATTCGATGGAGTGGGTACTGGTTTGATTATTTGGACGATTGTCACTTTTGTTCTTTCTTTGATGGCAGCTGGGTTTATAGCAGGGGTTACTTCACGTCGAGTGGGGATGGTACATGGATTTCTGACTTGGGCCACAAGTGTACTGGTATTATTAGTCATGCTTTCTTATTTGACTGCAGGCGTATTCTCGGCTGTTGGCTCAGCTTTAGGCAGTGTATTTTCAGTAACCGGCAAAGGGGCCGCTACTGTTGCTTCTAGCGCCAGCGATGTTGTTTCAGACAGTTTTGACAAAATCATTGATAATGTAGGCGAAGTTGATACTAACGAAATGGAAACTCAAGTAAATGATGTATTGAAAGATACAGATATTCCAGAATTACAACCAGATTACATCAATAACGAATTAAGTGCAGCTACAGATGAAATCGTTGAAGCAGGAAAAGAGTTGGCAGTGAATCCTGAAAATTCTGATGAGATTATTTCTTCTACAACGGACTCTCTAAAAAACCGCGCACAAAAAATTACAGATTCTGTTGATAAAGACGCGATAGCTAATGCTGTAGAATCAAATACAGATTTAAATGAAGAAGAAGCTCAAGAAGCTACCGACAATATTTACAATGCTGCACAATCCGCTTCTAAAGAGGCAGAAACAAAAATAAACCAAGCTTCTCAAAGCATAGAAGAAGCTCAACAAAAAATCGATCAAACCATCGAAGAAGCTAGAGTAAAAGCAGAAGAAGCATCTGATGCTACTGCCAAAGCTTCTATCTGGGGATTTGTCGCTTTGCTGTTAGGCATGATCGTAACATCTCTATCCGGTTTATGGGGCTCAAACTTTGTAAGAGGACATAATGAAGAGAAAATGTAAATTGAAAAATGACTGAGCAAATAATCATTTTATAAGAATATAAGAACAAGCGAAAGTAAAGCAGCCTTTACTTTCGCTTGTTCTTTGGTTACTACATATACATAAGACACGCTTTTAAATATATTGCACTTAAAAAAGAGATATCGGCAACAGACTGCAAAAAAAAGTTCATTAGTTTTTATTTGTTAGACGAAATCAGTGTATTGCTTGTTAGAGCTTAGAAAGGAAAATAAGGCAAATTCCTTGAGAGTCTATAAGTTATTTTTCTATTAAAAGAAGATAGAAGTACTATACTTTATGTTAGCCATAGTATAAACTATTACAAGTATGGTGTTCACGAAAGCTTATCTAGTAAGAGTAGAAAGCTATTGAAAACCATAATACCTTTCGTGTTATAATAATGTAAGTTGAGCAATGAACTGGAGGGTTTTACTTGAAGAGTTTTTTTGGAAAAAGGAAAAAGAAACAAACCGAATCGTTATTCAAAGAGAATGAAGAGATTCCTCAACATATCGCGATCATCATGGATGGCAATGGCCGTTGGGCGCAAAAAAAAATTATGCCACGAATAGCTGGTCACCGTGAGGGAATGAATACAGTCAAAAAAATAACTAAGCGTGCAAGTCAATTAGGTGTAAAGGTATTGACTCTATATGCCTTTTCAACTGAAAATTGGAAACGTCCAGATCCGGAAGTGAATTTTTTGATGCAATTGCCTGTTGATTTTTTTGATGCTTTTGTACCAGACCTCATTAAAGAAAATGTTAAAGTCCAAGTTATTGGATTTACGGATCAATTGCCAGTACATACACGTAAAGCAGTTAATCAAGCAATTGAAGACACTAAAAACAATACAGGCATGATCCTAAATTTTGCTTTAAATTATGGCAGCCGTAGCGAAATGTTGGAAGCAACAAAAAGAATTGCGGCACAAGTTCAAAATGGCCAATTAGAGATAGAAGAAATTGATGATTCTACTTTTGAATCACAATTGATGACCGCTGAATTAGGAGACTATCAAAATGTTGACTATATGATTCGGACGAGCGGAGAAGAAAGAATCAGCAATTTTTTGCTTTGGCAGAATGCTTATAGTGAATTTTATTTTACAAAAACATTATGGCCTGATTTTGATGAAACAGCTTTAGAAGAAGCGATTGGAATTTACCAAAAACGTCATAGACGTTTTGGTGGATTATAGATTAGGAGGAAGTTTTTTTGAAACAAAGAGTTATTACAGCGGTACTCGCTCTAATCGTTTTTGTACCCATCGTTTACTTGGGGGCATGGCCTTTAGAAATTGTTGTCGCATTACTGGGGTTAATTGGGTTATATGAATTAATTAGAATGAAAGGACACACGATTTTTTCCATTCAAGGTCTAGTTGCTAGTATAGCGTTACTGCTCATTTTGCTGCCTGTTGAGCGCTGGTCCATGCTCACTTCAATTTATTCTATAGAAACATGGTTTTACATTTGCGGATTGATTTTGATGGTTGCTACAGTTTTTTCAAAAAATCATTTTACTTTCGATGATGCTGCTGTTGCTATTTTAGGTTCGATTTATATTGGTTATGGTTTTAAATATTTTTTATTGATACGATCAGAAGGTTTGCCATTATTATTATTAGCATTATTTATCGTCTGGGCAACCGATATCGGAGCGTACTTATTTGGCCGGCAATTCGGAAAACACAAATTGGCTCCTAGTATCAGCCCAAATAAAACCATTGAAGGTTCAGTTGGTGGTATAGTTAGTGCGATCGTAGTCGCGGGGTTGTTTTTCATGATTTATCCGTTAGATTTTTCATTAGGTTGGTGTATGTTGTTGGCAGCTGTAATATCTGTTGCTGGACAATTAGGAGACTTAGTGGAGTCTGCTTTTAAACGTCATTATCAAGTAAAAGATTCTGGTAAATTATTGCCAGGTCACGGAGGCATTCTTGATCGTTTTGACAGTATTTTATTTGCTTTACCAGTGTTGCATTTACTGACACTGATTTAATTCATGAAAGGAAGTGGGGAAGTAGTTGTCAGTTAATGATGACTGCTTTTATTGTCATGAAAAAACTTTGTTTATTAGGTGCGACAGGCTCAGTAGGAATGAATACGATAGAAGTCGTGCGAGCTTATCCGGATCGATTTAAAATTGTGGCTTTCTCATTCTATCAAAATAGTCAAAAAGGCCGAGCTTTGATTGAGTTGCTAAAACCAAAAATGGTAGCTGTTGGAACAAGAACTATGGCATTGCAGCTGCGTTCTGACTATCCCGCTATTACGTTTACATATGGTGTGGAAGGATTGTCAGAACTGGCCGCATTAGAAGAAGTCGATACTGTTGTTACTGCTATTATGGGTAGCGTTGGCGTCGTTCCGACCTTAACGGCTATCGAAGCAGGTAAAGAAATTGCCTTGGCTAATAAAGAAACTTTGGTCATGGCAGGGGAATTAGTAATGGGATTGGCTAAGAAAAAAAAGGTTCGTATTTTTCCAGTAGATAGTGAACATTCAGCAATTTTTCAATGTTTGCAGGGAGAAGATGCAAATAAAGTGAGCCAGCTGTTTATTACAGCTTCTGGAGGCAGTTTTAGAGATTATACACGTGCAGAGCTGAAAAACGTAACAGTGACAGAGGCGTTACGTCATCCAAATTGGTCAATGGGGAAAAAAATTACGATCGATTCAGCAACAATGATGAACAAAGGGCTGGAAGTTATCGAAGCTCAGTGGTTATTCAATGTGAATTATGATAATATTAAGGTTGTTTTACATCGGGAAAGCATTGTTCATTCTATGGTTCAATTTGTCGACGGCACAGTAAAGGCTCAAATGGGTGCAAGTGATATGCGTGAACCCATTCAGTACGCGTTGGGCTACCCTGAACGGATGCCCATTAAAAATCCTAAACCATTTGATTTATCAGCTATTGGCCAGTTGAATTTTGAGAAGATGGACTTTAAACGATTTCCGTTGTTGCAACTTGCTTTTGAAACTGGCAAAATGGGAGGAACTGCTCCCACTGCGATGAATGCCGCTAATGAAGTAGCGGTAGCGGCTTTTTTACAAGAGAAAATTTCTTTTCTGAAAATCGAAGAGCTGGTCAGCCAAGCAGTTTATCATGAAAAGACGATCAAGAACCCAAATTTACAGACCCTTTTAGCGGTTGACGAAGAAACAAGAAAAAGAGTATCCAGTTGGATTTAAAGGAGAGATTTAATGGTCACTACAATTATTACCTTTATACTCGTGTTTAGTGTCTTAGTTATATTCCATGAATTTGGGCATTACTATTTTGCTAAAAAAGCAGGGATTTTAGTAAGAGAATTTGCTATTGGTTTTGGGCCAAAAATATTTTCTTACCGTAAAGACGAAACAACTTTTACCATTCGTATTTTACCGATCGGTGGTTATGTACGGATGGCAGGTTATGAGGAAGAAACTGAAATTAAACCGGGTATGCCGATTGGAATCATATTGAATCAGCAAGATGAAGTCACAACCATCAATACCTATAAGAAAAAACAACTTCTAGAAGCAGTTCCGTTGGAAGTTAGTGCAATTGATTTAGAAAAAGAACTGTACATTGAAGGATATTTAGCTGGTAATGAAACTGAAACAGTCCGGTACAGCGTAAAACGCGATGCCATGTTGATTGAAGAAGACGGTACTGAAGTTCAAATTGCTCCGATAGATGTCCAATTTCAATCAGCCAGTTTGCCACAACGCATGATGACTAATTTTGCCGGACCAATGAATAATATACTTTTAGCCATTGTAGCTTTTATTGTTATGGCCTTTTTGCAAGGGGGCGTAGTCAGCCAAGAAAATCAATTAGGTCCGGTTACTCCAGACAGTGTTGCTGAACAAGCGGGCTTGATCGAAGGCGACCGAGTAACTCAAATTGATGATCAAAAAGTGGCCAATTGGAATGAAATGGTGCAAATAATCCAAAAAAATCCTGAGAAACCCTTAACGTTTACCGTGGAATCTGGAACGGAACCAGCTAAACAAGTTGTTGTAACTCCAGAGAGCAGCAAACAAAGCGACGGCACAGAAATTGGACTGATTGGAGTTCAAGCTTCATTGGATACTTCGATAGGCGCTAAATTAGCTTTCGGTTTCACAGCGACTTGGTCACTGATCATACAAATCATCAGTGTTTTTGGATCGATGTTCACCAAAGGTTTTTCTGTTGATATGTTCGGCGGGCCGGTTGCTATCTATGCAACAACCGAAGCTGTTGTAAAAATGGGATTTTTGGGTGTTTTAAATTGGTTAGCTGTTTTGAGTGTCAACTTAGGAATAGTCAACTTATTGCCCGTTCCAGCGTTAGATGGCGGTAAACTTCTTTTAAACCTAATCGAAGGTATAAGAGGCAAACCGCTTAGCCAAGAAAAAGAAGGCATTATTACACTGATTGGTGTAGGGTTGCTGTTGGTGCTTATGGTATTAGTAACTTGGAACGATATTCAAACGTATTTTTTTAAATAGATAAATAGAACCAAATGAATTAGAAGCAAGTCGGATTCATTTGAAGATAAATAAAGGAGACAGGTTAGTTATGAAACAATCCAAATTATTTGTGCCAACGTTACGAGAGGTGCCTAATGATGCTGAAGTATTAAGCCATCAGTTATTATTGAGAGCCGGTTACATCAGACAAATTTCTAGTGGAGTATATAGTTACTTGCCATTAGCAAATCGTGTGTTAGAAAAAATAAAAACCATCATTCGAGAAGAGTTTGAAAAAATTGATGCGGTGGAAATGTTGATGCCTTCGCTCTTGCCACGGGAACTTTGGGAAGAATCCGGCCGATATGAGACCTATGGCGAAGATTTGATAAAGCTGAAAGATCGCCATGGTCGTGAGTTTCTTTTAGGACCAACGCATGAAGAAGCCTTTACAACATTGATACGCGATGAAATCAATTCATATAAACGCTTGCCTTTATCGCTGTATCAAATTCAAACAAAGTTTCGAGATGAAAAGCGTCCGCGTTCTGGATTATTGAGAACGCGCGAATTTATTATGAAAGATGCTTATTCATTCCATGATAGCTATGAGAGTTTAGATAAAACATATTTAGATTTTGAAGCAGCATACAAGCGAATTTTTGAACGGTGCGGTTTAGAATTTAGAGACATTATTGGAGACGCAGGAGCTATGGGCGGAAGCGACTCAAAAGAGTTTATGGCGATTTCAGATGCTGGCGAAGATACAATCGTTTATTCGGATGCTAGTGACTATTCAGCAAACTTAGAAATGGCTACAAGCTTTTTCATACGTAAAAAATCACATGATGTTGAAAAAGAATTAGAAAAAGTAGCCACTCCTGACAGTAAAACAGTCGAAGAAGTTGCAGCTTTCTTAAAAGCAGAAACTAGCCACGTTATGAAAAGCTTATTGTTCATTGCTGATGAGAAACCAGTATTAGTTGTTATACGTGGGGATCATGAAGTCAATGAGGTGAAATTAAAGAATTTCTTAGATGCTGATTTTCTAGAAATGGCAACAGATGAAGAATCCATTCAATACCTAGGGGTAAATTTTGGTTCCATTGGACCAGTAGGAGTAGATAAAGACATCCGAGTGTTAGGCGATTTATATGTCCAAGACATGACAAATGCAGTGGCGGGTGCAAATGAAGAAGGGTACCACTATACAAATGTTAACCCTGAACGCGATACAACGATTGAAACGTATCTAGATTTGCGTCTTGTTCAAGAAGGCGAATTATCGCCTGACGGACATGGTGTTTTGAAATTCTCTAGAGGAATTGAAATCGGGCATATCTTCAAACTAGGTACTCGTTACAGTGAAGCCATGAAAGCGACAGTGTTGGACGAAAATGGGCGTTCTACCCCAGTCATTATGGGTTCTTACGGTATCGGTGTCAGCCGTTTACTCTCAGCGATTGCAGAACAACGAGGAAATGAAAACGGCTTGAACTGGCCTCGCCAGTTAGCGCCATACGAATTGCATTTGGTACCTGTTAACATGAAGTCTGAAGACCAAGTTAACTTAGCAGAAGACTTATACGAGTCTTTACAAGAAGCTGGTTTTTCAGTTCTGATGGATGACCGTACAGAACGCGTCGGCGTAAAATTTGCGGATTCTGATTTAATGGGCTTGCCTATCCGAATTACAGTTGGGAAAAAGGCAGCTGAAGATATTGTTGAAGTGAAAATTCATAAAACAGGCGAAATGCTTGAAGTTCGTAAAGATGAAATGATTGCCACAATGAGTATTTTATTAAATTCTGAGAACAACTAGGTTTAAAAGGAAAAGGGAGTTCATACAAAGACAATTTTTGTTTTGTCTTGTCTGTGCTTCCTTTGCTTTCTTTTTACAAAGGAATAGAATTTTTTAAGAAACCGTGCTTATCTGCAATCGAAAGGAGTACCTCATGAGTTTAAATCAAGAAGAACTGTTTCAAAAATTACTGGAGCAAATAGGCTTACACCAAGAAATGAGTTACCAACCTTATTTTGAAAAAGGAAAAATACAAAAAGTGACTGTGCATAAATTATCTAAAACGTGGCATTTTCAGTTCCAATTTGAAGATATTTTACCTTTCGAAGTTTATCAAAGTTTAACGGAAAAAATCCAGTTGGCGTTTAGTTCAATTGCTTCCATTATTATTTCTATTGAAACGAACCAACCGAACATAACTATTGAAAAGTTAGAACATTATTGGCCTATGGCTGTCAAAAAAAGCGGCGTTTCTTCACCGATTTGCAACCGTCCTTTCCAAGAACAATTTCCAATGTTGGAAGGGAAAAAAATCTTGTTTTTAGTTGAAAATGAAGTCGTCAAAGGTCATTTAATCAACCAATACTTACCGCCTGTTGAAGCAGTGTACCAAACGTTTGGTTTTCCTGTTTTTAAAATAGAACCTATTATCGACGAAGCGGCACATGACCAAAAATTGGCTGAATTTAAAGCGAAAAAAGAAGAAGCCGATGCACTTTTAGGTGTACGTGCCGGAGAAAACTTGATGAAAGCGGAAGAAGAAAAGAAACGCAACAAAGAGTTAGGCTTAGAAACCATTGCTAAAGGTCCTGTTGTGTTAGGACGAAAAATTTCGGACAAAGAAGAAATCAAACAAATGGACCAAATTGTGGAAGAAGAAAGACGCGTTACCATTGAAGGGTATGTTTTTGATGTGGATATCCGTGTCTTGCGATCTGAGCGTCAAATTATGATCGTCAAAATCACTGACTACACGTCTTCTTTTTCTGTGAAAAAGTTTTCAAATTCTCCAGAAGATGAAGCGGCTTTTGCTGCCATAAAAAAAGGCATGTGGATCAGAGCTCGCGGCAGTGTTCAAGAAGACAACTTTATGCGTGATTTAGTTTTGAATGCGCAAGACATTACTGAATGTTTTCATGAAGACCGTCAAGATACTGCGCCTGAAGGAGACAAGCGTGTTGAGATGCATTTGCATAGCAACATGAGTCAAATGGACGCTACGAATAACGTCACTGATTTAGTAACTCAAGCAGCTAAGTGGGGACATCCAGCTGTAGCTATCACTGATCATGCAGGGGCACAATCTTTTCCAGATGCTTTTCATGCTGGGAAAAAACATGGGATAAAAATTTTATACGGTATTGAAGCAAATATTGTGGATGACGGTGTCCCAATTGCTTATAACGCCGAACACATTGAATTGGCCGAAGCTACTTATGTGGTTTTTGATGTAGAAACCACTGGTTTGTCAGCTGTCTATAACAAAATTATTGAGCTAGCAGCTGTTAAAATGTACAAAGGGAATATTATTGAAAAATTTGAACACTTTATAGATCCAGGGCATCCTTTATCTCAGACTACGATCAACCTGACAGGTATTACCGATGAAATGGTACGAGGATCGAAATCAGAAGAAGAAGTTTTGCAGTTGTTTAAAGAATTCGCTGATGGACACATTCTAGTTGCTCACAACGCCAGTTTCGATATGGGATTCTTAAACACCAGTAATGCGCGTTACGGTATTCCGGAAGCTGTTAATCCGGTCATTGATACATTAGAACTTTCCAGATTCTTGCATCCTCAATTAAAAAGCCACCGGTTAAATACATTGGCTAAGAGATATGGTGTCAGCTTGGAACAACATCACCGAGCTATCTTTGACTCTGAAACAACTGGGTATTTATGCTGGTTGTTTTTAAAAGAAGCGCATGAAGAACATCAAATGTTGTACCATGATCAGTTAAATGATCATATCGGCGAAGGGGATGCTTACAAGCGTGCTCGTCCTTTCCATGCAACGATCATCGCGACTACCCAAGTCGGGTTGAAAAATTTATTTAAATTGGTATCTTTGTCCATGACTCAATATTTTTACCGCAATGCTCGTATTCCACGTTCTGAATTAACAAAATTACGTGAAGGGCTAATCGTTGGTTCTGCTTGTAGTCAAGGAGAAGTTTTTGGAGCAATGATGCAAAAAGGGTATGAGGAAGCGAAGAGCAAAGCAAAGTTTTATGATTTTATTGAAGTCATGCCGAAAGAAGTTTATGCACCTTTGATTGAACAAGAATTAGTAACGACTGAAGCGGATTTAGAAGAAATCATTCAAAACATGGTGAAAATAGGCGATGAATTAGCTGTCCCGGTAGTAGCCACTGGAAACGTGCACTACTTGAATCCAGAAGACTATATTTACCGAAAAATTTTAATCAATTCACAAGGCGGAGCAAATCCGTTGAACCGTGCAGAACTGCCTCAGGTACATTTTAGAACCACTAATGAAATGCTGGAAGCATTTAACTTTTTAGGGAAAGCTGCGGCACATAAAATCGTCGTTGAAAACACACAAATGATCGCTGATCAGGTTGAGGAAATGACGCCTGTTAAAACCGATTTATATACGCCGAAAATTGAAGGTTCTGAAGAAGAAATTCGCCAATTAAGCTACAATGAGGCACATCGGTTATACGGAAATCCCTTACCAGAAATTATCGAACAACGATTAGAAAAAGAATTAACCAGTATTATTGGCAATGGTTTCTCCGTTATCTATTTGATTTCACAGAAACTAGTGCATAAAAGCGTTTCTGACGGTTATTTAGTAGGTTCCCGTGGATCAGTGGGTTCCAGTTTTGTTGCTACTATGACTGGAATTACCGAAGTTAATCCAATGCCGCCTCATTATCGCTGCCCTGAATGCAAATATTCAGAATTCTTTACAGATGGTTCAGTAGGTTCAGGATATGATTTGCCGGAAAAAGCTTGTCCTCATTGTGGTGTTCGCTTGCATAAAGACGGTCACGATATTCCTTTTGAAACGTTCTTAGGGTTTAATGGAGACAAAGTACCGGATATTGATTTAAACTTTTCAGGGGATTACCAAGCTAAGGCGCATGATTACACCAAGGTTCTTTTTGGGGATGAATATGTCTACCGTGCTGGAACGATTGGTACCGTAGCAGATCGAACTGCTTTCGGTTATGTAAAAGCTTATGAGCGAGATAAAAATTTAAGTTACCGAGCTGCAGAAATCGACCGATTGGCTAAAGGGTCAACAGGCGTTAAACGAACAACCGGACAACACCCCGGCGGTATTATTGTTATTCCAGATTACATGGACGTATATGATTTTACGCCTATCCAATTTCCAGCTGATGCACAAGATTCTGAGTGGAAGACGACTCACTTTGATTTCCACTCGATTCACGATAATGTTTTGAAATTAGATATACTAGGTCATGATGATCCTACTGTTATTCGAATGTTGCAAGATTTATCAGGTATTGATCCTTTGACGATTCCAACAGACGATCCGGAAGTGATGCGTATCTTTGGCGGAACTGAAGTATTGGGTGTAACTCCCGAACAAATCCAGTCTAAAACCGGTACATTAGGGATTCCAGAATTTGGAACTCGATTTGTACGTGGAATGTTGGAACAAACCAAACCTGATACATTTGCAGAACTGCTTCAAATATCGGGTTTGTCACATGGGACGGATGTTTGGTTAGGAAATGCCGAAGAACTGATTCGTGAAAAAAACATTCCCCTATCAGAAGTGATTGGCTGTCGTGATGATATCATGGTTTACCTCATGCACAATGGCGTCGAAGACGGTTTAGCTTTTAAAATCATGGAGTCTGTTCGTAAAGGAAAAGGCATTCCGGAAGATTGGCAAAAAGCCATGCGTGCAGAAAACGTTCCGGCATGGTACATTGATTCTTGTTTAAAAATCAAGTATATGTTTCCTAAGGCCCATGCGGCAGCCTATGTATTAATGGCTCTGCGGGTAGCGTATTATAAAGTCCATTTTCCTATCTTGTACTATGCAGCTTACTTTTCAGTGCGTGCTGCTGATTTTGATTTAGTTGCGATGTGCCAAGGAAAAGAAGCTATTAAAGTTAAGATGAAGGAAATTACTGACAAAGGATTAGATGCTTCTACGAAAGAGAAAAATGTTTTAACCGTCTTAGAGTTGGCTAACGAAATGGTTGAACGAGGATTCACATTTAAAATGATTGATTTAGACAAATCAGATGCGACAAATTTTGTGATCGAAGGCAATTCATTGATTGCTCCCTTCAGAGCGGTGCCAAGTCTGGGAGCTAACGTGGCTAAGCAGATCGTTGAAGCCAGACAAGACAAGCCGTTTCTCTCAAAAGAAGATTTAAGCAAACGAGGAAAAGTATCTAAAACCGTTATTGAATATATGAATGAGAACAATGTTTTACAAGGTATGCCAGACGAAAACCAGCTTTCGTTATTTGATTTATTCTAACCGTTAAATAACAGATGAATTAATGAGCGAAAAGAGCTTCCTTAAAGCTTCTTCTGGTTAGATAAAAAGTTTGAAATTAAGCGGATTTGTTGCTTAACTTAGGTTTTTATGTTATTCTACTAATGTATTTAGATATCCTGTAAAGAGTGAGCGGCGACGCTCACTCTTTTTCGGCAGTCAGGTATGTGTGTATCTAAAAGGAGGCGATGAAATTGAGTAGTGTGGTTGAAACGGTTACTGAAATTGTCCAACCCATCGTCAACGAATTTCAATTTGAATTAGTTGACGTAGAATTTGTTAAAGAAGGAAAAAATTGGTTTTTACGGGTGTATATTGATAAACCATCAGGAATCGATTTAGAAGATTGTGCTTTAGTTAGTGAAAAGATCAGCGAAAAAATGGATGCACTAAATCCAGATCCGATTCCGCAAGCTTACTTCCTTGAAGTATCTTCGCCGGGAGCTGAAAGGCCTCTGAAAAAAGAAGAAGATTTTGTTCAAGCCATTGGGGAATATATTCATATTTCGTTGTATGAGCCCGTTGATGGCGAAAAGATATATGAAGGTACCTTAAAACAAGTATCTGACGAAACACTGACTTTGACAGTACGTATCAAAACACGTGTAAAAGATATTGAATTTGATCGTGCAAAAATTGCAAAAGCTAGGTTAGCGATTCAATTTTAAATTAAATGGTAAGCGGACAGGAGAGAAAATGAAATGGGCAAAGAAATGTTGAATGCTCTTGACACCTTAGAACAAGAAAAAGGGATTGCAAAAGAAATCGTAATCGATGCATTAGAAGCTGCGTTAGTTTCAGCATATAAACGAAATTATGGTCAAGCCCAAAACGTTGAAGTCGAATTTGATATGAAAAAAGGGAACATGCATGTTTATTCAGTCAAAGAAGTGGTAGACGTGGTATTTGATTCTCGTTTAGAAGTCAGCATGGAAGAAGCTTTGGATATTAATAAGGCTTACGAATTAGGCGATACGATTCGTTTCGAAGTAACTCCTAAAGACTTTGGTAGAATCGCTGCACAAACAGCAAAACAAGTTATTATGCAACGCGTTCGTGAAGCTGAACGAAACATCATTTACAATGAGTTTATCACATACGAAAATGACATTATGCAAGGGATTGTTGAACGCCAAGACCATCGCTATATTTATGTAAATTTAGGTAAAATAGAAGCAGTCTTATCGAAACAAGAACAAATACCAAATGAAGTATACAAACCGCATGATCGAATCAAAGTGTATGTCACGAAAGTTGAAAATACATCTAAAGGCCCGCAAATTTTTGTAAGCCGAAGCCACCCTGATTTATTGAAACGTTTGTTTGAACAAGAAGTTCCAGAAATTTATGATGGAATCGTTGAAATCAAATCCGTTGCACGTGAAGCTGGTGACCGAGCTAAAATAGCTGTGATGTCAAGAGATGAGAATATTGATCCAGTTGGAACGTGTGTTGGACCGAAAGGGCAACGTGTGCAAGCAATCGTAAGTGAGTTAAAAGGTGAAAACATGGATATTGTTGAATGGAGCGCCGATCCAGCAACTTTTATCGCGAATGCTTTGAACCCTGCTCAAGTTGTGAACGTGACATTCAATGAAAAAGAAGGCAGCTGTGTAGTAGTAGTTCCTGATTACCAACTCTCTTTAGCAATTGGTAAACGTGGACAAAATGCTCGTTTGGCTGCAAAATTAACAGGATTTAAAATCGATATCAAATCAGAATCTGATATGGAAGCTTCGCTTGAAGCTTTAGAAGAAACTGGGCTAGAACGTACAGAAGATTATGCAGAGAGTCTTGAAGAAACAATGAGTGCTGAAGAAGCAATCGATGTTGAAAATGTTATCGAATCAATTGAAGATCAAGAAGATTTAGAATCTGACCTTAGAATTGATGATGATGTAGAAGAAGGCAACTTAGATTCGGAAGAAGCCGAAGAAATGATTGAACTAGCAGAAGATGAAAATCATGTCGAAGAATAACAAGAGGTGAGTTAGATGCAAAAACGTAAAGTGCCAATGCGCAAATGTGTTGTTTCAAATGAAATGAAACCTAAAAAAGAAATGATTCGTATTGTGAAAAACAAAGAAGGCGAAATCAGCATTGATCCAAGTGGTAAAAAACCCGGCCGCGGAGCTTATGTGTCTATCGACCCCGTCGTTGTTCAACTTGCATGGGACAAACATGTTCTTGATCGGACTTTTGAAACAACTTTAACTGATGCGTTTTATCAAGAATTGATGGATTACGTAACCCATCAGAAAGCGCGGATGAGTTTATGAATAATGACCAAAAAACATTAAACCTTTTGGGTATGGCAACGAAAGCTGGTAAACTAGTAACTGGAGAAGATTTAACTTTGAAAGAAATCAGAAAAGAACAAGCGAAGATGGTCATTGTTGCTTCTGATGCTAGTGAAAAAACGATAAAGAAAATCTCGGATAAATGTCGTCATTATCAAATTCCGATAGCTATTCACTTTACAAAATCTGAATTAAGTCAGGCTGTTGGGAAAGAACGCACGATATGTACTACGACCGATAATGGCTTTGGAAAAAAACTCCGGGAATTATTATTAAATTAACGGAAGGGTGATAACATGGCTAATTTGCGTGTGTACGAGTATGCAAAAGAACACGATGTTCCTACTAAAAAAGTTATCGAAAAAGCTAAAGAATTAGGAATACTTTACAATAGTCACATGTCTTCAATGGAAGACAAACAAGTTGCGAAGCTAAATGATATATTTGCTGCAAACACGAAAAGGAATACGAGTGCTATGAAAAAACAAGAAGAAACACAAAAAAATACAACACAAAAAGGCGGTAAGGGTATAGTAAATCAAAAGAATCAATCCAATAACCAAGCAACACCAGCGTCAAAATCTAAACCAGCAGCTAAACCAACACACAGTGCTAAGCCAACACAAAGCGCTAAACCGGCTGGCAACAAAAAAGCTGCATCAACAACTAGTCGTCCAGCAAGTACAGCCACAGATAAAACTGCTAAACAACCGGTTGTAAAACGCACGACTAACCCTGCAGAACAACGCACGACAGCAGCAGGCCCCGGCGGAAACAGACGTGGACCTTATCGTGGTTCACAAGGAACTCACGGTGGTTTTAACAAGCGTAAAAGAAAAGGCAGAAAAGGCGAAACGAAACCAGTTGCTCCACCAGTACCACGTAAGTTCAAAGAATTACCAGATGTACTGGTTTACTCAGATGGCATGACTGTAGCAGACATCTCTAAACGTATTTTCCGTGAACCGGCAGAGATCATTAAAAAGCTGTTCCTTTTAGGCGTTGTAGCTACGTTGAACCAAAGCTTGAGCAAAGAAGCAATTGAATTGCTTGCAGCTGAATACGGCATAGAAGCTGAAGAAAAAGTTGCAGTGGATGTTTCTGATTTGGATGTTTACTTTGAACAAGAACCAATCGAAGAAAATCTAGTAACACGTCCTCCTGTTGTAACGATTATGGGGCACGTTGACCATGGTAAAACAACACTTCTAGACTCATTGCGAAACACGAAAGTTAGTTTAGGAGAAGCAGGCGGAATCACACAACATATCGGTGCTTATCAAGTTGAATCTAATGGAAAAACGATTACGTTCTTAGATACACCAGGACATGCCGCGTTTACAACGATGCGTGCACGTGGTGCGGATGTAACGGACATCACTATTATTGTTGTAGCTGCAGATGATGGTGTGATGCCACAAACTGTTGAAGCAATCAACCATGCTAAAGCAGCAGAAGTTCCAATTATTGTCGCTGTTAATAAAGTTGATAAACCAACAGCTAATCCAGAACGCGTCATGCAAGAACTAACGGAGTACGGTTTAGTTCCTGAATCATGGGGTGGAGACACGATTTTTGTTGAAATTTCAGCGAAATTTGGTCAAAACTTGGATGAGCTTTTAGAAATGATTTTATTAGTTGCGGAAGTTGAAGATTTAAAAGCTGATCCTACAAGATTAGCTATCGGATCAGTAATCGAAGCTCGTTTAGATAAAAGCAAAGGGCCTATTGCTACATTGCTTGTTCAAGAAGGGACTTTACGTATCGGAGATCCGATCGTTGTCGGAAACACTTACGGACGTGTTCGTGTAATGGTCAATGAAATTGGCCGTCGTGTGAAGACGGCTGGACCTTCTGCTCCAGTAGAAATTACTGGTTTGAACAACGCCCCACAAGCAGGCGATCAATTCGTGGTATTTGAAGACGAAAAAACTGCACGTGCAGCAGGCGAATCCCGTGCTCAAAAAGCAATGGCTGATCAACGCTCTACAACAAATCGTGTAACATTAGATAACCTCTTCTCTAGTTTAGAAGAAGGAGAATTGAAAGAAGTTAATGTTATTATCAAAGCAGATGTACAAGGATCAGCTGAAGCCTTAGCTTCAAGTTTACAAAAAATTGAAGTTGAAGGTGTGCGCGTTAAGATTATCCATACAGCTGTTGGGGCAATCAATGAAAGTGATATTACTCTAGCTGCCGCAAGTAATGCTATTATCATTGGATTCAATGTCCGTCCAACACCTCAAGCTAAGGACCAAGCGGCTCAAGAAAAAATTGATATTCGTCTCCACCGTATCATCTACAATGCGATTGATGAAATTGAAACCGCAATGAAAGGTATGTTGGATCCAGAATATGAAGAACAAATTACAGGTCAAGTTGTTGTTCGTGAAACCTTTAAAGTGTCAAAAGTTGGTACAATTGCTGGTGGGTTCGTAACCGATGGTCACATCACACGTAACAGCAGTGTTCGCTTGATTCGCGATAACATCGTTATTTTTGAAGGTGAATTAGCTAGCTTGAAACGCTTTAAAGATGATGCTAAAGAAGTTAAAAAAGGCTTTGAATGTGGCTTTATGATTAAGGACTATAACGAGATTGAAGTAGACGATGTCGTTGAAGCTTATGAAATGGTTGAAATCAAACATAAATAACCACTAGGTTTCCCAAAAACGAGTGCCCAAAATAGCTGATAAAAAAGAAGCAAAACTGGGCTTAATAAAGAAAGTGAGGGGCAATCATGGCAAATTTTAGAGTTGGTCGAGTTGCACAAGAAATCCAAAAAGAAGTAAATGACATTTTGACTAAACGTGTGAAAGACCCGCGTGTGGAAAATGTGACGATTACTGAAGTTAAAGTCACGGGTGATTTGCAACAAGCGACGATTTATTACAGTATTTTATCTGAAAAAGAAAGCGACCTTGAAAATGTTCAATTAGGTCTGGACAAAGCTTCTGGTTTGATTAGAAGAGAATTAGGTCAACGCTTAACGCTTTATAAGACCCCAGAATTAAAATTTGAACGTGATGAATCTGTTTTATACGGTAGCCGTATCGATGAGTTATTACGTGATTTAAATAAAGATTAGACTTAAAAAGACAAAGTGATTTTACTCACTTTGTCTTTTTTTGTTAAGGTTACTAGGTAGAAATCAGAAAAACTGCTATACTTTAGGGGTTCATTAATGACTAGGAGGCAATCGAATTGACTTTATATTCTTATATTGGTGTGGAAAAAGTGTTACCAACACACGCTCCAGAAAATACAAATACCGTAGCACTAATTGCACGTGATACTCTAGATCCAGGAGTAACGGATGAAATGGTATTGAAATACATTCAAAACCAAACGCAAGATGAGACTATTACAATGGATCAAATTGAATTTTATGACAAAGAAGCAGAAATTGTGGGGACTTTTGAAATTCTTGAGCAAGTGCAAACAGGACCTATTTTGAAACATTTTGGTTCTTCATTTGTTTACCAGACATCCGATTTTCCTGTTTGGGAACCGATTGAAAATGATTCGGAAGTGCCAGATGGTTTTACAACAGAAAATGTGATGGAATACCTTAAAATGATGGACGATGCACGTGAAGTGAATGCTACGCAACAACAAGGGTTGATGTATATCCTAAACAATTGTTTTGAAGATACGAATAAAGTAGAGCTTTATAGTTGTTGGGATGGCGAAGAAGCAGAACGCGAACAATTTAGACGAACGGTTAAATGGGAAGCTGTTAAAAAGAATCCTTTATTATTAGAAATGCGCGAAAAAGAGTTTATTGTGATTGAAAAGTAAGGTAATAAAGATAAAAACGGTTGCCTTTCTATTTCGAAAGGCAGCCGTTTTTTACAAAAAAATTAATCCGTTAGGTAGGAAATAGCAAAAGCTTCATTTCCTGCATGTGTCATAAGAGTTGGACTTGCATAAGCTACATAAAAAACAGCATCCGGAAATTGTTCTTTAAGCTCTTTGATGGTGGCTTCAGTAAAACTGGACATTCCCACATGACTGATGCCAATTTGTTTAATTTCGGGGTAACTTTTCATTTTTTCAATAATTGCATCTACTTTGCCGCGTAAAGATTTCATTCCACGGCTTTTTGTATAAAGAGTAATCTCTTCTGGTGTGAGGCTTAAAATCAGTTTCATGTTTAAAAAATTAGAAATACGTCCCAGTGTTTGACTCATTCGGCCACCTTTGATCAAGTTTTCTAAATGAACGATTCCGACATATAAAGTAGTTTTTGATTTTACCTCTTCTAAAGTAGATACTATTTCGGACATTGCGGCACCGGTTTTAGCCATCTCAGCTGCCGCCAAAACTTGAAAGGCCATTGCCCGATCGAGAAAACCACTCTCGATAACTGTGACCTTGTCCGTCGATAGACTAGCACCTTGTACGGCTGACATATACGTTCCACTTAAGTAACCCGCCACGTGGATTGAAAGAACTTCACTTCCATCCGCGCCAAGTTCATTAAACAATTCAGTAAATTTTCCGACAGCCGGTTGAGATGTTTTTGGCAATTCAGGGCTGTTTAACATTTTCTGCAAAAATTCTGGTTTTGTTACCGTTAAATTATCGTAATAAACGACATTTTCTACCATTGCAGTAAGCGGCACGATCGTAATATTGTATTTGTCTTGTTCTTCTTTTGATAATTGAACGGTTGAATCCGTAACAATTTTTATTGGTTTCATTTTGACTCCTCCTCATTCCTCCATACCTTCTTGGTTTAGGGCTTTTACTCTTAATTCATTAGAATAAATTAGGCATTATTTTATACCTCTTATTATAAAGGAGGAAACATCGTTTTGCACAAGATTCTCTTAGGAGTTTTCGCGGTACTTTAAAATATGGTATACTGGTAAAGTTAAAAATGGAAAGTAGGGATTTTACATGGAAGGCATTCTCCCATTATGGAAAGAACGTGGCATGACGAGTCACGATTGCGTATTTAAACTTCGAAAAATATTAAAAACAAAAAAAATCGGTCATACCGGAACCTTAGACCCAGATGTAGACGGTGTCTTACCCATCTGTATCGGAAATGCTACAAAAGTTGTGGAATACATGATGGAGACTGGTAAGGGCTACATCGGTGAAATTACTTTAGGGTTTTCAACGACAACTGAAGACAGCAGCGGCGATATTGTAGAACGTGTTCAGGTGGATGAAATGCCTTTGACAACAGCGATTGATCAAGCAATGGCCGCCATGGAAGGTTCTATTACTCAAATTCCACCTATGTTTTCTGCAGTTAAAGTGAACGGGAAACGGTTGTATGAATATGCACGGGCTGGTGAAACCGTTGATCGACCAAGCAGAAAAGCCACAATCAACCGTTTTGTTCGAACCACTGAACCTGTATTAAACGAAATAGAGCATACAGTTTCTTGGCGATTTGAGGTGGATTGCGGGAAAGGGACTTATGTTCGCACCTTAGCCGTCGACTTGGGCTTGGCTCTCGGTTACCCAGCACATATGTCTGATTTAACCCGTGTCTTAAGCGGCACTTTTAAAGCCAGCGATTGTTTGACGTTAAATCAAGTTGCTGAAAAAATGGATGATCAAACCATTCAACAAGCCTTATTTCCATTAGAGTATGGACTGAAAGAACTTGCTTCGGTCAACATCGATCAACCCTTGTGGGATAAAGTTAAAAATGGAGCTGTGCTGCCTTTAGATGCTTTTGGAGAACAAATCGATTTTCCAGTGGCTGTTATGTACCAAAATCAAGCATGGAGCATTTATGATAAACACCCAACTAAGGAAAATCTTTTAAAACCGGTCAAAGGTTTACGTACATTTCAATAGAGGAGTTTTTCAATCATGGAAATTATAAAATTGCACCATCCCTATACACAAAATCAAATTCCAACAGAAGAGGTTGTCTTGGCTCTTGGCTTTTTTGACGGCGTGCACAAAGGTCATCAAGAAGTCATCAGCAGAGCGAAACAATTAGCTGCAAAAAAAAAGTATAAACTGGCTGTTATGACTTTTAATCAACACCCCTCAATTGTCTTCAAAAAAATTGCGTCGGAAGACATGCAGTATTTGTCTACTGTTGAAAAAAAAGAAGCCATGATGGCCAAACTAGGGGTAGACATTTTATATGAAGTTGATTTCACTTCTGCATTTGCAGCTTTAAAACCACAATCATTTGTAGATCAGTACATCGTAGGACTGCATGCAAAAGTAGTAGTAGCGGGTTTTGACTATACTTATGGAAAAAAAGAAGTCGCTTCGATGAAGCATTTGCCCGATTATGCTCATAACCGTTTTGAAATTGTTATCGTTGAAAAACAAACTAGTGAAGAATCAAAAATCAGTTCTACTCGAATTAGACACTGTTTAGATAATGGAAAGATAGAAGAAGCGAATGACTTGTTAGGGTACATTTATGAAACTACTGGACGCGTAGTCCATGGAGATGCACGCGGGCGGTTACTTGGATTTCCAACAGCCAATATCGAAGTAACAAGGGCTGTTCGTCTGCCGCGTGTGGGCGTATATGCCGTTCAAATATTGGTAGGCAAGCAATGGCATTTAGGTATGGCATCCATCGGTCATAATATTACGTTTGAAGCTAATCGGCCATTAACTGTTGAAGTCTATATTTTGGATTTTGAGCAAGATATTTATGGAGAAAAAGTTACGGTTTTATGGCATCATTACTTAAGAGATGAATTGAAATTTGATGATTTAACAGGTTTGATTGCTCAATTGGAGCAAGATGAAGTAGATACGCGTGATTATTTCCTAGAAGAAAATAGAAAATAGACTCATAAAAACAGTCACAATATAAACCCTTTCGTCCTTTTTTAAAAAGACAATAAGGGGTTTATTTTTTTTGAGCACATTATCTAATGAAAACAGCCGAATAATGCATGTGTAATGTATAAAATTAACTAATATTCAACAAAAAGAAGATTTTAAAGAATAAAATACACGTTTCGGAATAATTAAACACTTTAATGTTGTTTTAATCATTATGGCATGCTATTATAATGCTTATCGAAAGTTAATTAAAACAAAGAGGTGTTCAAATGGAAAAAGAAAAAGTAGTTTTAGCGTATTCAGGTGGGTTAGATACTTCTGTTGCCATTAAATGGTTGAATGAAGAAGGGTATGATGTGATTGCTTGTTGTTTAGATGTAGGGGAAGGGAAGGATTTGGCTTTTATTAAAGAAAAAGCTCTGAGCATTGGGGCCGTTTCTTCATATACGATTGATGCAAAAAAAGAATTTGCAGAAGAGTATGCTTTAATTGCTCTACAAGCTCATACTTTTTATGAAGGCATTTATCCATTGATTTCTGCTTTATCCCGTCCGTTAATTGCGAAAAAATTGGTGGAAGTAGCTCTCAAAGAAGGCGCCGCCGCGGTCGCTCATGGTTGCACCGGAAAAGGCAACGATCAAGTGCGCTTTGAAGTAGCGATTCATTCTTTAGCGCCAAACTTGAAAGTTCTTGCGCCAGTGCGTGAATGGCAATGGTCAAGAGAAGAAGAAATCAATTACGCCATTGAACATGACATACCTGTGCCAATCGATTTGGACAATCCTTTTTCCATTGATCAAAATTTATGGGGAAGATCAAACGAATGTGGCATTTTAGAAAATCCATGGATGGCGCCGCCAGAAGCAGCTTATGAGTTAACCGCTAGTTTGGAAAATACTCCAGATAGTCCAGAAATTTTAGAAATCGACTTTTTGGCTGGAAAACCTATTGCGCTAAATGGTAAACCATATTCGTTAGTAGAATTGATTGAATGTCTCAATAAAATAGCGGGAAAACATGGTATCGGAAGAATCGATCACATTGAAAACCGTTTAGTTGGAATCAAATCCCGCGAAGTTTATGAAGCACCAGGGGCTATTGTTCTGATGACGGCCCATAAAGCTTTGGAAGACCTGACTTTCGTAAAAGAAATTGGACATTTTAAGCCAGCCATTGAACAAAAATTAACCGAGATGATTTACAACGGTTTATGGTTTAATCCTTTAACAGATAGCTTGATTGCTTTCTTAAAATCTACACAACAGTACGTGAACGGTACCATTCGTTTGAAATTGTTTAAGGGCCATTCAATCGTGGAAGGAAGAAAGTCGCCTAATTCTTTATATGATGAAAATTTAGCTACTTATACTTCAGCTGACACATTTGATCAAGAAGCTTCGGTTGGTTTTATTAAATTATGGGGACTATCTACCAAAGTACATG
Organism: Carnobacterium sp. CP1; assembly: GCF_001483965.1. Taxonomy (NCBI): domain Bacteria; kingdom Bacillati; phylum Bacillota; class Bacilli; order Lactobacillales; family Carnobacteriaceae; genus Carnobacterium; species Carnobacterium antarcticum. The sequence continues at coordinate 496,951 of NZ_CP010796.1, forward strand.
CAGAAGTTCACAATGCAACCGCTCAGTTTGATGAAACATTAATAAAAGAAAAGAGTCTCTATTAAGCAATGTTAGGATGAATAGAATGAAAAAATTATGGAGTGGAAGATTTGAAGGTGAGAGCCAGGCATGGGTTGATGCTTTCGGAGCTTCAATCGCTGTCGACCAGCAATTAGCAGAAGAAGATTTAATTGGCAGTCTAGCTCATGTACAAATGCTAGCTAAAACCAATATACTATCAGCTGAAGAAGCAAATGAAATTATCCAAGGTTTAGAAAAATTACTCGAAGACAATAAAAAGGGACGTTTAGTATTTACTGCTGAAAACGAAGATATTCATTTGAATTTGGAAAAGTTGCTTCATGGTATTATCGGTCCAGTCGCAGGCAAACTGCATACGGCTCGTAGTAGAAATGACCAAGTTGCAACAGATATGCATTTGTACCTGAAAAAGGAAGTAATTGAAATCAATCAACGGATTCGTTTATTTATGGAAGTTTTGATTAGCAAAGCTGAAGAAAACGTGGAAACTATCTTGCCAGGATATACTCATTTGCAACATGCGCAGCCCATTTCTTTTGCTCACCATCTATTGGCTTATTACAATATGTTTAAACGTGATTTTGAACGTAATCAAGATAGTTTGAAAAGAATCGACCTATCGCCATTGGGTGCTGCTGCTTTAGCTGGAACAACATTTCCCATCGATCGAGAATACACAAAAACGTTGCTCGGTTTCAAAGAAAGTTATACGAACAGCATAGACGCCGTTAGTGATCGGGATTTTATTTTAGAATTTTTGAGCAACAGCAGTCTTTTGATGATGCACCTATCACGTTTTTGTGAAGAAATCATTTTATGGACTAGTCACGAATACCAGTTTGTAACATTGACTGATGCTTTTTCAACAGGCAGCTCGATTATGCCTCAAAAGAAAAATCCAGATATGGCCGAATTGATTCGCGGAAAAACTGGACGTGTTTATGGAAACCTATTAGGTCTATTGACAACAATGAAAGGTTTGCCCTTAGCGTACAACAAAGATCTGCAAGAAGATAAAGAGGGTATGTTTGACACAGTTAAAACGGTTAAAGATTGTCTAACGGTATTTTCTGGGATGCTTGAGACGATGAAAGTTAACGAAGCAACGATGTATTCAGCTACGACTAAGGATTATTCAAATGCGACAGAATTAGCAGATTACCTAGCAAGCAAAGGGATTCCCTTTAGAAAAGCACATGAGATCGTAGGAAAGCTTGTACTGGAAGGCATCAAAAAAGGGATTTATCTGCAAGATATTTCCTTATCTGATTACCAAGCAGTTTCTGAATTAATCGAAGAAGATGTTTACACTGTACTAGATTCAAAAACTGCTGTAGAACGACGCAACTCTTTGGGTGGGACAGGCTTTGAACAAGTAAAAAAAGAACTAGCGAGTGCAAATAAAACATTAGTGGATATGGAAAAAGTATGATCGGCTTTTTTCGTGAATCGATTAGCAGTTGATTTAAAAACAGGATTTTATTATCTGGTGAAAAATAAAAAGAAGCCGCTTAGAATGAAGGTGTGATCGTATTCTATGCGGTTTCTTTTTGAGCTGATTTTGCTCAATAGAAGCCACTTGCCGTAAGTTTTGTTTAAAAAATAAATTTAAACAAAAAGTAGAGGATTATCGTTGACAAGTTAGCATATATTTGGTAAATTAATACTTGTGTTAGCACTCTTTAGTCCCAAGTGCTAAAAAAGAGGTGATGCAACATGTTAACAGAAAGACAAGTTCTAATACTGAAATCCATCATTCTTCTCTATACAAGCTATGGAAATCCAATTGGTTCTAAAACATTGATGAATGAAGCAGGAATGAAGTTCAGCTCTGCAACTATTCGTAATGAAATGGTTAGGTTAGAAGAGTTAGGTTTTATTGAAAAGACACATTCTTCATCTGGACGTATCCCTTCTATCAAAGGGTATCGGTTTTATGTAGATCATCTAGTACATCCAACTGAAATTCAGAAAAAAGATATTGTTACAATCAAACAATCTTTTAGCAATACCTTTCATCAGTTAGATGAAATCGTTGTACAATCTGCTGAAGTGCTTTCGCAATTGACAAGTTATACCGCTATTTCTTTAGGACCTGAATTAAAAGACAGCAAGCTAACAGGTTTTCGATTGGTTCCTTTAAATGAACATCGGGTGATGGTCATTTTGGTCACAGATAAAGGCCACGTAGAAAACCAAGTATTCTCTTTGCCGAAAACAATTCAACCGAGCGACTTGGAAAAAATGGTGAAAATCTTTAATGAACGATTAGTTGGGCATACATTAATGGAAGTATTTCAAAAACTGAAAACTGAAATGCCTATTTTAATTAACAAATATGCTAAATCAGCAGAAGGAATGCTAACCATTCTTGATGATGTTATTTTGCAAGCTGGACGTGATCAAATTCACGTAGGCGGCAGAATGAATATGCTTGATTATTCTATCGGTCTAGATGTAGAAAAATTTAAGTCGATTTATTCTTTGATGGAAGACCAGCATGATTTAGCTCATTTATTGACGCCTTACCATAGCGGAATTGAAGTACGAATCGGACAAGAATTGGATGACGAGTTATTTGACGAATTCAGTTTGATAACGGCAAGCTACAATGTCATGGGTTATGGGACGGGCTTGATTGCCCTATTAGGACCGACCAGCATGCCTTATTCAAAAATGATTAGTTTAGTGGATGTATTTAGAAATGAGCTTTCAAAAAAAATAGTAGATTACTATCGTTCGATGGAAGACTAATCAAGAAGGAGCTATGTATTTATGACTGAGAATCAAAAAGATCCGCTAACTGAAGAAGTGGTTGATGAAACAAATGAGAACAACGAACAACCACAAACGGAAGAAGCGGTTGAAGAAGAGGTTCAAGTGGACGAATTAACAGAAGCTAAAACGGCTTTGAGCGAGATGGAAGACCGTTATTTGCGTTTACAAGCTGAGCTAGCGAATATGCGCAAACGCAATCAAAAAGAAAAAGAAGATGCCGCAAAATATCGCTCTCAATCATTAGCAACAGAATTATTGCCAGTGATCGATAACCTGGAACGTGCATTGGCCATTGACGTGACTGATGAACAAGGGAAAAACTTGAAAAAAGGTTTGGAAATGGTGATGGATTCATTTAAAGTTGCTTTGGACAACGAAGGAATCAAAGTCATTGATCCATTGAATCAACCTTTTGATCCTAATTTCCATCAGGCAATTCAAACAACGCCAGTGGAAGAGGGACAAGAAGCTGATACAGTTGTAAATGTTTTCCAAAAAGGTTATTCTTTAAATGAACGTATTTTACGTCCGGCAATGGTTATCGTTGCTCAATAAAACAAGAGTTCTAAAAAATAAACTAAAAAAAAGTAAAAGAGGTAATTAATTATGAGTAAAATAATCGGTATTGACTTAGGTACAACAAACTCAGCAGTAGCAGTTTTAGAAGGTGGAGAAGCAAAAATCATTGCGAATCCTGAAGGAAACCGTACGACACCGTCTGTTGTTGCTTTTAAAAATGGTGAAATGCAAGTTGGGGAAGTTGCTAAACGTCAAGCAGTAACAAACCCTCACACAATCAGTTCAATTAAACGTCATATTGGTGAAGCTGGATATACAGTTGATGTTGAAGGCAAAAAACACACGCCTCAAGAAATCTCAGCAACGATTTTACAATATCTAAAAGGATATGCTGAAAGTTATTTAGGAGAAAAAGTAGACAAAGCTGTTATTACAGTTCCAGCTTACTTTAATGATGCACAACGTCAAGCGACAAAAGATGCAGGTAAAATTGCTGGACTAGAAGTTGAACGAATCATTAACGAACCAACTGCTGCAGCTTTAGCTTATGGTTTAGACAAAACAGAAACAGAAGAAAAAGTTTTAGTATTTGACCTTGGCGGCGGAACATTTGACGTCTCTATTCTTGAATTAGGCGATGGTGTCTTTGATGTTCTTTCTACAGCTGGAGACAATCATTTAGGTGGAGATGATTTTGATGAAAAAATCATTGAATTCCTAGTAGCAGAATTCAAAAAAGAAAACGGCATTGACTTATCTAAAGATAAAATGGCTGTTCAACGTTTAAAAGATGCAGCAGAAAAAGCTAAAAAAGATTTATCTGGTGTAACATCTACTCAAATCAGTTTACCATTTATTACTGCTGGTGAAGCAGGACCATTGCACTTGGAAATCAACTTAACTCGCGCGAAATTTGAAGAGTTAACGTATGACTTAGTTGAACGTACTAAAAAACCTGTTCGTCAAGCTTTGAAAGATGCTGGTTTATCCGCTTCTGAAGTAGACGAAATTATCTTAGTTGGTGGATCTACACGTATCCCAGCAGTTGTAGAAGCTGTTCGTAAAGAAACTGGCAAAGAACCAAACAAATCAGTAAACCCAGATGAAGTTGTAGCGATGGGAGCTGCTATTCAAGCAGGAGTTCTTACTGGTGATGTAAAAGACATCGTCCTATTAGACGTAACTCCATTATCATTAGGAATCGAAACAATGGGTGGCGTATTTACTAAGTTGATCGACCGCAATACAACTATTCCGACAAGTAAATCACAAGTCTTCTCAACAGCTGCTGACAACCAACCAGCTGTAGATGTACACGTATTACAAGGTGAACGTCCAATGGCAGCGGACAACAAAACTTTAGGCCGCTTCCAATTAACAGATATTCCTGCAGCTCCTCGTGGCATTCCGCAAATTGAAGTATCGTTTGATATTGATAAAAACGGAATCGTTAACGTACGTGCAAAAGACTTAGGAACACAAAAAGAACAAACGATCACAATCAAATCTTCATCTGGTTTAACCGACGAAGAAATCGAACGTATGGTTAAAGACGCTGAAGCCAATGCTGAAGCTGACAAAACTCGTAAAGAAGAAGTTGAATTACGCAACGAAGTAGAACAACTATTGTTCCAAGTGGACAAAACTTTAGGAGAATTAGAAGGTAAAGTTGATGAAGCTGAAGTTAAAAAAGCTGAAGATGCTCGTGATGAGTTAAAAGCTGCTGTAGAAGCAGATGATTTAGAAACAATGAAAACAAAACGTGATGAATTGAATGAAATCGTTCAAGCATTGACTGTTAAGCTCTATGAACAAGCAGCACAAGCTCAAGCAGAAGCGAACCCTGAAGACGCACAAGCTGATCAAGGTGGAGACGATAATGTGGTTGATGCTGATTTTGAAGAAGTAGACGACAACAAATAATCAGTGAATAGGTGACGAAGTAAAAAGCCAAGGCAAAATGCTTTTGGCTTTTTCTTCTAGATATGCTATGCTCGTAAAGGTAAAATGAAGGGCAGTCTAGAGATAAACGTTATCATTGGAACGATGGAGGGAAATCATGGCAAAAAGAGATTATTATGAAATATTAGGCGTTTCAAAAAGCGCTACGGACGCTGAAATAAAAAAAGCCTACCGTAAACTTTCAAAACAATTCCATCCGGATATTAACAAAGAAGCTGATGCGGATGAAAAGTTTAAAGAAATCACTGAGGCTTATGAAGTGTTAAGCGATGCAAATAAACGTGCAGCTTATGATCAATATGGTCATGCAAGTACAGATCCTAACTTTGGTGCTGGATCAGGCGGATTTGGCGGCGGCTTCGGTGGTGGTGGTTTCGGCGGTGGCGGCTTCGAAGATATATTTGAATCTTTCTTCGGTGGCGGCGGCCGTTCGTATAATCCGAATGCTCCACGTCAAGGTGAAGATTTGCAATATCGAATGGATTTAGAATTTGAAGAAGCTATCTTTGGAAAAGAAACAACGATTCAATACAATCGCGAATCTGAATGTGCTACTTGTCATGGAGACGGTGCAAAACCAGGAACTCATCCTGTTACTTGTTCGAAATGTCATGGTTCAGGAACCCTTAATGTGGAACGGAATACTCCGCTTGGCCGCGTAATGACTCGTCAAACATGTGATGTGTGTCACGGTACTGGTAAAGAGATCAAAGAGAAATGCCCAACTTGTCATGGTTCAGGACATGTAAAAGATAGACACTCTGTTAAAGTAACCGTACCTGCAGGTGTAGAAGATGGAAATCAAATGCGTTTGAATGGACAAGGTGAAGCTGGGGTAAATGGCGGACCTTATGGAGATTTATATGTCGTTTTCCATGTTAAACCGAGTGATTTATACGATCGGGAAGGTTCAGAAATTTATTACGAATTACCAATCAGTTTCATCCAAGCAGCTTTAGGCGATGAAGTAGAAGTACCGACCGTTCACGGAAAAGTTAAACTGAAAGTTCCAGCTGGAACACAAACAGGAACAAATTTCCGTTTAAGAGGCAAAGGCGCACCGCGTCTTAGAGGAACTGGCAATGGAGATCAACACGTTACAATTAAATTGATCACTCCAAAAGATTTATCCAGCAAACAAGTCGACATTCTGCGCGAATTTGCAAAAGCTAGCGGCATCGAGGTAACCGAACAAGAGGAAAGTCTTTTCGGAAAAGTAAAAGATGCTTTTAAAAAAGACAGAAAATAAACCGACTAAAGAAAAACCTAGGCAAAATGCTTAGGTTTTTCTTTTAGGAATAAGACTAACCTTTGTAAAACATTGTAATTCAGTGGTTTCACTGTTATAATTTGTAATGACACTTTTTGGAATAAAACATGAAAGTAGGCATTAATTGAATGAATAAAAATGATTTAATTGAACGTCAAAAACGAATTCGGAACTTTTCGATTATCGCCCATATCGATCATGGGAAATCGACTTTAGCTGACCGGATTTTACAAATGACCCGCACAGTTGCCGATCGAGACATGCACGAGCAGCTATTGGATTCCATGGACTTAGAACGTGAGCGTGGAATTACTATCAAATTGAATACGGTAGAACTGAACTATACGGCAAAAAATGGCGAAGACTATACCTTCCATTTAATTGATACACCTGGACACGTCGATTTTACTTATGAAGTCTCACGGAGCTTAGCAGCTTGCGAAGGGGCAATTTTAGTAGTCGATGCTGCTCAAGGAATTGAAGCACAAACGTTAGCGAACGTTTATTTAGCTTTAGACAATGATTTAGAAATCCTTCCAGTCATCAATAAAATTGATTTACCAGCGGCGGATCCTGAACGGGTTCGTGCAGAAGTAGAAGATGTTATTGGAATCGATGCTAGCGAAGCAGTCTTAGCGAGTGCTAAAATCGGATTAGGAGTAGAAGACATTTTAGAACAAATTGTTGAAAAAGTTCCTGCGCCTGATGGAGACTTAGATGCACCTTTAAAAGCTCTTATTTTTGATTCCGCTTATGATTCTTATCGTGGAGTTGTTTTAAATATTAGAGTGATGGATGGAATGATCAAACCTGGCGACACAATGAAGTTAATGAACACTGAAAAAACCTTTGAAGTAGCTGAAGTAGGTATCTTTTCACCTAAGCCCATCAAACGTGATTTCTTGATGGTTGGAGACGTTGGTTATGTTACTGCAAACATTAAGACCGTTCAAGACGCACGGGTGGGAGACACTGTCACATTAGCGAATAACCCAGCAAAAGAAGCTTTGCCAGGGTATCGTAAAATGAATCCAATGGTTTACTGTGGGATGTATCCAATCGACTCTTCTCGCTTTACAGATTTACGTGAAGCGCTAGAGAAATTAGAGTTAAATGATGCTGCTTTGCAATTTGAAGCGGAAACCTCGCAAGCTTTAGGGTTTGGATTCCGTTGCGGTTTCTTAGGACTGCTACACATGGATGTTATCCAAGAACGACTTGAACGCGAATTTAATTTAGAATTGATCACTACTGCTCCATCGGTTATTTACCATGTGAACTTGACAAACCAGACTCAAATCATTGTTTCAAACCCAGCTGACATGCCGGAACCTGGCGTAATTGAATCAATTGAAGAGCCTTATGTAAAAGCTAATATCATGGTGCCAAATGATTATGTTGGTACAGTTATGGAAATTTCTCAACGGAAACGCGGCAATTTTATTGCTTTAGACTATTTAGATGACAAGCGTGTCAACGTTGTGTATGAAATCCCATTGTCAGAAATCGTGTATGACTTCTTTGATAAATTAAAATCCAGTACTAAAGGATATGCTTCTTTGGATTATGAGATGATTGGTTACAAAGTGAGTCGTTTAGCGAAGATGGATATTCTTTTGAATGGAGAAACCGTAGATGCCTTGAGCTTTATTGTGCATAATGACTTTTCTTATGATCGTGGGAAAGCGATTGTTGAAAAATTAAGAAGCATTATCCCACGTCAACAGTTCGAGATTCCGATTCAAGCTGCCATTGGCAGTAAGATTCTTTCTCGTTCAACAATCAAAGCATTGCGTAAAGATGTAACAGCTAAGCTGTACGGCGGGGATGTCACACGTCGTCAAAAATTATTGAAAAAGCAAAAAGCTGGTAAAAAACGGATGAAACAAGTAGGATCTGTCGAGATACCGCAAGAAGCGTTTATGTCCGTTCTTAAGATGGACGACGAGAAAAAGTAAATAACTCAATAACAGTATTTGCCTGCCAAAAATCTTTGGCAGGTTTTTTTGTTTTTATATTTAGACTGGAACAAGGATCATCTGTTTATTTCTGGTAGGAGCAAACAATCACAAAACTAAAGTATCGTATAAAAAGGGTTAACTACTGATTTTAATAAAACTCCGTGTATTTTTTTTGATTTTGACAGCATTAAAGCTTATCCTGGATAAGAGCTCTATCATAAGAACAAAGCTTTACTGAAAAAGCGGAGAGGATGGTTTCATTGTATATCGTGATTACCTTTATTTGTGCGCTAGGATTTGCATTTATTCATTTTTCTTCTAAATACATGCAATTTGCTAATAAAGTGCCTCGCAGCAGGTTTTTGTCTCTTTCTGCTGGAGTAGCTGTTTCCTACGTCTTTGTACATTTATTGCCGCAATTAAATACCTATCAACAAGTCGTTGTAAAAAATTTGCAACAGAGCAGCTGGCGGCATATTGAAAATCACATTTATATCATAGCCTTAGCAGGACTGGTTTTGTTTTATGCTATGGAACGGTTAGTCAAAATATCTCGGAAAAGCAAGGTGTTAAAAAATCCGGAACAAGCTGATTCAGTTATATTTTGGATTCATATGGGTTCGTTTTTTATTTATAATACCGTTATAGGATATCTTTTAGTTAGAGAAGAATACAAAAGTCCCTTAGGAATATTCTTTTACTTTTTGGCTTTAGGAGTACACTTTATAACGAACGATTGGAGCCTTAGAAGAGACCATAAAGGAGCTTATGATAAATATGGCCGAATTATTTTAACAGCAGCACCCGTTTTAGGATGGCTAATAGGCATATTGACTGAACTAAACGAATTCGTCCTGTCCATTTTGCAGGCTTTCATAGCGGGAGGAGTTATTTTAAATGTGATGAAAGAAGAACTGCCTGAAGAACAAAAAAGCAGCTTAAGCAGTTTTCTGGCAGGGGTTATTGGGTATACCGTTCTTTTATTGCTTATTTAGCTGTTTTCAAACAAATAAATATGAAAAGAGGAATAACGTGCAAAATAAAATCATAAAATTAAAAAAATTAATAGAACAATCTAACAGCATTGTCTTTTTTGGAGGTGCAGGCGTATCAACAGAAAGCGGTATACCGGATTTTCGATCTGCAGACGGCTTATTTAATCAAGATTCAGGTCAAACTTACCAACCAGAGGATATTGTTAGCGATTGGTTTTTAAAAGAGCAGCCGGAATTGTTTTTCAATTACTATTTTGAGCATTTAGTCTATCCAGAAGCGGTTCCTAATGCGACTCATCTTTATTTGGCTGAACTTGAAGCAAAAGAGAAAGATATCACGATCATCACACAAAATATTGATGGGTTGCATCAAGCCGCTGGGAGCGAAAAAGTTTTAGAACTCCATGGAAGTACATTGCGGAATACTTGCTTAACTTGTGGAGAGAACTATCCTTTACGTGTTTTAAGACAAGATGATAAAGGGATACCAAGATGCCCGCACGACAATGGCATCGTTCGTCCAGATGTCGTTCTTTATGGTGAAATGCTAGATCAAACGGCTTTATCAATGAGTATGGCTGCCGTTGAAAAAGCGGACTTATTGATCGTCGCTGGAACATCTTTATCTGTTTATCCTGCTAATAGTTTGATCCACTATTTTAAAGGAGAAGCATCGATTCTGTTGAATCGGACACCGGTTCAACACCCGGCTCTGTTTGATTTGATTATTCAAGATTCATTGGGCTCTATTTTCAAACAATTAAAAGAAAATTAAACACTACTTTAAAACGTTAATGAACGTACGATTAGAATTTCATTGACAAACCATGATAAAAAAAGGTATCCTTAGCACAAGAATACCTTAACTGACTATAAAAAGAAATGTGTGTGAGCAAAATGACCAGACAAAAACGAACTATATCCCAATTAAATAATAGCCAATATTGGTTTAGCTATTTTAGAGAGAGTTTGTAGCATGGATTTTTTCATGATGCAAACTCACAACGTTTGTATCTATGAGGCTAATCCGTTTTGTTATGACGTCAGTTATATGCGGACCACATAGACATTAGAAATTCTATGTGGTTTTCTTTTTATTTATTGCTTTTGCAGATGGATACCTATAGAATTTTTATTTTTCTATTTTGGGTATCTTTTTTTACCGTTAACTATAATGAACGAATCAAGGAGGAGTAAATTTGAATAAACTTATTAACCATATGAATGAACAACTGTCTTTATTACAGCCTTCTTCTATTCGAAAATTTGATGCAGAGGTTTCTCAAATACCAGGAATGACGAAGTTAACTTTAGGCGAACCAGACTTCAATACTCCTGAGCATGTAAAGGCTGCAGGTATTAAAGCCATTGAAGAAAATTATTCTCATTATGCTCCAACCGCTGGAGAACTGCCTTTACGAGAAGCAGCAGCTTCTTTTCTAAACGAAAAGTATGGTGTTCAGTATAATCCTGAATCTGAAATATTAGTGACAGCAGGCGCTTCTGAGGCTATCTATGCAGCTTTATTTGGTATTTTAAATCCTGGAGAAAAAGTATTGATCCCAACGCCAATTTTCCCAGGCTATATACCGGTTACAGTTCTCAGTCGCTGTACGCCTATTTTTATTGATACGTCTAGTAATCAATTTGCCCTTTCACCCAAAATGATCCAAGAAGCTATCGCAGAGCATGGGGCGAGCGTAAAAGCCGTCGTCTTGAATTATCCTAATAATCCGACAGGTGTGACTTATACTGCTGCTGAAGTTCAAGCTTTAGCGGAGGAACTAGAAAAACATGATCTATTTGTTTTAAGCGATGAAATTTATAGTGAACTCACTTATAATGGAACGCATGTTTCCATCGCTAAATACTTGCCTGAGCAAACGCTATTAATCAATGGTGTCTCAAAGTCTCATGCAATGACTGGATGGAGAATCGGCTTGCTTTGCGGACCAGCAGCATTGATTCAGGAAATCAACAAAGTCCATCAATTTATGGTAACCACAACTGCAACAATGGCACAAAAGGCTGCTTTAGCTGCTTTTAAAGATGGTAAAAACGATGCACAAGTCATGAAGAAAGAATACTTGAAACGCCGAGATTACGTTTACAATATCTTACAAGAACTTGGCTTCACCTGTCCAAAACCCAACGGAGCATTTTATCTGTTTGCAAAGATACCTGAAGGCTACATTCAAGAAAGTATGGCATTTTGTGTAGATTTGGCTCAAAAAAATAAGTTAGCGTTGATTCCAGGTGGTTCATTTGGACCAGGCGGCGAAGGATATGTCCGTATCAGCTATGCTGCCAGCATGGAAACATTGATTGAAGCTATGGAGAAATTAACTCAATATATCAGTGAAAATCGAGTAACTGAGGCAATTACACAGTAGGGAAATATATCTATAATCATTATGTGGTTGAAAGCTTAACCAACGAATGGTTTTGTGTTTATAGAGATAGTAAAAAGCGACCTTTTCCTTTTGAGGAAGGTCGCTTTTTTTATCTCTGTTAGAATTAAAATTACGATATGGAACAAAAACATATTTTATCGCTTGTTAAACGGGCTTTTCTATACGAAACGTTCTAATTTGTTGTATACTTATAAACGAAGACATTTTTATAAACGTTTAGATTTTTTAAGATAGGTGAGGTAATTTAATGACTTTTTGGCTGGATCCAACTAAAACAACCGAAGAGATCGCACAAGAGCTATTGGGTTGTCTGATAATAAAAAAAACTGAAGAAGGAATTTGCTCAGGCTGGATCGTAGAAACAGAAGCTTATTTAGGCGAAATAGATGCTGCAGCTCATAGCTATGGCTTGAAAAAAACTCCCAGACTGGCTTCAATGTACAAAAAAGCAGGAACGATTTACATTTATTCGATGCATACTCATCAAATGCTGAATTTAGTCGTACAGGAAGCAGGCATACCGCAAGCTATTTTAATCCGGGCTATTGAACCTTATACAGGCATTGAACTGATGGAGGAACGCCGCGGGAAATACGGTGTGACTTTAACAGACGGTCCTGGAAAACTGACAAAAGCCTTGGCAATTGATAAAAGTGATGATGGAGCTTCAATCGATGAGCCGCCTTTGTATTTGTCTAAAACACACCGAAGAATCCCGAAAGAAATTGGAGTTTCGGCTAGAATTGGAATCCCAAATAAGGGAGAATGGACAGATGCTTTGCTTCGGTACACGGTTATCGGAAATCCATATGTTTCTAGAACCAAAGGAAAAAAAGATAGCGATTTAGGCTGGACAACAACAATTGAAAACAATTATTAAAACAGAGGAGCGAACGACATGGCAAAAAAAGATATCATTGATTATTTAGAAACAATCATGGAAGAAAGTCATTTAGAATTCGATTGGTCAACTCAATGGAATAAAAGACAGCACATTATTGAAGTGTTTTTTACTATTTATGCTGAAACGGAACCTGATTTAGTCATTCAAGATATAGAAGGAACGGTCAACAAAGAAAACATTATTCAATTTGAAGATGCTATCTGTTTTTTTGACCCAACAAAATCAAAAATAATTCCAGAAAACTATTTAGCAGCTCTTCCCTTTGATTTAAAAAAAGGAATCGAAAAAGGGTTTCTTGACGCAGTTATTAAGATGTTGCGGATAGTTGTAACTGAAGGACAATCAGATTTGCTTGATTTTGCAACGGATCCAGAAATAGAAACATTTGAATTGCATTGGAACGAATTGAACTTTGAAACAACTATTCAAACAGCGAAAGATACAAACCGTTATGACATGGATCGCGTTGAGTATCCGAAATTTTAAAGACAATAAGCAAGCTATTGGAGGATTTTTAAATAATGAAGTGGACTGAAGTAAGTGTTCAAACAGCAAATGAAGCCGTTGAAGCCGTTTCAAACATTTTAGTCGAAGCAGGTTCAGAAGGTGTTTCAATTGAAGATATTCAGGATTTTTTACAAGTTCTAGATGATGGTTTTGGGCAAATATGGGCATTAGATGAAGCAGACTTTTCAAAAGAAGGAGTGATCATCAAAGCTTATTTTCCAGAAACACTTTTCTTACCAGAGATCTTGCCGGAGATTAAAGAACGGATTTTAAAATTAACAACATACGGTCTAACGATTGAACCAAATACCTTGACTATCCATGAAGTCGCTGAAGAAGACTGGGCTACTTCATGGAAAAAATATTACCATGCTTTGAAAATAACCCGTTTCTTAACTATTGTACCTGCGTGGGAAGACTACACGCCTAGACATCTTGATGAACGAGTGATCCGTTTAGATTTAGGGCTGGCGTTTGGTACAGGTGCTCATCCCACAACGCATTTATCTTTACAAGCGTTAGAAAACTCTGTTCGTGGCAATGAAACGATTTTGGATGTGGGAACTGGTTCTGGTGTTTTGAGCATCGCAGCTAAGGCTTTAGGGGCTGGAAAAGTTTATGCTTACGATTTAGACGAAGTGGCTGTTCAATCTGCTTACGATAATATCCAGTTAAACGACTATGCTAAAGATGTCCATATTTCAGCTAATGATTTACTAAAAGGCATTGAAATTGAGGCTGATATCGTTGTTGCTAATATTTTAGCAGAAGTTATCGTTCCATTGATTCCAGATGCTTGGCGCGTTTTAAAGCCAGGTGGATTGTTCTTAACTTCGGGAATTATTAAAGATAAAAAAGAATCTATTCTGACGCATTTAACGGAACAAGGATTTGAAATCGTTCAAATCCTTCAAAGGGGCGATTGGGTTGCTGTTACTGCTCAAAGACCTATCGAGGAGGAGTAACCATGCAACGTTATTTTCTTGCTGAAACGACTGCTGACTACCAAACAGCTGAACTGATACTTACTGGAGAACAGTACCATCATATGATTCGTGTCATGCGGATGAAAATAGGCGATGAAGCTTATTTAGTATTTCCTAACCAACAGGCTTTTATAGCTGAAATCAATGCCATCGAAAATGAAAGTGTTGTGATGCATTGGATAGCAGACGAAACAGCTGAAAAAGAGCTGCCGGTTCACGTTACGATCGCCAGTGGTTTGCCTAAGGGGGACAAACTGGACTATGTGATTCAAAAAGGAACAGAACTAGGGGCTGCTGGTTTCGTTCCATTTCAAGCCACCTATTCCATCACAAAATGGGATACAAAAAAAGCAGCTAAAAAAATTGATCGTTTGAAAAAAATTGCTCAAGAAGCAGCAGAACAAGCGCATCGAACCAAAATACCGAGTGTGGAATCCGTGTATTCTTTTAAAGAATTGTTAGAAAAGAGTCCTCAATTTGATTACTGTTTAGTAGCATATGAAGAAAGTGCCAAAGCTGGCGAAGATCAAAATTTTGCTAAAACATTAAAGTCTATTCGACCTGGCAGTTCTCTTTTAATTGTTTTCGGTCCTGAAGGAGGATTGAGCCCAACAGAAATTGAAGCTTTATTGGCTGTTGGAATGGTACCTTGCGCACTGGGGCCGAGGATTTTAAGGACAGAAACGGCTCCTTTATATGCTTTAGCAGCTATCTCTTACCACTTTGAGTTGAATGAACCCATCGAGCCTTTTTGTTAGTTATCGAAAAATAAGCTATACTAGTTTAGAATAACATTATAAACAGAGAAAGTAGGGAATGAAGATGGCAGAAAAATTAAACCACTATATTGATCACACTTTGTTAAAACCAGAAGCCACCGAAAACCAAATCAAAACACTATGTGATGAAGCGATGGACTATCACTTTATGTCCGTTTGTGTCAATCCAACATGGGTCAAGAAAGCAGCGGCTTTTTTAACTGGCAGTGACGTACGCGTCTGTACTGTGATTGGTTTCCCGTTGGGAGCAAACACACCGGAACTAAAAGCATTTGAAGCTAGAAATGCCATTCAAAATGGCGCAACTGAAGTAGATATGGTGATAAATATCGGAGCATTAAAAGGGGGAGACGACGAGCTAGTAGAACGCGATATTAGAGGAGTTGTCGAAGCCGCTGAAGACAAAGCTCTAACTAAAGTTATCATTGAAACAAGCTTATTAACGAATGATGAAAAAGTACGCGCTTGTGAAATAGCTAAAAAAGCCGGTGCCGATTTTGTTAAAACGTCTACAGGGTTTTCAACTGGCGGTGCAACATTAGAAGATGTTACGTTAATGCGTACCGTAGTGGGACCAGAAATGGGCGTAAAAGCTAGCGGTGGTGTTAGAACACGTGAAGATGCAGAAGCTTTTATTGCTGCCGGGGCAACACGTTTAGGTTCTTCAAACGGAATTGCTATTGTAGCGGGTTAAACGGGTTGTACAATATTTGACGTTGGTGAGTGAAAACTTACTAACGTCTTTTTTCGGTTGTACAATATTTGACGTTGGTGAGTGAAAACTTGCTAACGTCTTTTTTCGTGAAAATAGAAAACAAGTGAGTTCTCCTGTAGAATTAAAGTCACCACAACTCATTCAAAGGAGAGAACTCACTTGCCTACATCAAATGATATGCGAAAAGTACTAGATATACAAGACAAAAACATTGTTTTTGAAGAGGATTGCGTAGAATACGGTCAATTCAAAGGAAAAAAATGTAAATTTATTAAAGGACGATTGACTTACATTCCGCAGGAATGTATGAAGTGCCATACACCAAACGAGCAGTATACCATCTACTGTAACGGAACACAGACCTCGCGCATTACTTTACCCATGAGTGGTATTCATCCCACCTATTTACTGCTTAAAAAGCAGCGATTCATGTGCAAAGAATGCGAGGCTACATTTACTGCGAAAACGCCTCTATTGAAAGAAAATTGTTTTATTTCAAATCATGTAAAAGCACAAATTTTAGATAAATCGTCTATGGCTCAATCTATAAAAGATATCTCTAGTCAAACGGGAGTTTCTTCAGCAACGACGCAGCGCGTTATTAACGAGCAAGCTAAGAATTACAAACCGCATTACTTCTGGCTTCCTAAACATCTTTCGTTTGACGAGTTTAAGTACGCCAATAGCACAATGGCTTTTGAATACATTGATGCCGAAAAAGGAACGATCATTGATATCTTGCCTTCTCGAGACAGTCGAACAATAAAAGACCATTTCCTTTCACGGTATAGCCTAAAGGCTAGAAAAAAAGTAGAAACCATTACAGTCGATATGAACGCTGGTTACGTCAATTTTATTCCCATTCTTTTTCCAAACGCCAAGATCATTATTGATCGTTTTCATATTGTCCAGCTGATTAATCGTTCACTGAATCGTACAAGGATAACGGTTATGAATCAATTTCATACCTCAAATGGAGAAGATATGAAAAAGTACCGTCGATTAAAACGGTTTTGGAAAAAAATCTTAAAGAAAGAATCTGAACTGTCTTATACAACCTATACTTATTATGCTTTATTTGGTCTACGCTTAGAATCAGCGATCGTCGACGAACTGTTGGGCTACAACACCGTTCTGAAAGAGACTTATGAGGTGTATCAAACGATTCTAAAGGCTCTTGAAGAGAATGACTATGATGAGCTAGTAAAGATTTTAGAAAAAGATTATCCACTTATTTCAAAACCAATGAAGACGAGCCTCAAAACATTGAAAAAACATATGAAGCACATAAAAAATACCGTTACCTATAAGTATTCAAACGGAAAAATTGAAGGAATCAACAATAAGATCAAAGTTCTTAACCGTGTGGCCTACGGCTACCGAAACTTCGTGAACTATAAAAATCGTATTCTTCTGCATTTTAATATGAAACCAGCGGCTATTAAACAGAACGAAAAAACACTTTTCATAGCAGCATAACGCCTACCATGAAAAGTGTTCAAGTTTTTTTAATTAAATAAGGGACTAAAATTCTTTACCAACGTCAGTTGACGTAGAACCGTTAAACGTAATTTAAACGGCAAATCAGCAGGCAAGAAAACAGATGGTTTTATTCTGTTTTCTTGCCTGTCTTTTTTCTGCAAAATAATTAAAACAAACAGTTTTTTTATAACTAGTTCAAAAAAAGCTTTCCATGTCTTCATTGAAATTATAGGGTTTTAGAGGTATAATGTAGAGAAAGCGTATAGTAGGAATGTGCTCTTGAAAGGGTACTCATTTAGTCTGTTTGTCTATTGGGATACCAGAAGAATAATAAAACGATACTATACACTATTAATTTGGAAGAGAAGGTGACAAGATGCCCAAAAATAAAAATTATACTGCACAAGAAGTAATTGCTCTGACAGTTACTTATATGAACAGCAGTCATGTGGCTTTTGTCAAAAAGGCGTGTGATTTTGCAACGATGGCGCACGAAGGCCAACTTCGCAAATCTGGAGAGCCTTATATTATACACCCTATTCAAGTGGCCGGTATCTTAGCTGAATTAAAAATGGATCCTGTTACCGTTGCAACTGGTTTTTTACATGATGTTGTTGAAGATACAGATATCACATTTGAAGACATTGCTAAAGAGTTCACACCTGAGGTTGCTATGTTAGTTGATGGCGTGACTAAATTAGGAAAAATCGAATTTAAATCTCATGAAGAACAGCAAGCGGAAAATCACCGTAAGATGTTATTAGCGATGGCTAAAGACATCCGAGTTATCATGGTGAAATTAGCTGACCGTTTGCATAATCTGAGGACATTAAAATTTCATCGTCCTGATAAACAGAGACGCATTGCTAATGAAACATTGGAAATTTACGCTCCGTTAGCTCATCGTTTAGGAATCAATAAAGTAAAATGGGAACTTGAAGATACTTCTTTGCGTTATTTGAACCCGCAACAATATTATCGGATCGTTCACTTGATGAATTCCAAACGGGAGGAACGAGAAACGTATATTGCAAATACCATTACAAGAATCCAAGAGTCTGTTGATGAATTGAGTATTGATGCAGAAATTTACGGACGGCCTAAACACATTTATTCTATTTATCGCAAAATGCGCGATCAAAAAAAACGATTTAACGAAATTTACGATTTGTTGGCTATTCGAGTCATTGTGGATTCAATCAAAGATTGCTATGCTGTGCTGGGTGCAGTCCATACTCGATGGAAACCGATGCCTGGAAGGTTTAAAGATTACATTGCCATGCCAAAAGCCAACATGTATCAATCTATCCACACCACAGTGATCGGTCCTAACGGTCGTCCAGTTGAAGTTCAAATCCGTACAACTGAAATGCACCAAATAGCAGAGTACGGGGTCGCTGCTCATTGGGCTTACAAAGAAGGCATTACTAAAAAACTTGAAAATGCAGACGTAAGCGAAAAACTGTCGTGGTTTAGCGACATCCTTGAATTACAAAGTGAAGCAAACGATGCTAGTGATTTCATGGAAAGCGTAAAAGAAGATATTCTTAGGGATAAGGTTTATGTGTTTACACCAAAAGGAGACGTTAGCGAATTACCATCTGGTGCCGGTCCATTGGACTTCGCCTATAATATCCATACAGAAATCGGGAATAAGACGATAGGCGCTAAAGTTAATGGGAAAATTGTTCCTTTAAATTATAAACTCAAAACAGGCGATATTATTGAGGTATTGACTTCGCCAAATTCATACGGACCTAGTCGAGATTGGATCAATTTAGTTTCAACTAGTAAAGCTAAGAACAAGATCAAACGTTTCTTTAAATTACAAGACCGAGAAGTCAATGTTGTTAAAGGTCGAGATATGGTCGAAAAACAACTGCAGGAAATGAATTTTCCTCCAAAAGAGTTCCTGACTAAGCAGAATATAAAAATGCTCTTAGAACGTTTTAATTTCACTACGGAAGAAGATCTTTATGCTGCTGTTGGATTTGGCGAAGTGACCGCATTGGTTGTAGCAAATCGGCTAACTGAAAAAGAAAGACGAGCTCGTGAAAATGAAAAACGTGCTCAAGAAATTGATACAATTGAATTAAAAACGAAAAAAGAGCCTGAAAAAATAAAAATTCGCCATGAAGGTGGAATTGTCATTCAGGGTGTCGATAACTTGTTAGTGCGAATCAGCCGCTGTTGTAATCCTGTTCCAGGAGATCCCATTGTTGGGTATATTACTAAAGGGCGCGGCGTTTCTATTCATCGGGCAGATTGTCCGAATGTAAAATCAGCTAAAGATGCAGAAAATCGTTTGATTGATGTTGAATGGGAAGATACTTCTTCTCAAGGGCAAGAATACGATGCTGAATTACAAGTTGAAGGGTACAATCGCTCTGGTTTACTCAACGAAGTCCTGCAGGTCGTCAATACTATGACACGTAATCTAAATAACGTTAATGGCCGTGTTGACCACAACCGTATGGCGACGATCACATTAACCGTTGGCATTCCCAATTTAAACCACTTAGAAAAAATTGTCGATAAAATAAAAATGATTCCAGATGTCTATAGCGTCCGTAGAATAACATCTTAACTAATGGACTAAAGAATAAAAACAGGGGATGCGTTAAAATCTCCTGTTTTTTTAATACCTATTGAAAAGAGGATACTAATGAGGCTTATTATTCAAAGAAGCAAACAAGCTCAAGTCAGCATCAATAATAAAATTAGCGGAGAAATAACACACGGTTTAGTTTTACTAGTGGGAATTGAAGCAGCTGATACACAAGAAGACGTTGATTATTTAGTCCGAAAAGTATGCAATATGCGTATTTTTTCAGATGAAGCAGACAAAATGAATTTATCGGTTCAAGATGTCGGAGGAGAAATCTTATCTATTTCTCAATTCACATTACATGCGGACACAAAAAAAGGAAATCGACCAAGTTTTACCCAAGCGGCAAAACCGGAAGCAGCTATTCCTTTATACGATTCTTTCAATAAAGGACTTGCGGCTAATGGTTTACGTGTGGAGACCGGAGAATTTGGTGCCGATATGCAGGTCTCTCTCGTTAATGACGGACCGGTCACAATTAGTATTGACAGCAAAAATAAGTAAATAAACGCCTTCTCTATCAATTAATAGGATAGAGAAGGCGTTTATTTTTAATTTAAGGAGCAAAATAATGATCCAAAGCTTGGTAAATACTCTCAACAACGGATTGCCGGTAGGAGTCGGTATTGATTGTTGATCGATCAATATAATGGTTCAAATAGCCTAGTTCTAACAATACAGCCGGTCGTGTATTTTCACGAGTAACATAATAATCGCCAAAACGCACACCATTATTTGGCAATGGGCCGTTTTGTTCAAGTTGAGCGTTGATTTGATTCGCTAAACCTTTGTCTTTTTCATGATAGTAATAGGTCGTCGTCCCGCTGATCTCGTTTGGCGTTTCAGTTGAATCATAATGAATACTGATAAATACATCAGCAGCTGCTTGATTGCTAGTAACGACTCTTTGATTCAAACTGACTGATGTATCTGAACTTCTCGTCAAGACAACGTTCGCGCCAGCCCTTTTCAAGCGTTCAGCCAGTAACTTAGCTGTTTTTAAAGTAGCTTCTTTTTCATTATAAGTTCCGCCGGGAGCGCCGGGATCTTCTCCTCCATGACCTGCATCGATCACAATCGTGGCTTCCGCTAAAGAGGTGATATTAGCCGTTGGAGCAGCAGTTTTATCAGCTGATAAATCGACTACCCAGTTGGCGACATAACCTGTTTGTCCATCAGCCGCTTGGATTTGATACCAATCTCCTTCAGTACTCAGATAAGTAAAACTGTCGCCTTTTGAAGCCTTTATTACAACACTTTTATCAACAGAAGGACCGCTGCGGATATTGGTTCCGTCTGATCGGATAGTGATGGTCTCGATTGGTGCTTCTGAATTTGTTTTTGTTGCCACACTGCTAGGAGCAGTTTCTTTAGTGGGCGTCGTTACTTCAATCAATTCAGAACTTATCCAAGCAACTTGTCCATTGTATTGAATTTGTGTCCAGCCGCCTTGTTGGAAGAGTACCGTTAATTCCGTTCCTTTCGCTACTGTTCCGATTATTTCAGCATTTGAATGGCCTTCGCTGCGGATATTCACTGGTTCTCCGGTCACTGTACCTATTTTGTTTGAAGCGGCACTTATTTCAGTATTTCCGATTAGCCAACTTGCTACCCAGCCGATTTGGTCATTGCTCATTCGGATCTTGTACCATTCATTTTCTTCAGCGATAACATTTACTTTTTCGCCGCCAACGACCTGGGTCATAATATCATACGATAAACCAGGGCCTGTTCGGATATTTACGACGCTAGCGTCTACTTTAATGGTACTTTGGTTTGCCAATGCAACCGTTGCAAAAGTTGTTAAGCTTATAAAAATTAAGACAGCCAAAAAAGAAATAATTGTTTTTGGTTGTTTCGGCATGAGGATTTTTTCCATCGATTCACTCACTACTTTCCCATTGAAAAATAAGTTCATTACGTTCATTTATGTACTTTCTAAGTATAGCAATGAATAGGCATGTTATGCAATCAATTAGTGAACGATTACATAAAAAATCTATAAACCAGCTTTAACGATTTCCTTGGCTAAGCTTGACAAGTCTAGTCCTTTCTTGTAATCTAATACTATTCAAACAAAAAAAGATATCCGTTGAAAGAGACAGTAAGCTTTGATAAACGAGCAGAAAGAAAGAATCGCCTTGGCTGAAAGTGATTCCCGTTAAGAAGTCTGAAGGACACTCTGGAGGAATAGCAGTGCAAAGCTGCTACGTTACGAGCGTTAATCGTTGAGGAAAGCCATGGCTTTCAAATAAAGGTGGTACCACGAGGAAAACAATAACTCGTCCTTATTCTATGATGGAATAAGGACGCTTTTTTTTTGCCCTCATTCAAAATATAAGCAATTAGATACGAAGGAGTGTTGATATAATGGCAATTCAAATTCAAAGACCAAAAGGAACCGCTGATCTCTTACCAGATGAATCATCAAAATGGCAATATGTAGAAGAAACTGCAAAGATGATTTTAGGAGATTACCAATTTCATGAAATTCGGACACCCATTTTTGAAAGTTATGATTTGTTTTCTCGTGGTGTAGGGGAAACCAGTGATATTGTTTCAAAAGAAATGTACGATTTTAAAGACAAAGGCAATCGGCATATGTCGCTTCGACCAGAAGGAACTGCACCAGTCGTTCGCGCTTTCGTTGAGAATAAATTATTTGGACCGGAATATGCGAAACCATATAAAGTGTATTACATGGGACCGATGTTCCGTTATGAACGTCCACAAGGAGGACGGATGCGTCAATTCCATCAACTAGGAGTAGAAGTTTTTGGAAGTACTAATCCTGCTATTGATGTGGAGTCGATGGCTTTAGCTATGGATTTATTTAAAGAATTTGGTTTAGAACATTTAACATTAGTGATTAATTCATTAGGAGACAAAGAAAGCCGGACTGCTTATCGTGAAGCACTGATAGCTTATCTTGAACCTCATTTTGCTGACTTAAGCGAAGATTCTCAAGTACGTTTGCACAAAAACCCTCTGCGTGTCTTAGACAGCAAAAACAAAAAAGATCAAGAAATCGTTAAGGACGCTCCTTCGATTTTAGACTATTTAAGCGATGATTCGAAGAGCCACTTTGAATCGGTTAAAGAAATGTTAGAAGTACTTGATATTCCTTATAAAATTGACAGCAACATGGTAAGGGGATTAGATTATTACAACCATACCATTTTTGAAATCATGAGTGATGCACCGGGGTTTGGAGCCATCACTACGATTTGTGCTGGCGGCCGCTACGATGGTCTAGTCGAAGAAATCGGAGGACCAGCTACTCCAGGGTTTGGTTTTGCTCTTGGATTGGAACGTTTGATGATGACATTAGCAGCAGAAAACATTGATATTCCTGACTTGCACGAAGTTGATGTTTACGTTGTCGGTTTAGGAGAAACAACAAATATCGAAACGTTAAAATTGGTTCAAGCCATTCGCTCAGCTGGTTTATCTGCTGAACGCGATTATTCCAATCGCAAAGCAAAAGCTCAATTTAAAACAGCAGCTAAATTAAAAGCTAAAGTTGTGATTACGTTAGGCGAAGACGAACTTGAAAAAGGCGAATTGAACTTTAAAGTTATGAAAAATGGAAAAGAATCTAAAGTAAGTTTGAAAGAAGCTTACAAAGATTTCGAAAAATTATTCAATTTAAAAACTGCTGATATGACAGCGTATAATGATTTTTTCAGTAAAGAAGACTAACAGAATGATAAAATAGGGAGTGGTAGTGAATGGCTAAACGTACAGAATATTGCGGGAAAGTGTCAAAAGATTTATTAGGTCTTGAAGTAACTCTAAAGGGTTGGGTCCAAAAAAGACGTGATTTAGGTGATTTGATTTTTGTTGATTTACGCGACCGCGAAGGCATCGTCCAAATCGTTTTTAATCCGACTTTTTCAAAAGAAGCTTTAGCGATAGCTGAAACTATCCGGAATGAATACGTCATTGAAGTTAAAGGAACCGTTGTTGAACGTGATCAGAAAGTAATCAATAAAAATATTTCAACGGGGGATATAGAAGTAGAAGTGGCTGAAATAAAAGTTCTAAATAAATCTAAGACAACTCCTTTTTACATTGAAGATGGAGTTGCCGTTGCGGATGAAAAAAGATTAGAATACCGCTATTTAGATCTGCGTCGTCCAGAAATGACACAAAATCTTATTTTGCGTCACAAAATGACCCAATCGATTCGTCATTATTTAGATAACAATGGATTTATTGACACCGAAACGCCTTATTTAACGAAATCTACTCCTGAAGGTGCACGTGACTACTTAGTCCCTTCCCGTGTACAACCTGGACACTTCTACGCGTTGCCTCAATCGCCTCAGTTATTTAAACAATTACTGATGGGAGCTGGGTTTGACCGTTATTATCAAATTGTCCGTTGTTTCAGAGACGAAGATCTGCGTGGCGACCGTCAGCCGGAATTCACACAAATCGATATTGAAACCAGCTTCTTAGAACCTGAAGAAATTCAGGACTTTACAGAAGAATTGTTAGCGAAAGTTCTGAAAGATACCAAAGGCGTTGAATTAAAACGACCATTTCCGCGAATGGGATACGATGAAGCAATGAATCGTTTTGGCAGTGACAAACCGGACATCCGTTTTGGATTGGAATTGGTTCAAATGAGCGATTTGGTTAAAGATTCTTCTTTCAAAGTATTTAGCGATGCTGTTGCCAATGGCGGTGAAGTTAAAGCGATCAATGTTAAAGGAGCTGCTAGCCGTTATTCACGGAAAAATATTGATGCGCTAGGCGAATTTGCAGCTATCTATGGAGCCAAGGGGCTAGCTTGGCTGAAAGTTGAAGAAGAGGGCTTAAAAGGGCCAATTGCTAAGTTTTTCAATGAAGATGCTGAATCTGTGATTGAGCGTATGGAAGCTGAAGCAGGGGACTTGTTATTATTTGTAGCCGATAAAAAATCGGTTGTGGCTGATGCATTAGGTGCGCTTCGTTCTAAGTTAGGAAAAGAATTAGAATTGATCGACGAAAGTTCTTATGCTTTCTTGTGGATCGTCGACTGGCCTTTACTAGAGTATGATGATGAATCTGAACGCTTTACAGCTGCGCATCATCCTTTCACTATGCCGAAAGAATCGGATCTTGATTTATTGGAAACTGAACCACAAAACGTTTATGCACAAGCTTATGACATTGTTTTGAACGGGTATGAGTTGGGCGGCGGTTCTATTCGAATCCATAATCGCGAAATACAAGAAAAAATGTTTGCTGCATTAGGTTTTTCAAAAGAAGAGGCCGAAGCCCAATTTGGTTTCCTATTGGATGCATTGGAATATGGTTTCCCGCCACACGGTGGAATTGCTTTAGGTTTAGACCGCTTTGCTATGTTATTAGCGGGTGAAGAAAATATTCGCGAGGTTATTGCCTTTCCTAAAAATGGACGAGCAAGTGATCCATTGACAAAAGCTCCTAGCTTAGTCAGCGATGCTCAGCTAGCTGAGTTGTCTATTCATACGACAGCTACTGAGAAATAAATGATACAACCAAAAACGTGAGAGTTTTCTCACGTTTTTTTGTCTATGCAGCCTTTATAATCAGTAAATATAAAATTTCGCTTGTAATGTAACTCAAACTTTGCCAAAATAATAGAGAACCGATAGGAGGAGGAAGAGCAATGACAACTAAAAGATGGACAGCCATCGGGCTAGCGGTAGGGCTTTTTGTATTATCTTTTTTAATTGATGGATTAGTGACTAAAGTGAACCAATCCGATGAGACACAAAACCTGATAGGAGACGCAACAACCATGTTGTTTGGCGATTCTGGATTAACGGAAACGATCGTCTCTAGTGGCGATGAAACAAAACGGATCGCACTTTTATCAGTGGATGGCACGATTTTAGCTGGCCAGACAGAAAGTTTATTTAATTCAGCCGGTTACAACCATGAGTTCTTTATGGAACAATTGGAAGCGGTCAAACAAGACGATTCGATCAAAGCTATTTTATTATCTGTTAATTCTCCAGGTGGCGGAACTTACGAAAGCGCTCAAATAAAAGATAAGCTGCTCGAATTAAAAGAGAGTACCGATAAACCGCTATATGTTTCGATGGGAAATCTTGCTGCAAGCGGCGGGTACTATATTGCTGCACCAGCAGACAAAATTTTTGCTTCCGAAGAAACGTTGACCGGGTCAATAGGCGTTATTATGTCTAGTACCAATTTAAGCGATCTTTATGAAAAAGTAGGGATTGAAGATACAACGATCAAAAGCGGACAATTTAAAGATATTGGTTCTTCAGTTCGGCCAATGACAGAAGCAGATCAAGATATTTTACAAAAAATGGTTGACGACTCTTATGAGCGGTTTGTGACAGTTGTTGCAGATGGGCGCGGTATGGAAAAAAATCAAGTTCGCGAATTAGCTGACGGACGAATTTATGACGGTGCTCAAGCTTTGGCTGTGGGATTAGTCGACCAATTGGGTTACCAAGAAGATGCTTTAACAGCTTTACAAAAAGACTTTCAGCTTACAGATGCAGAAATCATTCAGTATGCTGCAGGAAGTATGCCGTTCAGTTCATTGTTGTATTCAAAAGCCAGTCAATTGCTAGCACCTGAAAAAACGTCA
Organism: Carnobacterium sp. CP1; assembly: GCF_001483965.1. Taxonomy (NCBI): domain Bacteria; kingdom Bacillati; phylum Bacillota; class Bacilli; order Lactobacillales; family Carnobacteriaceae; genus Carnobacterium; species Carnobacterium antarcticum. Next base: position 523,471 of record NZ_CP010796.1, read on the forward strand.
ATGGCTGCTCTGGAACAAATAGCTACACAATTCGGAACCTCTGCATCGCCTAAAATGATGTATTTATACGGAGGTGAGTAATAATGGCTAAATCGACTGAGAACGAAAAAGGCGATACTAAAGAACTGGATTTAACAGCATTAAAAAAAGCTCTAGCAAAAGAAGAAGCTGAGCTTAAACGCACCAAACGATTAAAGCAGCTTGAACAAGAAAGAAAGCTGAATGAGCAAGAAAAAGCAGCATCAGCTCCTATCGATAGAGAGGATGATTCCCTACTGTTATTCAATACAAGTACTCATTCAGATAAAACGACTCAAGCTGCTGTAGAGTCTCCAGAAGGCAAGCCTCGAACGCCTGAAGAACTACGGGAAGCACGGCGAAGATACTGGAAAGAGAAACAAAAACAAGAACAGTTAGAAAAAACACCGTACCATCATTATCCAATCTTATTTTATACCGGTTTTTGGTTGCGTTTATTCGCCTATAGTATTGATCTACTTGTGATTGGCAGTCTTAATCGTTTGATAGTGCACCCTGTTTTCACAAGTGCACGTTTACCTGTTTATACTGAAGCTTTTTCAGCTTTCTCATTGAGTAAACTCTTCGTTTTCTTGCTGTATTTTATTTTAATGACAAAACTAACCAATGGACAAACTATTGGGAAAATGATTTTCGGTTTACGTGTTGTTTGTTTTAAAGAAGAAAAACTTAGCTGGCAAACTGTATTGATACGTGAAGGGTTCGGACGTTACATTTTAAAATCCATGAGTATTTTGTACTTAGTCGTGCTTTTTACAGAACGAAAACAGCAAGTAGCTGATTTATTAAGCGATACTTCTGTTGTCTCTGAAAACCTTTTGCAAGCGAAACAATGGGGTCAATCTAGCTCGTCTCATCCCTCGCTAACCTCTTTTAGTTCATAAAGAGGCCGAGCTAATGATTTTTCCGTTTGTTCTTTTTAATAAACTACCTTACAATGGAAAAGAAGAACGAGTAAAAGGATTGGGGATAATTTATTATGCTATTGCTAGGATCACATGTATCAATGAATGGAAAGAAAATGCTTTTAGGTTCTGCTGAAGAAGCCGCAAGTTACAACGCCAGTACTTTTATGATTTATACTGGTGCGCCGCAAAATACGAGAAGAAAAGCCATCGAAGACATGAATATTGAAGCAGGAACAGCTTTTATGAAAGAAAAAGATTTATCTAATATCGTTGTTCATGCTCCTTACATTATTAATTTAGGGAATACTTTAAAACCTGAGAACTTTGCTTTTGGTGTTGAATTTTTGAGAGCAGAGATCGTTCGGGCAGAAGCTTTAGGAGCCAGACAAATCACAATGCATCCTGGAGCACATGTAGGGCAAGGTGCAGATGCAGCTATCGCTCAAATCATCAAAGGACTAAACGAAGTGCTCCACAAGGACCAACTTGCACAAATTGCTTTAGAAACTATGTCAGGAAAAGGAACCGAAATAGGGCGTACATTTGATGAGTTAGCAAAAATTATTGATGGTGTAACTTTAAATGAAAAGTTGTCTATTACGATGGATACTTGTCACATTAATGATGCTGGATATAATGTAAAAGAAGATTTTGATGGCGTCTTGGAAGAATTCGATCGCATCATTGGATTAGACCGGTTAAAAGTAGTTCATGTCAATGATTCAAAAAACAGTCAAGGAAGCCACAAAGACCGGCATGCCAATATCGGTTTCGGGACGATCGGCTTTGATGCATTAAATGCGGTCGTTCATCATTCTAAACTAGAAAATCTCCCTAAAATTTTAGAAACGCCTTATGTAGGAGAAGATAAGAAAGATAAAAAAGCCCCTTATGGGTATGAAATCAATATGTTGAAAAAACAAACCTTTAATCCGCATTTATTAGAAGATATTGCTAATCAAACCGGTTATTAAAGTTCTAAAAGAAGACCCGAGAGAAAAAACTTCTCTTGAGTCTTCTTTTTTTAAAAACTCTTTTCACTTTATTTTCTAAACAGAAAAGTTTATGGCATACTTAAAAAAAGAGAAAAAAAAGGAAAGGAGGAGGAAAAAAATGAAGAGAAAGATAGGCAGCAGCCTATTTCTATTACTGTTATTTTTCTGTTGGCCAGTCAAAGCAGCAGCGGCAGATTATTCTATTGAAGCCTATAAAGTAGACGTTTCGATTTTAGAAAATGGTACTGCAGTCTTTGACCATGCAATAACGTACGATTTTGATGGAGCTTTTAATGGTTTCTTGTACACTCTAGACTATGCTGGCTATCAGCAACCCACAGATATTGAAGTGACTGTAGCAGATGAAAATGGAAGAGAATCTCAGCCATTTAAACTGAATTCTTCCCAATCACCTGGAACGTTTACATTGAGTGAAGGAATAGATTTCTTGAATTTCACAGTTTATCAACCAGGTAAAAATAGAGAAAAAACAGTTCATTATAAATATAAAGTTCCTGAAATGATTGTCAACTATCTTGATACAGCAGAGTTTAATCATAAAGTAATCGGTGGAGGTTGGGACGACACATTGGAAAATGTGGAAATCGTTATCCATTTGCCGCAAGCAGTAGCAGATAAAGAACTGAAGGCTTGGGCTCATGGGACATTGACTGGGTCTTTAGACATTAAAAATAATCAGACTGTACATTTAACGGTTGCCTCCAATCCAAGTCATCAGTTTATCGAAGCACATCTTGTCTTTCCGACATATGTAACACCGCTTAACCCCAATACAAAAGACCAAAAAGCTTTAGCATCCATTATGGCGCAGGAACAACAATTGGCAAATGAAGCCAACGCTAAAAGAATGCGTATTTTTTGGGTAGTTATTATCTTGAGTGTTTTATCCGTTGTAAGTTTGATTGGTGGAATGGTTTGGATAAGGATTTTAGCAAGAAAAGAAAAGCAAGAAGACATCTTTTTGCCAACTCATCTTTATGAATTGCCGGCAGATATCACACCGGCTGTCATGTACAGTGCAACTAACAACCAGAAACCACGTCCAGTGGATTTAACGGCAACAATTATGGATTTGGTTCGAAAAAAACAAATTTATTTGACAGAAATGAATAAAAAAGATAAAAAGGGAAAAGAAATAAAAGAATCAACTTTCCTGATTACCCGTCTTCCGCACTCCGACACACTTTCTTTGCTGCCACATGAGAGATATGCAATGAAGTGGCTTTTAAAAGTTATTGGAAATGGAAAAGAAGTTAGTTTGCAAACAATTGAAGACTATGGCAAAAAAAATCCTGCAAAAGCTAAGAAATTTAACGAAGCTTATCAAAAATGGCAAGGTATGGTCAAAAATAAAGCAGATGAATTAGGTTATCTTTCTACTTACAATGCACGTGCTCTAGGAATCACCGTCTTAACAAGTGTATTATTGTTTGCAACAAGCCTGGCTGCCTTGATCGTCATGGGCGTGTCTGATGCTTTTTATGGTGGGCCACTAATTATTACCGTAGGTTGTTTTATCATCAGTCTTTTTCAATGGATTGGTGTCTTGCCACTCAGAACAACAGCAGGAAAACGAGCGGATAAAGAGTGGAAAGCCTTTAAGAAAATGTTGCAAGATGTCAGTAATTTGAATATGGCAGAAGTAGCTTCCCTGGTTTTATGGGACCATTTTCTGGTTTATGCTATTTCTTTAGGAGTTTCCAAAAAAGTTATCAAAGCTTTAAAAATTCAATTTCCTAAAGAAGATATCGGTACAATGAATGTTGGCCATTATTATCTTTACGGCTCAACTTTTTCTTCCTCTGCATTTCAGACTAGTTTTGAAAGTAGTTTTAATCATGCTGTGGGTCATGCGATCAACAATGCAAGCAGCGGCAGCGGATCTGGCGGAGGATTCAGTAGCGGATCATCGGGCGGCGGCGGCGGAGGTTCCGGCGGCGGAGCTTTCTAAACCGATGAAACAGTAAAATAATTTTTTTCCTACTTAAGTCTCATACCTTTTTATTTGTTTTGAGGTAAACTTAAGTTATGATGAGGTAGAGTAAAATGATATTTATTCGCTAATACACTCATAAATAGTCAACAGAAAGAAGGAATAGAAGATGAAAAAAAGTGTTAAAATAATCATAGGTGTTGTCATCGCGTTACTTATTTTAGTCGTTCCGTTTGTCAGTTCGTATAACGGTTTGATACAAGAAGAAAGTAATGTAGACGTAGCTTGGTCACAAGTGGAATCTCAGTTGCAGCGTCGGAACGACTTGATTCCTAACTTGGTTAACTCCGTTAAAGGCGCAATGAATCAAGAACAAGCTGTTTTTGGAGATATTGCTGATGCACGTGCTCAGTTAGGCGGGGCTGATACTGTAGAAGAAAAAATCGATGCTAACAACGAAATGAGTTCAGCTTTATCAAGATTGTTAGTTGTCGTAGAGAATTATCCTGAACTAAAGTCTAATGAAAATGTTACAGCTTTGATGGACGAACTAGCTGGAACTGAAAACCGAGTTGCCGTTGAAAGACAACGCTACAATGAAGCCGTTCAAGGATACAATAATCGTGTTAGACGCTTCCCGGGTTCAATCATCGCAAGTATGACCGGATTTGAAAAGAAACCTTATTTTAAAGCTGTAGAGGGCGCTGAGACAGCTCCTGAAGTAAACTTTGATTAATCAACGAATATTTTTATTAAAGGAGGAACATGTGTGAAAAGAATCTGGAAAAGCAGCCTGATTTTTCGCTTTGTGATTGCGTGCGGCCTAATGTTTCTTTACTTCACTCCGCTTAACGTCCACGCAGCTCCTAATTACCCAGATCCTTCTACTGAATTCTATGTGTATGATGAAGCTGATCTTCTTTCTCCTGAGACCGAAAAGTTGATTATAGATGTGAACAAACATTATGAGGATACTACTGAACAACCTCAAGTCGTAGTAGCGACAGTCGATAGTCTAGAAGGCGTATCAATTGATGAGTATGCGGTAGAGTTATTCGAAAAATGGGGTATAGGTGGAAAGAAATTAGATAATGGCGTATTGGTTTTAATGTCTGCTCAAGAACGTGAAATTCGGTTTGAAGTTGGATATGGCTTAGAAGGGGCACTAACAGACAGTGGCACAGGAGCTATCTTAGATCGAAATATTGAAGACTTAAAAAACAATCAGTTCGATACAGCTTTAAAAAATATATTTACTGAAACAGCTATCAAAGTAAATAAAGAATACCAATTCGACAATGATGTGATTTTTTCGGGACATCAAGTTGATGAGTCACAATACGATGATGGCGGAACAAGTTTTTCTCCTGTTATTATCATTTTAATCGTTTTCTTTTTTGCAAGTAGTTTTTTTGGTGGCGGTGGCGGCAAAGGCGGTCCCGGTGGACGACGTTCTAGCAGCATCTTGCCTTTCCTTATCGGCATGTCCGCTGGAGGAAGCAACCGCGGTGGTTTCGGTGGCGGTGGCGGCTTTGGAGGAGGCGGCGGCTTCGGCGGCGGAGGTAGATCCGGCGGAGGCGGCTCAAGCCGAGGATTCTAATACTAACTTTAAATATCAGAAACAATGACTAAACATCAAAAGACACCAGCTCTCATAACGAGGGTTGGTGTCTTTTTTAGCATAGCATTAAGGATCAGAAATCCTGTTTGTTGTGATTAATCTCTAAGGTGTTAACGATAATAGCAGCTGTTTCCTCAATAGATTTAGTAGCAACGTTGATTACCAGACAACCCAATTTTTCATACAATTCTTTAGCGAAAGCCAGTTCTTCGTCAATCCGGTCGATTCTTGAGTAAGCTGTTTCAGGATTTAATCCATAAGCAATCATTCGCTCGCGCCGAATAGAGTTTAAAATTTTTCGGTCATTGGTTAACCCAACTATTTTTTTAGGGTCAACTTGCCACAATAAATCAGGAATGTGAGCTTCCGGAACGAGTGGAAGATTGGCCACTTTATAGTTTTGGTTGGCTAAAAACATACTCAAAGGTGTCTTTGAAGTTCTTGAAATTCCCAAAATCACAATATCTGCTTCCAAAAAACCATTAGGATCACGACCGTCGTCATACTTTACAGCAAATTCAATTGCGCTGATGCGATTAAAGTAACTGTCATCTAACTGATGTAAGGCTCCTGGTTTTTTTAAAGCTTGCTGATGAGAACGATGCTCAATTTCTTGCACAACCGGATTTAAGATATCGAAACAAAATAACTTGTGCTCTTGACAGAATTTAGCTACAATGTCGTTTAAATTATTGGAGATAAGCGTATGAAGAATTAAAGCATTATCTTTATGTGCTTTTTCCAATATTGATACTAGTGTATCTTCTCCTCGAATAAAAGGATAAGCAGATACATTTGCATTAACTTCTGGAAATTGAGCCATTGCTGCTCTACCTAATGTATTAGCAGTTCCACCAACAGAGTCCGAAATGATATAGATATTGATTTCTTCATTTTCCGTCATTTTTCCCCTCTTTTCTGAACGATACAGCTAACGGTAAAAACCAATTGCGTTACGTTCTGAATATCCGTCACATTCATTATACCTGACTTGTTAACAGAAAAACAGCGGGAACCAAGAGAGAACAGCTGCCTTGCTTAATATCTTTAAAATGCGTTATAATAGACGATAATCAGTGAATGATTTAAAGGAGACGAAGAATAGATATGACTGCTGTTGAAAAAGCTATTGAAACATTGAAAAAAAACGGATATAAATATACTGATAAACGTGAACAAATACTGTCCATTTTTGCAAATGAAAATCGTTATCTGCCTGCTAAAGATGTGCACGTCCTCTTAAAAGAAAGTTATCCTACAATCAGTTATGATACCATTTATCGTAATCTTTATACTTTTGTCGGTTTAGACGTGCTCGAAGAAACAGAATTAAATGGTGAGAAAATGTTCCGCTTTGGATGTATGCATGAAGGTCACCACCATCACTTTATTTGTACAACATGTGGAATGACAAAAAATATTGAAATGTGTCCTATGAATTTTTTTGAAGAACAATTGACGGGTTGCGAAATTGATTCTCATCGCTTTGAGATTTTTGGGAAATGCGAAAAATGTTCGAAAAAGAGGCCTAAATAAAAATTTCCAGCATTTTATTCATAAAAGTGTTTTTCTCTTTTTAGAGCTTGCTAATCGTTATTTACCGTGATTTGTCATAGCTATCCCAACGTTTTTTTCTAAAACGTTTCACTGTTTTTCGAATAAAAAACAAATACCTTATTGACGTAAAAAAATACATTCGATATAATAAAGAAGGACAGTTCTTATTTATACAAGTTTCTTTATTTTGTATAAGAAATAACGGTTACTTTTACAAGCACGGAGGGAGGGAATTTACTATGTCAAAAACAGTTATTAAGAAAAATGAATCTCTTGATGATGCTCTTCGTCGCTTCAAACGCACCGTTTCAAAAACTGGTACTTTGCAAGAAGCCCGTAAACGCGAATTCTACGAAAAACCAAGTGTGAAACGTAAGAAGAAATCTGAGGCGGCTAGAAAACGTAAGTTCTAATCAGATAACGCAGAAGAATTGAGGGTGAGAAAGTCTTGTCACTTCTAACAACCATAAATCAAGATGTCAAAACAGCCATGAAAGCTAAAGATAAAGAAACTTTAGGTGTCCTGCGCATGTTAAAAGCTGCATTACAAAACGAACAAATTAAAACAGGTAATGAATTGAGTGAGGATGAAGAACTAACAGTTCTTTCTCGCGAAATGAAACAACGTCGTGAATCTCTTGTTGAATTTCAAAATGCCAATCGCGAAGATTTGGTTGAACAGACACAAAGAGCCATCACTTTAGTTGAAAAATATTTACCTCAACAGTTTACTGAAGAAGAACTAAAAGCGATTGTTACAGAAGCCATAGCGAAAGTGAATGCTACATCCATGAAAGACTTCGGTAAAGTTATGGGTGCTGTTATGCCTTTAACCAAAGGTAAAGCAGACGGAAATGAAATCAATCGTCTAGTTAAAGAACAGTTAAACTAATTCGATAGATAAAAGCAAAGGATACGTCCTTGGCTTTTATCTTTTTTTATGTAAAAAAATGATAAAAAGAAACCAAAACACGCAGAAGCAGTTTAATTATGCTAAAATAAGAATACGCTTTAAGAACAGCAGTTAATCCTCTGTTTAAACATAAAACAAGTTATTATTTTGATAAATAAACTCACAATGAAGGAGTGTCGGTTGTTTGACCAAGTTAACGAACGAAACCTATGATTTTCAATTGAAAAATCCTGATAGTGCGGGTGCTTTATTTGGCGCTCAAGACAAACACTTGAAATTGCTTGAAGAGTCAATGGAAGTGGTCATCAATAGCCGAGGTGATCGAGTAGAAATCATTGGCACTGAAAAACAAGCTAATTTAACGGAAAAAATTTTGACCCAATTACAGGAATTATTCGAACGTGGCATCCGTATCAGTCAAACCGATGTCGTTACCGCAATCAAGATGGCTCAAAACGGTACCTTAAATTATTTTATCAGTATGTACGAAGAAGAAATTGGAAAAGACTTTACTGGAAAGCCTATTCGTGCTAAAAATTTTGGCCAAAGAGAATACGTTCAATCAGTAAAAAAACACGATATCGTTTTTGGTATCGGACCTGCTGGAACAGGTAAAACTTATTTGGCCGTAGTGATGGCTATTGCTGCTTTGAAAAAAGGGGAAGTTAAAAAAATTATTTTAACTCGTCCAGCCGTTGAAGCTGGTGAAAATTTAGGCTTTTTACCCGGTGATTTGAAAGAAAAAGTCGATCCTTATTTGAGACCAATCTACGATGCGCTTTATAGCCTTTTTGGTATAGAACATACGGCACGTTTGATGGATCGTGGAGTCATTGAAATTGCTCCACTCGCTTATATGCGCGGTCGGACGTTAGATGATGCTTTTGTCATTTTAGATGAAGCTCAAAATACAACAATCTCTCAAATGAAAATGTTTTTAACTCGTTTAGGTTTTGGGTCTAAGATGATCATCAATGGTGATGTCACACAAATTGATTTGCCAAGAGGAGCCCAAAGCGGGTTGATCCATGCTGAAAAAATTTTACGCAATGTTAAAAACATTGATTTTGTTTACTTTGATTCAAAAGATGTTGTAAGACACCCCGTAGTGGCAAGTATTATCGAAGCTTACAGTGCAGAAAAGGAAGAAGCTTTATTAAGCCAAAAAGATTCAACAGAATAACCGGTGAATAATTTGAGCTAGGATGTGAATAAATGAAGGGTCATTTAACCAATGTGCAAAAAAGAATGGGGAAAACTTATATCCCGTTTGTTCTTATTCTTTTTTCTGCCTTTCTTTTCTTTATTATGTTCAGCAACGTTAAGCCTAAAGCTTTAAAAATCCATTTGTATCAAGTAGCTGAAGAAACCATTCGGGCTCAAACGACTGTTGAAGATACTGAAAAAACAGAAGAAAATCGACAAATTGCTGCAGACAACGTTACTCCAGTTTTTTCTTATAATGCCGGTCTGAATGGAATCCAAACAGAGAAAATCCAATTGTTGTTCGCTGCTATTGAAGACGTGAATAAATTAGCAGACGAACAGTATCAAGAAAAACTGTCTAAAGAAAAAGCTGCTCTCGAAGCTAAGAAGAAAGACGATAAAGCCTCGGAGGCAGAGGTAACGCGCTTAACGCCGCAAGAGAAATTGAGTTTATTTAATGAAAAGCTGATCGCAATCGATGATGCTACCAAAACTTTTATTCAGAGCTTGCCTGAATGGGTCATTCTCGACCTTTTAGATGCCTCTGAAACCGTTAGAAAACAAATAGAAGACGCGACTACTGATATTGTTTCAGAGTTAATGTCAAAGCCGATCAAACTTGATGAACTTAGCAAAGTCAAACAAGAATCAAGTACACATTTAGATTATTGGGATTTAACAACCAATGATCAAAGAATCGCAAGTTTGATTATTGATAATACCATTGTAGAAAATAATATTTACAATGAAAAATCCACTCAAGAGCAGCGGAAAGCAGCAAGTGCCAATGTCCAACCGGCTTTGATACTGCAAGGGCAGGTTATTGTTCAAGAAGGACATGTAGTTGATAGCAATGCCATGCACCAAATGAAACTATTGGGGCTACTAGACGCTAAACCTTCTTATCAAATGATTTACGGGCTGGCTTTGCTGATTTTAGCTCAGGCCTTGGTTTTATTCTATCTAGGGAAATCTAAAAAAGATCCTTCAGTAAAACAAGGTCATGAAATCACGTTATATGCTTTCACAATGATTGGAGCTTTACTGATCTTGAAAGGTTTGCAATTAATGCAAAATGCTGATATCAGCAATGTAAGTTTATTGTATCCTACAGCTTTAGCGCCAGTGTTATTAACGGCTTTTATTTCTAGACGCTACGGGATTGTTTCCAATGGATTTTTAGCTGCCTTTTCAGTTTTTATTTTTAAAGCTGATACTGGGACAAGCTTCAGTATTGTTTTAGCGTTGTTTTATTTATTGAGCGGAATGATGGGTACGATGATCACACGAAAAAGAATTGCTAGTCAATTCTGGAATACATTCATTTGGACAACGTTATTTAATGCATTATTTATCAGTTCGTTTATTTTATACTTAAATATGCCGTTCTTTACTAAAAAATCGCTTTTGATGGTGGCATTTGCTTTAGCAGGCGGACTGCTTTCTTATTTCCTAGCCGTGATCCTTTCGCCTTATGTGGAAGTTCTTTTTGAAGAGAATGCGGTATTGACGTTAACAGAGTTAGAGAATCCAAATAGCCCTTTACTTAAAGAGTTGGTCACAAAAGCCCCGGGAACGTATCATCATAGTTTAATGGTAGCAAATTTAAGCGCTAATGCAGTAGGTGCTATTGGAGGAGATTCATTATTTGCCAGAGTTGCTTGTTATTATCATGATGTTGGAAAACTAAGGCATTCCCTTTTCTTTGTAGAAAACTTGTCTCCCGGGATGGAGAATCCACATGACTTATTAACACCATTTGAAAGCAAAGAGATTATTTTCGGCCATGTGAGTGAAGGTATAAAAATGTTAGAAGAAGCTAAAATGCCTCAAACCATCATTGATATTTGCGCACAGCATCATGGAACAACTTTAATGAAGTTTTTTTACATCAAAGCCAAAGAACTGGATCCTGAGGTAAAAGAAAGCGACTTTAGGTACCCAGGCCCTAAACCGCAAACAAAAGAAGCAGCAGTTATTACCATTGCTGACAGCGCGGAAGCAGCTGTACGCTCCATGTCAAACCCTTCTAAAAAGGCGATTGAAGAATTCATTCACCAACTTATTAACGGTCGGATCGCGGATGGGCAATTTGATGAATGCGATATTTCGATGAAAGAATTAAAAATTGTTGAGCATTCTATTTGTGAAGGGTTGAATGGAACGTTTCATTCAAGAATTGAGTATCCAAATTTTAAAAAAACAACCGATTTAAAAGTGACTGAATAAACAATTAGAAGGGACCGTTTAATTTATGGAAATAGATTTATTCGATGAAACGGATAAAGTAACGAAAGAGCAGCAAGAGTTGGTTCATTCTTTGCTTGAATTTGCAGGAAAACACATCCATTTAGCTGAAAATACTGAAATGTCGGTTCTGTTTGTCGATAATCAAAGAATACAAGAAATCAATCGTGAGTACCGCTTTAAGGATCAACCAACAGATGTCATCAGTTTTGCGCTTGAAGATGAAGTCGAAGATGATTTTTCAATGAGCTTAGCCGGTTTTGAAGGTATTGTCCCTAATAATATAGGAGATATTATCATCTCAATTGAAAAAACAGCAGACCAAGCAGTAGAATACGGTCATTCCTTTGATCGTGAACTTGGCTTTCTTGCTCTTCATGGTTTTTTACATTTAAATGGTTACGACCACATGGAACCAGAAGAAGAAAAAGCGATGTTTGGTATGCAGAAAGAGATATTGGATGCATATGGACTTGAAAGATAATAAGCAGAATTGGAAAAACTCACGGTTTATCGACTCTTTTAAATATGCTTTTAAAGGTGTTCAAACAGTCTTTCAAGAAGAGCGCAATATGCGAACTCATGTTTTTTTAGGAACGTTTGTTTTGATCGCTTGCCTTTTTCTTCATTTGCAACCATCAGAATGGCTGTGGATGATTTTAAGCATTTTTTTGGTATTGGTTATAGAAGTATTGAATACGATCATTGAAAATGTGGTCGATCTTATTACGGATAACCATTTCCACCCGCTTGCGAAGAAAGCAAAAGATATGGCCGCAGCTGCGGTTTTGATAACTGCAGGTTTTGCGGTTATCGTAGCTTTAATTGTGTTATTGCCGAAGATTTGGAAACTACTATTCTAAAGGAGAATGAAAATATGAAACTAAACCAAGTTATGACAGAAAAACTGATTGACGGTGCTACAAAAATGTTGGAAAAAGCTTATGTACCTTATTCTCATTTTCCAGTTGGGGCATCACTGTTAACGAGTGATGGAGAAATTTATAACGGATGCAACATTGAGAATGCTTCATTTGGACTTTCTAATTGTGCCGAAAGAACGGCTATTTTCAAAGCTGTCTCTGAAGGAAAGAAACAATTTGATTATTTAGTGGTTACAGGCGGAACGGAAGATCCTATTTCTCCTTGTGGCGCTTGCCGTCAAGTTATGGTAGAATTTTTTGAGCCAGATATGCCTGTATTGTTGACCAATACAAAAGGCGATAAATTCGAAACTACTGTTAAAGAACTTTTACCGGGAGCGTTTCGATCGGAGGATATGAATTAATGAAAAATACAATTGAACACAAATCGGGCTTCGTCTCGATTGTCGGGCGTCCAAATGTCGGGAAATCAACGTTATTAAACCGGATCGTCGGCCAAAAAATTGCGATTATGAGCGATAAAGCTCAAACAACTCGTAATAAAATTCAAGGAATCTATACCACAGAAGATTCACAAATTATTTTTATAGATACACCAGGAATTCATAAACCAAAACACCGTTTAGGCGACTTCATGGTGGAATCAGCATTAAGCAGTTTTAAAGGGGTCGATACCATTCTTTTCATGGTAAATGCGGCTGAGAAACGTGGTCCAGGAGACAATTTTATTATTGACAAGTTAAAAGACGTTCATACTCCAGTATTCTTGCTTATTAATAAAATTGATGAGATCCATCCTGATAAGTTGCTTGAAATTATTGACGATTATAGAACTCAAATGGATTTTGCACAAATCGTACCAATCTCCGCTACTGAAGGAAATAACATTGACACGTTGCTTTCAGAAGTTACAAATTATTTGCCTGAAGGACCGCAATTTTATCCTGAAGATCAAGTAACGGATCACCCTGAGTATTTTATTGTCTCAGAATTGATTCGCGAAAAAGTTTTGCAATTGACTCGGGAAGAAGTGCCGCATTCAGTTGCTGTTGTTGTAGAAAGTATGCAACGAAATGAACTGGGTAAAGTCCAAGTTCATGCAGCCATTATTGTTGAGCGTTCGAGCCAAAAGGGCATCATCATTGGAAAAGGCGGGAAGATGTTAAAAGACATTGGAATCCGTGCTCGTCGCGATATCGAAGTTCTTTTAGGAGACAAAATCTATTTAGATCTTTGGGTCAAAGTACAAAAAGACTGGCGTGACCGTCAAACCAATTTACAAGATTTTGGTTACCGCAAAGACGATTATTGATCAACCGGATGTATTGAACTAAGAAAATCTCACTTTGGTGAGGTTTTCTTTTCTATCCTGTTTTTTAATGAAAGGAGGTCTAGGAGTGGCTGAGTTACAAGATACAGAAGGTATCGTCATTTCTGCACGCAATTACCGGGAAAATGATCGTTTAGTCAAAATTTTTACAGAACGCTATGGCAAACGCATGTTTTTCATTAAAGGAACCAGAAAGGCTAACAGCAAGTTAAAAGCAGCTGTTTTACCCTTCACTACCGCTACCTATATTGCCGATATCAAAGACGAAGGACTTTGTTTTATCCGCGATGCTAAAGACTTGGTTCATTTAAATCATTTGCACACGGATATCTTTTTAAATGCTTATGCAACCTATATCTTAAGTTTAGCGGATGCTGCTCTTGAAGATGGTCGACCAGATCCAACACTCTTTCATAAGATCAAACAACTGCTGTTTGAAATTGACGAAGGTACCGATCCCGAAATTTTAGTAAATATTTTTGAAGTTCAAGTGCTACCTTATTTTGGTGTGGCTCCTGAATGGCGGGGCTGTCGTATCTGCGGCAATACAACAGGGCCTTTTGATTATTCAGGCAGTTACGGCGGATTGCTTTGCCGCGAACATTGGGGGTTAGATCAGCACCGCTATCACGCCAGTCAAAGAGCTATTTACTTCCTAAGGCTCTTTTCGGTTGTGTCAATGGATAAATTAGGGACCATTAATGTAAAAGATGAAACAAAACGTGAGATTCGGACGGTTTTGGATATGATTTACGATGAATCGGTTGGGATAAAATTAAAAAGCAAACGATTTATTGATCAAATGCACACATGGGGAAACATGCTTACCGAAAAACGCACGGATCCTCCCGAAACTGACTGAATGGCTTTAAAAAAAGATTGACAAGTGCTTCCTTCAAAGGATATGATGAGTTTAATTAAATAAACAGTGTTGAAAGAAATAAAAGTAGATTTCTCGTAATCTAATTCAGCGAATTTGGGATAGTGTGAGCCAAAGATAGAAGAGATTTTGAAAGGCATTCTTGAGCTGTCCAACAAAGATGCTAGTTTTTAACGAAGCTAGAATTAGGGTGGAACCGCGATGATAAATCGTCCCTATGCTGATCTAAACGTCAGCATAGGGACTTTTTTGTTTATTTTAACTTAAAAAGGCATAAAAACTAAAGGAGTGAGTGAGATGAATCAAGAAAAATTAACTTTTCAAGAAATCATTTTAACATTGCAAAATTATTGGTCTGATAAAGGTTGTTTATTAATGCAATCTTATGACACGGAAAAAGGCGCCGGCACCATGAGTCCTTATACTTTTTTAAGAGCCATTGGGCCAGAACCATGGAATGCAGCATATGTAGAACCATCCAGACGTCCAGCTGATGGCCGTTACGGCGAAAACCCTAATCGTTTATTTCAACACCACCAATTTCAAGTTGTCATGAAACCTTCACCTGAAAATATTCAAGAACTTTACTTAGAAAGCTTGGTTTTATTAGGAATTGATCCATTAAAACATGATATTCGTTTTGTTGAAGACAACTGGGAAAATCCTTCAATGGGTTGTGCTGGTTTAGGTTGGGAAGTTTGGTTAGATGGAATGGAAATTACACAGTTCACTTACTTCCAGCAAGTCGGAGGACTAGATTGTTATCCTGTAACCAGCGAAATTACGTATGGTTTAGAACGTTTGGCTTCTTATATCCAAGAAGTAGACAGTGTATACGATATCGAATGGACGAAAGGTGTAAAATATGGAGAAATTTTCATTCAACCTGAGTACGAACATTCAACCTATGCTTTTGAAAACAGCAATCAAGAAATGCTGTTGATGTTATTTGATGAATACGAAAAAGAAGCGACGATCCAGATTGAAGCAGGCTTGGTACATCCAGCATATGATTACGTATTAAAATGCAGCCATACGTTTAACTTGCTTGATGCTAGAGGAGCCGTTTCTGTAACGGAACGAGCTGGTTACCTAGCCCGCATTCGTAAGATGGCACGCGCTATTGCCCGTGCTTTTGTAGCAGAACGTGAAAAACTTGGTTTTCCTTTGCTTCGAGATAACCAGGCTACAACTGAGGAGGTAAAGTAAGATGACGAAAAATTTATTATTAGAAATTGGACTAGAAGAAATGCCAGCACATGTTGTGACACCGGCTAGTCAACAACTTACTCAAAAAATAAAACGGTTTTTAAGCGACCACCGCTTAACTTACGGCGAAGTTTTATCTTTCTCAACACCTAGAAGACTAGCTGTCATTGTTAAAGATCTTGCTGAAAAACAAACAGATATCCAAGAGTCTGCTAAAGGTCCAGCAAAAAAAATAGCTTTAGATGCTGAGGGAAACTGGAGCAAGGCTGCTATAGGATTTGCTAGAGGACAAGGAATGACTGTCGAGGATATCTATTTTAAAGAACTAAAAGGGATCGAATACGTTCATGTAGACAAATTTATTGCTGGGAAAGCAGCTAAAGATATTTTATCTAAATTACACGAAGTGATTACCTCAATGACTTTTCCAGTTAGCATGAACTGGGCTAACTATCATTTCAAATACATTCGTCCGATTCATTGGATCACAGCTATGTTAGACGAAGAAGTTATCCCATTCCGTTTATTGGATATTGAAACTTCTAATACGAGCCGTGGACACCGCTTTTTAGGAAAAGAAACAACTTTTGCAACCGCTCTGGACTATGAAGCCAATTTAGAAAAAGAATTCGTGATTGCTGACAGCTTTAAACGCCAGCAGCTGATTGTTTCTCAAATTGAAACTATTGCAAAAGAAAACCAATGGAAAGTCACTATTGTCCCTGATTTATTAGAAGAAATCATCAACTTAGTTGAATACCCTACAGCTTTTTACGGCAAGTTCAATCCTGAGTATCTAAAACTTCCAGAAGAAGTGCTGATCACTTCCATGCGGGATCACCAACGCTATGTTGATGTTTCGGACCAGGCTGGTACATTGCTGCCTTATTTTATTTCCGTACGGAACGGCAATGCGAACTACATTGAGAATGTTGCAAAAGGAAATGAAAAAGTTTTAACTGCTCGGTTAGATGACGCTAATTTCTTTTTTGAAGAAGATAAGAAGTTGAGCATTCAAGAATGTGTTGAACGTTTAACTCAAGTTACTTTTCATGAAAAAATAGGGTCTGTTTATGACAAAATGCAGCGTGTTCGTTCATTTGCTCAAATTATTGGCCAAAAAGTAGGTTTAACCGATGAAGAAACAGCTGATTTAAACCGGGCAGCAGAAATTTATAAATTTGATTTGGTAACGAACGTTGTAGGTGAATTCCCAGAACTGCAAGGTATCATGGGTGAGAAGTATGCTTTGTTACAAGGAGAATCGCCTGCAGTAGCAAAAGCCATTCGTGAACACTACATGCCAATTTCGAGTGAAGGCGAGTTGCCTACTTCCGCTGTTGGTGCAGTATTAGCCATTGCGGACAAATTAGATAGTGTCATGTCTTTCTTTGCAGTCGGAAAAATTCCGACCGGTTCTAATGACCCGTATGCTTTAAGGCGCCAAACGTTTGGTATTGTCCGTATTGTTGAAGCCCAAGGATGGTTCTTCCCACTCAATACGCTTAGAAGAGACATGGCCACTAGTTTACGAACCACTTCTAAAGAATTACTCCAAGGGTATGAACAAAGCGGTAAAGAGGTACTTGATTTTGTGAAAGCAAGAATCCGCCAATTGCTGCTCAATGAAAAAATTCGTCATGATGTTATTGATGCTGCTTTGCAATCCAATCAAGAAGACTTGATCGAAATGGTCAAAGTGGGACGTATTTTAGAGCAACATCTTCAAGATACTCAATTCAAACCAACAATCGAGTCATTGACACGGGTATTGAATCTAGCTAAAAAAGGCAAAGAATTGATTGAAGGAACCGTTCCAAGAGTCGATGAAACCTTGTTTGAAACCCATTCGGAAAAAGAATTGTCTGAGCGTGTGGCAAAAATAGAAACGGACTTCCATCAACTAGATATGGAAAGCAAGTATCAAGCATTGGAAAGCTTGCATCCCGCAATAGATGCTTTCTTTGATGAAAATATGGTTATGGCAGATGATGAAAGAATTCGAAATAACCGGTTGGCTTTATTGATGAAAATCGCTCAACTGACGCTTTCTTTTGCAAGTGTTGATCAATTGATCGTTAAGTAGAACTGAATCTTTTACTTTTTGCTCCACTAAGGATATGCTTTCCTTAGTGGAGTTTTTGCTTTCCTAAAAAAATCAAAACGAGCGGAGGGAATAGTTATGTTAAGAATGAAGCGTGTGTACGAAGAAGCAGAAAAAGCTGATCATTATCGTATTTTAGTGGATCGCATTTGGCCACGAGGCCTATCAAAAGAAAAAGCCAACTTGGATGAGTGGGAGAAAGAAATTGCACCTTCAACGGAGCTGCGTAAAGCTTTTAATCACGATCCTAAAAAATTCGATCAATTCAAAAAAGATTATTTAGCAGAGTTAAAAGAAAACCATAACAGCGATGAGTTTGTTGAAACGATCAGAAAACAGTTGAAAAAAGGAAACGTCACGTTGGTTTACGCTGCCAAAGATGTTGAGCACAACCAAGTGGTCGTCTTGCTCGAGTTTCTCGCTTCTAAAGGGATCGATAAAGCAGAGAAAAAGAATGTAAAAAAGATTGAACCTCTTTAAAACCAGCAGAACAGTTAAAGGGAAAGAGATTTAGCCTTTCTTTTGAGCTGCTGATTGCATATAATGAATAGAATAAAGTATAAAGGGGGATTTTATGTTAAAACGTTTTTTTAGTTATTACCGTCCTTATAAAAAATTATTTTTAATTGATTTTTCATGTGCTGTTTTAGCTGCGGTTTTAGAATTAGCTTTTCCGATCGTCGTTAACCGCGTAATTGATGATTTATTGCCTTCAGAAAACTGGGCCTTGATCGTCACTGCATCGCTTTCGCTATTATTCTTTTATGTGATCAACACAGCGTTACAATATGTTGTCGTATTTTTTGGGCATAAATTGGGAGTCAATATTGAAACAGATATGCGTCGAGAGCTGTATGCTCATCTACAAGGACAGCCATTCAGTTACTATGATAATAAAAAAACCGGTAAACTGATGGCTCGTTTAACCACTGATTTATTTGAGATTTCTGAGGTGGCCCACCACGGACCGGAAGATATTTTTATTACTCTTATCACCTTGACCGGTGCTTTTATATTGATGTTGACGATTCATGTCAAATTAGCGATTGCTACCTTTATCATGATTCCTTTCATTACGATTGCATTGGTATTTTTCAATAAAAGAATGACCCAAGTAAATACAATAATTTACCAGAACCTTGGAGAATTCAACGCAGGAATTGAAGCTTCAGTCAGCGGAATTCGTGAAGTCCAAGCTTTTGCTAACGAAGAGTATGAAGCTGGACGTTTCGAAAAACTGAATCAAGCTTATCGCAGTTCAAAAATTTTGTTCTATAAGATGATGGGAATCAGTTCTTCTTATAATTACTTTTTAATTCGTTTGATTAATTTGTTTGCTTTATTCTTTGGTGCATTTTATACCATTCGCGGAGAAATAACGTATGGAGATTTTGTTGGGTTTATTCTATTGGCTAATATTTTTGTGCGTCCTATCGAGAAAGTGAATACGATGATTGAAAGCTATCCAAAAGGAATTGCAGGCTTCAACCGCTTTACTGAAGAATTGGACAAAAAGCCCGCTATTCAAAATAAACCTGATGCTAAAGAGCTGCAGACGGTAAAGGGAGATATCCATTACCAACACGTTTCTTTTTGGTATGAAGATTCTAAAAAGGTACTAGACAATGTCAGCTTGTCTATTAAAGCAGGGGAAACCGTTGCTTTTGTCGGACCAAGCGGAGCCGGAAAAACCACACTTTGCAACTTATTGCCGCGCTTTTATGAAATCAACCAAGGAGAAATCACCATTGACGGAACAGATATCCGTGATGTTACCATGGAGTCTTTGAGAAGACAAATTGGTGTTGTTCAACAAGATGTTTTTTTATTTCCAGGCAGTATCCGCGAAAATATCAGTTATGGCAAATTAGACGCAAGCGAAACAGAAATTAATGCAGCTGCACGGCTGGCACATTTAGATCAAGTAATTGAAAATATGCCGCAGGGCCTAGATACTGTTATCGGGGAACGCGGAGTAAAATTATCAGGTGGGCAGAAACAACGGTTATCTATTGCGCGTATGTTTTTAAAAAATCCTCCTATTTTAATTTTAGATGAAGCTACCTCTGCTTTGGACACCGAAACAGAACTAGGGATTCAAGAGTCTTTAAATTCTTTAGCAGAAGGACGAACGACTTTGATCATTGCTCACCGTCTAGCCACTATTAAACACGCTACGCGCATTGTTGTCGTAAACGAAACAGGAATTGCTGAAGAAGGAAGTCATGAGGAATTAATGGCTTTAAATGGAGCTTATCGACGTTTATATGAAGCACAGTTTGCAAATTAAAAAAAATTAAAAAAGATAGCTTTACATGGGTTTGTTTAGTATAATCAGCTTATTAAAATAGATCTGTTGTTTTCAAAAAACCAACACGATGGAGGAGATTCGATGGATAAGTATACCGTTTTAGCCGGATCGCTTATTTATGGTGCTATGCTGCTTAGTTTTTACAGCTTTTTTATTCGTTCTTTTATCCATAATCGAAGATCCGAAAAATTAAAACGAACGCAAGCATCGCCTGCTAAGCGTTTTCCTTTCTAGACAGTTTGCTTGCTCAACGACTGGAATAATGCTTTTTCATCTAGCGACCCAGCTGCTCTTAAATCGGAGCTGCTGGGTTTTTTAGTTCAACTTTATGTATACTGAAAATAGTGTACTAAAAACCGAAAATTGGGAAGAGGGGATTGGATCAGATGGAACCATCAGACAGAAGAAATGAAATCGTGGCTATTTTAAAAAAAGAAAATACTCCGGTCAGTGCGACTGCTTTAGCAAAACAATTACAAGTCAGCCGGCAAATTATTGTAGGCGATGTGGCGTTGATCCGCGCTTCAGGAGTGACCATTACAGCAACGCCTAAAGGATACGTTCTGCATAAACTCTCCACAACTGAACAACGCTATTTAGGGCAGCTTGCTTGTGCACATACAGCTGCTGAAACTCAGCATGAACTTTATGCGGTGGTGGATAATGGAGGAGAGCTGATTGATGTCGTTGTCGAACATCCTATTTATGGTGAGTTAACGGGGCAATTAAACATTGCTTCACGTCACGATGCCGATCTATTTTTAAAAAGCATTCATAAGACAAATGCAAATTTATTATCAGAGTTAACAGCAGGTGTTCACTTGCACACAATCGCTTGTAAAGATAAACAAACATTTATGCGGATCAAACAACAACTGGATGAATTAGGTATTTTATATCAAGATAACTAGCTGTCTTGACATCTCTTTTCAATGCATTATAATATGGTTTATACAGGTGTCTTGACACATGTAAATTATAACGATGCAGGAGAGGTTTATATGCAACACGAACGTGTACAAAAGCTAACAATTTCAGCTCTATTAGTAGCAATCGGTATTTTGATTCCCATTATTTCTCCTGTTAAAATTATTTTAGAACCGGCTTCTTTTACGTTAGGAAGCCATGTAGCTATTTTTATTGCTTTATTTATTTCACCGATGATGGCTGTCTCTGTTGCTTTAGGAACGACAGTCGGGTTTTTGATTAGCGGGTTTCCATTAGTGATCTCATTAAGAGCTTTGACCCATGTACTATTTGCTGGGGTGGGAGCTTACTGGCTGCAAAAAGACCCTGGCCTAATGAATTCTCCCATCAAAACACAACTGTATTCACTGATGATCGGTATTCTCCACGCTGTTGCAGAAGTCTTTGTTGTAGCACTCTTTTATTTTGGCGGAACTATGACGGAAGCAGATTACAGCCAAGGTTTCTTACGATCCGTATTTTTAATGGTTGGGGTGGGTACAGTTATCCATAGTATGGTTGATTTTAGCCTGGCCCACATTGTATGGAAAGCTTTGAATACACGTCAAAGTTTTGTTGCTAAAATGACAAAGTTAAGAAATAACAATTAACCATTGGGATAGACTGAGTCCTTAATCGGAATGAAATAGAAAGACGCATAAGGCCTATTTTATTTTTTTAATAAGCTGTCAGCCCAGAAGCTAACTAGTTGTTTCCGGGCTTTTTCTGTGTTACAATGAATTATGTAGAGTTCTGTCTATGAATAAATGCAAATAACTGGGTCGCACTTCTTTATTGGGTGCGACTCTTAACTACTTGCGCTCATAGAGAGATGAAAGTTTTTTGTATTTGACTGAAGAGGTGAATGGCTTGGCAATGATGATTCCGGAAGAAACCATCAATAAAGTTAGACAAGCAACAAATATTACGGATGTTGTCAGTCAATATGTACAACTTAAAAAGAAAGGTAAGAATCTATTTGGTTTTTGTCCTTTTCATGATGAGCGAACTCCGTCGTTTTCTGTGACAGAAGAAAAACAAATTTTTCATTGTTTTAGCTGTGGTCGTGGTGGAAATGTTTTTACATTTTTAATGGAAGTGGATGGGTTAAGTTTTCCAGAAGCTGTGATTAAAACTGCTGAAATCAGCCAAATCGAGTTAGAGGAATCACTCATCAATGATCGGAACACAAATCCACAAGCAACAGATTCAAAAAAAGAGCTCCTTTTAAAAGCTCATGAAGAAAGTCTAGAACTGTTTCATCATATCCTGCTCAACACAAAAATCGGCGAGCAAGCTTTAGCCTACTTAACCGATAGAGGGTTGACACGAGAAGTCATTGAAACATTTGGTATTGGTTTTGCACCGCGGGAACGAACTATGTTGCACCAATACTTAATTGGAAAAGATTATCAACCGACTCTATTAAAAGAATCGGGATTATTTGTTGAAAGAGATAACGGCGAATTATTGGATCGCTTTTACAATCGAATTATTTTCCCTATTCGCAATCAACAAGGAAAAGTCGTAGCTTTTTCTGGTCGTATCTTTGAAGTAGACGATCATGAAGACGGCCCTAAATATTTAAACAGTCCAGAAACTTATTTATTTAATAAACG
Organism: Carnobacterium sp. CP1; assembly: GCF_001483965.1. Taxonomy (NCBI): domain Bacteria; kingdom Bacillati; phylum Bacillota; class Bacilli; order Lactobacillales; family Carnobacteriaceae; genus Carnobacterium; species Carnobacterium antarcticum. Next base: position 546,214 of record NZ_CP010796.1, read on the forward strand.
TAATGTGTTGTTTAATTATGATAAAGCCCGAGCTGCTATTCGTCGCGAAAAAGAAGTCGTTTTGTTTGAAGGTTTTATGGACGTTATTGCGGCTTGGCAAGCTGGAGTTCAAAATGGAGTCGCTTCAATGGGAACAAGCCTGACAAATGAGCAAATCCATATGCTGGATCGGGTTACCGATCATGTGTTGATCGCTTATGACAGTGACAATGCTGGTATTGAGGCCGCAAAACGAGCAGCTGATTTACTTTCTGAACAAACTGATTTCGATATTGAGATCCTATCGTTTTCAGAAGGAATGGATCCGGATGATTTTATTAAAGAAAACGGCGCAGCAGCATTTAAAGAACTGTTATCGCACGGACGTACGACATTGTTTGGCTTTAAAATGAGGTATTTTAGACGATCTTTGAACTTGGCCAATGAAAGTGAACGTTTAGGTTATATTGAGAAGATTTTAACAGAAATGCTAACCATTACTTCAGCAGTTGAGCGAGAAATGTATTTCAAACAATTAGCCGCTGAATTTGATGTGTCGCTGGACTCTTTGAAAGAACAATTCCAAAAATATTTTTACGAACAACGAAATGAACGAGCTAAAGAAACGAAACGGAATACACCTAGTAGTCCTGAAATTCGTTCAACGACATTTCCGCAAGTTCAAAACCAACGGCGTAAAATTGATTCAACGGAACGTGCAGAACAATTATTGTTGAATCGCCTGTTTCATTTTGAAGAAGCTTGGATACAACTCAAAAATTTACCCAATGAATTTCATTTTGTTCATGACGATTACCAAATGCTGTATATTTTGTATGAGAGCTTTTTAGATCATGCCCAAAGTGATACATCTATTGAAGCATTTATTGATTTTGTTAAAGAATCCAGTTTAAAAAGCAAGTTGGTTGAAATCGAACTATTGTCGGTCAGCGAAGAGATGACGGCACGAGAAATCGAGGATTACATTGATGTTATTTCTAGAAAATCTATTTTACAATCTCAGTTAAAAGAGAAGCAGGAAGCGATGACTGAAGCATCCCGAAGAGGCGATCAAGCCCAACTTCGGACATTAATGATTGAAGTCGTAAACTTATCGCGTTCATTAAAAAACAGTTGATTAAGTAAGAATAAAGTGAGATTGAAAAGGGAGGCATTTTTTAATGGCTGAAGAAAAAAAAGGACTAACATTATCTTATAAAGATGCGATAAAGGCATTAATTAAAGAATATAAACCAAAAGGAACCATTCATTACGATGAATTAACGAATCAATTAGCTGTTCCGTATACATTGGATGCTGACAAAATGGACGCTTTGATCCAACAAGTGGAAGATGCCGGAATTGGCGTAGTAGGAGACGACGGCGGTCCAACAGTGCGTCAGATGCTTGCTAAAGAACGCAAAGAAGAAGCAGAAAAACCAGAAGATTTGACTGCTCCTCCAGGAGTGAAAATCAATGACCCTGTCAGAATGTATTTAAAAGAAATCGGCCGTGTCAATTTACTGACTGCCGCTGAAGAAGTTATGTTAGCTAAAAAAATTGAAGTCGGTGACCAAGAAGCGAAGCAACGGTTGGCAGAAGCTAACTTGCGTTTAGTTGTTAGTATCGCTAAGCGGTATGTTGGTCGGGGTATGCAATTCTTAGATTTAATTCAAGAAGGAAACATGGGACTAATGAAAGCTGTTGAGAAATTCGATTACACTAAAGGATTTAAATTCTCAACCTATGCCACTTGGTGGATTCGTCAAGCAATCACGCGTGCCATCGCTGACCAAGCGCGTACGATCCGAATTCCAGTACACATGGTGGAAACCATCAATAAATTGATTCGTATCCAACGTCAATTGCTGCAAGATTTAGGCAGAGAACCAACTCCTGAAGAAATTGGAGCAGAAATGGATTTGCCAACTGAAAAAGTTCGTGAAATTCTAAAAATTGCTCAAGAACCTGTTTCTTTAGAAACTCCGATTGGTGAAGAAGATGATTCACATTTGGGCGACTTTATTGAAGACCATGATGCAACAAGTCCTGCAGAAAATGCTGCTTACGAACTATTGAAAGAACAATTAGAAGACGTATTGGACACTTTGACTGATCGTGAAGAAAATGTCTTACGGTTGCGTTTTGGGTTAGATGACGGCCGTACGAGAACATTAGAAGAAGTGGGTAAAGTGTTTGGCGTAACGAGAGAACGGATTCGTCAAATCGAAGCCAAAGCCTTACGTAAATTGCGTCATCCAAGTCGTTCAAAACAATTGAAAGACTTTTTAGAATAAACCAAGCATCAAAGCCAAACAGATGGAGTCGCATTTGTTTGGCTTTTTTTGTCGGTATTACTACAGCATACTCGCTAAAAAACTGGTATAATGAAAAAGTATGACTGAACGAACGAAGGGACGAGATACTATGTTATCATTTGAAGAAAAAAAAGCTCTTTTTGAAGAGTATCCAGAATTAACAGCTGCACCGGTTTCTTTAAATCGGATCAACTACCATTTTGAAGACAGTGCAGTAGCTAAAACGATGGTAATCCGTTTTCTGCACCCTAATGGCAATGCTTTTGTTTATGCCGGTTATTTGCCTAAAGAAGAAACAGATAAAGGTTATTTATCCATCCGGGATGCGGATGAGAAGACCATTCGTGAATTAGTGGATAAAGCCATTGCTTATTTGAAAAAAACAGCTGATGGTTATGAAGAAGGATACTCAGAATTATGGTTTGATCAAAGAGGCGATGTCTTACGATTGATTTACGATAATCCCATGTGGTCGGTGACCCTTCCTAATGATAAAATAGAAGGAATTTTTAAAACAAAAGAAGCAGCTGAAGGGTATTTAATGGATGAGGACTTTTTTAAAGGTTCATAACCTTAGAAGTTTAGAATAATTTTTATTACAAAGAAAGAAGTGACACCAACTAAATGGATACAAAAAAATTGTCGTTGCGTTTAGAAAAAGCTGCTAGCTATGTACAACCCGGAGCTCGCTTAGCCGATATTGGTTCGGATCACGCCTATTTGCCTTGTGCGCTTGCTGCTGCAGGTAGAATTGAATCAGCTATTGCTGGTGAAATTATTGAAGGCCCGTTTCAAATCGCGACTAAACAAGTGGAGCGTTTAGGTTTACAAAAAATGGTCACCGTACGTTTAGGGGACGGCTTAACGATTATTGATCCAGAGAGCGATCAGCTGACAGCTATTACTATTTGCGGCATGGGTGGTGCCTTGATCGCCTCTATTTTAGAAGAAGGAAAACAGCTGAAAAAGTTAACCGGCAAAGAACGCTTGATTTTACAGCCTAATAAAGACGAAGCAGAGTTAAGGACCTGGTTGGTAAAGCATGGTTACCAAATGATGCACGAAGCATTATTAGAAGAAAGCGGCAAACTATATGAAATTATGGTTGCTGAAAAAGCTAACTTTCTTCCAGTCGTTGCGACCGAAGCTGATATTGCCTTTGGCTTTCACTTAAGGAAAGAAAAATCGCCGCTCTTTATTAAAAAATGGCAAAATGAATTAGCAAAAAATACACAAATTTTAGCTGATTTATCTAAGTCAGCTACTGAACAATCAGCAAAAATGAACTGCTTTAAAGCTAGAATCGATAACATTGAGGAGCTGTTAAGATGATAACGATTTACGGAAATGACTTGATCAATAAATTCGAAACATTTGCACCAAAGCACTTAGCAGAAGAGGGAGATCCAATCGGGTTAGCCATTGGGACGTTAGCTAAACCCATCAAAAAAGTGATGGTTACGTTAGACGTTCGCCCAGAAGTCGTGCAAGAAGCCATTGAACAACAAGTGGATTTGATTTTTTCTCATCATCCGCCGCTGTTTCGTCCTGCTAAAAACTTGGTAACCGATCAGCCTCAAAATAAAATGTATGCTGAGTTATTAAAGAACGACATAGCCGTATATTCAGCTCACACGAACTTAGATGTAGCAACAAATGGAATGAATGCCTGGTTAGCGAAAGCGATTGGTTTGAACAATACCGAAATCATGTCCGTCACCAAACGCGAAAGTTACAAAAATTTAGTTGTGTTTGTGCCAGTGGAAAATCAAGAACAAGTACTAACTGCTTTAACAAAAGCAGGCGCAGGAAAAATAGGACCAAATTACCAAGATTGTTCTTATACGGTCGAAGGTACTGGACGTTTCACACCGGTAAATCAAGCCGATCCAACGATTGGACAATTGGGTCAAGCTGAAAAAGTTCATGAAGCACGAATCGAAGTAGTCTTTCCCAAAAGACTAACTGCAAAGATCGAACAGGCTTTGTTTGCATCTCATCCTTACGAAGAACCTGCATACGATATTTATACAATTGAGAACTATGTTGATGAATATGGTTTAGGACGAGTAGGGAACTTAGCGGAACCTCTTTCAGTTTCAGATTTTGCTGAAAAGATAAAAAGTGTTTTTGGCGTTACAGGGTTGCGCTATGTGACCGATGACGCGTCTCAATTCATTCACCGCGTAGCGATTTGCGGCGGAGATGGCGGAAAATTTTATCCTGCTGCTATCAAAAAAGGAGCTCAAGTATATATTACTGGAGATGTTTACTACCATACTGCTCATGACATGTTAGCAGAAGGGTTGTCTGTCATTGACCCAGGGCACCATATTGAGAGTGTTTGCAAAGCAGAGCTGCAACAGCTCTTTACTAAATGGAGCCAAGAAATGGATTGGGATTTAGAAATTATCCAATCTAATCTGAATACCGATCCTTATCAATTCATTTAATCACAATTTTGGTGTTTTTATGATAACGGATCGTACCCATTCGTTTATTTTTATTATGGAAAGGAAGTCTGTCAAATGTATAAAAATTTAATTCCGCGATTTGTTCGCTATGTTCAAACAGAAACACGTTCTAATGAAAATAGTACAACCATTCCATCAACCCAGTCACAAGTAGAGTTTGCCAAAACACTGATGGCTGAATTAAAAGAATTGGGTTTAAAAGAAGTTGCTTATAATACGGACAATGGATATGTGACAGCAACGTTGCCAAGCAATACGGCTAAAACAGTACCGACAATAGGATTCATCGCCCATATGGATACCGCTGATTTTAATGCTGAAAACGTGAATCCACAATTCCACGAAAATTATACCGGCGAAACACTTGTTTTGAATAAAGAACAAAATGTAATCTTATCTCCAGAAGATTTTCCGAATTTAAAAAACTATATCGGTCAAACATTGATCACAACAGACGGAACAACGTTACTAGGCGCAGATGATAAAGCTGGAATTGCTGAAATCATGACTGCTATGGAAATTTTACTTACAGACGATTCAATTGAACACGGCGATATTCGTGTAGCTTTTGGCCCAGATGAAGAAATTGGAATTGGAGCTGATCGTTTTGATGTGGCAGGTTTTAATGCCGATTTCGCTTATACAATGGACGGCGGTCCTGTAGGCGAATTAGAATACGAAAGTTTCAATGCGGCTTCAGCGATCGTCACTATCCAAGGGAAAAATGTGCACCCCGGTACAGCTAAGGATACGATGATCAATGCATTAAAATTAGCGCTAGCTTTTGATGCAGCACTGCCGCAAAATGAAGTTCCTGAAAAGACAGCAGGCAGAGAAGGTTTTTATCATTTATTAGGCTTGACCGGAGAAGTTGAAGAAGCTCGTATGGAATACATCATCCGTGATCATGACCGTACTAAATTTGAAGAACGTAAAGCAGTCATTTTAAGTGTTGCTGAAAAACTAAATAAAGCTTACAATGCTGAGCGAGTTACTGTTGACTTGAATGATTCTTATTACAATATGGGTGAAATTATCGAAAAAGATATGACTGTAGTAGACCTTGCTGAACAAGCAATGAAAAATCTAGGTATTGAACCGATCATTGAAGCCATTCGTGGCGGAACAGACGGATCAAAAATATCTTTCATGGGATTGCCAACACCGAACATTTTTGCAGGCGGTGAAAATTTCCATGGCCGCTATGAATTTGTAGCAGTGGAAAGTATGCAGAAAGCAACAGACGTCATTGTAGAAATCGCACATTTAAATGCTGCAAACCATGCTTGACCCTTTTTATGGGATCGGTTATGCTGTTATCCTAAATAGTTGGCTGTTTCTTTTAATGGGGTGGGATAAAAGAAAAGCCCAAAAACACCAATGGCGGATTCCTGAGAAACGCTTGTTACTGCTAGGACTATTTGGCGGAGGACTAGGCGGTTTGTTAGGGATGCAGCTCTTCAGACACAAAACCCGAGAACCTAAATTTAAAATAATTTATAGTTTGGGCTGTTTTTTGATGATTTTCGTTTTGATTTATTTTTTCTGAACGTTATCTTAAGAATGAAACGGACACATAAAATGTGTTCGTTTTATTTTTTATTCTGTCTTTAAATTAATGAGATCGAGACTAAGAGACAGATAATTTAAAAGAAAGCGTCCTTTCTTTTTTCTTGTGTTAAAATAAGAGCATAGAATAGTTAAAGAAGAGGTGAATCACCAATGGGATTACAATTTATATTAGGTCGCGCCAATCGTGATAAACGGGGTATCATGTTAGATGAGATTGCTGAAACATTGGCCACAAATAAACACGCCAATATATTCTATTTGGTACCCGATCATATTAAATTTGAAGCTGAAATGACGGTCTTAGAAAATTTAGGGAAAATGCCGCCTTTTGATAAAAAGCCCCTAATGGGTATGATGCATTTACAAGTTTTTAGTTTTAGTCGATTGGCTTGGTTTTGGCTGCAAGATACCGATACATTTGTTAAACCTCAATTGACCGCTTCAGGGTTATCGATGTTAGTGAGGAAATTGTTGATCCAATACGAGGAAGAGTTGACCATATACCGAGGGGAAGTCCGTAAAACAGGATTTGTTCAGCAAATGACAGCTCTCTTTATGGAGCTGAGGACTGGTCGTATTACACAAGATGACTTAGCTCATTTATTGATGAATTTAGGTTCAACACCCAAAGAGTCGGATTTTCGTTTAAAACTACAGGATATCTCACTACTTTATCAAGCCTTCGATGCTGCTCTAGTCGGAAAATACATTGAAACTGAAGATATCTTGACCGCATTGACCCAAAAACTGGAAGAATTGGATCTATCTGAAACCACGGTTTATATTGAAAGCTTTTTTCGGTTTACAGCTCAAGAACAAGCTCTTATCTTAGCTTTGATGAAAAAAGCCAAGCAGGTGACCGTTGCTTTGACGCTTGACAAAGGTTACCCTACTGAAAAACCAGAGCTGCATGAATTATTTCAAGCAGCCGGAGAAACGTATTATCATTTGTATCAAGCAGCTCGTTCTGAAAATATTCCAGTCGCTCCTGATCGAATAATCCGCCAGCTGAACGCATCTTATTGTGAAGAGTTGAATCAATTAGAAGACTTTTGGGTCGAAACTAGCAAATTGTCCCCTGTCGATCATAATCGTTCAAAGGAACAAATTTCAATGGAAGACTGTATCGAAGTCTGGGCTGGTGAGAATAAACAAGCAGAAGTTGAGCATGTAGCGAAAGAAATTCGGAAAATGGTAAAAAGTGGAGACTATCGTTACCAAGATATTTTAGTATTGACCCGAAACATTGAAGATTATTTAACGATTTTAGAGCCTATTTTTAGTGAGAATGGAATCGTGACTTTTATTGACAGCGCGGATTTGATGAACCAACATCCCCTGGTGGAATTTTTAGATACTTTATTGTCCATCAAACGCAGAAATTGGCGTTATGCAGATATTATGCGATTTTTACGAACCGAATTACTGGTTCCGCAAACACACAACGATTTACCAGCTGAGCGAAGCGCACGTGTGGCTGTTCTTCAACAGCAAGTCAATGCCTTTAGAGAAGAAATTGATGTCACAGAAAACGTTGTTTTAGCCTATGGGTATGAAGGACATCAATGGACGATGAAGAAACCATGGCATTACACACGATTTAATTATGAAGACGGCGATTTCCAATCCGATTCCGATCAACGCATTGAACAAATCGCTAACACGGTACGGACGTTCTTAAAAGATACATTGTTGCCTTTTTACCAACGATTAGAAGGTGCTGAAACGAGCGGAGAAGCCGCAAAAATCTTATACATTTTCTTAGAAAAAATAGGCGTCGACAAACAACTTTCTTTTTGGCGAGATCAAGCGGTTGAGCAAAATGATTTAGAGACTGCTAAAAAACATGAACAAACTTGGCAAACGTTCTTACAACTGTTAGATGAATATGTAGAAGTACTAGGAGATGACCCTTTTGATTTAGAGAGTTTCCAAACAATCCTAGCTTCAGGTTTTGAGAATGCTTCATACAGCATCGTACCTCCCAGTATCGATCAAGTAACCTACTCCGGACTGGAAAGTACGCGTATTGGAACAGCAAAAGTAACGTTTTTATTAGGAATGACAGATGTCCATCTTCCTGCAAAAAATGAAAATAAAACGATTCTGACCGAAGAAGACCGCAGTGTTTTTGCTGATTTTTTAGATCCTACCAAGTATTTAAAACCTAACGTGGAATCGATGATGGCTTCTGAACCGTTTATTGCTTATGAAGCATTTTTGAATTCATCAGAAAAACTCATTATGACGTATCCCACCAGTAATGACTCCAAGGAAAGTCCTAAACTCTCTCCTTATGTAGATCGAATCGTCAAAGGCTTCGATATTCCGATCCAAGCCAAAGTCGGAGAAGCTAGTTCGTTAAGCTCACCGGCTAATGCTGAATTACTTGATTTTATCGGAACCCAACGCAGCACATTAAGCCAGTTGTTATTGGTTTTACGTAAAGAACAAGATCAAAAAGGACAGTTATCGCCTTTTTGGATGGGATTATATCAGTACTTTAAACGAACGAAAGCCATTGCGCCAACCTTTAATCACTTACTGGTCAGTTTAGTGAAAAAAAATATACCTCATCCTTTGAAAGCCGACATTGCTACTGCTTTATACGGCAAAGATTTGTACTTGTCTGTTTCTCGTTTAGAAACATTTTATGCGGACCATTACGCGCATTTTCTGCAGTACGGTTTACGCTTAAGAGAAAGAGACGTGTTCGGACTATCACCAGCAGGAACAGGAGAATTTTTCCATGATGCTTTAGATCAATTGTTTAAATCTCTTTTGAGCCGCGATCTGCGTTTCCATAAATTAGATCAGGAGACAGTGAATGCTATTACGAACGAAGTATTGGAGTCTCTCTACGGAAAGTCTAAATTCGCTATTTTATCAGCTTCTAACCGCATGAAGTTTATTCGCGACCAATTAGGCCAAACGGTTAGAAGGATGGCTTGGGCCCTCGGCAATCAAAGCAGAAGAACAAATATGAGGAATGTCCAGACAGAAGTGCTCTTTGGGCAACTAGCGAACCAAAAAGGAATCGAAGGACTGTCTTTTCCATTAAATAACGGAGGAAAATTATACATTCGCGGTAAAATCGACCGTGTAGATACCGTAGAAATCGACCATCAGCACTACCTTAGCGTTGTAGATTATAAATCAAGTGCTCATGCCTTTAACTACCAAGATGCCTATTATGGATTAGCGATGCAAATGATTACCTATTTGGACACGGCGATTGCAAATGCACCTCGACTCATTGGTCATGAAGCAAAACCAGCAGGGGCTTTTTATCTACACGTTAAAAATCCCTTCATCAAAGGCGATAAACTGGTAGATGAACAAGCTTATACCAATGAACTGTTGAAACAGTTCAAATTGGATGGCCTTTTATTAGAAGAAGAAGACTTACTATTGGCGTTAGATCCGACTATTGAGCCGTCGACTGCTTCTTTCATTTATCCATTTAACCAATTGAAAAATGAAACACTTAAATCACGAAAATTTGTCACTCTTGATGAAATGGCCGCTTTACGAAAACACAATCAGAAATTGATTTTGGACGCTGGAAACAAAATCATGGATGGCGTTACCACGCTCAATCCTTTTTATGAAAAACGGCAATTTATTTCTTCAGTTAATGGCGAATTACGAGCTGTTTCTCAATTTGATGCGATGCTTCCTGAAAACAATTATCGTCGAATGGAAAAATTATCGCGTGAAGAAATTCTAGAAAAAATGCAGCATGAGGAAGAGGAGGAAGAAGAATGAGTCTTATTCCAATCAAACCGGAAAACAGCCGCTTTACAGATGGCCAATGGCAAGCTATTTATGAAGCGGGGCACAATATTCTGGTCTCTGCTTCTGCTGGTTCAGGAAAAACAACGGTTTTAGTCCAGCGGGTGATTGAAAAAATCAAAGCAGGAACAAATGTTGATGAGTTGTTGATCGTAACTTACACTGAAGCAGCAGCCAGAGAAATGAAAGAACGCATACAAACGGCGATTCAGCAAGCTGTTACTAACGAAAGCGAGCCGGATGAAAAACGACATTTGATTCGTCAATTATCTCTATTATCACAAGCATCGATCAGTACCTTGCATGCGTTTTGTTTACAAGTGATTCGACGCTATTATTATCTAATTGATTTAGATCCTGTTTTTCGTTTGTTAACAGATGAAACAGAAATCCTCCTATTGAAAGAAGACGTTTGGGAAGAGGTCAGAGAAGAGCTTTATGGGGAAGAAACGAGCTTTTTTAAAGAATTAGCTGGTGCGTACTCCAATGACCGAAGCGACACGGGTCTAACGGAATTGATTTTTTCTTTGTATGAGTTTTCTAGAGCCAATCCTAATCCTGCTGAGTGGCTGGAACGCTTATCCGAATTATATACAGTAGACCAAACTTCTTTTGGTGATGACATATTGTACCAAGAGTTATTAAAACCTCAAATATCAGATATTCTAGTAAGTTTAATTGAACTTTCTGAAACTGCAGAAAAATTAGGGGAAGGTACAGAGGAGCTAAGCACTCAAACTGAAATTGTTGCGCGTGAAGCCGCACACTTGAAAGAGCTAATAACATTTATTCAAGAAGATAATTATGAAGCAGCTTATCAAACGGTTGAAGCTTTTGAATTTGTTCGTTGGAAAGCCGTCAAAAAAGCAACGGATGAAGCGATAAAAGAAGTTGGCAGCGACATGAAAGAATTACGTGACCAAGTTAAAAAACGGTACAGCGAAATGCAGCTTTCTTATTTTACCACACCTCTGGAGAAGCAGATCGACATTATGAAACAAGCAGCACCGCTTGTTGATGAAATGGCGCGTGTTACAAATGTCTTTACAGAAGCTTATCGCGCTCGTAAAAGCGAACGGAACTTGTTGGATTTCAATGACTTGGAACATTTAACTTTACAGATCCTGGCCCGCTATGAGAATGGTCAGTGGTCAGCGACCGAAGCCTCACAGCATTACAAAGAGAAATTCAAAGAAGTGATGGTTGATGAATACCAAGATATCAATCAATTACAAGAAAACATTTTGCATTGGCTTGTACAAGATCTTTCACAAGCCGGCAATCTATTTATGGTTGGCGATGTGAAGCAATCGATTTATTCTTTTCGTTTAGCCGATCCAGGTTTATTCTTATCAAAATATGAACGATATGGTCAGCAAGAAGGCGGAGAACGGATTATTTTAGCCGAGAATTTCCGTTCTCGGGGAGAAGTACTCCAGTTCACCAATTTCATATTTGAACAATTGATGGATAAAGCTGTGGGGCAAATGGACTATGACGAATCAGCCAAACTTATCCAAGGGTTTACAGCATTTCCTGAAATGAATCAGCATGAAACAGAACTGCTGATTTACGAAAAAGGAATAGATACCCCCGGAGAAACCGAAGAAGAACCATTGGAGCGGGATATGCGGATCGATGATAAAACAGAAGGTGAGTTACTGATGGTTGGCCAAAAGATTCAACAATTGATTCGAGAAGAGTTTCCAATTTACGATAAAAAAACCAAGATGAATCGGCCCATTCGTTATCAAGATATCGTTTTACTCACACCCACTAAAAAAAATAATTTAGTCTTGCTGGAGGTTTTTAAACAGCTTGCCATTCCGTTACAAGTCAACGACACACAAAATTACTTCCAAACAACCGAGATCACCATCATGATGTCATTATTAAAAGTAATTGATAATCCTTACCAAGATATTCCGTTAGCTGCTGTATTGCGTTCGCCGATTGTTGGCTTAAATGAAAATGAATTAGCTTCCATTCGCATCAGCCAAAAAACAGGCGACTATTATGAAGCACTGTTGGCTTTCCATGCCAGCTATTCCGGATCAGATAAAGCCAGCCGATTTACGACTGTGCTTTACCACAAAGTTCAAGTCTTTTTAAATCGTTTAACGAAATGGCGTGAAGAAGCCCGCAGAAACCATTTAGTAGATTTGATTTGGTCTATTTATGAAGATACTCATTTTCTGGACTATGTCAGCGGTATGAGCTCAGGAAGACAGCGGAAAGCTAATTTACATGCTTTATATGAACGTGCAGCCAGTTATGAAAAAACCAGCTTTAAAGGACTCTTCCAATTTGTCCGCTTTATCGAAAAAATGCAAGACAAAGATAAAGATCTAGCTGAACCAACCGCCATCACTACCGATGAAGATGCGGTTCGCGTAATGACGATCCACGCAAGCAAGGGGTTAGAATTTCCGGTTGTGTTTGTGCTGGATCTGACTAAACGGTTTAATTTACAAGACATCCGCAAAGGGTATTTATTCAATGAAGAATACGGGGTCGGAACAGACTTTAAAGACCTAGAACGCCGTATCCGATACCAAACACTGCCAGAGATCGCCTTAAAAGTTGAAAAGAAAAACAAATTGTTGTCAGAAGAAATGCGAAAATTGTATGTAGCTCTGACAAGAGCTGAAGAAAAGCTGTTTTTAGTCGGTTCCTACAAAAATGAAGAAGCGGCTTGGAAAGAGTGGGGAGTCGTCGCTGCTCACCAAGCAACTGTTCTGCCAAACGATATACGGTTTACTGCTAACAGTTTAATGAAGTGGGTGGGCTTAGCATTAGTCCGGCATCCAGACAGTCAAAATGATTACTTGTCTGTCACTGCTAAAAATGGCTCGATCAGCCAGCATCCGGCTAAATTTTCCATTCATTTCTATAATGAAACGATGATCCAACAACAAATGATTCAACAAGATCTAGTACCTGATGAACAGTGGATTGAAAAATTAGATACAGCTATTTCAAAAAATGAACAAACAAAACAAGAGTATCCATTATTAAACGAAGCCATTGCTTTAATGGATTACCAATACCGCTATGAAAGTGCAACGCATACCACCAGTTACCAATCCGTTTCTGAAATCAAACGCTTGTTCGAAGAACCGGACGATGGTCAAATGGTTAAAATTGATATCAATCAGCCGCGGAATCAAAATCGTTATATAGAAGATACCTTGGCCCGGCCGAAGTTCATGGCTGAAATGACAGCACCTACCAGTGCAGAAATCGGCACCGGCACTCACCTTGTGATGCAGTCGATTGATTTGAGCGTTCCAGTAACAGTGGAGACAGTCAACGAGTTGATTGCAGACTTGATCAGACGGGGAATGCTGCAGCACGAAATTGCTGAAAAAATTGAAGTTGGAAACATCTTACGCTTCTTCCAAACAACCATTGGACAATTGCTTCTGGCTCATCCGAATCATGTGCATAGAGAAGCGCCTTTTTCATTGCTGTTAGCAGCAGAAACTATTTTTACGGATTTAGAAGAAGCAGCAGAAGATAAAATTCTTGTCCATGGTATCGTTGATGGGTATCTTGAATTTGATAAGGAACTGATCCTTTTTGATTATAAAACCGATCAAGTAGCTCGTTACGGTCGCGATGCTGGAGAAAAAATGTTAGAAAAGTACAAAGGGCAAATGAATCTTTATCGAATGGCTTTGGAATCTATTTTAGATAAGCCGGTTACGGCAGCCTATCTGTGTTTATTAGCGAGTGGAGAAATCATCACTATTTGATTCTTCCTAAAGAAAAAACCACTCATCGAAAATAATTTCGATGAGTGGTTTTTTTTAATTAAAATTGTAGTTAACGCCAGGGGTATAGGTATTGTTTGCATCCCATAATAAGAATTCATCTACACCGGCTTCATGCAACGCTTTGACTTGATCTTCTACTTGCGGTGCGCCGTAATTCATATAATTTCCAGCACCTAAATAAGAAGCTGTAAAGTCTTGCAACCATGGTCGTGATTGTGGTGGCGTATCTAAACCGCCTAACAGTTCGTTCTCAACTTTCATGTATTCAGAGACTAGCTTGTAAGGTTCTAAATCAGGTTTTCCAATACCAAAATACGAGCCCCAGTGACTTGGGTAAATCATTGAAGAAATAACATCAACGTTTTCCGATATTTTACTGAAGTTTTGGCCAATACCAGGAGCTTCCGGTACGGTAGCAGCATAACCAAAAATATCGACAGAAACTTCAACACCATAAGGTTTTAGTTCTTCACGAGCGTATTTGACAAAGTCAGTGACGGCTTCAACACGTTGTTGAACTTCATCCAAGTTCTTCGTATCGTAATCTCCGTGTGTGTAATCTAAAGAATCGCTTTGAGTCTCAAAACCTTCTGGGAACCGCACGTAATCAAATTGGATTTCTTTGAATCCCATTTTAGCCGCTTGTTTAGCGACTTCAACGTTGTAGTCCCAAACTTCTTTAGAGAAGGGGTTGACAAAAGCATCGCCATTGCTGTTTTTCCAAACACTGCCATCTGCACGTTTAAAAGAGAGGTCTGGTCTAGCTTCGGCAAGCAACGTGTCTTTAAAGACAACAATACGCCCGATTGGATAAATTTCATCTTTTTCTAACTGCTTCAACATAGCTTGTGGATCGGTTACGTAATCTTGTGTACTTTGTTGGACGATTTCATTTTCAGAACCAATATCCATGGTCATGCTTCCTTCATCATCTTTAACATCGATGACCATTGAGTTCAAACCACTGGATTTGACAAAATCCGTCAATTCAGCCATTTTATCTGTTCCGCCAGCTGAATAAGCTGTTACGTAGATGCCTTTAACGCCTTTTTCAGGATAAGGGATGTCAATTCCTGAATCGTAAGCAAATTGCGCCGGAAATTTTTCTGGAATGCTTAATAAAGGCTGATCATTGATTGCGATGGGTTCTTTTTGTTCCGTTTCCTCTGCTTGTACCGCAAAAGGCATGCTTAGGAAGAAGGCTGCACTTAATAGAAGTGTTCCTATCCATTTTTTATTGTTTTTCATTCGTTTGGTACCTCTCTTTCTGGTGATTCAAGTAAAGCAGGGTCGACCCAAGTATAGCCTTGATCTTTTAGACCTTCTGCAATGTCGACAGCTGCTTCATTGGTCCAAGTACGGTCATGCATCAACAAATTAGCTCCATCGTTTAAGTATTCAGTATGTAGCATAATATCGGTTAAAGCTGTTGCATCTTGATAATCGGCTTCCCAATCATAGCCATAGGTCCAAGTCATAGAAACCATTTTTTCTTCAGCCATTATTTCGTCTGTTGTATCCGTTGTGATACCAAATGGAGCACGGAAGAAACGAGGTTTTATACCGATAGCATCATAGATCAAATCGTTGGTTTCCAAAATTTCTTTCCGTTCTTCTTCAGGACTAAGCGTGCTTAAGTCAGGGTGAGTTTGAGTATGGTTCCCGATTTCAAAGCCCATATCATAAATTTCTTTCAATTTTTCTTTTCCTTCATCAGACTCGATGAACATCCCATTAATAAAGAAAATAGCGGGAGCGCCAATGTCTTTTAACTTGGTTGCAATTTCAACAGCATGCTCATCAGGAGCATCATCAAAGGTCAATAAAACGACTTTTGATTCATCATCGGCATTGATCGGTTCAATCACAGAATTCGCTGGATTTACACGGTATTTGTATGCGGCAGGCTGTTCTTCACTTTCTTTTACTGCTTCTTCAGAAGAGGTTTGTGATTCGCTCGTAGAATTAGCTGTTTCCGAACTAGATTGCATGGACTGGGTAAGTGCAGAGTCAGATGAGCTTTCTTTTGCGGATGAAGAATCGCTAGTTTGGCAGCCACTTAAAATCAAGGCGCTCATCAACGTTAACCCCATAATTGTTTGTTTCATTTTAGTATCACTCCTATAAGTTGTCGTTTATTTAGATGAATCGTTGACAGATTGTACAGCTTTTTCTGCTTCATTGCGTTGTTTATCCAATGCTTTAAATTGTTCATTTAGTTGTTGCAAAAGCTCTTTTGTTTTAGCGTCTTGTTCATTTAGTTTAGTGATGCCGTCTGTTAATGTTTCGTAGGTAGCATCTTCAGCAGCAAGCGATTTAAAATACTCTTCTTCTTCGGATAATGATTTTTCATACTGGGTTGAATAAGTATCGAGAGAGTCGGTAAGGGTTCCCATTTCTTTAGTCAAAGCATCTATTTGCTCTTTGGGTACTTTATCACCATCATTTTCGGACAAATCCTTTTGAATGGTTTCTATTTCAGAGTTGGCTTCTTTAATAGTCGTTAGAGAAGTTGTGCGTGCTTCGATATTTTCAAAAACAGGAGAGCTGCCGTCTGAAAATTGGCTGGAGCTATTATCCTCAGCTAGACTGTCTTCAAACATTTTTTGTAAAGCTTTTTCTTGTTCTGTTATAGCATTTAACTCAGTCAGTACCGTTTTTTCTTCTGGTTCAATGGCTTCAATGCTTTTTGTAGCATCAGCAATTCCATCATTGGCGCAACCAGCTAAAAATAAAGACGTCGCTAAGGCATAAACCGTTTTGGATCGTTTCTTCATAAATATAAATCTCCTTTTATTATGTAGTCTATTGTCTTTACCACTGATTTTTAACCATCATTATGTAGTAAGAACATGCTTATTCTTATCCAACACCGTTACATAAGAACTCTATCAGTATATCAAAAGTAGGAATGTTACCCAAGAGATAACTCTTGTTTTCAGTATATTCCTTACGATTGAATAAAAAATTCCGTAAAAACAATCGTTTGTCTTTTCAAAAGCTGCTTTGAATTATATGAAGAGTGTAGGCAGGCTTGATAAAAAAGCAAAAAAAATAATCCACATCCATTAAATGGAGGGATTTTAAAAAAAGATAAAATAGACTGCAACTCTCATGGACGAATTGCTCAGTCTATTTATGCAATAGAATATAAACTTTTTTTAGCCGTTTCTTTGTTCGCGTACACTTGGAATTCACCAGCGTTGTAGCCGATTTCCAAGCCATTTTGATAATCTGAAGAATGAGCGTCAACAATGATGTAACGCATCAATACACGATTTTCGCTATCTTCTAAGTCTAAAGCCAACGGGTAATCATCATTTTTAAACAATAAACCTTTGATTTGCCAAACTTTTTCAATGGTTGCTTGATTCATAATAAATTCATCTCCTTTCTTTAACCTTTTACTATTTTACTCCTTTTTTATTTAAAAGCCAATAAAAAAGCTTAGAGATTTGTAAACCTTTCATTCTTCAACAAAATAAAAAACTATCACTTGGCTAGCATATCATGTAAAATGGGAGAAGACTAGATTTAGAAGATTATAAACAAAGCGAGGTACACCTATGTTTTTATATTATGTTTTAGCTGCTGTCATTATTGGCGTTGACCAATGGACAAAGTATTTGACTGTAGCCCATATTGATTTATATGAGGTCGTCGAAGTTATTCCAGGTGTTTTATCATGGATGTACATTCGGAATACCGGCGCAGCTTGGAGTATTTTAGAAGGAAAAATGTGGTTTTTCTATCTGGTAACCATTGTCGTCGTCGGAGTAGTGGTCGTTTATTTACAAAAATATGGAAAGAATAGCCGTTTGCTGTCGATCGCATTGGCTTTTATTTTGGCCGGATCCATTGGCAACTTTATCGATCGCCTGCGTGTCGAATACGTTATCGATATGGTTCGTCTAGAATTTATTAACTTTCCAATCTTTAATGTCGCGGACATGGCATTGAGCATCGGTGTCGTACTGATGATCCTTTATGTCTTTCTCGATGAAAAAAAACAAAAAAAGAACAGTCCAGGTTAAACGCTTATGTCAAACCTGATCATTAAAAAGGAGTTTTTGTATGTCTCAAGCATATCAGTTTACAATAGAAAATGAAAAAGGGCGATTAGACAAAGTTCTTGTCGAATTGCTGCCTGACAAAACACGTTCCCATGTTCAGCAATGGATTAAAGAAGGAGATGTTTTGGTCAATAACGCTTCGACGAAGCCAAATTATCAAGTCCAACCAGGGGATGCCATCACGATCACTGAGCCAGAGCTTGTCCCTTTAGACGTTCAAGCTGAAAATATCCCTCTTGATATCGTTTATGAAGATAAAGATGTCGTAGTGGTCAACAAACCACAAGGATTAGTCGTACATCCTTCCGCTGGTCACCAAACAGGTACACTAGTAAATGCGTTGATGTATCAAGTAAAAGATTTATCTGGAATCAACGGAACCATCCGTCCGGGTATCGTACACCGAATCGATAAAGACACAAGCGGCTTATTGATGGTTGCTAAAAATGATTTTGCTCATGAAAAACTAGCAACTCAGTTGAAAGACCGCACTTCTTTAAGAGAATACATTGCTTTAGTCCATGGTGTAATACCCCATGACAAAGGTACGATAGATGCTCCTTTAGGTCGTTCAAAAGCAGACCGTAAAAAACAAGATATCATCCAAGACGGACGTCCGGCAGTGACCCATTTCCGCGTTTTAGAACGGTTTAAAGATTTCACCCTTGTTTCGTTGAAATTAGAAACAGGCCGAACGCATCAAATTAGAGTGCATATGAAATACATTGGTTATCCATTGGCAGGAGATCCTATCTATGGTCCGCGAAAAACGTTAGCAGGAAATGGCCAATTTTTACATGCTAAAGTCCTTGGATTTAAGCATCCGCGTACTGGGGAATTTTTAACTTTTGAAGCACCTTTACCTGCATTGTTTGAAGAAACTCTTGCTGAGTTAAGAGAAAACCGTTGACTTTTCATGCGGGACACGGTAAAGTCTTTGGAGATAGAAAAACAAGTAATCCTTTAATCCTAGTCCTGTGAGACTAAGAAGGAGCAGACACGTATGAGCGAAGACTAGCTAGTTTTTAAAACAGTCAACCTCAGAATGCCCTCTTACTCAATAGGTAAGAGGGCATTTTTTATCGCTAAACAGAAAAAATTAATTATATGCTGGTACTGAAGGAGGAGTAAAGGACATTGATTAAATCTGAAGTAGAAGTAGTAGATGAAAATGCTATGAAACGTGCTTTGACACGGATCACATATGAAATTATTGAACAAAATAAAGGTATTGAAAACTTGATACTGGTCGGCATCAAAACACGAGGCATTTACCTTGCTAAGCGGATCGCTGAACGAATGCAGCAACTTGAAGGAGTTGCGGTACCAGTCGGTGAATTAGACATTTCGTTGTACCGCGACGATGTCCACACTAGTGAGGACCGCGAACCTGAAGTCAAAGGAACGGATATTCCTGTTTCTATTGAAGGCAAGCAAGTCATTTTAATTGACGATGTTTTGTATACAGGCCGCACGATCCGGGCAGCATTAGATGCTTTAATGGATATCGGACGTCCTGGGAAGATCTCATTAGCCGTCTTAGTCGATCGAGGACATCGAGAATTGCCGATTCGCGCTGATTTTGTAGGAAAGAACATCCCAACATCATTGGAAGAACAAATCAAAGTCGCGGTCGAAGAAATCGATGGGGCAGATCACGTGATGATTCAGAAATTAACTTAAATCAAAGTGAAACTTTAATTGAGTCCAGAGAGACACAAAAGGTCACGACTATAAACCAGCAAGCTGGGAGCCGTCTGCTCCTATACTGTTGGGCTATTATCGAACCTAAAGGTCTCTAAGATCTTTAGGTTCTTTTTATTTGCCCTCAGCAACCACCAAACACTAAGCAGTGAGGCATAATAGAGAACCGGCTCAAATCTACCTAAGACAATTAAACTGAATTCAAGGGCTTTAAGGAACTAACCGGTTACTGAAGTACAAAAAACAAGGGGGACTATAAAATGGGTGGAGTCATCGAAAGCATTCAATTAGAACATTTTGTTTCAGTCGAAGCATTAACGAACGAAGAAGTACTAGCTCTGATCGGTCGTGCTGGTGAATTTAAAAAAGGAGTTCATCCTTCGTATGACGATAAGAAATATGCTGTTAACCTGTTTTTTGAAAACAGTACACGGACACATAAAAGTTTTGAAATGGCTGAAAATAAAATGGGAATCAAAGTCATCGATTTTGAACCTTCGACAAGCAGTGTAACAAAAGGAGAGAGCTTATACGATACCGTACTGACGATGTCAGCTATTGGAGTAGATGTCGCGGTTATTCGCCACCCATCAGAGGCTTTCTATTCTGAATTGATCGCTAGTCCTACGATTACCTGTTCAATCATCAATGGCGGCGATGGTGCAGGACAACACCCGAGTCAATGCCTGTTAGATTTAATGACGATTTATGAAGAGTTTGGTTATTTTGAAGGTCTAAAAGTTGCAATTGTTGGCGATTTAACTCATTCTCGAGTTGCGCGATCAAACATGCAGATGTTGAAACGCCTTGGAGCTACACTATACTTCTCCGGTCCGCCTGAATGGTACGATGAATCGTTTGATCAATATGGACAATACGTTCCAATGGATGACCTGATCAAAATAGTTGACGTGATGATGTTGCTGCGCATTCAACATGAGCGGCATGAAACGTACGGAAACTTTTCTAAACCTGCTTATCTAACAATGTACGGCTTAACAGAAAGCAGAGAAAGCAAGATGCTGGACCACGCCATTATTATGCACCCTGCTCCGGTTAACCGCGATGTTGAACTGCAAAGTACTTTACTGGAATGTCCACGGGCGCGAATCGTGGCTCAAATGGCTAATGGCGTCTTTACAAGAATGGCCATCTTAGAAGCAGTATTGGCTGGTCAAAAAGGGTAGAATAGTATTGAATAGAAATAAAGAAAGCTAATGAGGGATAAAAATGACACTATGGATCAAAAATGCAACCACGATAGATCAACAAGGGAATCTTAACTTAACCGAACTAGTGATTAAAGAAGACAAGATTGCTGCAATAGGGGATGATGTAGCTTCTTTAATCAAAGGGAAAACAGAACCGGAGAACATCATTGATGCTAAAGGAGCTTTACTGACTCCGGGTCTGATCGATGTTCATGTTCATTTAAGAGAACCAGGTTTTTCTTACAAAGAAACCATTAAAACAGGTACGGAGGCAGCGGCAAGAGGCGGATTCACTACCATTTGCGCAATGCCAAACGTAAACCCGGAACCGGATACGCCTGAAAAAATGCTGGCTCTTCAGGAAAAAAATAAAGCGGATGCGGTTATCAAAGTATTGCAATACGCTCCAATTACTAAAGGGCTGCGCAGCGATCATTTAACCGATCAAAAAGCTTTAATTGCTGCAGGAGCATTTGCCTTCACCAATGATGGAGTCGGAGTGCAATCAGCTGGGACCATGTATTTAGCAATGAAAGAAGCCGCTAAAAATAATGTAGCGATCGTGGCCCATACAGAAGATGATTCTTTATTGTTTGGCGGCGTGATGCACGAAGGCAAGCGTTCACGTGAACTGGGTTTGCCAGGGATCTTAAACATCACTGAAGCGAGCCAAATTGCACGTGACGTTTTGATCAGTGAGGCAACTGGAGCGCATTACCACGTTTGTCATGTTTCAACAAAAGAAAGTGTCCGAGTTATCCGCGATGCCAAGAAAGCCGGCATCCATGTAACGGCTGAAGTCGCGCCTCATCACTTGATTCTGACAGAAGAGGATATTCCTGGAGATACTAGTCTGTATAAAATGAATCCTCCTTTAAGAAGCAAAGAAGACCGTGCGGCTTTAATTAAAGGTTTACTTGATGGTACAATTGATATGATCGCTACAGATCATGCACCGCACAGCAAAGAAGAAAAAGAAGGCAGCATGATTGGATCTCCATTTGGGATCGTCGGAAGCGAAACAGCCTTTTCTTTACTTTATACACACTTGGTTGAAACAGGCATTTTCACATTGAAACAAGTGGTTGACTGGTTAACCGTTCAACCGGCCAAAATATTCAACTTGGATAGCGGTATTTTAGCGGTTGGCAAACAAGCTGATTTAGCCTTGTTTGATTTAACTACTGCCAAAGACATTCGAGAAGAAGACTTTTTGTCGCTGTCAGCCAATACACCTTTTATTGGCTGGAAAGTAAAAGGCACGACTGTTATGACGATCGCAGATGGAAAGATTGTATATGAGGAGGTAATTTAAGGATGGATCGTTTACTAATTTTAGAAGACGGCACTATCTTTAAAGGCAAAGGATTCGGTTCTTTGATTGATACGATTGGGGAAGTTGTTTTTACAACGGGAATGACCGGCTACCAAGAAACGATAACCGATCCTTCTTACAACGGTCAAATTTTAGTTTTTGCTAATCCTTTAGTGGGCAATACCGGCATAAACCGAGATGACTATGAATCCATCGAATCGATTTGTAAAGCAGTTATTGTCAAAGAATTTGCCCGTGTTCCAGCTAACTGGCGCAGTCAAATGAACTTGGATGAATTTTTAAAAATCAAAAAAATACCCGGGATTTCGGGTATCGATACGCGGAGACTAACACGTCACATTCGTGAATCCGGCATTATGCGCGGTATGTTAATCGACGCTCAAGATGACTTAGTTCATGCGTTTGACCAGTTAAGAGCAACGGTCTTGCCTAGCAACCAGGTATCGCAAGTCTCGGCTAGCCGTTCTTATGCTAGTCCAGGAGTAGGAAGAAATATCATTGTGATCGACTTTGGTTTAAAACACAGTCTTTTAAAAGAATTAAACAAACGCAATTGCCATGTTGTCGTTTTACCTTATGATACAACAGGAGAAACCATTTTAAACTTGGCTCCGGACGGGGTCATGTTGAGCAACGGCCCAGGTGATCCAAATGATTTGCCGCAAGCTCTTAAAATGGTTCAAGAGTTGCAAGGTACGGTTCCTATTTTCGGGATTGGTCTGGGCCACCAACTGATCGCGCTTGCTAATGGAGCTAAAATCAGCAAATTGAAAGTAGGTCATCATGGTTTTAATTACGCTGTAAGGGAAGAGGCAACTGGTCGAGTTGATTTCACTTCACAAAACCATCGCTTTGCATTAGAAAAAGAAACACTCGATGTTGATCAATGGATCATCACTCATACAGAAATTAAAGACAGCGCTATAGCCGGAATAAAACACCGCTACCAGCCTGTTTTCAGCACTTTGTTTCAGCCTAACGCAACACCGGGGCCGCATGACGCTGTTCATCTATTCGATCAGTTTATGGAAATGATCGATGGTTGGAAGGAGGCAAGAGAGCATGATCAACAAGGCGAAAGCTAAAAAAGTTCTAGTGATTGGATCAACTCCAAGCGACAGTGATTCCTCAGCTAATGTGGATTACGGAACAGCCCAAATCATTCTCTCTTTAAAAGAGATCGGCTATGAAGTTATTCTGGTTGATTCGAATCCAACCGCATTGGCAACAAATAAAGATAGAGCGGATAAAGTTTACATCGAACCTCTGACCGTTGATTTTGTTTCACAAATCATTCGAAAAGAACGGCCAAATGAAATCTTTCCTGTCTTACACAACTCTTTAAGTTTTTATCTGATGGAAGAGTTGGCTCATTCAGGACTGTTAGAAGAACTGCACATCAAGGTACTGGGAACAAGCCAACAGACCATTCAAAAAATTAAACAGCCCGAAACTTTTCGGAAATGGATGCAGACCCTCAAAGAACCAACACGAGCAGGACAAGGCGTTTACTCACAGACAGAAGCCTTGGGTTTTGCTGAAAAAGAAGGCTTTCCGCTGCTTATTCAGTCTCAGACCCCTACTGGCGAATGGGTACAAGAATGGTGTTCTACTAATGAAAAGGTAAAAAAAGTAGCAGCTGCTCATTTTCTTTTATCGCCGCACACCCCTATTTTTATTGAAACGGGTCTGACCGGTTATAAATTGATTCAATTTGAAGTATTGCGGGACAAAAAAGATCAGGCTTTAGTTGTTTCTACGTCAGAGAATTTGAAGACAGATGAATCCGATCAAAAAACTATGATCATGATCACCCCTAGCCAAACATTGACGGATCTTGATTACCAATTACTCCGTGATGCAGCATTAACGATTGTCCGCGGATTAGAGATCGAAGGAGGATGTACGATCCAGTTCGCTTTTCATCCAAACCGTTTTATGTATTATGTGACTAAAATAGATCCTGGTTTTACTCGTTCAACTCTTTTAGTCAGCAAAGCAACAGGGTATCCAATCATCAAATTGTCTGTTAAACTAGCTGCCGGTTTAACGTTAGATACATTAAAAAATCCGTTTAATGAAACGGCTTATCTCGAATACGAACCTACGTTGGACTACATTACTACCTATATTTCGAATTGGTCTAATGGGACATCTGTAAAAAGAAACTCTCCTAAAAAACAAATTACCGGAGAAGCAATGGCTATTGGCCGAACACTTGAAGAATCGATTTTGAAAGCTTTTCGTTCTTTGGATACAGCAGATGGCGTAACGTTACTGAAAACAGCCACTCACAGTAACGACGAAGAAATAGCAGAGCACCTACTGCATGCTCAGTATGATCATCTCGCTTATTTACTCGAAGCTCTTCGCCGCGGATACACGATTGAAGAGTTAAGTGAGGTAACAAAAATCGAGTTGTTTTTCTTAGATAAATTAGCCCATATCATTGAGATCGAGCACGAGCTCGAACGTCACCCTAGTGATCTTACTGCATTAAGAAGTGCTAAAGAATATGGATTTTCTGATTCAGTTATTGCTGCACTATGGAAAACAACCGCTGACGAAGTAAATAGATTGCGTAATGCACATGATATCGTTCCTGTTTATAAAGCTATTGATAGCTCGGCGGGAGAAATCGCTGCACAATCCACATGTTTTTATAGTACGTATGAAGAAGAAAATGAAAGTACGGCAATCGGTAAAAAGTCCATTTTACTTTTAACTGCCAGCACAGGCATGAACGATCCAAGAAGAGGATACGATAGCGCTCTTTTACAAGCCATAACGGCTATCCAAGAAGCTGGCTATGAAGCAATCTTATTAAACAGCCATCCAGCATCTCTTTCAACGGATTTTTCTGTCCAGGCTAAAACGTATTTGGTCCCGTCAACGGTGGAGGATATCGTACAGGTAGTTCAGTTGGAAAAACCTATAGGCGTGATGGTTCAATTTGGAGGCCCAGAGGCACTTGAATTGTCTAAAGCGTTAACTCCTTTAGAAATCCCTGTCTTGGACGCTGTCCCGTCGTATTTAGTCAGCAAAGAGGCAGAGAATGACGGGATGATCGAACTTATTCAACCGTTGCTGGCAGAATTGGCTATCCCATATGCTGCACCGGAGAATCAGGCAATGGCTGATGAACAAATCGAAGTCATCAGTATTTCTGATGGAGAAAGAGTACTATTTCCAGGGTTGATCGAACACATTGGACACCTGAATGGAGTAGGGACAGAGCCCGTGATGGTTCATCCTACACAAACTCTTTCTGAACAAAAACAGCAGAAAATCAAAGAATATGCCGCTCGTCTAGCACTTGCTTTAAAATGGACGGGCATCACCACTATGTATTTCACGATTCAGCAAGAAAACATCCAGTTTCTTAATCTAACACTAGGGACAACTCAAACGATTCCTTTTTTAAGCAAAGCAACGGGTTTCCCTATCATTCCGACGGCCGTTCAAGTTCTCTTGGGTAACTCTTTAGCAGCTCAATTAGATTTAAAAGAAAACACACAAACAATAAGCCCCGCCGTTTATGTAAAAGCCCCTGTTTATTCATTTTCATCAGAACCTGAAATAGACTGGATGGGGGAAGTTATGGGATCTGATCGAACGTTAGGCAAGGCAATATTTAAAACCTTTGAAGCCGCCCAAGTTCATTTGTCAGAATTTGGTTCTATCCTTTTGCTGCTTTCCGAAAAAGATCAAGATCAAGCCGAAGAATTAACTAGGCGATTTCAGCAAATAGGATACCGTATGCTAACTACTCAACCATTAAGTCAACAATTAGCTGAAAAAGGTTTAGTAGTGACTGCGCTGGATCCATCTTTTGAGTCTATCGATAAAAGCAGTGCAAAAAGAATCAATAAAAAGGAAATTCAATTAGTGATCGACACTAGAGCATCTAAAACGAAAACAGTAAAAGAACAGTTGACCATTCGTCAAGCAGCGCATGAACAAAATATTCCTCTGCTTACTTCTATTACAACGATTTCAGCTGTATTAAATTTCTTGGAATTGCGCACGTTCACAACAAATCCGATTTAAGTTAGGAATCACATCAATGTAATCAATTTTTGGAGGGATCATATGAGTCGTTTAACAGTAACATTACCGGGATTGGATTTAAAAAATCCTATTATGCCGGCCAGCGGAACGTTTGGCTTTGGCGATCTATACATGGATCGCTACGATTATAGTGTCTTAGGAGCTCTGATCATCAAATCAACAACTGCAGAGCCGCGGATAGGAAACGCTGAGCCACGTTACCATCATTTAGAAAATGGAGTATTAAACGCAGTCGGTTTACGAAACCCAGGTGTAGATGTAATCGTAAATGAAAAATTACCAGCGTTAGAAAAATTTGACACGCCTATTATCGCAAGTGTAGCAGGAACGACGATTTCCGATTATGTAGCGGTAACAAAAAAACTCTGTCACTCACCAATTGTGAAAGCTCTTGAAATCAATCTGTCTTGTCCAAATGTAGCAGATGGAGGATTAACATTCGGTTCAAATCCTGAAGCTGTTTATCAGATGACAAAAGCAGTCAAATCAGTGGCTACTGTTCCAATTTATGTTAAATTAACACCTAATGTAACGGATATTACTGAAATTGCCAAAGCTGCTGAAGCAGGCGGAGCAGATGGCATCAGTATGATCAATACGCTTTTAGGAATGAGCATCGATTTAAAAACTAAACAGCCTTTTTTAGCCAATAAAACAGGAGGTTTATCAGGTTCAGCTATAAGCCCCATTGCTGTTCGAATGGTTTACCAAGTTTCTCGGGCTGTATCGATTCCAGTCATTGGGATGGGAGGCATCTCGACAGTCGATGATGTTCTTGAGATGCTGATGGCAGGTGCTAGCGCAGTAGCCATAGGGACAGCTAATTATAACAACCCTATGATTTGTAAAGAATTGATTGAAGCTTTACCAGATCGAATGGATGAACTAGGAATTACATCTATTGAGTCCTTGATCAAAGAAGTAAAGGCAGGCCAGAATAGTGAATACTAAACCAATTATTGCGTTAGATTTTTCAACAAGTGAAGAGATAAAACAGTTTTTAAGTCATTTTAAAGATGAATCATTATTTGTCAAAGTAGGGATGGAGCTCTATTATCAAAACGGTCCTGAAATCGTTAAGTACATGAAAGAACTAGGACATGAGATTTTTTTAGATTTGAAATTGCATGATATACCGAACACAGTCAAGCGTTCAATGAAAGGTTTGGCAGCTTTGGATATCGATATGATCAATGTGCATGCAGCTGGAGGAAGTGAAATGATGGAAGCTGCAATGGATGGTATTCTTGCAGGCACTCCAGCCGGCAGTACGCGGCCGGATTTAATTGCCGTCACTCAACTGACTTCTACTACACCCGAAGCTATGCGGAGAGAACAGCTGATCGAAGTACCTTTATTGCAAAGCGTTATCCATTACGCTCAATTGACTCAAACAGCCGGATTGGATGGAGTTGTTTGCTCTGCGTTAGAAGCACGGCTAATCAAAAAAAATACCGCTTCAGACTTTTTATGTGTCACACCTGGAATCCGACCTAGCGGCGAAGAAAAAGGCGATCAGAAACGGGTCGCTACACCAGCATCAGCTTATGAAGAAGGGGCCAGCCACATCGTGGTCGGGCGTCCCATTACATTGGCCCAAGATCCCGTAGCAGCTTATCACTTAATCAAAAATCAATGGAACGGAGACAACCATTAAATGACAATCGAAAAAACAATTGCAAAGCACTTATTAGATATTAAAGCAGTAAGTTTAAACCCAAATAATCCCTTTACTTGGGCAAGTGGAATGAAAAGCCCAATTTATTGCGATAACCGCATTACAATGGGGTATCCGGCGGTTAGAAAAGAAATCGCCCAAGATATGGCTGATTTGATTAGAGAAAATTACCCTTCCGTAGAAGTCATTGCCGGTACCGCTACAGCTGGAATTCCGCATGCGGCGTGGGTCGCTGAAGTATTGGATTTGCCTATGGTTTACATACGCAGTAAAGCAAAAGAACATGGTAAAGGCAATCAAATAGAAGGACGGTTAGTACCCGGTCAGAAAATGGTCGTGATCGAAGACTTGATCTCAACTGGCGGCAGTGTCATTGATGCTTGTGGAGCAGCCGCTAAAGAAGGGGCAGAGATTCTTGGAGTAGCTGCTATTTTCACTTATGAATTGCCAAAAGGATTAGAAAATTTCAAAAAACACGAAATTGCTTTAAAAACATTAACCAACTATACAACTTTAATTGAAGTTGCTTTAGAAACGAAAGCTATTGAACAAGAAGATGTCAGCCTTTTAAAACAGTGGAAAAAAGATCCAGTGAATTGGAAAAAATAATATTGCTCAGCGAACACATTTGCTGAACTACTGAACGAAATAAAAAGAGAGTGAGATAAAAAGCGTTTAGACTCGAATCTTCTACCTCGCATCCCGTACCTAAGCAGCTAAAGCTGCAAGGGCTAAGGCAACTAGAGGGAATAAGCGCAGTATGGTCATAGACCATCGAGCATTATGTAGGAGCACACTGTAGGCTAGCGCCTAAGTGTATCGTGTTTGTACGTAGCTAAAGCTACAACTGCCATGATAAAGTGGACGTCGGGTCTGCTTTTTGGAACACGTTTTAGAATAAACATTCGGATATGCAAAGAGGATGAGACAAAAGTCTCATCCTCTTTTTTAATTTAATAGGTTACTAGAACCAATAAAACGATTTTTAGCTGCGCCTTGACCACAAATGAAGAGCAACAGAGCTGCTCCTGCTAACAGCAATAACGGACTATCCCAGCTATTCGTTACGTCATGCAAATACCCAAAGAGCATGGGTCCTATTGCAGCAAGCAGGTATCCAAAAGATTGAGCCATACCGGATAATTCTGCTGCTTGATGTGCGTTTTCGGTTCGTAAGCCAAAAAACATCATTGATAGGCCAAAAGCACATCCTCCACCAATACCAATCAAGATAATCCATAAAATAATTAAACCCGAACCGCCATAAAGCAATCCCAAAATGCCTGTTATTAATAAAATGGACGTTATGCTGACTAATAAACGTTGATCAGCCATACGACCAGCAACAAGGGGGATAATAAAAGTAAAAGGAAGCAAGGCCAGTTGCATCATGGAGAGTAGCAATCCTGACTGATCAGAACTTATTCCTTGTTGCATCAATATTTCAGGTAACCAAGCAATTAGGACATAGAACACCATCGATTGGAGGCCCATGAATAGAGTTACTTGCCAAGCTAATGGTGAACGCCATAAATTGGCTTTAGCTTGTGTGGGTTTGGTATATGTCTCGGACGTTTTTAGATAGTGCTGTTTTTTCATTTGCGGCAGCCAAAAGAAAATGGACAGAAAACTTAATATCCCCCAAATTCCTAAAGCTCCCTGCCAACCATAGCCTGATTTCATCATAATAGGGATGCTGATACCTGAAGCTATAGCTCCAAACAAATTCATCGAAATAGAATACACACCAGTCATTACCCCGATTTTTCCAGGAAATTCTCGTTTAATAAGACTAGGCAGCAAGACATTACACACAGAAATAGCGAGTCCTAGCATAGCTGTTCCAATATATAAATTAGCCGTACCAGAAATAGAACGCACGAGGATACCAAAGGTCAAAAAAATAATTGCGAATAAAATCATAAACTCTATACCAAATTTTCGTCCTAACTTAGGCACAAAAGGCGAAATAAAGGCGAAAGCGAGTAGAGGAAGTGTAGTAATCATACCAGCTAATGTATTCGATAATTGTAATTGATCTCTAATATGTCCAACCAACGGCCCGACTGAAGTTAAAGGAGCCCGTAGATTAGTCGCAATAAAAACGATGCCTAAAATCATCACCCATTCTTTTGATTGTTTCTTAACCTCTATGGTTGTTTTTATACGTTGGTCGGTATTAAATTGTTTTGGCAAATTCATCTTTATTCCTCCTGATAGTGCTCATAACTGAATAGGGTTAAATAGTTTTCTAGTTGCTACCATTCTAACAGTTACTTTCCAATACTTTTTCTTTTTGTATATTATAGTAAACAAAAAAACGAATACAATATACTATAATATACAACTAATGGCTTGTCTATTTAAATTTTTACTTTATTTAAAAAGCCCATAAAAAAAACACTCAATTATCCAGTAAGATAGATAATTGAGTGTTATGGTTTAGTAATAGATAAACTACTGATTTAAAAAAGAATTAGTTAATAAGGACCGTATTTCAATGAAATATGCAATACAACCACATCATTAGAGTTATTGCTGTAAGAATGCACACCATCAGCACGAAAACTAATCGAATCATACGAACTCAACGTATACGATTCCTCATTAATAACAATCTCAACCTCTCCTGACATCACTGTCACGATTTCAGTTGTATTCCAATGGTGCTTTTCTGGATGATATGAACTATTTTTCTGAAGGTAAGCACGATACATTTCAATTTCATTGCTTGTATTTTGAAAAATGGGTTCAATCATCCATGATTTTTGATCTCCCGAAATTCTCAATCCTTCTCCTGATCGAGATAGGTTCACTTCATTTTCTGTTGCAAACAACGTCATAAGAGGAATAGATAATCCTTTTGAAATTTTCCACAACATACCTAGGGTTGGGTTTGTCTCGCCGCGTTCAATATTTCCGAGCGTTAATTTACTTACATTGGTTAATTTAGATAATTCTTCGAGGCTTAACTGTCTTTCTTTTCTAAGCTTTCTTAATACTGCACCTACTTGCAATACAACTTGTTTTGGATCATCTGTTTCTATCTTCTAGACCTCCCTCGTTATAATTGCCAATCTTAACAAAAAAATGCTAAACTTTTAATTTATCAACTAACGTTTTATCCGGTGTTACAAAGACTGTCCGTTGTCCTTCGTAAATCACAAACCCTGGTTTAGCACCATTGGGTTTGCGTATTTTTTTAACTTCTACTAAATCCACTGGAACAGAAGCTGAGAGCTGCGATTTCGAGAAATAAGCGGCGATATTAGCAGCTTCCAAAATCGTTGTTTCAGAAGGATCGTTGCTTTGAATGATCACATGTGAGCCTGGAATGTTTTTAGTATGCAACCAGATATCCGATTTCCTAGCTGTTTTCAAGGTCAATTGATCATTTTGTAAATTATTTTTTCCAACTAAAATAGAATCGCCATCACTCGATACGTACTTGTCAGGAGCACTAGCTTTTTGCCTTTTTTGTTTTTTCTTCGTTTTCTTTTTTAAATACCCTTGTTGAATCAATTCTTCTTTGATTTCAGCTATATCTTTAGGCGTTGCAAGTTCTAATTGTGTTGAAACAGAATCCAGATAATCAATTTCTTCGTTGGTCAATCGAATTTGTTCGGTAACAAAAATAATCGCATTTTTTAATTTTTGGTATTTCGAAAAATATTTTTGAGCATTCTGAGAAGGAGTACTTCTGGGATTTAAAGCAATGGTCATTGGCCGATCCTCATCATAGAAATTCGCTAATGTTGCTTCCGTTTGTCCTTTATGCAGCTCATGCAAGTAAGCAGTCAATACTTCGCCGCGGATTCGATAATCATCCGCTAATTCTGTTTCTGCCATTGTTTTTTCAAGTTTTTTTAATTTTTTCATATTTCGCTGCAATTCTGTCTGCACAACATGGATCAAGTCTGCTCCTTGCTGCTGAACACGGTCCTTTTCGGCCTTACTTTGATAATAGTGGTCTAAAAGAGTACTCAATGTTGGGTAACTCTCAGATTCTCCATTTAAACTAAGATAAGGGACCGGTGTAAAGAACGTTTTTTTCTTTACTTGTGTTAAAGTTGGCGCAGTTTTCCCCAGTCGAATCGTTTCAATAAAAGAATGCACAACTTCTGGAAATTTATCCAACTGTTCCTCGCTGCGGTAGACCAGTTCATTGGCTGTATCGGAGCCAAGTCCTTGATAGGCTTGTTGAAATTTTTTAGCTAACGGAAGATCAACAGGATTTTCAAGCACTTCAATTAGGGCTGAATTAGTCGTTTCAAATGGATTCAATTTGTCTTGGTGAGGAGGAGTGACATAGGTTGCACCCGGCATCACTGCTCGATACGTATTTTGACTAACAGGAACGTGTTTGATTGTATCCATGATTCGCTGCGTGTCTTGTTCAACTAAGAATAAATTACTGTGTCGCCCCATCAATTCAACGATGAGCATCATATTTTGAACATCGCCTAATTCATCACGGCTTTTAAATGTAAAGTGAATGATTCGATCGTTTCCAACTTGTTGAATATCTTCTAAAACAGCGCCTTCTAAGTGTTTCCGCATCACCATACAAAAATTAGGCGGGGAACTTGGATTTTCATATGGAATTTCAGTAAGCTGAATCCGAGCGTAACTAGGATGCGCAGACAGCAACAGCTTATGGTTTTTTCCATTCGCACGTATAACAAGTATAATCTCGTTTTTATAAGGTTGATGTACTTTGGATACTCGTCCATTGTTGAGCGCATATCTTAACTCGTCAACCATCGCATGGGTAAAGATACCATCAAATGACATGTTTTTCCCTTCTTTCTTTATAACTGATTGTTTAAATAGCTATTTGCCTTTCTTTTTAAGAAAAAACAAACACAATTCATCCTTTTTATGATCGTGCTTTTAATTATAACATTTTTAATAAGAATGTATATGCATCAAGGAAATCACATAGAAATTTATTTTTAATATACAAAACAGTTGAAAAAAGTATTTAAAGAAAGGTAAAATACAACTAGTTACTATTTTTTGAAATAGGAAAGTCTAAATTTAAAGGAGAAAATAAATGGATTGGTATTATGAAGGAGAACGAGGACCTGAGCACTGGAAAGACATCTGCCAAGCTTTCAAAACAGCAGAAGAAGGCAGTTTGCAATCTCCCATTCAATTAAGCGAGAAAGAGGTCACAGACAAAATCAGTCAACAGTCGTTAACGATTCGTTACCATACGACACGTTTTGAGACTTCTTTTTTTAACCATACAGTACATTTGAGACCATTATCAGGGGGAGAGTTGAACTCGATTTTTTTTAATCACAAAAGATACATATTAGAGGATCTGCACTTTCACTTACCTAGTGAGCATGAAATCAACCATGAGTCTTTTCCATTAGAATTGCATTTGGTTCATCGTTCAAGAGAAAATGAATTACTCGTTTTAGGAATTACTGTCCTTCCAAACAAAGAGCCGGCAAATCCTGAAATGGCTCGTATGGATAGCCTAGCCTTAAACCCAAGAATTTCTGGGAGAGGGCTAGAAGTCCCCATAGATTTAGCTAATATTTTACCGGCCAAACAACAATTTTTTCATTATAGCGGGTCATTGACGACACCGCCTACTTCTGGACCCGTTGATTGGATCGTTTTTCGACATCAAGCTTATATGCGCAAAGGTCTATTGCAAGCTTTCAAAGAGAACGTTGGTAAAACCAACCGTCCGCTGCAGCCTGCAGCTAATCGGCCTATTTTCTTATCTAAATAAAATCAGTCCCTTTTAAAGAAAATAACGATTTGGCTTGACACTTATGAAAGCAACTAGTAAGATAAATCTAATAAGTTTTTAATCAACCAATAGGAGTGTTTGCCATGAATCCATTTTTACCTATCGCTATGAACTTAAATAATCGTTGGCAAAGCCAAGATAGATAGGTTGATTTATGAAGCTTCTTCATAGGTACAACCTTCAGGAAAGTTCTGAACTTGTATCTATGTTGGTTTATTTGAACACACGTGAAAACGACCCACATAGAGTAAGACGTTTATTCTATGTGGAGTTGTTTAATATAAACAGCTACCACAAGTACTTTTGTGTAGCTGTTTATTTTTTTACCATCATTATTTAAAATAATAGAGATAAAGGAGCAAAATAAGATGTCTTTTCTTTTTATGAAACGATGGCAGTACTTGGAGAAAACAATTCAATAGGAACGAAAGATTCTTTAACTACTTACTTTGGAGGAAAAAATATGAAAAAAATGATTGGGTTTATCAGTGTGTTAGCACTAATTTTAACGTTTGCATTTTTTACGAACCAAACTAAAACAAACACAGCAACAAAAAAAGATTTGCCTATAGTAGGCGTCTTACAACTAACCAGCCATCCTGCGCTAGATTTGATTTATGAAGGTATTATCGATGCTCTAAACGAAGAAGGATTCATCGACGGAGAAACCATGACATTGGACTTTCAAAACGCTCAAGGCGACCAAAGCAATTTAAATTCTATGAGCGCTCGTTTCGTGAGTCGGAATACGGCAGTTATGGTGGGCATCGCCACCCCAGCTGCTCAAGCGCTAGCTAATAGTTCTCAAGAGATTCCAATTATTTTAGGAGCTGTCAGCAATCCTGAAGAAGCTGGGTTGGTTGCCAACAATGAAAAACCTGGTGGAAATATTACGGGTGTTAGTGATTTAACTCCAATTAAAGAACAGTTTGAATTGATCAAGGAACTTTTGCCAGAAGCAAAAAAGATTGGCATTCTTTATTCATCCAGTGAAGACAATTCTATCGTTCAAGCTAAACAAGCTGCTGAAATTGCTACCGCTATGGGGTATGAAACAACTACTTTAACCGTTTCATCAACGAATGATGTGTCACAAGTTAGTTCTTCATTGGCCAGCCAAGTAGATGCTATTTGGGTTCCAACAGATAATACTGTAGCCAGTGCTATGAATACCTTGATTGCAGCAACTGATGCTAACCACATACCGGTATTTCCAGCCGTAGATACAATGGTAGAAGAAGGTGGACTAGCAACGATCGGTTTAAACCAATACGAATTAGGAAAATTAACGGGTCAAATGACAGCAGCTGTTCTTAAAGGCGAAAGCGATCCGGCAACAACGCCTGTGCAATACCTTGAGCAAGGAGAAATTATACTCAATGAAGAAAAAGCAAAGGAATTAGGGATTTCTATCCCGCAAACCTTGTTAGACCAAATGGCAAATCAATAATTTAACTATATCTAAGAGAGTAGGTCATATCGATGGATTTAATTGTAACAGCAACAGCACAAGGTTTGTTATGGGGAATAATGGCTTTAGGCATTTTTATCACTTATCGGATTCTAGATTTACCGGATATGACAGCAGAAGGGTCTTTTCCTTTAGGAGCTGCTGTTTGTGCCCGATTGATCCTTTCAGGCGTTCATCCGCTGCTAGCAGCACTAGCAGCTTTTATTATTGGAGCTCTCGCGGGGTTCATTACTGGTTTTTTGATCACTAAAGCCAACATGCCAGGTCTATTAGCCGGTATTCTGACTATGACAGGACTTTATTCCATTAATTTACGCATAATGAACCGGGCGAATTTAAGCTTATTAGGCAAACAAAAAATAACGGACTTATTAAGTCGATACAACTTGCCGCCTCAGTTTGATACAATCTTTATGGGCATCCTTCTAACGGTCTTGATTATCACTGCACTAGTCCTTTTCTTTAAAACCGAACTAGGCCAAGCGGTGATTGCTACTGGAGATAACGAAAAAATGGCACGTTCATTAGGAATATCGACTAACCGTACAAAAATATTGGGTTTAATGTTGTCAAACGGAATCGTTGCTGCAGCAGGAGCTTTGATTGCACAAGACAATGGTTATGCAGATATTAGTATGGGGATTGGTACCATTGTTATCGGATTGGCTTCCGTTATCATTGGAGAGGTCATCTTCGGGAACTTATCTTTTGCCAATCGTTTGATTTGTGTGATTTTAGGCGCTATTATTTATCGCTTCATCATTATGTTTGTCTTGCTAGTAGGTCTACAACCAAACGATTTAAAACTGATTTCCGCCATTATTTTAGCTTTCTGTTTAGCTTTACCAAGTTTAAGAAACAAACTGAATTTAAACTTTTTCAATAAAAAGGAGGTTCTTTAAATGACAACGCCCGCAGTCTTATCGCTTCAAAATATCACTAAAACATTTTATCCTGGAACAGCTAACCAAAACCAAGTTTTAAAAGGGCTAAATCTAGAAGTCCAACAAGGCGATTTTATAACGATCATTGGTGGAAACGGTGCTGGGAAATCAACTATGTTGAATAGTATTTCAGGAAACTTTTTAATTGATCAAGGTTCCATTAAAATCGAAGGCAAAGAGATCACTAAATTAAAAGAAGAACAACGCGCAGGAATGATCGGGCGGGTATTTCAAGATCCCTTGATGGGGACTGCGCCGCGTATGACGGTTAGCGAAAATTTGTCCATCGCTTATCGGCGCGGAAAGAGAAGAACGCTACGAAAAGGCAGCTCTCTAAAAGAAAGAGAGTTCTTCAAAGAAATTCTATCTAAATTGGGATTGGGTTTGGAAAATCGTTTGGACAGTGAAATGGGATTATTATCTGGTGGACAGCGTCAGGCTATAGCATTACTAATGGCTACTATGAAAAAACCAGAGTTGTTGTTATTGGACGAACATACTGCAGCGCTCGATCCTAAAACAGCAAAAATTGTTTTAGATTTGACAAATAAGCGGATTTCCGAAGAGCATCTAACGGCATTGATGATCACCCACAATATGCAAGATGCTTTAAATTATGGCAATCGTTTAATTATGTTGGATCAAGGAAAAGTAGTCGTGGATGTCAAAGGTGAAGAAAAAAACAATTTAACTGTCGCTACAGTTTTAAATTTATTCCAAGTTTCAACAGAAGAAAGTGCTCTTTCAGATGAAATGATACTGGGGTAAAAAAATAACAGGATAGAATCAATAAGCAGAAAAAAATAAATGTAGTGTTTTTTAATCATTTTCATGAAAAGAAACAATAGCTTTTGTCTCTAAAAAAGACGAAGGCTATTGTTCTTTTTTAGTTTTCTTTCTCATTAGAATGCTCATACAAAAAAGCATAAAAAAGAATAAATAAAATGTCTAATTAAAAGCTTTCCCTTGTAATAGAGAGCTTTTTTCGTTATAGTTGTATTGTGCAACTGTATAAGTTGCACAATACAACTAGTTTGTTTTAAAGGAGTTCTTTTATGGCTGACTCTATTTCTGTACATGAATTGATGGGAGAGCTCAATCTCTTCCAGCATAAATATGCTTCCATTGAGCAGTCGATGCTCAAAAAAAACCAGCTTAACCGTTCTGCTTTTTTTATTATGCAACAGCTTATTGAACAACCACTAACGCTAACAGAATTGGTTCATATCACTTCATTAAATAAATCTACTTTAAGCAGGCAAGTAAATGACTTAGCCGAAAAAGGATGGGTTACAAAAACGCCCGAAAAAGACAAGCGGTTCATTCAGTTGATGCTTTCAAAAGAAGCTAAACAAAAAGTTCATACCGTTCAATTTGAAATCGAACATCAATTGACCCAAGTTTTCAGTTCTTGGCCAGATGAAGAAAAACAATTATTGATTATTTTGATTAGGCGTATCAATCGAAAAATTGAATTAGTGGTAAACTAATGAAAAATAATTTAAAAAAAGTAAGAAGACAGGAGGATAAAGCATGGATGAAAAAACGTTAGCAAACCTTCCCAAAGAAGAACTGGTCCAATTGATCATGGAACAAAGTTCCGCTTTAAGTTTAAACGAAAAGCAATTAGAAAGCGAAATAGAAGAAAACCGTTTCTTTAAAAGCTTAGGTTTTGTCGAAGGGTATCAAGACTACAGCGAGTACTTCATTTCATTTTTTGAAGACGAAAGTGAGGGAACAGCCAAAAAAGGCAGTATCTTCTTAGGACTCTTTAATGATTTTGTGCAAGATTATGGAACAGATGCTGTTTTAAATTTATTAGATCATTATATTGAAGACCATATTTGATCCAAATAAGCTTGATAGGTTTACAGACCTATCCTTTAATTGATACACTTACAGTATAATAAAGAATGGGGAGACGTTTATGACTTTAAAAAATAAAAGAATATTGGCTCTTGTCAGCGATGATTTTGAAGATTTAGAATTATGGTACCCTGTTTACCGGTTAAGAGAAGCAGGCGCAACGGTTGATTTAGTTGGTGAGAAAGCTAAGACCGTTTATACTGGAAAATATGGAGTTCCAGCAACATCTGATTATAGTTTTGATGAAATAAAAAAAGAAGAATATGATGGAATCTTGGTTCCTGGCGGTTGGTCCCCTGACAAACTAAGACGTTATCCCGCTGTTCTTGACTTCGTTCGTTATTTTGATCAAGAAAAGAAACCTATTGGCCAAATTTGTCACGCTGGCTGGGTATTGATTTCTGCTGGCATCTTAGATGGTGTCAATGTTACGAGTACACCAGGAATCAAAGATGATATGACGAATGCAGGTGCTACATGGCATGATGTTCCGGCAATTACAGATGGACACATCATTTCGAGTCGTAGACCGCCTGATCTTCCAGAGTACATGCAACAGTATATTGCGGCTTTTGAGAGCGGTACAAAGTAAATGAGTTCGAAGCAACAATCATTCAGTATGGTTGTTGCTTTTTTTATCTGCTTCACACGATTAAACAAGGATATAAAGGGGGACAAGGACGGTGTTGAAAAAGGGTGAGGAAATTGGATTGATCTGCTGTTCTAACGGGAAACCTCCTAAAGAAAAAGCTCACATCAAACAATTGGTTTATTTATTAGAGCAACAGTATGATTTAAACGTTTGTTTAGCATCGACTATTTATCAAAAAAAGAATACGGTTTTTAGCGGTACTCCTCAAGAACGAGGCGAAGCTTTAATGTTATTTTATACTGATCCTTCGATAAAAATGATTTTTGATTTATCTGGTGGTGACGTAGCTAATGAGATTCTTCCTTATCTTGACTATGAAGCTATAAATAAGGCCAACAAGCCATTTGTTGGATACAGCGACTTAACGGTCATCTTGAACGCTATCTACGCTCAGACAAGCTGTATAGGCTACAATTACCAGGTTTTACATCTTCTTGAAGTGGAAAAGCAACAAGAGCATTCTCGAAAAACTTTTATAGAACCTGTTTCTTTGATAGCATTTCATTATTGCTGGCTCACGTCTCCTATTCCTGTGACTGGTATTGCTGTCGGAGGCAATATCCGCTTCTTTTTGAAACTTGCCGGAACGCCCTATTGGCCAGAAATTACCAATAAAATCTTGTTTTTAGAAGCTAATGGTGGAAAGATAGAAAAAATTGCTGCTTATTTTGCTCAGCTAGATCAAACAGGAGCATTTAAAAATTGCGGTGCTATTTTATTGGGCCAGTTCACAACCATCCAAGCTGAAAAACAAACGGAACAGTTAGATGAATTGATTCGATTCTACGCGGAACAGTATGCCAAACCGGTACTTAAAACAGAGCAAATTGGACACTCAACCGATTCACTGCCTTTTCCGATAGGTAAAGAACTTTCTTTCGTTTAATTTCTAGAACAAAAGTACTTTGATTTTTGGTGCTATTCATTTCTAATTGTTGTAGAATAATCCTATGCTATCATTTTTATACTTGTGAAACAGAAAGAAGGGAAAACCATGTATCAAAACAAAAGAAAGGCTTATCATACGGCTATCTTAGGGATTTTATCAGCCATCATTATCATTCAAAACTTTGTGCCTCTATTAGGGTATATTCCGATCCCACCGTTAAATCCAACAATTATTCATATTACAGTAATTGTCGCCGCTCTAACACTCGGCACAAAAGACGGGATGATCATCGGCGGGGTGTGGGGTGTCAGCCGCTTAATAAAAGCTTTTATCGCTCCAGCTTCACCTTTAGACTTGTTGCTGTTTACTAATCCCATCATTTCTATTGTCCCACGTATTCTTGTCGGTTTTGTTGCAGGATATGTTTACCATTTGTTTAAGCAGAAAAAAGGGAAGGACTCTTTGGGAATGGTCGTTTCTTCGGTATTTGCTTCTTTGACAAATACCGTTTTAGTCTTATTTTTCATTTATGTGTTTTATAAAGACGATTACGCAACGGCTTTAAATGTGGATGTGGCCAATCTTGCCAAAGCGTTAGGTGCAATCGTGCTGACCAACGGTATTGCAGAAGCTGTTGCTGCAGCAATTATCGCACCTATTGTAGCTAGACCGTTAAAACGGTTTAGAACAAACTAAACAAAAGACCAGTAAAGAACCCTCTTCAAACGGAGTCAACTCTGTTTGAAGAGGGTTCTTTAAGTTTAAAGCAGCTCTTTTCTTAATTGTGCTGCAGATTTAGGAGAAAGATAAGCAGGCGGAACATCGAGTACACTTAATGCACCAGATTTGCCATCTTTTTTAAATTTATAAGCTGCGCGAGCATAGGCAACTAGAATAGATGAAGTAAATTCAGCATTACTTTCAAGTTCTAATTGAAACTCGGCTTTTTGTTTGTTTCCAGTAGCTGACGTTGCTGTCCGAATAACAAACCCGCCATGGGGCATTTTTTGGTGTTCTTCTTTAAATGTTTTTTCATCAATAAAGTGAACGGTCGTATCATATGGTTCAAAATAATCTGGCATGGTTTTAATCGTTTCTTCAATGAGGTTTTGATCTGAACCTGCTTCAGCAACTACATAACAAACGCGTTTATGTTTTTCTCGAGTAGAAAGTGTCGGGTTTGAGCCGCTTCTAACTTCTTCCAGAGCTGTTTCAACTGGAATAGTGTATTGCACGCCAAATTTAACACCATCAATACGACGGATAGCATCTGAGTGGCCTTGACTTAAACCTTTCCCCCAGAACGTATATGTTTCTCCAGCAGGTAAGATTGATTCAAATACTGCACGGTTTAATGAAAACAAACCCGGATCCCAGCCAACTGAAATAATGCTGATATTTTTACCAGCTTTTGCTGATTGATCCATTGTTTCAAAATATTCTGGAATTTGATTATGGTTATCGTAACTATCAATGGTTGAAAAATGTTTGGCTAAAGCTGGCCCTTGTCCTGGCAAGTCTGTCGCTGAACCTCCACATAAAATCAAGACATCCAAATCTTCTTGGTAGTCTAAAATATGATCCAAACTGATGGCTTTAAGTTTAGAATCGAGATCTTCAGGATTTCGTCTGGTAAAGACGGCAATTCCTTCCATGTCTGGAAACTCTTCAAGCGCTAATTCTACGCCTTTTCCGATGTTTCCATACCCGACTAAGCCGATACGAATTTTGTTTGTCATTTTACCACTCCATTCACATATCTTAAGCTAGTTGTTAATCTTCTAGCTCGTTCATTATAACGGATAAAATAAAAAAAAGAAAATCCCATTTGTTTCTACCAACAAAAAGAACTAATGTTCAGTATTAGTTTCAAAAAAAGATCAGCTATGGTATTATTGAAAATGTAGAAAAGTTTAAGACGGTGGCTATCTCTTATTAAAATGGGGTGATGCCGATGTTTTTGTTTCGGGCTTTCCCCAGAAAGGAAAACCCATGAGTATCTTCGAAGCCTTGATGTTTGCACTAGCTTTTGCAACATTGGTTTTAAAAATCTCATCTAATGACAAAAAAAAGTAACCGTCTAAACTTTAGCGAGTAGGACGATTACTTTTTGTTTCTTCTATTTGGCTACCGTCTTTAACGGTTCTGCAAAAGAGGGGAATGTTGACGCATTTCTCTCTTTTCTCTTGTATTATAACATGTTTCTATTTTTTTTCAAATACATTCTCTTTTTAGCCGTTACAATAAAACAACGGCACTTAAATATGTCTGTAATACTTGAGGTATGAAATTGTAATAAACTGCTAATATCAATACAAATAAGATATATGCTATTATGAGAGAGTCAAATAGAAAGGGAAGAGACTATTATGAAAAAACCAACTAAACCTACACGTGCAAATAAATTCGAAAAAAATCGGAAAATTGCTAGAATCATTACCCTGATTATTAGCGTTACGCTTATTCTTATGCTGGTTATTTTTGGCGC
Organism: Carnobacterium sp. CP1; assembly: GCF_001483965.1. Lineage (NCBI taxonomy): Bacteria > Bacillati > Bacillota > Bacilli > Lactobacillales > Carnobacteriaceae > Carnobacterium > Carnobacterium antarcticum. The sequence continues at coordinate 588,287 of NZ_CP010796.1, forward strand.
TTGGTTATTGGGCGGCAATAATTCAGCTTCAAACGAATCTATGAAAGAACTGTCAAGCAGTATGAACATGACCACTTCTTCGACAGAAAAGCCAGAAATGGAGTCGGAAAGCAGCCTTGCTTCAGAAAGTTCTGCTTCAGAAGAAGAAACCAAAGAAGAGTCAGAGGCCGTTGAAACAGAAGAAACAACGCCTTCTGATGATAATGTCCTATCAGCTGTTACAGGGGATTGGAAACCAATCGGTACTCAACAAGAAGGGGAACATGCTACTAATTACGATACTGGTTCTCAAGACCGGAATGAAATAAAACAAGCTGCTGCTTATGCTACAGGATTGGACGCTTCCGATATGATCGAATGGCGCATAGAAAATGACGGAGATCAAAAAGTTCTTGCAACGGTTTCGGATAGCAATCAAACTGAAACTTACCGCATTTATCTGTCTTGGGTCGATAATCAAGGATGGCAACCAACAAAAGTTGAACAATTAAAAGTAAACGATAAAAACTAACGGCGGTTTATTAAATTAAGCTAAATGACCAGATTGTTAACTGTAGGAGGCTTCCTATGGTTAGCAATCTTTTTGTTTTTAAAAACATTGCTACACAAAATCTGCTTAGAAGGTTTCGCTTCTCGTTTTAAAGCAGAAAATGGTATCATTATTTTGTCTAGATCGCTTTATACGATTAAAATTTTTATTGCTTTTGGAGGAGGAATGAATATGCGGTGGAAAGACAGAAGAAAAAGCAGCAACATCGAAGATAGAAGAGGAAGCAGCATTAGCGGTGGTACACTTGTAGGCGGAGGCATCAGCGGTCTCATCATTTTATTGGTATTCACTTTTTTAGGAGGCGGTGATTTAGGTGATTTCCTTACTAACACTGCATCGCAAATAGGCGGAAATACTGCCACTGCCCCTTACCAAGAAACGGAAACAGAAGGCGAAAGAGCAGATTTCGTATCTGTTGTACTTGCAGATACAGAAGACGTATGGTCGAGTGTTTTTCAAGAATATGGGTATACTTATGAAGAACCTACTTTAGTTCTTTTTTCTGATTCTGTTCAATCTGCCTGTGGAGTAGCGGGTTCTTCAACAGGACCATTTTATTGTCCGGCAGATGCTAATGTATATATTGATTTAAGCTTCTATGACGAATTAAGTCAACAGTTTGATGCCCCTGGCGATTTCGCCATGGCTTATGTCGTTGCTCATGAAGTAGGACACCATGTTCAAACACAACTTGGCATAACCGATCAGCTAGCTGAGTTGCGTGGAAAGATAAGCGAAAGTGAATACAATCAGTATCAAGTACGTTTTGAATTACAAGCAGATTATTTAGCAGGGGTTTGGGCAAACCACGCTCAGAGCCTAGGCTATTTAGAAGAGGGCGATTACGAAGAAGCTATCAACGCAGCCAGTGCTGTAGGGGATGATCGTATTCAATTACAAGCACAAGGATATATTGTCCCTGAAAGTTTTACCCACGGGACTTCTCAGCAAAGAATGAGTTGGTTTAAACGAGGATTTGAATCTGGAAACCTGGAAGACGGTGACACTTTTAGCGAAGGAGATTCTTTTGATCTTCCTTAAAAAATAAAAAATGGAGGTTACTATGAAAAATATAGAAAAGAACTTTACTATTGTAGAAGACATTATAAATAAGACCGAAACTGAAATTAAAAAAATGAAACCCGTCAATATATTGCTAGTCGGCAAGACGGGGGTAGGAAAGAGCACATTAATCAATCAAGTATTTCGTGAAAATTTAGCCAAAACCGGAATTGGCAGACCCATCACTAAACATTTAAGAAGAATTTCTAAAGAGGGGATACCCATTGTTTTATACGATACACGTGGATTAGAACTTAATCTTGAAGTTCAAAAAGAAGTTCAAAAAGAAATTTTTTCTACGATTTCTGAAGGAAAGCAAAAGAACAATGAAGAAAAAATTCATTTAGTTTACTATTGTATCAATGCTAATTCTTCTAGAATCGAACCGCTGGAATTAGAGTTGATTAAAAAGTTAAGTGAAGAAGTACCAGTATTAGTTGTTTTGACACAGTCCATTGGCGAGCCGGCAAAAGAACTTAAAACCTATATCGAAAATTTAAATTTAAAGATCTATGGTGTTATTAACGTCATGGCTAAAGAATTTTCTATTTCTGAAGAGCTTTCAATTCCTGCTTTTGGATTAAAAGAGTTAATTGGACGGAGTTTTGAAATTATTCCTGAAGAGCAAAAGAAAGCTTTTAACAATGCCCAACAAGTAGATATTGATCGTAAAGCAAAATCTGCTCGTAGTTGGGCGACCAAGTATATTGCCACTTCTTTTGGTATTGGTTTCGTTCCGATTCCTTTTTCAGATGCGTCTGTTTTAGTTCCGATGCAAGTAACATTGTTAGCTCATATCACTGCGATTTTTGGAATTTCAATGGATAAAGCTACTATAGCTAGTTTGGTAGCCGCTATCGGGGGAACTGGGGGAGCAACTTATGCTGGTAAGTACATTGTATCCAATGTCATCAAATTGATTCCAGGCGTTGGAACAATTGTTGGTGGACTGATCAGCGGCACAACGGCTTCAATTATGACTACAGCACTAGCATTGAGCTACATTGAGGTTATGACGATTATTGCTAAAGGAGAAAAAGAAGGAAAATACCCTGACTTAAAGAATATCGAAAAGTTAATGCGGGATAAATTTGAAGAACGGTTAAAAAAAGGGAAGTCAGTTTCAAGTAATAACAAAGAGCTTTCTGAAAATAACCTTGAACAACAAAAAACGAAGAAGAAATGGTGGCCATGGAAAAAGAAATAAGAGACAGCAACAGTAATTCTTTCAATAAACGTGTTTTTATTGGACTTGAAATGGATCAAGTGAAAGAAGAATTGACGGACATACAAAATCAATTAAGACCTTATACTGAAAAAGGAAAATTTATTTCTAAGGATAATCTCCATTTGACCCTTCAGTTTATCGGAGAAATTAAAGATAGCGACTTGCAACCTTTAAAAGAGATGATTACTGCATCAGCCGAAACAATTGAGCCTTTTTACCTAACATTTGATCACCTGGGGCAATTTACAAAGAAGAAAAGACAAGTGATTTGGACAGGGATAGAGAATAACCCTACCTTATTTGATTTGTATACTCGGCTGCAACAGACTTTTCAAGAAAACCAACGGTTAAAAATAAAAAAAACAGCATTTTTGCCTCATATTACAATTGGAAGAAAAATGCTTCTAACTGCACCCATAAAAGAAATAGAACCAAAATTAAGCTGGCCAAAAGTCAATACTGTTGAAGTCACTAAGGTTGTTTTATACGAGAGCAAACAAATTAATGAAACATTGCGTTACTTGCCAATTTTTGAACAGCTATTGTGAACCCCTCTCTTTTCATTGCCCTGTTTTAAGAGGGGGGTTCGCTGCTTTTATGGTTAAAAAGAGAGCAGGGAACAAAGAAGGAGGTTAAATAAGCTGTTTTTTTGCCCAATAAATGAAAAGGCTTTCCAGGGTGCTTAAATCAAAGAATTTCAATGCGTAAACCTCATTTGGTTAGCAAATAAACTGATTTTTTGATTCATTAAAGCTCTTTAAAGGAAGTTTCACCACAAAAAAAGAATTGCATTGCTTTAATGAACCTGGTTTTTCAAAATAACCATTTATCCTTAAATACAATAAACAAATCCAATTATTTAGAATTTTATATAAAATTGAATCGAATAAAGTCGTTTTTTACGGATACGATCAAATTAATTTAAATTATTAGGTAATCAATTTAAAAATAATTTTTATTTTCTAATGTATAAATAATTTTAGCGAGCGAATAAAAAGATCTAAAAAAAATACTCTAAATATAAATATAATGATCATAAGTTAGTATAAAATATTCCGCTAGAGATCATAATTAATCATAGAAATATTTTTATTCGGTAAGAAATATAAAAACTGCAACTGAATGATTAAATGATTTAAAAAATAGAAAACGAACCAAAAAGAGAGGATAACTGATAAATGTTTTGGAACCTATATAAGGCAGTAATTTCGATTTTTCTTAGTTTACATAATATATATTATACAGAGTAGTTAACTTGCTTAAAAAGCGGACTTCTATCAAAATATCTGCTTTTTAGGACGATTTTAAGCTCGTTTCAAGTTCTTTCTATGACCGTATGTCTTTAAACGACTTTAAAATAGTTTTAAACCATTCTAAGTTTCATTTGATAGGATTTTATATACAAAAACGGATCAAACCTATTATCAGCTTGATCCGTTTTCGTATTCATCTTTTATTTCGTTAACGCTGCTGTTAATTGTGGCACGATTTGTTTCTTACGTGAAACCACTCCTTTTAATACAGCTTTGTTGTTTTCTAATGTAACATTGAAAGCTTCTTCTACAGCTTCAATAGGATTTCCTACAGCCAACACAACTGAATCGCTATCTAAAATATTGGTTACCACTAAAACAAACAAATCATATTGTTCTGCTTCGTTGGTTTGTAACATGGCTGTTTCTAATTCAGCTTGTTTAGAGAATACGTCGTTTACATCAACAACATTCACTTGAGCTACTCGAACTTGTTTATCTCCCATTGGAAAACTTTTAGCGTCCATATCAATCAGTTCAATTGCTGATTTCTCACTTAAATCAGTACCAGCTTTTAACATTTCTAAGCCATACTCATTAACATCGACTTTCGCAATTTCTGCAAGCTCTTTAGCTGCTTGGATGTCTTCTTCTGTACACGTTGGCGATTTGAATAATAAGCTATCTGATACGATAGCTGATAACATCAACCCCGCCAATGCTGCAGGTATTTCAATATTGTTTTCTTTGTATAATTTCAACATGATCGTGTTTGTACACCCTACAGGTTCAGCACGGTAATACAAAGGATTAGCGGTCTCAAAATTAGCAATACGGTGGTGATCGACCACTGCTAAGATCTCAACATCGCGAATGTCTGACACACTTTGCTGAAATTCGTTATGATCAACTAACATAACTTTATCGGTTTCATTTGCTACTGTTTCAACAACACGCGGAGCTTCAAATTTAAAATAATCTAAGGCATGACGTGTCTCTTCGCCTACTTCTCCTAATGCTACTGCCTCAGCTTCTACCCCTAATTGATTTTGCAGATAAGCAAATGAAATAGCAGATGCGATCGCATCTGTATCTGGATTTTTGTGACCAAAAATTAATACTTTACTCATATATAATAACGCTCCTTTACTCTTTTAACTCTATTTTCTATTATCAACTAATTTAGGTTTTTAGTCTAGTAGAATAATCTACTTCTTTTAAATAATGATCAAAATCTTCTAAAAAATGTTTGATTCGCGGAATCAACTCTTTATCATGTCGGTAAACAAAAGATAATTGAAAAACGATGGGCGGTTCGAACGATAATGCTCTAGCAGACATTTTATCTTGATTGGCACGTACAAATGATTTAGGCAATGCAGTAAAGCTTTTTGTAGCTTCGCTAAATTCATACAATTGTTCCGGGGTCGTAAAAAAGCCAGAAATTGAAGGCCAGTCAGACAACTGGTTTTTAAAGGTCTCACGAAGTAAATCATTGATATAATATGTATCAGGATAAACGGACCATGGATGATTGGTCGTTTGACTTAACATGATGGTTTCTTGATCAGCCAATTCTTCTTTATGGTGTAAAAAAAGCAGTTCTTCATCAATAATTTTTCGTGAAGAATATGGTTTCCAATTTACTATCTTTTGATCGGGTAAATACATAATGGCTAAATCGATTTTGTTGTTTTCTAATTTATGCCAGATTTCGTCACGAGTCAGCATATAAAGCGTTACTTTGATTCCGGGATTTTCCTTAAAATAATACATGATAAACTGCATAAATATTTTATCTTCAATAGAAGACAATAAGCCTAACTTAACATCGCCTTGGTTAGAATTCGTTGTTTTTTGTATCTCGTTAGAGGCATTATTTAAGATCGTATAAATAGAGTGCGTTGTCCGCAGCATAGTCTGCCCTGCTTCAGTCATATATAACTTTTTTCCAATAGAATAGAATAACGGCGCATCAATTGAGCGCTCAATCTTTTTAATTTGTTGGGTTAAGGCTGGTTGTGAGATCCCTAAAATGTGAGCTGCTTTTGTGTAGTTCATGGTTTCAGCTAGCTGCAAAAAGTAATCCAATGTTTTTGAAGAAAAAATAGATACCTTTTTCTGATCCATATTATTAACGTCACCTCTTTCATTATAACCAGTTTCTTATGCAAATAGTTACTCTCATTCTAATAAACAAATAGAAAAAGAGCAACTAAAAATTGCTCTTCCTTTGTTTCGTGTCATAAATTCACTTAAGCACTATACCGTTTGATGCAGGGTATACTCATCCACATGTAAGAGTCGTTTGGCATTTTCTACGCGTTCTGCAGTTGGCGGTTCGATGTGTTCTAATTTGTAGGGGATATTCAATGCCGCATATTTATAAACCCCTAATTTATGATAAGGCAGGATTTCAACTTTAAGGACATTGCCCAAAGATTTGATGAATTCATCTAAACGCACCAAATCTTCATCCACATCTGATCGTTCTGGGACTAAGACATGCCTGATCCAAACCGGTTTTTTTATATCCGATAAATAACGCGCCATATTTAAAATGTTTTTATTCGACATCATTGTTAACTTTTTATGTTTTTCGTCATCGATGTGCTTGATATCGAATAAGAGTAAGTCTGTGTATTTCATCAATTCTTCAAAACGGCTAAAAAAAGGATCATCATACGTAAAAGGTTGACCACATGTATCAAGCGTTGTATGAACGCCTTCAGCTTGAGCTTTTTTAAAAAGTTCAATTAGAAAATCAATGTGCAGCAGTGGTTCCCCTCCGCTAATGGTGATTCCGCCCTTTTCTCCCCAATATTCACGATAAGCTAATGCCTCTTCGAGTAATTCATCGGCAGTGTAAGGTGTCCCTCCTCCCATATTCCAAGTATCTGGGTTATGGCAAAATTCACAACGCATACGACAGCCTTGCATAAAAGCGATAAAACGGATTCCAGGACCATCTACTGATCCAAAGCTTTCTGTTGAATGCACATAACCGGTAGTTAAATCCCTCATGATAAAACCTCCTTTATTTTAGAAGGCACACTTTCTTTTTTATAAAGAAAGTGTGCCAGACATACATTATTTTCTAAAAAGTATAACATCAACGTTTATTTTTACATACTGCCGTGCATCGTACGGTTGATAACATCCATCTGTTGCTCACGCGTTAGCTTAATGAAGTTTACAGCGTAGCCAGAGACACGGATCGTTAATTGCGGGTAATCTTCCGGATGGTCCATAGCATCTAACAGCGTTTCTCGATTAAAGACATTCACGTTTAGATGATGCCCGCCTTTTTTTACGTAGCCGTCTAACATATTTGCTAGATTTGATTGTTGAACCTCATCTTCTTTCCCTAATGCTTTAGGAATAATCGAGAACGTATTTGAAATGCCGTCTAAAGAGTAACGATAAGGTATTTTAGCCACTGAATTTAAACTTGCTAATGCTCCATGTGTATCACGCCCGTGCATAGGATTCGCACCAGGAGCAAAAGGTTCCCCTGCACGACGTCCATCAGGAGTGTTTCCAGTCTTTTTACCGTAAACGACATTTGATGTGATTGTTAAAATAGATGTTGTGTGTGTTGCTCCCCGATATGTGGGGTGTTTTTTTACTTTTGACATAAATGTTTTTAATAACCAGATGCCAATATCATCTGCACGATTATCATTATTGCCAAATTTAGGGTAGTCCCCTTCAATTTCATAATCAGTGACTAAGCCGTTTTCGTCGCGAATAGCTTTGACTTTAGCGTATTTAATAGCTGATAAGGAATCAATGACTACAGAGAACCCAGCAATACCAGTCGCCATAGTTCTCATTACTTCGCTATCGTGTAAGGCCATTTCAATGCGCTCATAAGAGTATTTATCATGCATGTAATGAATGATATTCAATGTGTTCAAATACAAACCAGCGATCCATTCCATCATTGCATCATATTTTTCCATTACTTCGTCATAGTCTAAATACTCTGAAGTGATCGGCTGATATTTAGGCCCGATTTGAACTTTTAGTTTTTCATCTACCCCGCCGTTGATTGCGTATAATAAGGTTTTTGCTAAGTTAGCACGAGCGCCAAAAAACTGCATCTGTTTGCCGATCCGCATAGCAGAAACACAGCACGCAATCCCATAATCGTCTCCCCATTCAAGTCGCATAACGTCATCGTTTTCATATTGGATGGCACTGGAAGCGATTGAAACTTTTGCACAATACTTTTTAAAGTTTTCCGGCAAACGCGTTGACCAAAGTACCGTCAAGTTAGGTTCAGGTGCAGGTCCTAAGTTCGTTAAACTGTGTAAGAAACGATAACTATTCTTGGTGACGAGATGACGTCCATCTTCTCCTACGCCACCAATTGATTCGGTAACCCAAGTAGGATCGCCAGAAAATAAATCATTGTAGTCTGGAGTCCGAGAAAATTTAACTAAGCGAAGCTTCATAATAAAGTGATCAACAATTTCTTGTGCTTCAACTTCAGTTAACGTTCCATTAGCGAGATCACGTTCGATATAAACATCCAAGAAAGTAGAAGTCCGTCCCAATGACATAGCAGCACCATTTTGTTCTTTGACCGCTGCTAAGTAGCCTAAATACAACCATTGGAAAGCTTCAATGGCTGTTGAAGCGGGTTGGGAAATGTCAAATCCATAGATATGTCCTAACTCTTTCAATTCGATCAAAGCTCTGATTTGTTCATTTAATTCTTCACGGTCGCGTATCACATTTTCACTCATAGTACCGTATCCTGTATTAGCTAAATCGCTTTTTTTCTCAGCAATCAAACGATCTACGCCATATAAAGCCACTCTGCGGTAATCTCCAATGATTCTTCCGCGTCCATAAGCATCCGGGAGACCTGTAATGATGCCGCTGCGGCGAGCAGCACGGATTTCTGGAGTATAGGCATCAAATACACCTTGATTGTGTGTTTTACGATAATCGCGAAAAATGTGTGAAACTTCAGGATCAATGCTAAATCCATAAGATTCAGCTGATTGTTCGCTCATGCGAATACCTCCAAACGGCTGCAATCCTCGTTTAAAAGGTTTTTCAGTTTGAAATCCAGTTATTTTTTCAAATTCTTTATTCAAATAGCCTGCAGCATGAGAAGTGATCGTGGAAACCACCTTAGTATCCATGTCCAATACCCCGCCTGCTTCGCGTTCAGCTTTGTTTAATTCCATCACCTGTTTCCATAATGCAGCGGTAGCCTCAGTAGAACCCTCTAAAAATTCGTCAGTACCGTCATAAGGCTGATAGTTTTGTTGTATAAACTCACGTACGTCAATTTCTTCTTTCCATACTTTCCCTTTAAACCCTTGCCATTGTTCCATTATAAGTGAACCTCCTTATAAATTAAAATATTTATGTAACAGCTTTTACATGCTCAGTATAACACAAGTTAAAAATAAAACAATCTTATTAACGCTATATTCCATAGTATTTTATAATTAAAACATATTTTTGTTTAAATTTCCTTTAGAATAAACGTTCATTAAACTGCAGATGGTTTATTTGTTTATGTTGGTTATTTCACAAAAATATTTTCTAAATACTTCTGTACTAGTATACGCGACTTTTATCCGCTCGTTGTAGTACAAAAAAAGAGTGCGAATCTCTTCGCACTCTTTTTTTCTATTCTTTTATTTCATAGACAACTTTTTTGTGTACATCAACAGGTGCTCCATCGGTAGCTTCATCCAAAATAAATGAACCATTTGAATAGCGATCGCTAATTTGATAACTCGTACTAGATAAATCGAACGCGTTATCTTTTTCAGTTAAAATAATGTATTCCTGATTTTTTTCACCATCTAATAAAAAGGCAACTCGATGAGGATTGTTTTTCAATTCTCTCAATACCAATAAGCCACGTTTGGCTCGTCCTAATGAATCAAAATCATGGATATTCATTTTCTTAACAGAACCACGTTGAGTAACAAGAATGACTTCTGTCTTAGGGGCTTCCGCTTCAAATAATATCCCGTTAACAACATAATCGCCATCTTTAAGATTGATGGATTTTACTCCTCCTGCTTTCGCTCCGACTATCGGAACCTCAGCCAGTGGGTAGCGTAAGCCAAAACCACGATGAGTAACTAAAAAGACATCTTGTCCTGTTTGATCTTCAGTGTAAATGACATTAACGATAGCATCTGAATCTGTTTTCAGCTTCATAGCTACGAACGATTTTGTTCGATAACTGCGGCCAACCACGAAATCTGCTGCGCTCGTTTGTTTAATAAACCCTTCTTCGCTTATCAAGGTAAAGGTCGCAGACGGATTAAAGTCTTTTAAGGCAAATGCCTTAAGAACCATTTCGTCTGTCTCAAAGGTGATATTTTGAGAGAGGTGTTCTCCGATATCTTTCCATCTTAATTCTGTCAATTCATGAACTGGCCGGTAAATGATATTCCCTTTAGTAGTGAAAAGCAGGAGATGGTTTAATGTATTCATCTGTTCAATGAAAATTGGATAATCACCTTCACGCATTCCAATTTCTTCAGGTTTCGAAGCTCCATAGGAACGCAAGCTGGTTCGCTTGATATACCCTTCTTTTGTCACGGAAACAATCACTTCTTCTTGAGCTACAAGCACTTCCGTCTCCACTTTTAACTCTTCAATTTCATTCTCAATGACTGTCCGACGCGGGCTGCCATACTTTTTCTTAATCTCAGCTAACTCTTGTTTCATCACGCGTCTCATCTCAGCTGGACTCGTTAATATTTTTTTGAAAGAAGCAATGGCTTTGCTCAAAGCATCTGCTTCACTTTCCAGCGCTGTAATATCCGTATTGGTCAATCGGTACAGTTGCAAAGAAACAATTGCCTCGGCTTGTGCTTCAGTAAAGTCAAATTGCTCAATGATATTATCTTTTGCATTCTTCTTATCCTTACTGTTTCGAATCGCACTGATAACTTGATCTAAAATAGAAAGTGCTTTGATCAAACCGACGACGATATGAGATCTGCTTTCAGCTTTTCTTAGATTAAAATTGGTGCGTCGTGTAATGATTTCCCGTTGGTGTTCAAGATACGCTTCTAGCATCCGAGAAATGCCTACTTGTTTCGGTCGTTTTTGGTCAATAGCTACCATATTAAAATTATATGAAACTTGTAAATCGGTGTTTTTCAATAGGTAAGTTAATATTCCGTTAGCGTTCGCTTCTTTTTTCAATTCTACAACGATTTGTAATCCGGTACGATCCGATTCGTCTCGAACCTCAGCAATACCATCCACTCGTTTGTTGATCCGGATTTCATCCATTTTCCGGACTAATACAGCTTTATTGACTTCATAAGGAATTTCGTTGATAACAATTTGTTGTTTTCCGCCTCTTAAATCTTCAATACGCGTTTTTGAACGGACAACGACTTTTCCTTTTCCGGTTTCATAAGCTTTTTTAATCCCGCTTAGCCCTTGCAAAATACCGCCTGTAGGGAAATCTGGTCCTTTTAAGTAAACCATTAAGTCAGATACCTTTGCATTCGGATGATCTATTAAGTGCATCGTTGCATCAATGACTTCACTTAAGTTATGCGGAGGGATATCGGTTGCATATCCTGCTGAGATTCCTGTTGCACCATTGACTAGCAAATTA